>NZ_NWTD01000021.1:0-37711 GCF_002532005.1 Sinorhizobium sp. NG07B | reverse complement strand
GACATCTTGACATTGGCAAGCTCGACGCCCGAACCGTCCGCCTTCACCCGGATCTTGACGTTGAAGTCGACGACCCGTTTCACCGTTACCAGGATTTTCATGGATTCTTTCCCTCCAGCAGCGTTCGCAGGAAAATGCGCCTTAACAAAGCGGCCTGATTGTCGATTGGCGACATCGATACGCGTTTTTTCTCCAATTACAATCGCCAACCGCAACGCTAAACCGATATTAGCCCGCGAACTTTTATTAACGTTTACGTACACGTAAGACAAGCTTCCGGCAAGCGGGCGGGAGGGCCTGAGGCGGAAACCTTTCCCTGCGCCTGAAGACCGCGTAATCTGTTGAAATCGCAGCGTATAATCGTCAGATCGGGACCGCCCGCTCCGTTCCTTAGGTCGGACGGCCCCAGGGGGTCGGCGGTTTCCGCTTGCCCGGCAGGGGCGTCTCCGTTCCCTCGACAGGCCCAGACTCGTGTTCGACGGCGCGGGGGCTGACAATGGTGCGATCGAAAAGCGGCACGCCGCGGCGTCGCAAAACGATCACGAGAACGAGGCCGGCAAGGATGCCGCCGATATGGGCGGTCCAGGAGACGCTGCCGCCCGGATCGACAGCGAACATGTAGAACTGCTGGCCGATCCAGAAGGCGAGCGGGATGGCGGCGGGCAGCGGCAAGGGAATGCGGAAAAGCACGAGCACCCAGACCCGGACCTTCGGGTGCAGCAGAAAATAGGCGGCGACCACGCCGGAGACGGCACCGGAGGCGCCGATCAGCGGCGCTTCAGAGGCGGGATCGATGAGCCCGTGCGCCAGCGCGCCGGCGGCGGCGCACAGCAGATAGAACAGGAGAAAGCGGACGTGCCCGAGCGCGTCCTCGACATTGTCGCCGAAGACCCAGAGAAACAGCATGTTCATCGCCAGATGGGTGAAGTCGCCATGCAGGAAGGAATAGGTGACAAAGGTGAACTCGTCCGGGACGAGCGCAAGGGAGGGGTCGAGAATGGCGTAGTCGAACACAATCGCCGGGATGTAGCCGAAACCGAGCACGGCGGCATTGGCGAACTCCTCGGTGGCGATCGGTACGGTGAAGAGCCAGACGGTGAAATTGACGAGGATCAGCGTCACCGTCACATATTGCATGTCGATATGCTTCAGGGCGTTCCTGTCGTGCAGCGGTATGAACATGCGATCCCCGAAGCGTGATTTTGCGCGAGCCTATCTGTTCTTGCCCGGAACCCAAAGGACGTCGGCGCGTCCCATGTCGTTCGCCCAACGGGCGGCGACGAACAGGAAGTCGGAGAGCCGGTTGATATAGGCAACCGCCTCGCGGCTGACGATCTCGCCTTCGGCCTCGGCAAGCGCCACCATCTGCCGTTCGGCGCGGCGGGCGACGGTGCGAGCGGCATGGAGCGCTGCGGAGGCGGCGCTGCCGGCAGGCAGCACGAAGGAGCGCAGCGGCTCGAGATCGGCATTCAGCCGGTCGATCTCGGCCTCGAGGCGAGCCACCTGGGCGGCGACGATCCTTAGCGGCTCATAGTCCTGCTTCTCGCCGGTCTCGGGTGTGGCGAGATCCGCGCCGAGATCGAAGAGATCGTTCTGGATACGCATCAGCATCTGATCGAGATCCGGCCTGTCGCCGGTATGCTGGCGCGCTAAGCCGACGAAGGCATTCGCCTCGTCGACGCTTCCATAGGCATCGACGCGGAGATCGCTCTTCGAGCGGCGCGGGCCGGCAACGAGGCCGGTCGTGCCGTTGTCGCCGGTCCGGGTGTAGATCTTGTTGAGCTTGACCATCGTGACTTCGCTTGGTCCTCAGCTCGGCCGGCCACCGCCGGTGACCCACAGTGTCAGCATGATCAGCACGAGTGCCAGCGCCTGCAACGCTATGCGCGTCTGCATCAGCTTGTTGGACGTATTGCCGCTGCCCTTGCGGGCCATGTTCAACAGGCCGCGGATGAGCACGATCGCAACCAGGCCCATGACGAACAATGTCACGGCGGTCAGGAAACTGGGCATGTCATCGCTCCTTCTATTCAATCAGCCGAGTCGGCCGATGATACTGTAGAACAGCGCCGCCGGCAGGAGTTTCTTGAGCAGCACACCCTGTTTGGCGGGCCTGGTCACGACATAATGCGGCCTCGGCCGGCGCGACGTCAAAGCGTGTTTCAGAACGTGATAAACGGCCTCCGGTCCGAGCCTTCCGCGGACCGGCTTGCTTTCGCCGCGCAGGCGTTTCAGCTGTTTCTCGTACGCCGCCCGGTGGACGGAATTCTTGAGGTCGATGAAGCGCTCGACATAGGCAAGCGCATTGGCGGTGAACTTCGACGTGATCGGCCCCGGCTCGATCAGGCTGACCTCGATGCCGCTGCCGGCAAGCTCCATCCGCAATGTCAGCGACAGGGCCTCGAGCGCGGATTTCGAGGCGTTGTAGGCGCCGCGCCAGCGATAGGGGACGAGACCGAGGATCGACGAGCATTGCACGATGCGGCCGCCGCCCCGAGCCCGCATCGCCGGAATGACGCGGCGCGTCAGATCGTGCCAGCCGATCACGTTGGTTTCGAGCTGCAGCCGCAGCGCTTCCGTCGGCAGGTCCTCGACCGCGCCCGCCTGGCCATAGGCACCGTTGTTGAAGAGCGCATCGATCCGCCCGCCGCTCAGCGCCATCACGGCTTCCACCAGGGCGGCGATCGTCTCCGGCCTGGTATAATCCATGAGGAAGGTTTCGATGCCTTCCTGTTCGAGCTCCGCCTGGTCCTCCGGCCGCCGGACGGTCGCGAAGACGCGCCAGCCGTCGCTTTTCAGAGCGCGCGCGCAATAGGCGCCGATGCCGGATGAGCAGCCGGTGACGATAATGGTGGGGCGTTCAGACATCCGGTCGATTCCTGTAGAAATACCTGTCCCGTTTCCCATATTCACGATTGGGAAACAATTGAATTGCGCGCACTTGCGTCCTGGTGGCGCGTCGCCACAGGCATAGCGCGTAGCCGGTCACGCGGAAGGGCGGGCACCACAGGAGACGGAATGCCGGCATCGCTTCGCATCATCTGGAAGGTCGTGTTCGATGCGCTCTGGCATTTCAGCGAGGACGACGGCTGGGCGATGGCGAGCCATGTGGCCCTGTCGTCGCTGATGGCGGTCTTCCCCTTCCTGATCTTCGGCACTGCGCTCGGCAGTTTCCTCGGGGCCGACCAATTCGCGGTGACGGCCGTCCACCTGATCTTCGATGCCTGGCCCGAATCGATCGCCAAGCCCGTCGCCGATGAGATCGTCGAGGTGCTGACCATCCAGCGCGGCGGAGTCTTGACGCTTTCCGTCGTCGCGGCCGCCTATTTCGCCTCGAACGGCGTCGAAGCGCTGCGAATTGCGCTGAACAGGGCCTATCGCGTGGCGGAAAGCCGCCCGTGGTACATAACCCGGCTCGCCAGCCTCGGCTTCGTGCTTGCCGGCGTCCTGATCCTCGCCGTCATCAGCATTCTGCTGGTCGCCGTCCCGCTGGCCGTCCGCAATGCCGACCAATGGCTGCCCTGGCTCGACGCCGTGCTGGCGACCGTCGACAATTGGGGCCTGGCGCTGGCGCTCGCGATGCTGACGATGGGGCTGTTGGTGTCGCATCTGTGGCTGCCGGACGGGCACCGCAAGATCGTCGACGTGTTGCCCGGCATCCTGCTGACGCTGCTTCTGTGGTCGATCGGCGCCTATGCCTTCGCATCCTATCTGGCGGCCTTCTCCAACTATGTGGCAACCTATGCCGGCCTCGCCTCGATCGTGATCGTGCTGGTTTTCCTCTACATGGTCGGGGCGATCTTCATCATCGGCGCCGAGATCAATGCCGCCATCCTGAAGTTCAAGGTCAAGCGCATGGTGTCACGCAGCTTCCAAGGGCGCGGCGAGGGACCGCCCTCCCAATAGGACGGCTTTATGCCGCCTCCAGGACCATGGCGCGCAGTTCCGCCGGCGAGCGACCGGCGGTGCGGAAGGCGGCGATACCTGTGTCCCCGTTGCTCTTCGACAGTTTCCTGCCGTCCGCCCCGAGGATCAGGCGATGATGATGATAGACCGGCTCCGGCAGGTCGAGAAGCCGCTGGAGCAGGCGGTGGATGGAGGTTGCGTGGTAGAGGTCGCGGCCGCGCACGACATGGGTGATGCCCTGCAGGGCGTCGTCGACGACCACCGAAAGATGATAGCTCGAGGGCGCGTCCGAGCGCGACAGGACGACGTCGCCCCAGACACCCGGATCCGCCGCGATCAGGCCGGTTTCCCCGGCCGGACCTTCCCCGGTCTCGCGCCACAGGAGCGGTTCGGCAAGGCGGCCGACCGCCTTCGCCACGTCGAGCCGCCAGGTGTGGGGACGGCCGCCCGCGACGAGGTCCGCCTGCTCGCTTGCCGTCAGCGCACGCTCGCGGCCCGGATAAAGGGGCGTCCCGTCCGGATCGTGGGGCCATGCCCTTCCGCTCGCCTCATGCGCCGCCACCGCCGTTTTGATCTCGCCGCGGGTCATGACGGAAGGATAGACCAGCCCCATGGTTCTCAAGCGTTCGAGCGCTGCCGCATAAAGATCGAGCTGATCTGATTGGCGCCGCACCGGTTCTTCCCAGATGAGACCCAACCAGGCGAGGTCCTCGAAAATCGCCGCCTCGAACTCCGGACGGCAGCGCGCCCGGTCGATGTCCTCTATCCTCAGCAGGAAACGGCCGCCCATCGCGCTCGCCATGTCGTGGTTGATAATGGCTGACAATGCGTGGCCGAGATGCAGCAAGCCGTTTGGGCTTGGGGCGAAGCGGAAAACCGGTTGTGCTGGCGGCGGAACGGGCATTGTGCTCCTTTGCCATGGAAGCTGTATAAAGGTCATCCGCTATTTTGGAGGGTGCATGCGGATCATTCGCACAAGCGACGATATCGAGGCTGGCCTCGCGGGTCTCGTGATGCTCGACGCCCGCCTGGAGCACGTCCTCGACAAGGCCGGGCCGGTGCCGCTCAGGCGCACCGATCCGGGCTATCGCGGCCTTGCCAATATCATCGTCTCGCAAATGGTCTCCAAGGCGAGTGCGGCGGCGATCTGGAGCCGCATGGAGGCGTCGCTCGGCGAGATCAGCGCCGACGCCGTGCTTTCGCTTGACGACGATGCCTGCCGGCAATTCGGTCTTTCCCGCGCCAAGGCAGATACGCTGCGGCGGGTGGCGACCGCGGCGGTTACGGACGAGATCGATCTCGACGGCATCTGCAACATCGAGGCGGCCGCAGCGATCCACGAGCTGACGGCGATCAAGGGTGTGGGGCGCTGGACGGCGGAGGTCTATCTGCTCTTCTGCGCCGGCCATCCGGACGTCTTTCCCTCCGGCGACGTGGCGCTGCAGAACGCCGTCGGTCACGCGCTCGGTTTCGAGTTGCGGCCGACGGCAAGCGAAATCGATTCGCTCGCCGCCTCTTGGTCCCCCTGGCGGAGCGTCGCGGCCCGGCTTTTCTGGGCTTACTATGCGCGTGAGATGCGGCGTGATGCGCTGCCCGTGACGCCTTGAAGAGAAAAGCGAATCCTTTGTTTGGTTTTTCTTTCCGGCTTCACAATCCTGTCGCAACAGGCCTAATATAGAAGATGCAGATGCCGAATCGCTCAGGAGAATACGCTTGACGATTGCAGTCTCACCTCAGGCCCTGCCGGCGCTTGTGCTGAACGCCGATTACCGGCCGCTGAGCTATTACCCCTTGTCGCTCTGGTCCTGGCAGGACGCGATCAAGGCGGTCTTTCTCGACCGCGTGATAATCCTTGCCGAATACGAACACTCCGTCTCCTCTCCCAGCTTCTCGATGCGGCTGCCGAGCGTCGTCTGCCTGAAAAGCTATGTCCAGCCGTCGCGCTTTCCGGCCTTCACCCGGTTCAACGTCTTCCTGCGCGACAAGTTCGAATGCCAGTATTGCGGATCCCCGGACGATCTGACCTTCGACCACGTGATCCCGCGCGCGCATGGCGGCCAGACGACCTGGGAAAATGTCGTCGCAGCCTGTTCGCCCTGCAACCTGCGCAAGGGCAGCAAGCTGCCGAAGCAGGCCCACATGTTCCCGCATCAAAGGCCGTACCAGCCGACCGTGCAGGACCTGCACAACAATGGACGGCTCTTCCCGCCGAACCATCTGCACGAAAGCTGGATGGACTATCTCTACTGGGATGTCGAGCTGCAGCCGTAAGGCCGTGCCTTTTTTCAGGTCAATGCGAATATCTTGGCGTGAGCGGTTGCGACCTTACGCCTTGGCGGCGCCCCGCAGCGCGATCGCCGCGAGGATCAGGCTGGCGATGACGTTCCAGCCGGCGAAGGACAGGCCAAGGACGCGCAGCGCCGCGTCGGTGCAGGACGGAGCGTGCTTCGCGTCAAGATCGCCGAGCAGGTCGCCGACATTTGAGGAGATGCCCTGGGCGGTCGTCGCGCAGGTCGACGGACCCTCCCAGAAATGCCATTCAGCACCGGCGTGATAGACGCCGATCCCGGCGCCGACGAGCATCAGGACGCCGACGATTCCGAGCAGCGCGCGCGTCGTCCAGGCCGGCAGTTTCAGCACGCTGGCGACAATGGCGACGAGGCCGAGCGGAATGCCGTAGTAATAAGGGTCGCGCTGCATGAGGCAGAGGGCGCAGGGGATGTAGCCGCCGATATGCTCGAAACCGAGCGCGCCACCGACGGTCGCCGCCATGCCGAGCGTGACGACGAGGGCGAGAAGCAGTTGCTGGCGCGTGGCGGCGGAAGCCTCGATCATGAATACCTCGCAAGGGCGGCGAAACGGCGCCCGTCTTCTTATGTAGGTTCGGTTCCGCTGTAAATCGCCGTCACCGGTCCCCGGCCGCACGCTTTTGTGATCGCCGCTGCGAAAATCGCAATTTCTCGATTGACCGGCGCGAAAACGATCGTGTAAATCCCAAACCGCTGATATCGCTTGAGCCTTGCCCCATTGGCGGAATTGGTAGACGCGCTCGACTCAAAATCGAGTTCCCAAAAGGAGTGCTGGTTCGACCCCGGCATGGGGCACCACTTGCTACCCCGTCTTTCGTCACCGAAAAAGATACTCCGGCGGACTTCCGCTCCGGGTCAGCGTCCGAGGTTTTCGGCGGCGGCAAGGATCTGCGCCGCGGTTGGGAAGGTGCAGAGGTCGTTCGGCCCGTCGCGCGCCTCGATTTGCGCCCAGCCGACGATGCCGGTGGCGTCGACCAGATAATGCCCGACGAGCTGGGTGCCATGGTCCGCCAGGATCGCTTTGTCCGCTTCGTCGAGGTCGAAGCCGTCGCTGGCGTTGAGGACAACGTTGGCTTCCATGGGCTGCAAAGGCTCCGGGAACACGCCGGCAGGATTGATGCGAGCCGCCTCGAACTGCGCCATCGATGCGCGATGGGGCCATTCGGGCCGCTCGCTGCTGCCATCGGGCAGGAATTCGCCCCGCGGCACGCCGAAGGCCCGGTGCGTGTGGCAATCCGGGTCGCACAGGAGCGTTACCGGCGTCGGCCGATGGCGGAAATAGAGGCGAGCGCGTTCGACCGGCGTGTTGATCACCGCCAGGGTCTCTATCCCGGCGGCGCGTAGCGCTGGCTGGAGGCCGGCAAGCTGTTCCACCTGACGTCGACAGAACGGGCAGTGCAAACCGCGAAAGAAGCCGATCAGGAACGGGCGACCGCGCAAATCGGCAAGAGAGACCATTCCTTCAGGGTTGGCCGCGGCGAGCGCGAACGAGGGGGCGGGTTCTCCCGGCTGCAGCGGCCGGATCTGGTTTGCCATGGAATACTCCTCCCTACCGCGTCATGTGGAGGTCATGCAGCATGGGTTGGCACGACTTTGACTCCGACCGCCGTCGGGCTGAGGTCGCTTGAGCTCCGCACTATACCGGAAACGGCGCTTTCGCTCTATCAGGCAAGATGCCAGCGGACCTCGTCCCTGTTCCGAGTTCCTTCACCCGGCCCGCACCCGTTGAATTCCACGGGGCGAAAGTGTTAGCTGCTGCGCTGCAGCAAACTCCAGCGCGGCCCATGCTACCGAAGATCGACACATACGACGACCTCTATCGCGAATTCCGCTGGCGGATTCCGGAGAGGTTCAATATCGGCGTCGCCGTCAGCGACGCATGGGCGGCGCGTGACCCTGAACGTATCTGCCTGCAGCATTTCAGCCCGGACACCGCGCCTCATTCACTGACATACGGCGCCTTCGCGGCTCGCTCCTCGGCCTTTGCCGGCGGGCTTGCCGCGCACGGCATCAAGCCGGGCGATCGGGTCGCCATTCTGCTGCCGCAGGGCTTCGAAGCGGCAATCGCCCATGCGGCGATCTACAAGCTCGGCGCGATCGCCCTGCCGCTGGCGCTGCTTTTCGGCGTCGAGGCGCTCAGCTACCGGCTGCAGGACGCCGGGGCGACGGCGGTCGTCACCAATCGCTTCGGCTACGAGCGGCTTGCGGCGTTCCGAAGCGAACTGCCGGAGCTTCGGCTGGTGGTGCTGGCGGAAGAGGAGGAACTGCCTGATACGGTGCTCTTCGACCGGCTGGCGGCGGGCGAGGGCCGTTTTGCCGCCGCCGATACCGGGCCGGACAATCCGGCGCTGATGATCTATACGTCCGGGACGACCGGCCCGCCGAAGGGGGCGCTGCACGGCCACCGCGTGCTGCTCGGCCATCTGCCGGGTTTCCAGTTTCACCATCACTTCCTGCCTCAGCCGGGCGACCGGATGTGGACGCCGGCCGATTGGGCCTGGGCGGGCGGGCTCTTGAACGCGTTGCTGCCGTCGCTGTTCTTCGGCGTGCCGGTGGTTTCCTCGCCGGCGCAGAAGTTCGATCCGCATATGGCCTTCCGCATCATGGAAGAGATGAATGTGCGCAACGCCTTCATTCCGCCGACGGCGCTGAGGCTGCTCAAATCCGTCGATCGGCCCCGCGACCGCTACAGGCTCGATCTGAGAACGATCGGCTCGGCCGGCGAAGCGCTCGGGCGCGAGACCTTCGACTGGGCGAAGGAGGCGCTCGGCGTCGAGGTCAGCGAATTCTACGGCCAGACGGAATGCAACATCGTCATTTCGTCGGCCGCCGACCTCGGAGTATTGAAACCGGGCTCGATGGGCAAGGCCGCACCCGGCCATGAGGTGGCGATCATCGACGGCGAGGGGCGTGTGCTGCCGCCGGGCACGACCGGCCAAGTCGCGATCAAGCGCCCCGATCCGGTGATGTTCCTGGGCTATTGGCGAAACGTCAAGGCGACCGAGGCGAAGTTCATCGGCGACTGGATGACCACCGGCGACCAGGGCGTCATGGATCAGGAGGGTTACTTCACCTTTTTCGGCCGCGACGACGACGTCATCACCTCGTCCGGCTACCGGATCGGCCCCGGCGAGATCGAGGACTGTCTCGTCGGCCACCCGGACGTTCAGATGGCCGCGGCGATCGGCAAGCCGGACCCGATCCGCACCGAGATCGTCAAGGCCTATGTGGTGCTGAAGCCCGGTGTCGCCGCAGCCGAAGAGACCGCGGCTGCGATCCGCGACTGGGTGAAGAACAGGCTCTCCATGCACGAATATCCGCGCGAGATCGAGTTCGTCGACAGCCTGCCGCTGACCACTTCGGGCAAGGTGATCCGGCGGCTGTTGCGGGAGAGGGCTGCTGCCGAGGTGGAGGCAGCGCGCGACCGCTGATTCCGCCCCATCAGCGCCCGGCCAGCGCGCGGATCTTCTCGCGCAGTAGCCGCGCCATGTTGCGGGTGTTGCGGTAGAGGTGAAGCTGAGCCGCCACCTGGCGCACGTCGCGGTCGCGGTTCTGCTGCAGGCCGATCACCAGCGTCCCCATCTCCTCGCGCTCCTGCCAGAAGCGGGCGATCATCGGATGGTCGGGCACGGCGCAGGAATCGGAGCGGGCGATATTGGCGTCGTCGAGATGCCATTCGGTGAGTTCGGCCAAGAGCAGCTTGCCCGGCGAATATTTCGCGTAGTCCTCGTTATAGGCGGTCTTCCAGGTATAGGCCTCGCCGGCCATCATGAGCACGACCATCGCGGCGATCGCCTTGCCGTCGAGATCGAGCGTGTGGATGCGGACGCTGTCGGCTTCGGCGAGATTGGTGATTGCTTCCCGCGCGAAGGCGGCGCGGAAGCGGTCCATGATCATGGCGCTGCGTTCGCGGCCTTTCCAACCGGAGGCCTCGAGCGCCAGGAACTCCTCCAGCCGCCAGCGGATCTCCTCCGGTTGACGCGCGACGCTGTAGGCGAGGTTGCCGTGTTTTTCGAGATTGTTCCACTGGCGTCGCAGTTCCTTGAAATGCGCCCGGCTGATCGCCTGGCGCAGATAGGTTGGACCGTCGAGCAGGCTTTCGAGCATCGGCCGTTCGAAGGTATCGGTCACCGTCAGCGGCAGGTTCTCGCCGATCGCCACGGCCCGGGCGAGCTGCGCGAATTTGCCCTTGAGGCGCACGTCCGGCAGCACCAGCACCTGCGGCATGCCGGAGGAGGGCGAGGCGAGCGCCGTATAAAGGTTGCTGATCGTCTCGGCGGCGTCTTCCGCGTCAAGCAGCGGCACGCCCAAGGGGCCGAAGGGATTGGACCAGCCGCGAATGATCGGCGCGCCGATCGAGAAGCCCGGCTTTTCGATCGAGAAAGGCATCAGGAAGCGCAGGCGGCTGCTGCGCTCGTTGCTGTCGCGGATGACGGCGAGGCGAATCACCCGATCCTCCAGCCGTGGCATGGCGGGCGCCAGGAAGCGGCCAGTGAAGAAGACGTTCGGCTCGATCGCCCGGTTGGACAGGAAGTCGAGCTCCCGCTGCAGTTCGTAGCCGGAGCGGGCCTGGTAGATGGCCAGATGCCGGCCGGACCTGCCCACCATCAAGGTCCGTTCGGCCTGCGTCGGATCGGCGGCCGGTTGCGCCAGGCCGCCAAGCAGGCGGTTCGCGCTTCCGTTCGCTTCCCCGGGGAACTGGATGTTGCCGTTCATGGCTTGATTGCCTCGTTTTCGTCATGACCGCTCCTTGCGCCGGCAAGTGCCAGGAGCGTGAAACCAAAGGTGTGCCTCACCGCCACATGCAGGATCGCCGCCTCCACGAACATCGCGCCCGCGGTCGCTGAGGCCGCTCCGGTCAAGCCGAAGAGCGGAATGAGCGTGACGTTGAGCGCGACATTGGCACCGAGCGCGGCCACATAGAGGATGACGCAGAGCTTTTGCCGTCCGGCCATCGTCAACAGGGTCTCGGCGGGGCCGACAAAGGCCTTGGCGAGGATACCGGTGAGCAGTATCGCCATCAGCGGAGCACCGGCGGGGAAGGCCGGGCCGAACAGCGACAGCAGCAGCGGACCCGCCAGCACGACGGTGCAGCCGATAGCGAGTGACGGCCAGAACGACCAGCGGGCGCTTTCGATGGCGATCTCCGCCAATTGATGCCGGTCGCGCGCTGCCATGGCCGCCGAAAAGCGCGGGCCGGCGGCCGCCCTGACCGCGAACATGACGAAATGGACGAGCGCCATGGTCTTCGCGGCGGCAAAGTAGATCGCCACGTCGTCCGGCTTCACATAGAGGCCGACGATCACGACGTCGGAATTGGTCAAGAGGAAGCCGAAACCGTCGACGAGGAATATCGGGATCGAGACGCGCAGCCAGCGGCTGAGTTCGATTTTCATCGGGCCGGGAAGGTAGTGCCGGTCGAGCCGCCAGACCATTATTGCGAACTGCCCGAGCGTCGTCACATAGGTCGCGGCAAGCGCTGCGGCCATCGCCGTCGTTGCAGCGGACGGCAGGCCCGCGACCGTTGCCAGGACCATGAAGGCGAGGATCAGCAAGGGCCGCACGAGGAAGGTCGGGCTCATTGCCGCAACCGGCCAGCTATGGGCGCGCGCCGTGCCGTCCATCACGTCGCCGAGCGCAATCATCGGCAGGGTAATGAGGCCGAGATAGAGGGGCACGAAGTAGTAGCTCTCGATTGCCGTGCCGAAGAGCCACAGACCCGCTGCGCCGATCGCGGCAAGGGCGGTTGCGGAAAGGAGGGCGAAGATGCGCGCCGTCGTCGTCAGGCCGCGGATTTCCGCAAGCTCCGAAGTGGTGCTGTATTCCGGCAGGAACCGGATAACCGCGGTGGGGAGCCCGAGGCAGGAGAGATTGCCGAACAGGACCGTCATCACCCAGACGAAGATGAAGATGCCGTATTCGAACTCGCCCATCAGGCGCGCGAGAAAGATCTGCGAGGCGAAGGCGATTGCCGCGCTTAGGATGCGGATCGCAAAGGCGATCAGCGCCATGCGCTGGGCGCGACTGCGGGTATCGGAGCCGGTGAGCACGGGCAGGAGCCGCTGCACGGAATCGGACAGGCGGTGCCTCAGCGCCGACGGCAGCATTCGTCCGGCCGTTTGACATACCGCCATCAACACGAAGACACCCTGAGATTACGCAATACAGGGCATCACTTCTGCCAGAACAGCGTTAACAAACGGTTCAGCAGGCCGCTCTGCGGCGCGGTCTCGGACGCGAAAATGCCGCCCGGAGGCGGCATCTCGTCAGGCTTCGTAGCTTCCGTGGCAATGCTTGTATTTCTTCCCCGAACCGCAGGGGCAGGGCTCGTTGCGCCCGACATTGCCCCAAGTGGAGGGGTCTGCGGCGTTGCGCTTTGCCGGGGAGGCGGCGCCAAGCGCCGCCTGCGCGAAGTCGTCCTCGCCGGTAATCGGGTCGAAATGATGGGCTTCCATAGGTGGCAGCGGCTGCGGCTCCTGGGGCGCCTCGCGCACCAGTTCGACGCGCATCAGCTGCGCCGATACCGCCTGGCGGAGATTGACGAGCAGGGCCTGAAAGAGCTCGAAGGCTTCGGACTTGTATTCCTGCAGCGGGTCGCGCTGGGCGTAGCCGCGGAAGCCGATGACCGAGCGGAGATGGTCGAGGTTGACGATGTGCTCGCGCCAGAGGTGATCGAGCGTCTGCAGCACGACCGAGCGCTCGACATATTGCATGATCTCCGGCCCGAAGCGCTCGGCGCGCTCGGCGGCGGCCTTGTCGGCGGCGGCGGTGATGCGCTCCAGAATGTCGTCCTCGGCGATCCCTTCCTCGGCGACCCATTCGGTGATCGGGAGGTCGAGGTTGAGGTATTGCTGGACGTCGGCCTTAAGTCCTTCCGCATCCCACTGCTCGGCATAGGCTCGCTCGGGAATGCGCTTGGCGACGATATCCCCGATCACTTCGTTGCGCATGTCGGTGACCGTCTCGGTGACGCTTTCCGCGTCCATGAGTTCGAGACGCTGCTCGAAGATGACCTTGCGCTGGTCGTTGAGCACGTCGTCATATTTCAAGAGGTTCTTGCGGATGTCGAAGTTGCGGGCCTCGACCTTCTTCTGGGCGCGTTCGAGCGCCTTGTTGATCCACGGATGGACAATCGCCTCGCCCTCCTTGAGGCCCAGTTTCTGCAGCATGCCGTCCATGCGGTCGGAGCCGAAGATGCGCATCAAATCGTCCTGCAGCGACAGGAAGAACTTCGAGCGGCCCGGGTCGCCCTGGCGGCCGGAGCGGCCGCGCAACTGGTTGTCGATGCGGCGGCTTTCGTGGCGTTCGGTGGCAAGGACATAAAGGCCGCCGGCGGCGAGCGCCTTGTCCTTGAGCTTCTGCACCTCCTCGCGGATCGCCTTTTCGCGCGCATCGCGCTCGGGGCCGGGCTCGACCTCGGCCAGTTCCTGCTGGATGCGCATGTCCGGGTTGCCGCCGAGCTGGATGTCGGTGCCGCGGCCGGCCATGTTGGTGGCGATGGTGACGGCGCCCGGCACGCCGGCCTGGGCGACGATATAGGCTTCCTGCTCGTGGTAACGGGCGTTCAGCACCTGGAATTTCGAGAAGCCGCTCTTCTTCAGCATATCGGCGAGCAGCTCGGACTTCTCGATCGAGGTGGTGCCGACGAGCATCGGCTGGCCGCGCTCGTGGGCCGCCTTGATCTCGTCGATGATCGCCTTGTACTTCTCGCCCGCGGTGCGATAGACCTCGTCGTCCTCGTCGAGGCGCTTGATCGGCAGATTGGTCGGCACTTCGACCACTTCCAGGCCGTAGATGTTGCCGAATTCCTCGGCTTCCGTCGCCGCGGTGCCGGTCATGCCGGCAAGCTTTTCGTACATGCGGAAGTAATTCTGGAAGGTGACCGAGGCGAGCGTCTGGTTCTCGGGCTGAATCTGCACCTTTTCTTTGGCTTCCAGCGCCTGATGCTGACCTTCGGAGTAGCGACGCCCCGGCATCATGCGGCCGGTGAACTCGTCGATGATGACGATCTCGCCGTTGCGCACGATATAGTCTTTGTCACGCGTGAACAGCTTGTGCGCCTTCAGCGCGTTGTTGACGTGGTGGACGATCGCCACGTTCTCGATGTCGTAGAGCGACTCGCCCTTTAGGAGCCCGGCTTGGCGCAAGAGGTTTTCGAGCTTCTCGGTGCCCTCCTCCGAGAAATTGGCCGAGCGCTGCTTTTCGTCGATCTCGTAGTCTTCCGGCGACAGCAGCGGAATGAAGTCATTGATCGTATTGTAGAGATCCGAGCGGTCGTCGAGCGGGCCGGAGATGATCAGTGGCGTGCGCGCCTCGTCGACCAGGATCGAGTCCACCTCGTCGACGATCGCGAAAAAGTGACCGCGCTGCACCATCTGGGCGCGCTCGTATTTCATGTTGTCGCGCAGATAGTCGAAGCCGAGCTCGTTGTTGGTCGCGTAGGTGACGTCGCAGGCATAGGCGTCGCGGCGCTGCTCGTCGGTGAGGCCGTGGACGATGACGCCCGTCGTCAGGCTGAGGAAGCCGTAGATCCGCCCCATCATGCTGGCGTCGCGCTGGGCGAGATAGTCGTTGACGGTGACGACATGCACGCCCTTGCCGGCGAGCGCGTTAAGGTAGACGGGCAGCGTCGCCACCAGCGTTTTGCCTTCGCCGGTCTTCATTTCGGAGATGGAGCGCTCGTGCAGGATCATGCCGCCGATGAGCTGGACGTCGAAGGGACGCAGGCCGAGAACGCGGCGGGCGGCCTCGCGCACCACGGCAAAGGCCGGCACAAGGAGGTCGTCGAGGGTCTTGCCTTCGCCGAGTTGGCTCCGAAACTCCACCGTCTTTGCAGCGAGCGCTTCGTCGCTCAGCGTTTTCATGTCGGCTTCGAGAGCGTTGATCGCGTCCACCCGACCCTGGTAGCCGCGGACGCGGCGATCGTTGGCGGAACCAAACAACTTGCGGGCAAGGCCGCCGAGACTGACCATCCGAATGGTCCTTTCCTTATTTATCGCCCTGGGGGTTTCAGGTCCGGCTCGAAAAACCGTCTAATGCCGTGAAACGCCCGGAAACTGTTCTGGACGCGAGGTTGCGTGACAGATAAGAGGGGGGTCGGATTATGTCAACGCACTTGCGCGGCCGGACGGCTACAGAACCGCCACATTCTGGTGTTGTGCAGCCCCCCTCGAAGGGCCGGAGGCAATCGCGCTGGCGGCCAATGGTGAAAGGTAAGAAACATGTCTAGATACAAGACCCTGGCGGCCGCGGCGCTGGTCGCGATGATGGCCGCAGGCGTCGCCCGCGCCGAAGGGACCGATCCGGTCGTCGCGAAGGTCGGCGGGCAGGAAATCCGTCAGTCGGAGCTTGATCTCGCGATCACCAGCCTCGATCCGCAGCTCCAGCGGATGCCCGACGAACAGAAGCGCGCCGCAGCCCTTTCCGCCGTCATCGACGTCAAGCTGCTCGTCAAGGATGCCGAGAAGGAAGGCCTGCAGAACGACGCGACCTTCAAGCAGCGTGTCGCCTTCCTAACCGAGCGCGAACTTCACAACGCCTTCTTCAAGAAGCACGTCGTCGATGCGGTGACGAAGGAAGAGGTCAAGGCACGCTACGACAAGGAAATCGCCGCCATCCCGGCGCAGGAAGAAGTCAAGGCCCGCCACATCCTCGTCAAGACCGAGGACGAGGCCAAGGCGATCATCAAGGAACTGGACGCCGGCAAGAGCTTCGTCGAACTCGCCAAGGCCAAGTCCACCGATCCGAACAAGGACGATGGCGGCGACCTCGGCTACTTCACCAAGGGCCGGATGGTGCCGGAATTTGAGACGGCTGCTTTCGCGCTCGAGAAGGGCAGCTATACAAAGATGCCGGTCAAGACCCAGTTCGGCTTCCACGTGATCCTGGTCGAGGACAAGCGTCCGCAGGCGCCGCCGACGCTCGAGCAGGTCGAGCCGCAGGTTCGTCAGCTCGTCATGCGCGACAAGTACCTTGCGCTGCTGGACACTGCCAAAAAGGCGACCGGCGTCGAGATTTCCGATCCGGCGCTGAAGAAGGCCTATGAAGACGCCGGCAAGGCGCGCCAAGGCCAGTAGCTTTTTCGGGGCCGCCAACCTCAAGGACGGTCCCGTGCCAGAGCGGAGAAGAGGCGTTCGTCGCGCCAGCCGCTCGTCAAGACAAGGATCGGGATGCCCGGCGGCTGAATGTCGCTCGGGCATTTCTCGCACCATTTGGAGCGGGATGAGGAAAAGTGTGCGCGGCGTTCCGCGCGCATCCCGCTCTGAAACAATGGAAAAGATCACCATGGTTGCTCGTAACCATGGTGATCAAAGGCATTCAAACAGGGTTCGCCATGTCCGGTACCGTTTCTCCGCTCGCTCCGAAAACCTTTGCTGAAATGCCGCCCCTTCGCGGCGTGCGCATGGCGACCGCCGCCGCGGGGATCAAGTACAAGAACCGCACTGACGTGTTGATTATGGTCTTCGATCAGCCGGCGGCGGTGGCCGGTGTCTTCACGCGTTCGAAGTGCCCGTCCGCCCCCGTCGACTTCTGCCGTAGAAATCTCCCGGGCGGTCACGCACGTGCCGTGGTCGTCAATTCGGGCAATGCCAACGCCTTCACCGGCAAGAAGGGCAAAGAGGCGACCGAACTCACCGCGCAGTCCGCCGCCCGGGCGGTCGGCTGCAATGAGGGCGAGATTTTCCTGGCCTCGACGGGCGTGATCGGCGAGCCGCTCGACGCCACCAAGTTTGCCGGCGTGCTCGACGGGCTCGCGGCATCGGCCAAGGAGGACTTCTGGTTCGAGGCCGCCAATGCGATCATGACCACGGACACCTATCCCAAGGTCGCGACCCGTAGCGCCGAGATCGGCGGCGTCACGGTCACCATCAACGGCATCGCCAAGGGTGCCGGCATGATCGCGCCGGACATGGCGACCATGCTTTCCTTCGTGGTGACCGATGCCGACATCGCACCCGCCGCACTGCAGGCGCTGCTTTCGGCCGGCGTCGGCCCCAGCTTCAATTCCGTGACGGTCGACAGCGATACGTCCACTTCCGACACCTTGATGCTGTTTGCCACCGGCGCTGCGGCCAAGGACGGGCAGGCGAGGGTGGAGGATGCGGGCGATGCGCGGCTCCAGTCCTTCGGGAGGGCGCTCAACGACCTGCTGCGTGACCTGGCGCTGCAGGTCGTGCGCGACGGCGAAGGCGCGCGCAAGATGGTGGAAGTGACCGTCGAGGGCGCTGAGAACGACGCTGCCGCCAAGCGCATCGCGCTTTCGATCGCCAACTCGCCGCTTGTCAAGACGGCGGTTGCCGGGGAGGACGCCAACTGGGGCCGGGTGGTCATGGCGGTCGGCAAGTCCGGCGAGATGGCCGAGCGCGACAGGCTGGCGATCTGGTTCGGCGACGTCCGCGTCGCCGTCGAGGGCGAGCGCGATCCGGCCTATTCGGAAGCGGCAGCGACCGCCGTGATGAAGGGCGAGGACATTCCGATCCGCGTCGACATCGGCCTCGGTCCGGGTCGCGCAACGGTCTATACCTGCGACCTCACCAAGGAATATGTCGAGATCAACGGCGATTACAGAAGCTGATGCGGTCGCTCGCTTGATCGGGACGGGATATGACATCGAACGACAGACGGCCGCCGGTCGAGAGCGGGGCGGTTGGAGCAAGCATGGTTGATCTTCCCAGTGTGCGGCGCCTCGAAGCGGTGGGCTTTCGCGCCTGGCCCGCCGCGACGGTCGTTTATGACGGCAGCTGGCTTATACGACTGACCGCCGGGCATCCCTCCAAGCGCCTGAATTCGATCAATCCGCTCGATCCGTCCGATTATCGCGACATTGCCATCCGGCTCGAGAAGGCGGCGCGGCGCTTTGCCGAACATGGCCGGCCGCTTACGGTCCGGCAGACCCCGCTCACACCGCCGCAACTCATCGCCTACATGGACGGCGAAGCCTGGACATCCTTCAGCCGCAGCCTCGTCATGGAGCTCGATCTCGCGCAGGGTGAGCTCGGCGAGGGCATGGACCACCTGCCGATCAAGGATCTCGGCCGTTTTGTCGACGCGAGGCTCCAGATCGGCAAGGGCGATCCGGCGACCAAGCCGGTGCTGGCCGAGATCATCAACGCCATCAAACCCGAATGCGGCCTTTTTCTCTTCGAGGATCGCGACTTCGGCCCCACGGCCGTGTCGCTCGTCGTTCACGACAACGACCTGGCCGGCATCATGCAGTTCTCGGTGGCGGAGTCCGTCAGGCGCCGGGGCGTCGGCAGGGCGCTTCTCGACGCGTCACTGCGCTGGGCACGCCTGCGCGGCGCCAGAAAGGCCTGGCTGCAGGTGGAAGCCGCCAACACGGCAGCAATCGCGCTCTACCGGAAAGCCGGTTTCTCCGAGGTTTATGATTACCTTTATCGCACGCCGAGGATCTGACGCATGGAAGTAGCGGCAAAGAAGATCGTGCTCGTTGCAGCCTGTGCGCTAGTCGACTCGGACGGGCGCATTCTCCTGGCGCAACGGCCCGAAGGAAAGCCGCTTGCCGGCCTCTGGGAGTTCCCCGGCGGCAAGGTCGAGGCCGGCGAAACGCCGGAGGAGACGCTGATTCGCGAACTCGAAGAGGAACTCGGAATTCGCACCAAGGTCGCCTGCCTTGCACCTCTCACCTTCGCGAGCCACAGCTACGACGACTTTCACCTGCTGATGCCGCTCTACATCTGCCGGCGCTATGAGGGTTTTGCCGAGGGGCGGGAGGGCCAGCTGATCAAATGGGTGCGCCCGAAGGCCTTGCGTGATTACCCGATGCCGCCGGCGGACGAGCCGCTGATCCCGTTCCTGATGGATCTCCTTTAGGCGCAGGGCGGAAGGCGGCATTCCGGGTGCTGCCGCGTCTCATTAATAAATTTGTCTGTGATCGGAGGAAAACCGAGCGTCAACGCCGGTCAACTCCCCTAAATTCCAAGATTTATTAATCAAAAGTTTATCACCCTCCTTCACAATCGAGCCTATCAGTTTCGGCGCGCCCCGATCATTGGCCGCGCCGGTTTCGGGCAGCTGTGGTGAGGTCGAAGCTTGGGAAGGGTGCTTCGCCCCGCTCTCTGAGGTGTTTGTGAGGCTGGAATGGTGGACGAGGATTTCTGGAGGACAGTTCAGGACAAGGATCTGGTGGCGAGCCAGTCCCGCCGGACGGGCGTGCTCAATCTGTCGCTGCTGTTCGGCACGGCAGTGATCGCGCTGACGCTGATCCTGACGCCAATGCTTTCATCGAAGGGCGACAAGCGGATGCTCGCAAACACGCCGATCGACTACGACAATATCTCCACCGGCTCGATTCCCTCCGGCGGCACGGCGAAGCGCTACACCGTGCGCCGCAGCGTGCTTCAGGAAATGCCGGGCGCCGTCTGCATCATCGATGCAAACGGCAGCAGGAGCGGGTGCTGATTCGAGCGAATACGCGCAAGCCCCGCGTCTTTCGCTGCCATTGACCATAGGACGGTTGGGAGCTCCTCGAGGACCTCGCCGCCGTCATGGGGCCGGAGGACGCATGGACAAGCTGAGATCTCTCCTTCGCAGCCGAGACGGTGCGACCGTCGTGGAGTATGGTCTCATCGCGGCCCTGATTTCCGTCGCCCTTCTCCTCGGCTTTCAGAACTTTTCCAACGAATTGCTGAATGTGCTGAACTTGATCGCCGATGCGATGGAAGACTCCTGGACATAGTCCCAGTCCGGGCGATACCGGCACGAGTTGGGCAAAATGCCCTGTCAGGACTGCTTCCCCGAACCCTTCAGTGCGTGTTCGCTCACCCCGAGCGCATCCGACAGCCTCTGCTTGGCCGAGCCGGGCTTCAGCGGTTTCTGCTGGCTCTCATGCGGCGCCCAGCCCGAGACATAGATGATCGAAAAGGTCGCGCGAACCCGGCCGTCCGGATCGGAGAACCGTTCCGCATAGATCTCGGCCGCTCTCAGGAAGAAGCGGCGCGGCACCGGCCGGCGGCTTCTGGCCTTAAGCGGGTTGGTCATGCCCATTGCCCGCAAATCCTTGAGAAGCCCGAAGAGCGAATCGTAGCGAACCGTGTAGGTTTCCGCGTCGGCGACCGGCAGGGCAAAACCCGCGCGCTGCAGAAGCCCGCCCATGTCGCGCACGTCGGCGAAGGGCACGACCCTTGGGCTCGCTCCGCCGGCCAGTTCCGCTTCCGCCGAAAGCAGGCATTCGCGAAGCTCCTGCAACGTGCCGCTGCCGGGAATCGCGGCAAGGAAGAGCCCGTCCGGCTTGAGGGCGCGGCGCGCCTGGATGAAGACGCCGGGCGTATCGTTGGTCAGATGCAGCGACAGCGGCGACACCAACAGATTGACAGTTTGCGCTTCCGCCGGGATGCGCTCGAGGGGGGCAATGGTAACCGGAGCATGGGGCGAGCCGAAGCCTTCGTCGGTTTCCACTCGCTCGATAGTGCCGACCTTTCCCGTTTCGGCGAGGCGGGCGGCGGCGGCGCCGGTGTAGCCGTGCAATTCCATGGCTCTGTCGAAATACCGGTCGACGACACTGACGCGATCTGCCAGTTCCTGCGCCACGATATCAAGAAGGAAGGTCGCTTTCGGGTCCGCCCGGCGCAGCGCTTTGCGGCGGTGCGCCTCGACGAGGCTCTGGTCAAAGACGATTTCCACGATACTCTCTCCGAAATCACGGATGCAAAGAAACCCTGAAGGGGACAAAGTCAACCTTATGGAACGGGACGGTTGGAGAAATCGGGCGAAGCGCTGGAGAGCGCTGTTTCAAACGTTCGGCGGGGCGGCGGTCAATCTGGTCTTCCCGCCCGTCTGCTGCGGTTGCGGTCGGCTGACCGGCGATGCGCATGCCGTCTGCCCCTCCTGCTGGGCGGAGCTGTGCCTGATCGAGCGACCCTATTGCGAAATCCTCGGCTCGCCCTTCGCCTTCGATCCCGGCCCGGGGGCCGTTTCGCCACAGGCGATTGCCAATCCGCCGCCCTTCCATCGGTTGCGTTCCGTGTCTCTTCTCGAGGGAATTGCCCGCGATCTGGTGCATGGGCTGAAGTATCGCGACCGCACCGATCTCGCGCGGATGATGGCTGAATGGATGGTCCGGGCCAGCGACGGCGCCGTCGGGGCGGCCGATATAATCGTGCCGGTGCCGCTCCACGCATTTCGGCTTTGGCGGCGAAAGTTCAACCAGTCGGCGGAACTGGCGCGCTGTGTCTCCGAACGGGCCGGCAAGCCCTATCGTCCCGAAGTGCTTCGCCGTGTCAGGCGCACGCGCCGGCAGGTCGGGCTCGGGGCGCGGGCACGCGAGGAGAATGTCCGCGGCGCCTTTGCCGTACCCGAGAGCGCCAAATCCTCGCTCGTGGGGAAACGCATCGTCCTCGTTGACGACGTCTACACGACCGGCGCAACGGTTTCCGCCGCGACCCGCGCGCTGAGACGCGCCGGAGCCGCGGAGGTCACGGTTTTGACCTTTGCAATGGCGTTGCCCGAGCCTATATGACGAAAAAACGGCCGGCGCTGGTGCCGGCGAAGGAGCAGTTCGAAACCATGGCTTCGGTCGTCATTTATACGCGTCAGTTCTGTGGCTATTGCACAAGAGCGAAGAAACTTCTGGAGAGCAAGGGCGTCGATTTCGTCGAGCACGACGCGACCTATGACCCGGCGCTTCGCCAGACGATGATCGAAAAGTCCAATGGCGGGAGGACCTTTCCGCAGATCTTCATCAACGACGTCCCGGTCGGCGGCT
Source organism: Sinorhizobium sp. NG07B (assembly GCF_002532005.1). NCBI lineage: Bacteria > Pseudomonadati > Pseudomonadota > Alphaproteobacteria > Hyphomicrobiales > Rhizobiaceae > Sinorhizobium > Sinorhizobium sp. NG07B. Next base: position 15,775 of record NZ_NWTD01000021.1, on the reverse strand, counting down.
GCGATGATCTGCATGCACTCGATCGGGCCGGCAAGCTCGACGAGATGCTCGCCGCTTGAGTTAAGGCGAAGCGCACAGTATCGCACGAAAGCTCAAAGGAATGGTCCGGGTCGGGTAGACCCCACGCTCTGGCTTGGGAGAAAAGGGCAATGAGTTTCAAGGCTGCAACCGTCCAGATGTGCTCCGGCGTCGATCCGGCGAGGAACGTCGAAACGATGGTCAGGCTGGTGCGCCAAGCCGCATCGCAGGGCGCCAGCTATATTCAGACGCCTGAAATGACCGGGGCCATCCAGCGCGACCGGGCGGGGCTGCGTTCGGTAATTAAAGACGAAGCCGACGATCTCGTCTTTGAGGAGGCGGCGCGTCTTGCCGGCGAACTCGGGGTCTATCTCCATGTCGGCTCCACCCCGATCGCGCTTCCGGACGGCAAGGTCGCCAATCGCGGCTTCCTGTTCGGGCCGGATGGCAAGAAGATCTGCGACTACGACAAGATCCACATGTTCGATGTCGACCTCGACAATGGCGAAAGCTGGCGCGAGAGCGCCGTCTATCGGCCGGGCGCCACGGCGCGCATGGTCGATCTACCCTTCGGCAAGCTGGGTTTTGCGATCTGCTACGACGTCCGCTTTCCGGAGCTCTTCCGCCAGCAGGCGGTGGCCGGCGCGGAGATCATGTCGGTGCCGGCGGCGTTCACCCGTCAGACCGGCGAGGCGCATTGGGAAATTCTGCTGAGGGCTCGCGCCATCGAGAACGGGCTTTTCGTCATTGCCGCTGCCCAGGCCGGGCAGCACGAGGACGGACGGGAGACCTTCGGACATTCGATGATCGTAGATCCCTGGGGCAGGGTGCTTGCCCAGGCCGGCCCGGCCGGTGAGGCGGTCCTTATCGCGGAAATCGACGTGGCGGCGGTCAGCGGCGCGCGAGCGCGCATACCCAATCTCAGGAACGCCCGCGATTTCGTGCTCGATCAAGTGGTCCCGGCTGGGAAAGGAGGCGTTGCAGCTTGATCCGCTACAATTTGTCCTGCGACAATGGCCATGGATTCGAAGGCTGGTTCTCGTCGAGCGGCGACTTCGACCGGCAGGCCAAAGCTCATCTCGTCACCTGCCCCACCTGTGGTTCCGGCTCGGTCAGCAAGCAGTTGATGGCGCCAACCGTCTCCACCGCCCGCAAGAGGGAAGCCCGGCAGGCCCTCGTCATGGACCAGGCGCAGAAGGAGACGATCGCCAAGCTTCGTGAAATGGTCAAGACGATCCGCGCCAACGCCGAAGATGTCGGCGAGCGCTTTCCCGAGGAGGCCCGCAAGATCCACTATGGCGAGGCCGACCAGCGCGGCTTGATCGGCAAGGCGACCGCGGAAGAGGCGACCGCGCTGCTCGAGGAAGGCATTGAGATCGCGCCGCTGCCAGTGCTTCCGGACGACACGAACTGAGCGGCCCGGCCGGCGTTCTCAAATCGGCCGTTTGGCGACGATCATGTAGTTGACGTCCATGTCCTTCGACAGGTTCCATTGATTGGCAAGCGGGTTGAAGAACACGCCGGTGTGGTCGGCGACCTCCATGCCGCTCGCTTCGAGCGGCTTTTCGAGTTCTTCCGGGCGGACCAGCTTGTCGTATTGATGGGTGCCGCGCGGCAGCCAGCGCAGCACGTTCTCGGCGGCGAAGATTGCGAGGGCAGCGGCCTTCAGGGTGCGGTTGATGGTGGCGACGAACATCAGGCCGCCGGGCCGCACCATATGGGCGCAGGTGGTCATGAAGAAGTCGACATCGGCGACATGCTCGACGACTTCCATGTTGAGGACGATATCGAAGCTCTCGCCAGCCTCGGCCAAAGCCTCGGCGGTCACGGCGCGGTAGTCGACGTTGACGCCGCTGCCCGCCGCATGCGCCTTGGCGATGCCGATATTCTTTTCAGAAGCGTCCGCACCGAGAACATCCGCGCCCATGCGCGCCATCGGCTCGGACAACAGCCCGCCGCCGCAGCCGATATCGAGAAGGCGCAGGCCTTTCAGCGGCTGCGGGCTCTTCGGATCCCGGTCGAACTGTTCGCACACTTTGTCGCGGATATAGGCGAGGCGCACGGGGTTGAACTTGTGCAGCGGCCGGAACTTGCCGGTCGGATCCCACCATTCGGCCGCCATTGCCGAGAAACGGTCCACCTCGCTCTGGTCGATCGTCGTGCGTGCCGTCTCGCTCATCGGAGCCTCCTCGCGTATCGGGTCCGGGCAGAAACGTCGCGCCCGAAATCCGCCCTGTCGAAAGGTGAAGTCGGACGATCGACGGGCGATGTCAAGGGGCGGCTTTGCAAACCGCCTCAAGCCTTGGCGGGCTGATAGTGCAGGATGACGACGCCGGATTTTAGCGGGCGGACATGGGTGAGGTCCAGCTTGGTGCGCTCAGGGATGTTCTGGAAGAGCGGAGTGCCTTTGCCGAGGAGCACCGGATTGATGCCGAGACGGTATTCGTCGACCAGTCCACGGGCGGTCAGGGTGGCGGCAAAGTCGGCGCTGCCGAAGATGAAGATCGTGCCGCCGTCGCGCTGCTTCAGGCGCTCGACCTCGGCGACGGCGTCGCCGGAGACGAGTGTCGTGTTGTTCCACTCGGCGCTCGTCAGCGTCTTCGAGAAAACGTACTTTTCCGCCCCGTTCATGAAAGTGGCGATGTTGCCCTCGGCCGAGGGCCAATAGGCGGCCATCATCTCGTAGGTGACGCGTCCGAAGAGCAGCGTACCGGCTTCCAACTGCGTCTCGCCGATATAGGCGGCAAGCTCGTCCTCGAAGACGAACCAGTCGATGTCATGCCCCGGCGCCTCGAAGAAGCCGTCGACACTGACCATGTCCCACATGATGACCTTGCGCATTGCCCTTCCTCCCGTTGAACGTCGCCGCCTGACTTTCGCTCAGGTCGGAGAATGACGAAACTGCAGCAAGTTTGCAAGTGGTGCTAATATTGAAGCATTGCGATCGCAGATGATTGCTGCCAACTTAGAGAGCAGGAATCCGGCGTGAGACGGTGGTGAGGCGATGAGAGATCGGATCGGCTGGGCGGTAGAGATGCTTGCGCCCGAGGCATCCGAGTGCATTCTCGAGATCGGCTGCGGTCACGGCTTGGCGGCGACGATGGTGTGCGACCGGCTCGTCGACGGTCGGTTGCTTGCGATCGACCGTTCGGCGGCAATGATCGAGGCCGCGCGGCGGCGAAATGCCGCCTTCGTCGCCGACGGGCGAGCCGAGTTCGTGGTCGCGGAACTCGCACGGGCCGAGTTTGGCAGCGCCGTATTCGACAAGGCTTTTGCTCTGCGCGTCGGCATTTTCGCGCGCGGCAATTCGGAGCGCGAGCTTGCCGTCCTAGCCAGGCACTTGTCGCCGTTCGGACGGCTCTTTCTCTTTCACGACGAACCCTCGCGCACTGCCAACGATCTCGTGCCGCGTCTCGAAGCGGGTGTGTGCCGCAGCGGCTGGATGGTGGAGGCGCGGGCGACGCATCGGGTTCGCGGTTGCGACGTCGCCTGCGTCGTGGCGAGACACCCGGATTTCGCCGCCTGACGTCCGGCCAGATCCTGGAAACCTGCCCCCGACGCTCAAGTCTTCCTCCACCCTCCCATTGCACGCCGCCCGCTGATCCGCTAAGAGACGCCGCGACTTTCCGCTCCCCGCAGCGGTGGCTGGCCGATGTCCGAGAAGTCTCTGCTTTTTGATCGTCAGGCGCCGGCGGGAGTGCTGTCGGGCGCAGGCGCGAAACATGTTGGTACGGTAGAGGCGAAATGGCACGCATCGTGATGAAATTCGGCGGGACTTCCGTCGCAGATTTGAACCGCATCCACAATGTCGCCCGCCATGTAAAACGCGAAGTCGATGCCGGCCACGAGGTCGCCGTCGTCGTTTCCGCGATGTCCGGCAAGACCAACGAGCTGGTCGGCTGGGTCGAGAACATGCCGAAGGTGGCGGGCTCGAATGCGCCGTTCTACGATGCGCGCGAATATGACGCGGTGGTCGCCTCCGGCGAGCAGGTGACCTCCGGACTGCTGGCGATCGCCCTGCAGTCGATGGGCATCAACGCCCGCTCCTGGCAGGGCTGGCAGCTGCCGGTCAAGACCGACAACGCCCATGGTGCGGCCCGCATCCTCGACATCGACGGCGCCGATATCATCCGCCGCATGGGCGAGGGTCAGGTGGCGGTCGTTGCCGGCTTCCAGGGGCTCGGCCCCGACAATCGCGTCGCGACCCTCGGCCGCGGCGGCTCCGACACCTCCGCCGTCGCCATCGCCGCTGCCGTCAAGGCCGACCGCTGCGACATCTACACCGACGTTGATGGCGTCTACACGACCGATCCGCGCATCGAGCCAAAGGCGCGGCGATTGAAGAAGATCGCCTTCGAGGAAATGCTGGAAATGGCTTCCCTCGGCGCCAAGGTCCTGCAGGTGCGCTCGGTCGAGCTCGCCATGGTGCACAAGGTGCGTACCTTCGTACGCTCGTCTTTCGAGGATCCCGATGCGCCGGGCATGGGTGACCTTCTGAACCCGCCCGGAACGCTGATTTGTGATGAGGATGAGATCGTGGAACAGGAAGTCGTAACCGGCATCGCCTATGCCAAGGATGAAGCCCAGATCTCGCTGCGGCGCTTGGCCGACCGGCCGGGCGTTTCCGCGGCGATCTTCGGCCCACTCGCCGAAGCCCATATCAACGTCGATATGATCGTCCAGAACATTTCCGAAGACGGCTCCAAGACGGACATGACCTTCACGGTCCCGTCCGGCGACGTCAACAAGGCGCTGAAGGTGCTCTCCGACAACAAGGAGAAGATCGGCTACGACGTCGCGCAATCGGAATCCGGCCTCGTCAAGGTTTCGGTCATCGGCATCGGCATGCGCAGCCATGCGGGTGTCGCCGCCTCTGCCTTCCGAGCGCTCGCCGAGAAGGGCATCAACATCAAGGCGATCACCACCTCCGAGATCAAGATTTCCATCCTGATCGACGGTCCATACGCGGAATTGGCGGTTCGCACTTTGCATTCCGCCTACGGTCTCGATAAGAGTTAGACAGCAGGCATTCGATTGGGGATTCGCGGCCGCCAGGGCCCGCGCCTCCCGTCACGTGCCGTCGTATATTCTTATTCGGGAGACCCTACGCGATGAGAGACCTTTCCGCGGGTCCGCGCGTTCTCCTCAAGCGGTTGCGCGAGCTCATGGCGGAACCGCTCGAGCCGCAGGAGCGCCTTGACCGTATCGTGCGCCAGATCGCGCAGAACATGGTCGCGGAAGTGTGCTCCGTCTATGTGCTGCGCTCCGACGGCATTCTCGAGCTTTACGCGACCGAAGGTCTGAACAAGACCGCGGTGCACTTGGCACAACTGAAGATGGGCCAGGGTCTCGTCGGCACGATCGCCGCCTCGGCGCGCCCGCTCAATCTCTCCGACGCGCAGGCGCATCCGGCCTTCACCTATCTCCCCGAGACCGGCGAAGAGATCTACCACTCCTTCCTTGGCGTGCCGATCCTGCGCACCGGGCGCGCGCTCGGCGTTCTGGTCGTGCAGAACAAGGCGATGCGCAACTATCGCGAGGACGAGGTCGAGGCGCTCGAGACGACCGCCATGGTGCTCGCCGAGATGGTCGCGACCGGCGAGCTCAAGAAGATCACCAAACCCGGACTTGAGCTGGACCTTTCGCGCCCCGTTGCGATCGAGGGCAACAGCTATGGCGAAGGCATCGGCCTTGGCTATGTGGTGCTGCACGAGCCGAGGATCGTCGTCACCAACCTGCTCAACGAGGATACGGAGCACGAACTGCAGCGCCTCGCCGAGGCGCTGGGGTCGCTGCGCATCTCGATCGACGACATGCTGTCGCGGCGCGACGTGTCGATGGAAGGCGAGCACCGGGCGGTGCTCGAGACCTACCGCATGTTCGCGCACGATCGTGGTTGGGTGAGAAAGCTCGAGGAAGCGATCCGCAACGGCCTGACGGCCGAGGCGGCGGTCGAGAGAGTGCAAAGCGAGACGAAGGCAAGGATGATCCGGCTGACGGATCCCTATCTGCGCGAGCGGATGCATGACTTCGACGATCTCGCCAACCGCCTGCTGCGCCAGCTCTCCGGCTACGGCGCCAAGCTTTCCGCCGCCGATTTCCCGAGCGACGCGATCATCGTCGCGCGCGCCATGGGCGCGGCGGAACTGCTCGATTATCCGCGCGAGAACGTCCGCGGCCTCGTCCTGGAAGAGGGTGCGGTCACCAGCCATGTGGTGATCGTCGCGCGCGCCATGGGCATTCCGGTCGTGGGGCAGGCAGCAGGAGCGGTGGCGCTTGCCGAAAACCGCGACGCGATCATCGTCGATGGCGATGACGCTAAAGTGCACCTGCGCCCGGTCGCCGACCTGCAGCGCTCCTACGAGGAAAAGGTGCGCTTCCGCGCCCGCCGCCAGGCGCAGTTCAGGGCGCTGAAAGACGTCGAGCCGCTGACGAAGGACGGCAAGCGCATTACGCTGCAGATGAATGCCGGGCTCCTGGTCGATCTACCGCATTTGAACGAAGCGGGCGCCGAAGGCATCGGCCTCTTCCGCACCGAACTGCAGTTCATGATCGCCTCCACCATGCCGAAGGCGGAGGAACAGGAAGCGTTCTACCGCAACGTCTTGAAGCAGACGGGCGGCAAACCGGTAACCTTCCGCACGCTGGACATTGGCGGTGACAAGGTCGTGCCCTATTTCCGCGCGGCGGAAGAGGAAAATCCGGCGCTCGGCTGGCGCGCCATCCGGCTGTCGCTCGACCGGCCGGGCCTGCTGCGGACCCAGTTCCGAGCGATGCTGCGCGCGGCTGCCGGCGCCGAGTTCAAGCTGATGCTGCCGATGGTGACCGAGGTGTCGGAACTCAAGGTGGCGCGCGAGCTCCTGCAGAAGGAGATCGAGCGGCAGTCGAAACTCGGAGAGCAATTGCCGCGCAAGCTGCAGTTCGGGGCGATGCTCGAGGTGCCGGCTCTGCTCTGGCAGCTTGACGAACTCATGGCCGAGGTGGATTTCGTCTCGGTCGGCTCGAACGATCTCTTCCAGTTCGCCATGGCGGTCGATCGCGGCAATGCCCGCGTTTCCGACCGTTTCGACATTCTCGGTCGGCCGTTCCTGAGAATGTTGCGCGACATCGTGCGCGCCGGCGAACGCAACGACACGCCGGTGACGCTCTGCGGCGAGATGGCGAGCAAGCCGCTTTCGGCCATGGCACTGCTCGGTATCGGCTTCCGCTCGGTATCCATGGCCTCGACTGCCGTCGGGCCTGTCAAGGCCATGCTGCTGGCACTCGACGCCGACAAGCTGGCCGAAGTCCTCAATGCCGCCCTGGACGATACAAAATCCGAAACGCCGATCCGCCAGCTTCTGGTGGATTTCGCGGCGGCGAACGGCATACCGGTATAGATTGATCGAAAGCGTCTTCATCCTCGTCCGAACCGGGTTCGGGCGAGGCGGACGTGTTTGGAGTGAAACTTGGCAAAGCTTCCTGTTGAAAAGATGCGCGAGCTCGAACGGCGTTTCGCGGAGATCGAGGCGCGCATGTCCGCAGGCCCCGCGGCCGACGTCTATGTGAAGCTCGCATCGGAATATTCCGAGCTCCAGCCGGTCGTGACGAAAATCCGCGTCTACGAGAAGGCGGTCGCCGAGCTTGCCGATATCGAGGCCATGCTCGCCGACCGGGCGACGGACAAGGAGATGCGCGACCTCGCGGAAATGGAAAAGCCCGAGGTGGAGGAGCGGATCGAAGCGCTCGAAGAGGAGATCCAGATCCTGCTCCTGCCGAAGGATGCGGCCGACGAAAAAAGCGCCATCCTCGAAATCCGCGCCGGCACGGGCGGGTCGGAAGCGGCGCTCTTTGCCGGCGATCTGTTCCGCATGTACGAGCGCTACGCTGCGGCCAAGGGCTGGCGGGTCGAGGTGCTCTCGGCGAGCGAGGGCGAGGCCGGCGGCTACAAGGAAATCATCGCGACGGTTTCCGGGCGCGGCGTGTTCTCGCGGCTGAAATTCGAGTCCGGCGTCCACCGGGTGCAGCGCGTACCCGAAACGGAAGCGAGCGGCCGCATCCACACCTCTGCGGCGACCGTCGCCGTTCTGCCGGAGGCAGAGGAGATCGATATCGAAATCCGCCCCGAGGATATCCGTATCGACACGATGCGCTCTTCGGGAGCGGGCGGCCAGCACGTCAACACCACGGATTCGGCAGTCCGCATCACCCACCTGCCCACCGGCCTCGTCGTCACCAGCTCGGAAAAGTCGCAGCACCAGAACCGCGCCAAGGCGATGCAGGTGCTGCGTTCCCGGCTCTTCGACATGGAGCGCCAGCGCGCCGACAGCGAAAGGTCGGCCGACCGCAAGAGCCAAGTGGGGTCCGGCGACCGTTCGGAGCGTATCCGCACCTACAACTTCCCGCAGGGCCGCCTGACCGACCACCGTATCAATCTGACGCTCTACAAGCTCGACCGGATGATGGAGGGTGAGATCGACGAGGTCGTCGACGCCTTGCTTGCGGACCACCAGGCAAGCCAGCTCGCCCTGCTCGGCGAACGGCAGAATTGAGCCGGGGATGCGCGAGACATTGGACAGGCTGCTTTCCGAGAGCCGCGATCGGTTGAGGGCCGCCGGCATCGAACATGCGGCGGTCGATGCCAGGCACCTGATTTCCGGTCTACTCGGCCTGTCGCTCGCCGGCTTTATGGCAAGGGGAGGCGAGCCGGTCAGCCCAGAAGATGCAGCGCGTATCCGCGCGGCGATCGACCGCCGGATGGCACGCGAGCCGGTCTACCGCATTCTTGGCGAGCGCGAGTTTCATGGATTGGCCCTGTCGCTTTCGAGGGAAACGCTGGAGCCGCGGCCGGACACCGAAACGCTTGTCGACTGCCTGATCCCCCATGTGCGCCGCATAGCCGCGGGCAAGGGACACTGCCGGCTCATAGACCTTGGAACCGGCACCGGTGCCATTTGCCTCGCGCTTCTCGCCGGGGTACTTGAAGCGCGCGGCACCGGTACCGATATATCGGAAGACGCCTTGGCGACGGCACGCGAAAACGCGAAGAGGAACGGGCTCGCCGAACGCTTCCTGACGCTTAGGAGCGATTGGTTCGAGGCAGTGGAAGGGCGGTTCGACGTCATTGTCTCAAATCCGCCGTATATCCGGTCCACTGTCATAGATGAGCTTGAGCCGGAGGTCAGAAACCATGATCCGGCTGCCGCCCTGGATGGCGGAATTGACGGGCTTGACGCTTACCGTGCCATCGCTCAACACGCCGGCCGCCATCTCGAAGCGGACGGAGTTGTAGGCTTGGAAATCGGTTTCGATCAGAAGCAGGCAGTTACGGCGCTGTTCCAAGCGCAGAGCTTCCGCCTGCTTGAGAGCCGCAAGGATCTCGGCGGCAACGACCGGGTCCTGATATTCGGGCAGGACGTCAAAGGCAGCATCACCGTTGAAAAAATGCTGCACTAGCGCCCTCTTTTCTGGATGAGCAAAGAAAGGGCTTGGAATCGCCAAGGAAGCGGGCTAGTTTCTGGCCGCGCACTGGGCAGAGGTCATGGACCAGAGATTCGTTCCAGTATGACCTGGCCACGGGGATTGCTCTCAAGAAAGAGTTGCTAGGGTTCAACAGTGCCTTGTGCGGGTACCTGTTAATTTGACGTCAGCCGGCGCCGGGACCGCGAACAGGCGGTCTGCCGTGGCGCGTGTTTTCTCGGGCGCGGACAATCCGGCCGGGATACGGAACCATATGATTATCATCAGCAAGAAAATTCAGGTGAATGGACGATGAGGCCAGGACAGCAGAACAAGCGCGGCCGTGGGCGGAATAACAACAACGGAAGCAATAACAACAATAACAACCGCAAGGGATCCAATCCCTTGACGCGGACGTACGACAGCTCCGGCCCGGATGTGAAAATTCGCGGTACCGCCCAGCATATTGCGGAAAAATACGCCGCGCTTGCCCGCGACGCCCAGAGCGCCGGCGACCGTGTCATGGCAGAAAACTACCTGCAGCATGCCGAGCACTACAACCGCATCATTGCGGCGGCACAGGCGCAGATGCAGGATCGCTTCCAGCGCGAAGAGCGCCAGGACTATCAGGACCGCGACCTCGACCGCGATCAGGACGATCTGGATCAGGTCTATGCCGAGCCGGCACCGGCCGCCGCAGCACCCGCCCAGGCGCCTGCTCCCAGCGAGCCGCAGCCGGTTATCGACGGTTCCGGCCCGCAGCCGGTGATCGAAGGCATGCCTGCCGAAGTGGCGATGGAGGAGGAGACGTCGGTGGCGTCTTCCGGCCGCACCGGCTCGCGGCGCCGCAGTGCCTCCCGCCCGCGTCGCCAGCCGCGCCGCAATGCAGGAGACGAGCCCGCGGCTGAAGGACAGCCTGGCGGCGACGCCCCGGTCCTGGCGGCATCGGAATAGCGCCAGAAATACGAGATTTCCCTATCTGAAAGCCCGGCCGGACGGCCGGGCTTTTTGCATCGGTTAAATGCCAGCTCGCGAGCCCGGCGGCTCCGCAGGCCTTCGCCATGCACCGGAAAGATTCGCGGAACGCCGCTTTCCGATGCCCTTTAATTTCCGAAAATATCGCCCCATATTCGCTTCGAAGACTTGGACCCCCGCAACGCTGGGACGAGCCGTCACTACAGCGCCGCACGTCGTATTGGACGCGCAAAGATCGCTGTAGCACCTTAAATCGAAAGCGATTTAAGGAGACATGTAGTAGCGGGCTTGCCGAATGCGGGAGCCTGATCCTGAAACGCCGGCCAGTGCCACAACGATGGGCTCGCCGGATCATGGAGGTAAGACATGAATATCGAGAAGTATTCCGAGCGGGTACGCGGCTTCCTGCAATCGGCGCAGACCCATGCGTTGGCCGAAGGGCACCAGCAATTCACGCCGGAGCATGTCCTCAAGGTATTGCTCGACGACGATCAGGGCATGGCCGCATCGCTCGTCGAACGCGCCGGAGGCGATGTGCGCGAGGCAAGGGCGGGCACGGCCGCGGCGCTGGCGAAGCTTCCGAAAGTCACAGGCGGCAGCGGTTCCGTCTACCTGTCGCAGCCGCTCGCCAAGGTTTTCACCGCCGCGGAAGAGGCGGCGAAGAAGGTCGGCGACAGTTTTGTAACCGTCGAGCGCCTGCTGCTGGCGCTGGCGATGGAAAGCTCGGCCGCGACCGCCGCCATCCTTACGAAAGCCGGCGTAACGCCGACGAAACTCAACCAGGTCATCAATGAAATCCGCAAGGGCCGGACGGCCGACACCGCCAATGCCGAGCAGGGCTTCGATTCCCTGAAGAAATACGCGCGCGACCTCACCGAGGAGGCACGCGACGGCAAGCTCGATCCGGTGATCGGCCGCGACGACGAAATCCGTCGCACGATCCAGGTGCTGTCGCGCCGCACCAAGAACAATCCGGTGCTGATCGGCGAGCCGGGAGTCGGCAAGACCGCGATCGCCGAGGGCCTGGCGCTTCGTATCGTCAATGGCGACGTACCGGAAAGCCTCAAGGACAAGCGGCTGATGGCCCTCGACATGGGCGCGCTGATTGCCGGTGCGAAGTACCGCGGCGAGTTCGAGGAGCGGCTGAAGGCCGTGCTCAACGAGGTGCGCTCGGAAGAGGGCGAGATCATCCTCTTCATCGACGAGATGCATACGCTGGTCGGCGCCGGCAAGGCGGACGGGGCGATGGACGCTTCGAACCTCCTGAAGCCTGCGCTGGCACGTGGCGAGCTGCACTGCGTCGGCGCGACCACGCTTGACGAGTACCGCAAGCATGTCGAAAAGGATGCGGCGCTTGCCCGCCGGTTCCAGCCGGTGTTCGTCGAGGAGCCGACGGTCGAGGACACGATCTCGATCCTGCGCGGCCTCAAGGAAAAATACGAGCAGCACCACAAGGTGCGGATATCCGACTCCGCGCTGGTGGCCGCGGCGACGCTTTCCAACCGCTACATCACCGACCGTTTCCTGCCCGACAAGGCGATCGACCTCATGGACGAGGCGGCCTCGCGGCTCAGGATGCAGGTCGACTCCAAGCCGGAGGAGCTCGACGAACTCGACCGGCGTGTCATCCAGCTGAAGATCGAACGCGAAGCCCTGAAGAAGGAGACCGATGCTTCCTCGAAGGACCGCCTCGAGAAGCTTGAGCTCGACCTTGCGGCGCTTGAGGAACAGGCCGCGACCCTGACCGCCCGTTGGCAGGCGGAAAAGCAGAAGCTTGGCCGGGCGGCGGACCTCAAGAAGCAGCTTGACGAGGCGCGCAACGAACTCCAGATCGTCCAGCGGAAGGGTGAATTCCAGCGGGCAGGCGAGCTTGCCTATGGCGTCATCCCGAATCTCGAGAAGGAGCTTGCCGAGGCCGAGAGCCAGGACGGCTCGAGCGCCAATGCCATGGTGCAGGAGGTGGTCACTCCCGACAACATCGCCCATGTCGTCTCGCGCTGGACCGGCATTCCGGTCGATAAGATGCTCGAGGGCGAGCGCGAAAAGCTGCTGCGGATGGAAGACGAGCTGGCCAAATGGGTCGTAGGCCAAGGTGATGCCGTCCAGGCCGTGTCCCGCGCCGTCCGACGCGCCCGCGCGGGGCTCCAGGATCCGAACCGGCCGATCGGCTCGTTCATCTTCCTGGGGCCCACCGGCGTCGGCAAGACGGAGCTTACCAAGGCACTTGCCCGCTTCCTCTTCGACGACGAGACGGCGCTGATGCGGATCGACATGTCGGAATACATGGAGAAGCATTCGGTCGCCCGGTTGATCGGCGCACCCCCCGGCTATGTCGGCTATGAGGAGGGTGGTGCGCTCACCGAATCCGTCCGCCGTCGGCCCTATCAGGTCGTGCTGTTCGACGAGATCGAGAAGGCGCATCCGGATGTCTTCAACGTGCTCCTGCAGGTGCTCGACGACGGCCGCCTGACGGACGGTCAGGGCCGCACGGTCGACTTCAAGAACACGATGATCATCATGACCTCGAATCTCGGTGCCGAATACCTGACCGGCCTCGGTGAGAACGAGGACAGCGACGCCGTCCGCGACCAAGTCATGGAAGTGGTCAGAGCCGCCTTTAGGCCCGAATTCCTGAACCGGGTGGACGAGATCATCCTGTTCCACCGGCTGCGCCGCTCGGAGATGGGGGCGATCGTCGACATACAGCTCGAAAGGCTGCGCAAGCTGCTCGGCGAGCGGAAGATCACGCTGGAGCTCGAGGAGGAGGCGCGGGCCTTCCTTGCCGACAAGGGCTACGACCCGGCCTATGGTGCGCGGCCGCTGAAGCGGGCGATTCAGAAATATGTCCAGGACCCGCTGGCGGAAAAGATGCTGCAGGGCGAGTTCCCGGACGGATCGGCGATCAAGATCGTTGCGGGTTCCGACCGGCTGAACTTCAAGCGCGGCACGCCCGCGGCAAAGGAAGCCGCCTAAGCATCTCTCAAAATGCGAAAAGGCCGCCCGCAATAGGGCGGCCCCATTCGTGTCTCGTCTCCGTCCCTCGTGGAGACGCTACTGGCTTGCGACCTGGCTCGGATCGTCCTTGCCGAGAAGTTCGTCGATGCGCTCCCGCTCCTTCTCGAATTTTGCCAGCACCTCGCCGGAGAGCGACTTGCCGCCCGGCAGGCGGATGCGCAAGGGGTCCACCTTGTTGCCGTTGACGATCAGTTCGTAGTGGAGATGCGGGCCGGTCGACAGGCCGGTGGTGCCGACCCAGCCGATCACCTGGCCCTGCACGACCTTTGCGCCCGCCTTGACGTTCTTGGCGATGGCGCTCTGGTGATTATAGGACGAGACATAGCCATTGGCGTGGCGGATCAGCGTCTGGTTGCCATAGCCGCCCGAATCCCACCCGGCTTTTTCGACAACGCCGTTGCCGGCTGCGATGATCGGCGTGCCGCGCGGCGCCGACCAGTCGACGCCCGTGTGCATTCGCGAGAAACCGAGGATCGGGTGGCGGCGCATGCCGAAGCCGGACCGGAAGTGGCCGTTCGGAACCGGATTGCGCAACAGGAACTGGCGGATGCTCTTGCCGGCCTCGTCGAAATAATCGATCGAATTGTCGTCCGGATCGTGGAAGCGGTAGAACCGCGTCTCGGCATCCCCGAATTTGGCATCGACATAGAGAAGTTCGGACTCTTCCGTCGCCTGCCCGCTTTCATCGGTGACCGAGAAGAAGGCTTCCAGCGAATCCGTCGGCTTGAGCTGTGCCTGGAAATCGACATTGCTCGCCAGCAGCTTGACAATCAGCGAGATCATCTCGGCATTCATGCCGTAGGAGAGGGCGGCCCGATAGATGCCGTCATAGACGCGCGGCAGATCGTGACCGCTGGTGATCACCGGCGTTCCGGTATCGTCGAAGGCGGTGGCGACGGCATCGAGCTTCGGAGGCTCGGCTCCGGGCACGAAACGGCCGCGATCGTCGACGGCCATCGTCAGCACGTGCCGGTTGCGCGAATAGACCGTCGCCCGCACGATCCTTGCTTCTTCGCCTTTCTGGATGATGCCGATGCGCAGGACGTCGCCCGCGCCAAGCTCCTTCGCCCCGAGCGCCGTCTCGATATATCCGGCCGCGTCGTCGGCCTGGGCCCTGGCATAGCCTGCATTCACGAGCACCGTGGCGATCGGCGTGGCGCGCCGGACCGGGATGACGTCGTCGGCATATTCCGTGCTCTGCTCAGTGATGGTCTCGTGGGTCGAGACGGTCATGTTTTCTTCGACGATCCGGGCCGACAAGCCCTGGATCAGGTCGAGGTTGTTCGCGTCGGAAGCAAACCGCTGCGGGTCGACATAGAAGAGGGAGGCGACCTGGGTGTTGCCCTCCGTCAGCACGGAGCCGTTGGTGCGGACATTTTCTTCGACCTCGTCGAGCGACATCGACGGGGCGAAACTGAAACCGGATCCCTTCAGTGGAAAATTCACGGTCTTCAGCGCCACTTCGGATTCCACGTCCGAGCCGTAGATGGTCCCGGTTTTCGCCGGCGGCGGTTCGGCTTCTGCCTCGTCGGTCGAGAAGATCGCCAGCGGGTCGAAGGCGGGATAGTCCTCGGAAGCCTGATGGTTGGCGGCAAGCGCCATCTTCACGTGAACGAAAGGCTGGCGGCGGACCACTTCCTTCTCGCCGTCATGGATCATCGTCGAGACTTCCATGACCGTCTTGTCTGCCGGCTTGGCGACGATGTTGGGCGAAAGAATCCGGTTGCCGCGTTTGGCGGCACTGATCGGCGCTGCGCCGGGCGCGGCGGGATCGACCGCCGCGAAAGCTTCCGCCGGGATCGCCAATTGCTGGCGACCGTCAAGCGCGGCGAAAAGCGCCACTCCCATCAAGAGGCTCGAGGTAATGCCGGTCAGGAACGTGCCCGACAGCCAGCGCATGGAGATTTCGCGCCTGTCCGGCGCGCGGCGTCCATCCGCAAGGATCGGCGGTTGATCGCCGAGCGACCGCAGCATGTTCCTGTTGCTGATCATGCCAAACTGGAGGTCCCCGATTGCTCTTGCCGTATTCTTAACGTCGATACGTTGCGCGAAAGATGTGCATGTTCCGCACACCGAAGTCAAATCGCCGGCTGGAGGCCCCGCGTCGCGTGCCTAAACGCCGATGACGCTTAGATCGGTCGATTGTGAAAAAGTGAGGGCAAGAGGGTTTTCCACAGGCGGCGATCATGCTGGCAGAACAACTCGGTAAGCCGCAAAGGCCTGAGTTCTCGGGCGTTGTCAGAAAACTGTCATTTTTTTAAAAATGTCTGTTGACGTGTCTGAGGTGTGGGGTCTATAAGCCCGATCACTGACGAGGGCGGCGGCGCTG
>NZ_NWTD01000020.1:0-53552 GCF_002532005.1 Sinorhizobium sp. NG07B | reverse complement strand
TTCGGGCCCTCGAGCTGAACCGTCATGATTTCCAGCGGCTTGCCGGCCTGAACGGCTACAGCGGCGCGTACGTCCATGTCTCCATCCCCCTTTGCACATTATAATCGACTTGGGCTGCTTCGTCAGTATACCCGACCAAACGCAGCCCTCTTCCCGACGCTCGGCAGTCAATCTTGGCCGGTGACCACCGGTGATCATCTCAGAGACAAGAGCGACGTCGCCGGCCGTCACTGCGTGATCCTCTCGTCCTGTTCATCGAGCAGCGGCACACCATAGGAGAGCAGGAGTTTGTTGATGTCCGCCTGATTGTCCCGGATGAAGGTGTTAAGCGTGCGTTTCCATTGCTGGTCGGACGGCCGCACCCCCATCGTGATCCGATAGGTCATGCGCGAGCCGCCCTTCTCCCCGGTTAGGGGCACGATCGCCATCGCGACCTTCGACTTTTCTGCATAATAGCCCGCCATCGGTCCCCAGACCACGGCCGCGTCAATCACGCCTGCCACCATGTCCCGGATCATCACCTCGGCCATCGATGGCACGTTCCGCGTGTCGACCACGAGAGGATAGACCTTCGCTTTGCGCATCAGTTTTGCCGCCGCCATCTTTGCGGAGGGTGGCGTTGCGTGGACCACGCCGATCCGCTTGTCGAGAAGCCTCGGGTCGCTCAGCGTTTCGACGCCGGCAAGATCGCCATCCTTCCTGTAGATCAGCACATAGGACGAGCGGTAATAGGCGTTGGTATTCTGGACCAGTTCGTCCCCTTGCGCGTAGCCCATGATGATGTCGCAGCGATTGGCGCCGAGCGTATTGCGGACGAAACCCGGGATCGAGGGAAACCACGTGTAGGCGACCGAGCTTCGTCCCGTCGCGGCCGCGACCATCTCGGCGAGCTTGTTCTCGAAGCCTTCGCCGCTCTCGTCGGAGAAGGGCATGTTGGAGGGGTCGGCGCAGACCCGCAGCGTCTCCGGGTCGACCAGTTCGCCGGCAGCCCCGAGCCCGGCACTCTGCGAATGCGCTTGCCATGGCATCAGCACGGCCGCCACCAGGGAAATGAAAGCCCTGCAGGTCCGCTGGATGCCGTGTGCCATCTCATCCCCCCATGCAGGACGTTTCATAGGCGGTAGCCGCCTCCGGCTTGTCGGCCTTCTTGGGCGGACGCCCTCGGGGCGCAGCGCCGACGGCGCGGGCGCGCAGGTAGATGTAGATGTCATCGAGATAGCAATAGATATTCTTGTTTTCGCCGAAGGCCGGCATGACGACCTCCTTGCCGCCGACGACACTCTTGCGTCCTTCGGCGACGATCGACAGGAAGGTCCCGTAATCGAGGTTGATCATGGTCTTGGCGAGAGCCGGCGCATAGGAGGAGCCTTCGCCATCGGGCCCGTGGCAGACATGACAATCGGCGTGATAGCGGCGATATCCGTTGAAAGTGTACCAATCGACGACGCCGTTCTCGATCTTGAAGGTGGGATTGCCGTCGGCGTCGAAATGCTTGCCGTCTTCCTCCGTGGCGCTGGCCGCCTTTTCCTTGCTGTCCTCGGCGCGGAGAGTGCCACTTGCACTCAGCAGGAGGACCACGGCAAGCGCCGAACTGATGAAGCGTGGTGACATGCGTGACCTCGTCTTCCAACCGCCATCGACCATGGCTGAGGGCGTGAGATTCTGTTGGTGAAGCCGAGAGCCCGGCAGCCTCTGCTGATACGGGCTCTCGTTCAGGCAGGGTTTGCCCGGCTATCAATCCGGGAGACCGAATACGGTCAGTTGCCCGCCGAGTGTGGTGTACTCGGCCAGTGCGGCATAGCCGCCCACCGCACCCAAACCCGCCGTGGCGATGGCTTCGCTTTCTTCGGTCGGAGCTTTCTCGCCCGCTACGGCCTGTTGCCACGCCGCTGCACCTTCGGCCGCCAGAAGGCCGCCCGCAAGCCCAATGCCTGCCCAGCCACCGACACCCGACAGCACCGCAATATATTGCTTGCCACCATGCTCGTAGGTGTTGATGTTGCCGATGATGCCCGAGGGAGTCTTGAACTTGTAGAGTTCATTTCCCTGCATATCCACGGCCTTGATGTAGCCTTCAAGCGTGCCGTAGAAGATGACGTCGCCTTCCGTTGCGAGCGCACCCGACCACACCGAGAACTGTTCCGGCTTCGACCAGACGATCTCGCCCTTGGCCGCGTCCCAAGCGATGAAATTGCCCATGCCGCCGTGACTGTTGGGCGTCGGGTACATGTTCACGGTCGCGCCCACATAGGCTTGGCCGGCCGTGTAGCTCACCCGGTAGGGCTCGTAGTCCATGCAGACATGGTTGGTCGGCACATAGAACAGCTTCGTCTTCGGCGAATAGGTTGCCGGTTGCTGGTCTTTCGTTCCAAGCGCCGCCGGGCAAACGCCTGTGGTGTTGAAGTCCTCGCCGTTATGCTCGGTGGAGTACTTGTCCACCACCTGCGGACGGCCATACTGGTCGCTCTTCGGGTCCATCACGACCTCGGTCGCCCAGTTCACCGTGGGATCGTATTTCTTGGCAACCAGAAGCTCACCCGTCGCACGATCGAGCGTATAGCCGAAGCCGTTGCGGTCGAAATGCACGAGCACGTCGCGCGGTTGACCCATGATCTCCATGTCGTCGACAAGGATCATTTCGTTGACGCCGTCATAGTCCCATTCGTCATGCGGCGTCATTTGATAGGCCCACTTGGCCATACCCGTATCGGCGTCGCGCGCGAAGATCGTCATTGACCATCGGTTGTCGCCGGGTCTCTGGTTGGGATTCCAGGTCGAAGGATTGCCCGTACCATAGTAGACGAGGTTGAGTTCCGGATCATAGGCGTACCACCCCCAGGTGGTGCCGCCGCCGGTCTTCCACTGCTCGCCTTCCCAGGTGTTCATTCCGGAGTCCTTGCCGACCGGCTTGCCAAGATGGGTCGTCTTCTCCGGGTCGATCAGCGTTTCTGAATCAGGGCCGGTCGAATAGGCCCGCCAGGCACGCTTGCCGTCGCTCAGATTGTAGGCAGTGAGGTGGCCGCGGACACCATATTCGGCACCCGAGACGCCGACGATGACCTTGTCCTTGACCACCATGGGCGCGGACGTGCCGGATTCGGACAGGCTCCCGTCGATCTTCTCGCCGTTCTGGGCTTGCCAGGCGACCTTGCCGGTCTTGGCATCGAGCGCCGTCACCATGGTGTCGGCCTGGTAGAGGATGATCTTTCCGTCACCATAGGCCGGACCGCGGTTGACTGTGTCGCAGCACATGATCGCGATGACGCTCGGATCCTGCTTCGGTTCGTATTTCCAGAGGATCCTGCCGTCGTTCTTGAGATCAAGTGCATAAACAATGTTCGGGAACGGCGTATGGACGTACATGACGTCGCCGATCACCAGCGGGCCGCCTTCATGGCCGCGCAATACGCCGGTGGAGAAGGTCCACTTGACCTGCAGATCCTTAGCATTGTCCTTGTTGATCTGGTTCAGCTTGGAATAACGCTGATTGGCATAGTCGCCCGTGGGCATGGCCCAGTTCTTCGGGTCGGCCGCAAGGGCCTTCAGTTCGTCATTGGCCAACGCATTTCCGGCAAGCGCCGCTGTCAGAACTCCAGCGGCCGCCATCGGCAGATATGCGAATTTTCCGAGTATGCGCATGCGAAGTCCTCCCGATGTCGATAGTCACCCGAGGCTCGTCTTCACAATTCCGCAGGCGACCACAAAGGCCAGCCCAAGCATGTCATGCTTGTCGTGGGACATGCGCTTCCGTCAGCGTGTCACGGCTCGTTCGGATCGGCAAAGGGCACCGTTATTGCCAAACCTCTTGATAAGCGAGACTTCGCCGCTCCCAGACAAGGCTTGAAGCCGGAAACCGCTGGAGAATAGGCGATCATAAAGAATAAAGCAAGGTTCATTATACAATTGATGCTGCAGCGCAAAACAAAATATGCTGCCGCGCAGCACGAAAGTTACTAATATTTGACAAATCTAGATTGGATACTATGCGAGAATTTACTACACTAATACATCCTCACGGCAGGTTAATTTAAGAACCTGTCCTAGGTGACGAAGCTGGCGGAGGTTCATGGTGACGATTGGTAACTTGGAAGTGATCGGCTTGCTCGTTGCGCTCTCGGGCGCCGCACCGGCATCGGCCGCCGGAGGTTACCCGACGGTTGCCGTCGTCGACTATGTGTATGGCTGCATGAAGGCTAATGGCGAAACGCGTGCCGCCCTCGAACGCTGTTCATGCTCGATCGACGTCATAGCGTCGATCATGACTTACGAACGCTATGAGACGGCCGAGACCTTCAGGAGCCTCGGACTTCAGACAGGCGAAAGAGGGGTTCTGTTCCGGCAAAGCGCGCCAGCAAAATCCGCCGACGCGGAACTCAGGCGAGCGCAGGCCGAGGCGGAGGTCCGCTGCTTCTGACCCGTCGCCCGCTCGGGACAATCAGTCCGCGTCCGGAAACCTCTTGTGAAACTCCGAGACAAGCTGGTCCAGCGATGCCGCCTCACGGGCGTGACGCGGCACGCCGACGTCGAAGATACCCAGCACATGCGCCGGGCGCGGCGACAGCACCACGATGCGATCGGCAAGCAGAAGCGCCTCGCGCAAATTGTGGGTGACCATCAGGGCCGTGGTGGGTCTCGCCGCCCACACCCTCATCAGAAGCTGGCGCAACTTGTCGGCGGTTCGCTCGTCGAGCGAGGCGAACGGCTCGTCCAGAAAAAGTACCGCGGGCTCGGTGGCGAAAGCCCGGGCGAGCGCGGCGCGGCGCGCCAGGCCGAGCGAAAGTTCCGAAGGATAGAGCGCCCGCATTGCCGAAAGCCCCAGAATGTCGAACAGCCAGTCCAGGTCCTTGTCCCTGAGGCGCGGCGCGAGCGCAAGACGGACGTTCTGCTCCACCGTCCGCCAGGGGAGAAGCACCGGCTCCTGGAAGACCGCAGCGACGCGGTCGGAACCGCCTTCGGGCAGTTGATAGCTGCCGGAAAATTGCCGATCGAGGCCCAGCAGAATGCGCAGGGTCGTTGTCTTGCCGCAGCCCGACGGGCCGAGCAGGCAGGCAAATTCGCCCTGTCTCACCGCGAAGGAAAGACCGCGCAGCGCAACGATCGTAACGCCCTCCGCCGAGCGGAACGTCTTCTCGGCAATGTCGACCTTAAGCGGAGCGGCGGCGCCAGCGGGTTGCATGTCGTTCAAGTGGCTGCACCAGAAGGAGTTCGATCGACAGCATGATAGCCACGAAAGCGAGCGTGTAGGCAAGGATGGCGGCAACGTCGAATATCTGGAAGTAGAGATAGATCTGGAAGCCGACGCCGCTCGAACGGCCGAGCAGCTCGACGACGAGCACGATCTTCCAGATCAGCGCAATGCCCAAGCGCGAGGCGGCGGCGAAATAGGGCTGCAACTGCGGCACCAGTATATGGCGAACCTGGTCGAGCGGCCCGAGCCGGTAGACCGTGGCCATTTCCGCGAAACGGGGCTCGAGCGCCCGCGCGCCCTCACGCATGGTGACGACGACGTTGGGTATTTTGTTGATGGCGACGGCGCCGATTGCGGCAGCCTCGGTCAGGCCGAACCAGATATAAGCGAGTACGATGACGACCAGGGCCGGGAGATTGAGGAAGAGCACGAGCCACGGATTGAAGAAGACGTCCGCCCGCCGGTGCATGCCGAGCAGCACGCCGATGACCGATCCGACGATCATGGCGACGACATAGGCGGCCGCGACCCGCCAGAGGGTCATTGCCAGGTGATAACCAAGGTCGCCGCTGGCCGCCTCCTTGAGAAGCACCTGCCAGACTGCGAGCGGCGGCGGGAAAGCACGGCTCGGCCAGATGCCGGCCGCGAGGCTCCAGAGCAGGCACAGGGCGGCGAGCGATGCCACGGCCGTCGCCGCCGGTAAGGCGGCGCCGATCCCACGGGCCCTGCGCGCGCGCCGGCGCGCCGACAGCCCGTTTTCCGATCCGAATTCCGCCGTCATGTCTTCAATGCCGCCCAGAATGTCCCGGGAGCCATCTGCCGCGCTTCGCCGACGAGCTTCTCCCCGCCCAGTTGCGCGAGAACTTCATAGAGCTTAGCGGCATCGCTTTCCTCTTCGGCGAGAGGCCGGTTCGGAATGCCTTCCCGATAGCGATCGCGCAGCACCTCGAGCTCTCTGCCCTCGGCGCGCACGATAGGCGCCAAGCGCTGCCATTCGTCATCCGACCGAGCCAGCAGCTTCTTGGCGTCTGCGCTTGCCTTGACAAAGCCCATCGCCGCATCCGGGTTTTCGTTCGCCCATTTGTCGCGGAACACGTAACCGAGTGCCGAGACCGGCCCCGATGCCCCAAGGGCCTTCGCTGCATCGTCGGCACCGATCAGCCGGCGAAAGCCGTTTGCCTCCAGCCGAGCGCAGAAATGCCAAAAATTCAGGACCGCGTCGAGCTCACCGGAAAGCGCCTTCTCCGACAGCAGCGGCGGGGCGCCGAAAACGACGTCGCTCTCTTTGGCCAGGTCGATCTTGTGGTCGCGCTCGGCAAGTCCCTGGATCAGGAGCCAGCTCTTGTCGAGCGATCCGCCGGCAACGCCGATCTTCTTGCCGATGAGGTCGGGGATTTGGCGGATTGGCGCCTCGTTTTTGACCATGATGGCGCCAACGGCTGTTGAGTAGGGGGCAAGCGTCAGGTCTTCGCCCTCGGAACGTTGACGCGACACCCACAGCCAGTCGGAAACGATGACGTCGAGATCGCGCGCAAGCATGGCGACATTGGTCGCGTCCTCGCCGGCGAAATAGACGACCTCCACCTCGATGCCGTTGGCCGCGTCGAACTTGTTGTGCTTGATGGTATCGAGTTCCCAATTCACCGTGCCGAATTTCAGCACACCCACACGCACTTTCGGCGCCGACGGCGCTGCAAAGGCAGGCAATCCCAGAGGACTGACGGCAGCCAGAAAAGCCACTCCGCAAAGCGCACGCCGCGATATGTTCATGATGTCACCTTCCATCAATTTCCTAAAGGGACGTCAGATTTCCTGCTCCTCGGGCGGGAAAACACATTTCCATCGCACGATCTTCAGTGTCGGATGGCTTACGGACCACTTGGCGATCTCAGCCGGAGCCAGCATCATGCATTGGACCAGCGATCCGTGGCTCTGGAAATACAGGTGCTCGGTGCGGCAACGGGTAGGGTCGGCCAGCATGCAGACGGTCAGGACGAGATCGACGAGGTTCACCTAAGCACCTTTCCGCACGAACGCGCGCAGAGGCAACGCCGACTGAGACGCTTGGCGCACCAGTCCGATAACCGGCTTTCACAAGGTGCCTGATGGAAAGCCCGCATGAGAAGGATACGCGCGCGATAAACCAGCGTCAATTATCGCGGAAAGCCCCGCTTCGCCGTGAGCGACAGCTCCCGGGATTATCGATCGCTGAGCGTCTGCGCGATCGATTTGGCCAGAGCGTAGAGGCGCTGCTCGATGAGCGTCGGCACCTCGCAGACGAAGCCCAGCGATTGCGCGCGCTCCTGAAAAACGCGCGTCTGAAACACCAGCCGGTCGTTCCGCCGTGCAAGCTCCTTCGGGTCGGCAGCGGGCTTCGCTCGCAAGGCATCGACCGCCGACGCCTCCTGCCGCAGGAATGCCGCCATGTCCCTCTGCGCGTGGGCGTAGCGGGCGATGCCGGCGATGACATCCGAGCGTTCCCGGTTCATGTGCTCGAACAGGCCCTGCGCGAGCATGGTCATGCGCCGTTCCTTCTCGCCCTCCGGCAGGCTATCCGCATATTCCCGGATCTTTTGCTGTGCCTCCGGCAGCGGCACGCGGCGCGCCGCGAGCTCCGTCACCAAATGAGCGATGGCCGCATCCTTCGACCAGTCGGCGGCCGTTTGCGGCAGTGCGGCGCCGGTCCATATCTGCCCGAGCGAGAGCTCCGGAACCTTGCGCTGAATGCACGGCCAGTCCGGATCGCCGCCCTGCGCTGCCAAAACGGGCCCTGCGACCGTTGCAGCGATCGCGGCCGGCAGGATGCGCGTCAGAAGCAAGCACCGCATCAGGCATTTCCTCCCGTATCCTGCCTGCGGCTGAGCAAGCCGTTCGACGGATCATAGGCAAGGATCGCGCCGCCAAGAAACAGCACGGTGAACGCAACCACGATCGACAGCGATCCCCAGTCGCTCTGTCCGTAAAGGGCGAAGCGGATCAGTTCGACCGCATAGGTGAACGGGTTTGCGACGCAGATCTTGTGGAGAAGCGGGCTCGATTCCTGAATGCGCCACAGCGGATAAAGTGCCGGCGAGGCGAAATACATCGGGAAGATCACGAAGTTCATGATCCCTGCGAAGTTCTCCAGTTGCTTGATCATCGAGGACAGGAGCATTCCGAGCGAGCAGAGCATCATCCCGGAAAGGAACAGTGCGGGCAGGATCAGCAGATAGCCGGTCCATGGCGGCCTGACGCCCCAGAACCAGGCGATGGCAAGAAAGGCATAGACCTGCAGGATCGAAACGGAGACGCCTGCGAGCAGCTTGGACACCAGCAGGAACCAGCGTGGAAATGGGCTGACCAGCAGGGTCCGCATGTTTCCCATTTCCCGGTCGTAGACCATCGAAAGCGAAGACTGCATGCCACTGAACAACAGGATCATGCCGCATAATCCGGGGGTGATATAGACCTCGTAGAGCACGTAGGTCTTGTAGGGCGGGATGATCGAGACGCCGAGAACCTGACGGAAGCCCGCCGCGAACACGAAGAGCCACAGGAGCGGACGAACCAGCGACGAGACGAAGCGCTCCCGCTGGTTGAGAAAGCGAAGTCCTTCGCGGAAGAGGATGCCCCTGAGGCAGACGAGATACTGGCGGGCGCTGAAGCCCGGTCTGCGATCGGCCGGAATTCCGTCTGCGGCAGAGTGAAAGCTCATTGGGCGCCTCCGCCTGCCGTAGCGACCCCGGTCAGCGTCGCGAAGGCGTCTCGAATGCTGCCTGCGCCTGAGGAGCGGACGACGTCATCGACCCTGCCGTCCGCGAGCACCCTGCCTTGGTGGAGTATGACGACGTGATCGCCGTCCTCGACCTCGTCGATGAGATGGGTCGCCCAGAAGACGCCGATGCCGTCGGTCGCCACGAGCTTGCGAATGGTCGCGAGAATCTCGGCTCGCGATTGTATGTCCAGCCCGACCGTTGCCTCGTCGAGGAGCAGCAGCGGCGGCCGGTGCAAGAGCGCCCGGGCGATTTCGATGCGCCGCATCTGCCCCCCGGAAAGACTGCGCGCCTTGTCGTGCAAACGGTCGCTCATGCCGATCTGGGCCAGCAGCGCTTCGATGCGCGCGCGGGCCTCTCTCTTCCCGATGCCGTGCAGCGAGGCGTGGTAGGAGAGATTCTGATAGACGCTGAGGTCGAGATCGAGGGTGCGCGCCTGAAAGACGATGCCGAGCCGCCGCAGAGCCTCGCCCGGTTCGCGGCTGACGTCGTGGCCGAAGATGCGGATCGACCCCCGACGCGTGTCGAAGAGACGGCTGATCAGCGAGAACAGCGTCGTCTTTCCGGCCCCGTTCAGGCCGAGAAGGACGGTGAAGCGCCCTGCCGCAATCGAGAAGGAAATGTCGGACAGAACCTGCTTCCGGCCGTAGCTGTGGTCGACCGCCGAGATGTCGAGCGCGGCGGGCAGGCTCAATCCGTCGTTTGCCCTCACATGCTGCATGTTGGCATCGTCCTCCTCGATCATCCAACCTCATTTGCCCGATCATCCAACCTTATTTGATCGTGATCGTTCCTTTCATGCCTCTCTCGGCGAGATCGGGAACCGACCAGCTGTAGCTACCCGGGCGCACGGTGGTGAACTGGATCTGGATGGTGCCGTCCGCATCATATTCGAGCCAGGCCGGGGCGCCGTTCATGTGCACTTCGAGATCGTTGATGACGATCTGGTTCATCCACACATTGCGGAAGAGGTCGGTGTGGAATTTATACTCCAGACCGCCCGCAGCCGATATCTTCCAGCGGTAGCCTTGGCCGGCGATCAGAGCGAAATCCTTTTGATTGACGGTGAACGGATCATCCTTCGATCCAAGGATCAGCTCGGGGACGTCCTTGCTGGCCCGCGTCACCTGCTCGGCGGCCGCAGCCGGCTGCGTCGCGTCGTTATCATCGTCGTCGGCTGCCTGCGCGGAACCGGATGTTACCGACAAGATCACGCCGAGAAACGCGGCAGGCGCGAAATTCCGATAGCTCTGCATTTCCTCCTCCGTTGCCAAAGAGCTTTGCCGTCCTGTCAGTTCGGATGCACGACCACGCCCCAGGGCAACGCCCCGACGGTCACCGATTGAATTGCCTCGTCGGTCGCGACGTCGATGAAGGTGATGTCGTTCGATACGCCGTTGGTGCTGATGATCGTCTTCTGGTCGGGGGTGAGGGCGAGCTGCCATACCCGCTGACCGACGAGCACGTATTTTTCAACCTCGTAGGTCTTCGCATTGACCACCGCGACGCGGTTGGCGGGGCCGAGCGCCACATAGGCTTTCGTGCCGTCGGCGGTGATGCGCACGCCGACCGGCTGGATCGATTCCGAGCGCAGGCCAGGAATCTCGAAGGTGATCTTGTGCTTTACCTCACGGCTCGCATTGTCGATGATCGAGACGGTGCCGCCGATTTCGGCGCTGACCCAGACCTCGGAATTGTCGGGCTTGAATTCGGCGAAGCGCGGCCGCGAATCGACGAGAACATTGTGGGTGATCTCGTGGGTTGCCGTGTCGATGAAATGGGCCATGTTGGTCGTCTCGGAGGTGTTGACCATGGTCTTGCCGTCCGGGCTGATGCCCATTCCCTCGGGTTCGACGCCGACCGGCACCTCCGCCACCACTTTCTTGCCCTCGAGGTCGATGACGGTGACCAGATTGTCGTCCTCGTTGGCGACATAGAGCGTCTTGCCGTCGGGTGAGAGGACGAACAGCTCGGGATCCGGGCCGGAGGGTAGCGATCCGACAATCTCGTAGGTGGCCGTGTCGATGATCTCGATCGTGTCGTCGTCGCTTGCGCAGAGATAGATGAACTTGCCGTCGTGCGAAATGGTAATGCCGCGCGGCCGCTGGCCGACATTGATCGTGCGCACCACTTCCTTCGTGAACGAGTCGACCACAGTCACCGTGTTGTCCTTCTCGTTGGAGACATAGACCATGTAGGCGAAGGCCGGCGAAGCCATGCTGGCGGCGACGGCAAGTCCGGCCGAAAGATACGTCAGTCTTCGCAGCACCTGTCTCTCTCCCTGTTTAAGGCAACGTCAGAGCACATTTTGTCTCCGGCTGGTCGACGCCGAGCGTGTCGAGTTCGGAGACCTGATGCAGGAACCCTTCCTGGGGCGAGGTCGAAACCACGGAACGGCCGTCGCCCAGGAAGATCGGCTGGCGCAGCTGCCAGTTCCATTTACGGAAGGTCAGCTTCTGCCCCTTGAAGGCCGCGAGCGAGAAGTCGTCGGAGCGTATATAGGCTGCGAGCGTCTCGGGATCGGCGCTTTGCGTGCGCGTCGCGGCCTCGCCGACGATCCTCGCCGCCGTCCAGGCGGCCATGTCCTTCGACAGCATGCGCCGGCCATTCGCCTTGGCGAAACGGTTCTGGATCTGCGTGCCGCCCCATTGCTCGCTGGCCGGGTGCCAGGCAGAAGGGATCAGGCCGGCAGTGCCGGCCACCGGGCGCGGAATCCAGGTCCGGAACGGCACGTATGTTCCGAAAACCTCGCTTTCGTCGGCGACGAGCAGCACGTCGTGATCGGGGAACGCCTGCGTGAAGACGGGCATCTGCCGCTGGATCTGGACCACCCCGGTATCCGTCCGCCGCGCCGTGCCGGTATCGGTGAACTCCTTTTCGGCGATGATCTCGCCGCCAAAGCGCGTGGCGGCGCGGCGCAGCGCATCGGCGAAGAGCCGGTCGGGCTCATGGGAGCCGTGGACCAGCACCCATCGGCGCCACTGCTTCCAGACCAGATATTGCGCCAGCCCGTCGGCCAGCATGGTGCGTGTCGGGGCGGTATGGAAGACATTCGCCCGGCACTCCTCCTCGCGCAGGCGGTCGTCGGTGGCGCCGACGTTGAAGATCAGCACCCTCTTGTCGCGGGCAATATCGGCGATCGACAGAAGCTGCGCGGCGGAGAGATCGGCGAGAATATAGAGCGCGCCTTTCGACACCATCGCATTGAAGGCCGGCAGGGCGTCGGCGTCCGGCTTGATTTCGGCCAAATCGAGCGTGAACTTCTGTCCGAGGAAGGTACCGGTCGTGTTGTTGTCGCCCACCGCCACCTTGGCCCCGGCGACGCCTTCGTCGCGCGGCGGCACGTCGAGCACCGAAAGGGCGAGCTCCGGCGCATAGGCACGAAGATAGCCCAGCTTGATTTCCAATACCTGCTCGGCTCGAGCCGTCTTTGCGGCGGGTGCAGGGGAGGGCTCCTGCGCAACGGCCCCGGAGACGCCCGAAGCCGCAAGAAGAACCGCGATAAGGAGCGTCAGGGCATAGCGCACCGCTGATCCCATTCGATCGACAGCATGCACCATCTCCGACGCCTGTCGGATCTGTGCAATTGCTCGGTGCCGCAGACAGCTTAGTCGAGATTTCGCTGATTTCAACCCGGCTGCGATGCAGCAGTCCTGCCAACACCTGCATGTTTCTCCGCAATAGAACAGCTCAGACAAAGGCAGGCCGCGCGATCGGCCGCAATGTGTCCTGACGCAATGTTCGGATCTTCCCGGCGCTCCACATGGCAATTCGTCAGCGACAACCGCTGAACTTTAGCAAAGTCGGGTAACCACGACGAACCATTACTTCGGAAAACTGTTGCTGCCGGAGCAAACTCTTTTGCTGCGCTGGTTTCGTGATAGAATACCGGAAAAATAGGGGGCCATGTGTTGAAACGGGAGGAAGAAACATGGCTATCCAGGTCCCGAAGGACTTCCGGCGGGTGATCGTTGCCGCATCGGTCGGAAACA
Source organism: Sinorhizobium sp. NG07B (assembly GCF_002532005.1). Taxonomy (NCBI): domain Bacteria; kingdom Pseudomonadati; phylum Pseudomonadota; class Alphaproteobacteria; order Hyphomicrobiales; family Rhizobiaceae; genus Sinorhizobium; species Sinorhizobium sp. NG07B. The sequence goes on along the minus strand of NZ_NWTD01000020.1, from coordinate 40,620 downwards.
TCATCGAATGGTACGATTTCTACATCTTCGGCAGCTTGGCCGCAGTTCTGTCGGTCAAGTTCTTCGAACAGTCGCACCCGGTCGCAGCGCTCCTGAGTACGATCGCGCTGTTCACGGCGGGCTTCCTGATCCGTCCGCTGGGGGCCTTCCTGTTCGGCTGGATGGGCGACCGGGTCGGTCGCAAATACACCTTCCTGATCACGCTCAGCGGAATGGGCTTGGGCACCGGCGCAATCGGCCTGATCCCCACCTATGAGGCGATCGGCCTCACCGCCGCATTTCTTCTCTTCGGCTTGCGGATGATCCAGGGCCTGTGCCTCGGCGGCGAATATGGCGGCGCCATCACCTATGTCGCCGAGCATGTGCCGGACGAGCGCCGCGGCTACTACACTGGCTGGCTTCAGACCTCTCCGACGCTCGGTATCGTGGTGTCGCTCGCCGTCATCATCGCGACCCGCACCTATTTCGGCAACGAGGTCTTCGAAGCATGGGCCTGGCGCGTTCCGTTTCTGGTGTCGTTCCTGCTGGTCGGCATCGCGATCTACATCCGGCTTCAGCTCCAGGAGACGCCGATCTTCGCGGAGATAAAGGCCAAGGGGCAGATGACCCGAAATCCCTGGAAGGAGGCCTTCCTCAGTTCCAACATCAAATTCGTCGGGATCGCCACCATCGTGCTGATCGGGCAGGGGGTGGTCTGGTACAGCGGCCAGTTCTGGGCGCTCTACTTCCTGCAGCAGGTTTCCAAGGTGGATGCATTGAACTCCGCCTATATCGTCGGCGCAGCGCTGCTCCTGGCGACGCCGAGCTTGATCTTCTTCGGATGGCTGTCCGACATCATCGGCCGCAAGCCGGTGATCCTCGGAGGCATGCTGCTCGCCGCGATCACCTACTACCCGCTGTATCTGTGGCTGGGCACCGTCACCCAGCCGGACAATATCAACTACCCGACGGCGATCTTCATCATCTTCATTCTCGTCTGCTATGTCGGGATGGTCTATGGCCCGGTTGGGGCATTCCTGGCGGAATACTTTCCCGGCCGTATCCGGTACACCTCGGTCTCGGTGCCGTATCACATCGGCAACGGCTGGGGCGGCGGATTGGTGCCCTTCGTCACCTCGGCGGCCTTCGCGGCCACCGGCAGCGTCGGCTACGCGCTGATCTATCCGATCGTCGTGCCTGCCGTCTGCTTCCTGCTTGCGCTTTACCTGATGCCCGAGACCCACAAGGTCAGCATTTGGGAGCCGGTCGAGCCCAGAGCGGGTTGAGAATTGAGGAGACGTGTCCAAAGTGCGGGGCTCAGCCCCGCACTTTGGGAACGGGAGCAACTGCCTATCGCACGAGGTAGGTCTCGATCTTGCCGATGCCCTTCAGATCGAGGGCGCGTCTCGGCTCGAGCGTCCACCGGCCATGCAGGGCGCGCCTCGTCGCCTCCGAGATCTGAACGCTGTCGGGAACGCCTTGGGATTCGAGACGGCTCGCAATGTTCACCGTTTCCCCCCAGACGTCGTAGACGAAACGAAGCCGGCCGATCAATCCGGCGACCACCGGCCCCGAGTGGACGCCGATTCGAACCCGGAAGCGGTCGGTGTCGGAGGCTGAGCCCTGCAGCGCTTCCAGCATCGATTTCCCGAGGGCGACGATCCTGTCGGCGTGATCGGCGGAAGGTTCCGGAATGCCGCAGGCGGCCATATAGGCGTCGCCGATCGTCTTGATCTTCTCGACGCGATGCTGCTCGGTCAGAAGATCGAACTTGCTGAACATCCCGTCCAGTCGCCTGACGAGGTCGGACGGCGGCAGCCTTGCGGCGATGGGCGAGAAGCCGACAATGTCGGCGAACAGAATGGACACCTCTTCGAAGCGATCGGCGATGATCTCCTCGCCGCCCTGCAGCCGGGCAACGATCTGGTCGGGCAGGATCGCGTGAACAAGGGAATCGGCGCGCCGCTTTTCCATTTCGATCTGCTCGAGATAGCGGTGCTCGCGGTCTAGCCAGCGTTTCTTTTCGAGCGTGGAGTTGATCCGCGCCCGAAGCAGGACGGGATTGAACGGCTTCGTCAGATAGTCGTCAGCGCCGGCCTCGATGCAACGGGCCACGGCCGCCACTTCGCTGAGGCCCGATATCATGATGACCGGCACGTGCCGCCATCGGTCTTCCGCCTTCAGCCGTGCGAGGACTTCGATGCCGTTCATGTCCGGCATCAGGATATCGAGCAGGATGAGGTCGAACTCCCCCTCCGTTAGTCTTGCAAGCGCCGAGCGGCCGGAATCGGCCACGACGACGCGATGGCCCTCGTGGCGAAGGCGGCGGCTGAGAAGATCGCGATTGCTGGCGACATCGTCGACCACCAGGATCCTGCCGCCCTGATCGGTCCAGGCCTCCTGCCTGCTCTGGAACAGCAGCCGTTCGAGTTCGGCCGTGTCTAGCCCGGTCTCATCCCGCGGTTGAAGCGCCCCGATGGCGGCTCCGCGCGAAAGACCGGCGATGGCGTCGACCTGCTTCAACAGCTCGGAGGCCGCGGCCAGAATTACGCCGAGGTCATCCTTCAGCGTGTGCGGCTGCGGCTCTCCGGCCTCTTCGAGGATCATTTCGGAATAGCCGATGATGGCGTTGAGCGGTGTACGAAGATCGTGCCGCAGCCGTGCCTCCGCCTCGGCGGCGTCTCCGCCCGGGCATCCCGTCTTTGCGTCGACGAGGCTCTCGATAAAACTGTTCAGTTGTCTTGCTGCGGCGCCGATGCGTTCCAGGTCGGCGAGCAGCTCGAGTGCGCCGAGATCGCGCGCCTGTTCGAGCAGCAATTCCTGAAACCCCAGGATCGCCTGTGCCGGGCCGGCCATCCGCTGCGCCACATGGGTGGCAAGGGCCTGACGCTGAAATTCGTTCCCGACGCTCATTTTCAACGCCACTCAGGGAGATGCGGTGAGCAATTGTTCGATCTTCCGGACAAGCTGCGTCAGGTCGACCGGCTTGCTGTCATAGTCGTCGCAACCGGCATCCAGCGCCATGTCCCGGTCGCTGGCCATGGCGTGGGCCGTCAGCGCGATGACAGGTATCCCGGACGTAAGCGGGTTGGCCTTGATCTGTCGGGTCGCTTCCCAGCCGTCCATAACCGGCAGGCTCATATCCATCAGGATCACATCGGGCCTTTCGGAAGCGGCGAGCTCGACGCCGGCCTTGCCGTTTTCGGCAATGAGCACGTCGAAGCCGCGGCGGGACAAACGCCGCGAAAGCATGTCGCGGTTCATTTCATTGTCTTCCACCAGAAGGATTCTCGTCATTTCCGGTCTCCTCCTGCCCGCTGCAGGTTTGCACGGCACGATTTAGCCTTTAGCCGTCGCCGACGGTCTGGCCGGCCGTTTCACGCGATGCGATCTGGCGCTCGAGAGCCTCGACCAGTTGCGACCTGCTGTTTGCCCCCTTGTTGACGACGGCGACCGCCCGCTCGCGCAGCCACCGCAACTCGTTGGCGGAGAGGTCCTTCGACGTGACCACGACCACCGGAATGTTCTGCAGCTCCGGAATTCCCTGCATCTCGCTGAGCGTCTGGAATCCGTCCATTTCCGGCATCAGCAGATCGAGCAGGACGAGGCGCGGCAGAAGCCGTTTCATCATGTCGAGGCCGCGCACGCCGTCACCTGCCTCGTGGACCTTCCAATCCCTCTTCACCAGAATGCGCCGCAGGAATTCGCGGGAACCCAGGTCGTCGTCGATGACGAGCACGTCGCGGTTTCCACCGCCGCAAGCCTCGACGGTCCGGATCAGCTTGTCGGTGTCGATCGGCTTGGTCAGATATTCGACCGCGCCGAGCGAGAGACCGAGCTCGCGATCCGCCAGAATGGTCGCCAGGATCACCGGGATGGTGCAGAGGTCGGGGTCGCTCTTCAGCGTGCGCAGCACCGACCAGCCGTCCTGGTGCGGCATGATGATGTCGAGAATGATGGCGTCGGGCCGATGCTCGCGGGCGACTGCTATCCCCTCCGCGCCGCTCGCCGCCTGCATCGAGGCGAGACCCGCTTCCGCCAGCGCCTTTGCGATCAGGTTGCGGGCGGCCGGGTCGTCGTCGATGATGAGCGCGGTGCGGCCCGGCTGAATGATCTGCGATGGCTCGGCTGCCGGCGCCACGCCGGCCTCCCGCCGGCATCGCGCCGGCACTTCCATCGTGAAGACCGAGCCCTTTCCCACTTCGCTTTCGACATCGACGGCGCCGCCGATCATGCGGCTGAAACTGCGGGTGATGCTCAAGCCGAGGCCGGTGCCGCCGTAGTTGCGGGTGGTGGACGCATCGGCCTGCGTGAAGGCGTTGAAAAGCCGGTTCTGCTGTTCCGGCGTCATGCCGATGCCGGTGTCGGAGACCTTGAAGACGAGCCAGTCGCCGTCGGCTCGCTCTTCGCGCCGGGCCGACAGCGTGACCCGGCCGCTATTGGTGAACTTCGCCGCGTTGCTGAGCAGGTTGAAGAGATTCTGGCGCAGCTTGGTCTGGTCCGAATGCATCTCCCCGAGATCGCCGTCGAACTCCTGGATGAATTCGTTGCGGTTCTTCGCCATCAGCGGCGCGACGGTGGCGGTCACGTCGCCGAGCAGCCGGGCGACGTCGAAGGTTTCGAGGAAGACCTCCATCTTGTTCGCCTCGATCTTCGACAGGTCGAGAATATCGTTGATGAGCGACAGCAGATGCCGGCCGGCCGAAGCGATTTTCTCGAGGTCCGGGACCAGCTCGTCCTCGTCATGGTCGCGCGCTTCCTCTATCAGCATCTCGCTATAACCGATGATCGCATTCAGCGGCGTGCGCAATTCGTGGCTCATCGAGGCGAGGAACCGGCTCTTGGCCTCGCTGGCCGCTTCGGCATTGCTCTTGGCACGCTCGAGCTCGACCTGCCTCTGCTTGAGTTCGGTAATGTCGGTATAGACGGCGACCGTCCCACCGTCCGGGATCTTGCGCTTGGTGATGCGCACCCATTTGTCATTGAACCGCCTCTCGTCGACGAGGCCGGCGGGATCGCGGTGGAGGCGCAGGCGTTCCTCGATCCACTCTTCCGGCGCCTTGCCTTCGAGGTCCACTTTCCCTTTTGCCAGGTTCTGCTCCAGGATTTCGCGGAAGCTCTTGCCGCGCAGTTCGTTCGGCTTGTGGCTGGGGAAGATTTCGCAATATTTGCTGTTGGCGACGAGGATACGGTCGTCCGGATCATAGAGCACGAACCCGTCGGAAATCGCCTCGAGCGCCGCGGCGACCGTCCGCCTTTGCCGCTCCGCCTGGTCCTCGAGTTTCTTCTTTTCGATGGCGTTCTGCTGGAACAGCGAAAGCGTTTTCGCCATCGCCCCGAATTCGTCGCCGCCCTCCTGGGGGACCTCGACATCGTAGCGGCCCTCGGTCAGGTCGCCGATCACCCGGTTGAGGCGCCGGAGCGGCCCGACGATCGAGCGCAGGACGAGGAGCGTCAGGAGCGAGCCGATCAGGACGACCCCGCCGACGAGGATGGCCGCGGTCGTGGCCGTCTTTTGCGTCTGCGCCACGACCTCGTTGCGGGCAGCCTCAGCATCGGCCTTCACCTGCTCGACAAGCCTGTTGAGGTTCCGATCGACATGGCCGCTATGGGTGCGTGCTTCCGCCAGCAGGGTGTTGCCCAGGATGCGGTTGTCCTGGGTATAGCTTTCCGTTGCCTGTAGCGCCGTCGCGACATAGGCGTCGATTTCCGTGCGGATTTCCCTGACGGCGGCCGGAGAGTGCTTGGCAAGGCGCTCCAACTGGACCTGCAGGCGCTCGCGGGCCTGCTCGGCATTGCGCTGCGAATTCATCAGCAGGCTGACGGAGAGATCGGTCAGCCAGTACCGGAGGTCGCCGAAGGCGACATGCGCCGCCGCCGCCGATGCGGCCCGGTCGAAGAGTTCCTGGGTTTCGGCCATGCGCGCGGCGCTGCGATGGAGCGCCTGCGTCAGGAAAACCGACGATAGTACAAGGCTGATCATGCCGGCCGCGGTCAGCGTCGCGACGCGTGCCGAGATCGGCAGATTGGCGATCCGGCTGGCAAGCCTCGGCGCCGGGACAGGCTTTAGTGGCTGCAACTGCTCGCGAAGCGCGCTCATTGGAACAGGACGATGCTGATCGCACCGCCGAGGTCGCCGGCCTTGCCGCCCTCCTTCGGATAGCCGGTGACGTCGATTTCCCCCTTCGGGACACCGTGGCAGACAAGGCAGGAATCGGTGTAGTATTCCGGCAGCAGCATGCGAAAGGCAGGGCGACCGTTGACGGTCGTCACTTCCGTATAGCTCGCCTCCTTCGGTCGCTGCGGATCCGGGAAAACCTCCTCGATGACCTTCGCCTCCCAGGCATCGGGAAGCGACTTGCGATTGCGCACCAGCACCTCCGGCGCCGTGACGCGGACCAGCGCTTCGTTTCCCACCTTGACGGCGAATTTTTCGTTCATCAGGCGCGCGAAGACGGCTGGAACGAAGCCCTTGAAGGCAATGCCCGGACGGTTGATGTCGTCCTGATGCTCGTCGATCACCTCGCGCATGGCGTCGACCTGAGCCTGGAGCAGCTTGCGGTCGCGCTCGGCCAGTTTGTCGGAGATCAACGGACTGCCGGTGCGCTTGCCGTAAAGCGCGATCGCTTCGGCCGTGAACCGTTCGCCGTCGAGATGCTTGTCGGCGACGGCCGGATCGTTGATGAGCGACTGATAGTTCGAAAGGACGCTCCGGGCCGCCCTGAGCAATTCGGCGAGCCGCGTCCCGGTCGCGACATCGGCAGCCTCCTCGGCCGGTGCCGGAGGCGAGAGAAGCATGCAACCGGAGAAGACAGCGACTGCGCAGTTCCGCGTGAAGCCTTTGAGAGCCCCCATAATGCTTTCCTCCGCAAGGAAGCACAAGGCGGAAAGGATAGCACAGGAAGCACCCTGGAAGGAGTCATCTCTGGAACACCACCGTGTACGCTTGCAGGGCCGGGACGCTCCATTTTTGGTGCGTTGCGCGGGAAACGCTGGAAAAAGGGTTGTGGCGCTATCTGTCCTACGTAGGGTACGCGGGCTCAATTCCGGGCGGGGGACTTACTTCATGAAGCATATCGTTCTGGTTGCTGCCGGCATGGCGGCGCTCGCTTTCACGTCGGCGGCTCACGCCGAGGACCTGGTCTTCACGTTGAAGAACGACACAAGCGCGACGCTTGTTCGCTTCCATACGTCTCCGGTCGGCGTCGAGGAATGGGAAGACGACGTGTTCGGCAGCCAGGTTCTGGAGCCGGGCGAATCGATCGAACTGACGATTGCCGATGGCCGCGATGTCTGCGAGTACGACATGCGTTTTGAGTTCGACGAGAATTCGGACCTCGAGACGACGGTAGACAAGCAGGATCTCTGCAAGCTGGCGTCCTATACAATTCACGAGTGATAGCGCCACATAGGAATTGCCCTGACCGTTCCCGGTCAGGGCGATTTCTTTCTCGAGGCTGGGAAGAAAGCAGTGGCACGGCAATGTCGACCGCAGGCCCTTCCGCCGTTATCCTTGGAGGTCCGCAGGTTGTGCCATAGCGGAAGTGAACATACATGGTTGCATTCCTTTTGCAACCAAAAATTAGGGGTTTGTCGCGAGTCGCGCGGTGCTGCGATGCCTGCCCAAGCGCGGCCGGAGGGCCGCCAGGGGAGACTTTTTGCTTGTAGCTCTAGGCGCTAGAGGTTGTAGCCTGTTCCTAAAGCCTAAAGGAGCAGAGCATGACCGGTCTGGTTCGGGAAAGCAGGTATCGCGTCGAAGGCATGGACTGCGCGTCCTGCGCAGCGAAGATCGACACCGCCGTCAGGCGCGTCGTCGGCGTCGGGGATGTGAGCGTCTCGGTGACTGCGGCCACGATGACGGTCCGGCATGCGGACCGCGGCGATGTCGGCCCGGCAATCCTGCGCAAGGTGGCGGGGCTCGGTTACGGGCTGTCGCCGCTGACTGGCGAAGCTTCGCCGGAATTGTCGTCCGCGGGCGAGCATGCCTGCTGCGGCCATGCCCATGCCGCTGGCAGTGCCGACCACGCGCACGGCGATGCTTTCCGCTCCGCACCGTCCGCCGACCTGCCGAATGCCGGCGCCGCAGTCCCTCTGCGCCGAGCGCAGCCGTGGTGGCGCACTAGGAAGGGCAGGCTGACGGTTGCCTGCGGGGTGGCACTTGCCGGTGCCTACGGCGTCGGCAAGCTGTGGCCCGCGACCGAGCCCTGGATATTCACCTTGGCCATGCTTGTCGGGCTGCTGCCGATCGCCAGAAGGGCGGTGATGGCCGCTTCGGCCGGCACGCCGTTCTCGATCGAGATGCTGATGACCATCGCGGCGGCCGGCGCCGTGATCATCGGCGCCGGCGAAGAGGCGGCGATGGTGGTGTTTCTCTTCCTGATCGGCGAACTCCTGGAGGGGATCGCCGCGGGTAAGGCGCGGGCGAGCATCGAAGCGCTGACCGCGCTTGTGCCGAAAACGGCGCTCGTCGATGCGGAGGGCGGCGGCTTGATCGAGGTATCGGCGGAGAGCCTGCCGGTCGGCGCCACTATTCTCGTTCGCCCCGGCGACCGGCTCGCCGCCGACGGGGTGGTTCTCAGCGGCGAGAGCGGCATCGACGAAGCGCCGGTGACCGGCGAGAGCGCGCCCGTTCTGAAGGGCCCCGGCGACAGCGTCTTTGCCGGAACGGTCAACGGCGACGGAGCCTTGCGGCTGCGCGTCACCGCCGCGGCCGCCGACAACACGATTGCCCGCGTCATCCGGCTCGTCGAGGAGGCGCAGGAGATGAAGGCGCCGACGGAACGTTTCATCGACCGGTTCTCCCGTACCTACACGCCGGCCGTTGCCCTCGTCGCGGCGCTCGTTGCGACCGTGCCGCCTCTCTTCCTTGGCGGGCTCTGGCAGGAGTGGATCTACAAGGGCCTGGCGCTTCTGTTGATCGGCTGCCCCTGCGCGCTGGTCATTTCCACCCCGGCGGCGATCGCCGCCAGCCTGTCGGCCGGCGCACGCCGCGGCCTGCTGATCAAGGGTGGCGCCGTGCTCGAGACCGTCGGCAAGGTCACCGCCGTCGCCTTCGACAAGACCGGCACGCTCACCCAAGGTAAGCCGATGGTGACGGATATTATTGGATTCAACCGATCCGAGACGGAGGTTCTCAGCCATGCGGCCGCCCTCGAACGGGGCTCCAGCCACCCGCTGGCGCAGGCGATCCTCTCCCGCGCCGAGGCCGATCGGGTGGCGGTGCCGGCCGTTTCGGATGTCAAGGCGCTCGGCGGCAAAGGCGTCAGCGGCAGGGCGGCGGGCGCCGACCTCTTCCTCGGTTCGCCGCAGGAGGCCGACCGCCGCGTAGCTTTGACGGCCGAGCAGAAGGCGCGCGTGGCAACCCTGCACGATCAAGGAAAGACCGTTTCGCTGCTCATCGCCGATGGCCGTGTGGCCGGCGCGCTTGCCATGCGCGACGAGCCGCGGCCCGATGCTGCGGCGGGTGTCAAGGCGCTCGCCGGACAGGGCCTTCGCGTGATCATGCTCACCGGCGACAACCGGTGCACGGCGGAGGCTGTCGCCGGCCGGCTCGGCATCGAGGCGCGCGCCGAACTCCTGCCGCAAGACAAGCAACGCATCGTCGGTGAATTGAAGGCGGAGGGTCACGTGGTCGCCAAGGTCGGCGACGGCATCAACGACGCGCCGGCGCTGGCGGCGGCCGATGTCGGCATCGCGGTCGGCGGCGGCACCGACGTCGCCCTCGAGACGGCCGACGCCGCCAGCCTCCACGGGCGCGTCGCCGATATCGCCGCGATGGTGGGGCTGTCGCGCGCCACCATGCGCAACATCCACCAGAACATCGCGATGGCGCTGGGCCTCAAGGGCGTCTTTCTCGTGACGACCATTGTCGGCGTCACCGGCCTCTGGCCGGCGATCCTGGCCGACACCGGCGCCACCGTCTTGGTGACCGTCAACGCGCTGAGACTGCTGCGGACGCCTGTGGAAGCATAGGTGACGCGACCCCTTCGTAACCCCTCCCCACAAGGGTGAGGGGCTTCTAGCGCGCCTCGATTAACCCGCCAAGTCGATCCGTTGCAGCACACGCAAAGGCTGACCAGGTACGGGAACTGCGCAGCACCCTAAGTCCCTCCCCCTCGTGGGGAGGGGTTTTGCGCCTTGGAGCGCAGGCTTCGAAGGTGCGCGTCGCGGCGTCGTGCTGCCCTGGCGCATCGGTCCGCAAATCGGACGCGCTTTTCGGAAGGTACGATGCGTATTTTCGAAGAGTTTCAGCGTCCTGTGTGCGGCCCGAAGGATGCGACCGCGCTGTAGGTGTTGCCCACTCCTCCTGTGTATATTCGCGCTGGACTCTCACCGGCGATCCGATGAGAGTATAAGGAGATCGCGATTTGAGGCTTTCGCGCCGGAAAATCGATGATAAACTTATACCAAATGGTAAAAAATTGCCGGCACGTTCTTGGGGCAGGGCCGAAGCGGGCAAGAAGGGGATCGCAGGCCAATATGGACAATATTGCCATCGAATTGCGCGGGATCGACAAGAGCTTCGGTCCGGTCCATGCCAACAAGGACATCAATCTCAAGGTTCGCAAGGGCACGATCCACGGCATCATCGGTGAGAATGGCGCCGGGAAATCGACGCTGATGTCGATCCTCTACGGCTTCTACCAGGCCGACAACGGCGAGATATTCGTCGACGGCAAGGAGGTCGCCATTCGCGATCCGAACACGGCGATCTCCGTCGGCATCGGCATGGTCCACCAGCATTTCATGCTGGTGGAGAATTTCACCGTGCTCGAGAACGTCATGCTCGGCGCCGAGGACAGTCAGATCCTCAACAAGGGCATCGCCAAGGCGCGCCAGGAACTGAAGCGGCTCGAACGGGAATATGCGCTCGAGGTCAATCCAGATGCGCTGATCGAGGAACTGCCGGTCGGCCTGCAGCAGCGGGTGGAGATCCTGAAAGCCCTCTACCGCAGGGCCGACATCCTGATCCTCGACGAGCCGACCGGCGTTCTGACCCCGGCCGAGGCCGACCATCTCTTCCGCATCCTCGGCCAGCTCAAGGCTCAAGGGAAGACGATCATCCTGATCACCCACAAGCTGCGCGAAATCATGGCGATCACCGACGAGGTCTCCGTCATGCGCCGCGGCGAGATGGTCGCGACCCGCACGACGCGCGAGACCTCGGTCGAGGAGCTTGCCGAGCTCATGGTCGGCCGCCGCGTGCTGCTGCGCGTCGAAAAGGGCGAGGCGAGCCCCGGCGACGTGAAGCTTGCGGTTGAGGGGCTGACCGTCAAGGACAGCCGCGGCGTGACCATGGTCGACGACGTCTCCTTCGAGGTCCGCGCCGGCGAGATCGTCGGTATTGCCGGTGTTGCCGGCAACGGCCAGTCGGAACTGCTCGAGGCGATCGCCGGCATCCGAAAGGCGACCTCCGGAACCGTGCTTTTGAACGGCAGGTCCGTCGATGTGACGGGGCACAGGGATCCCGCCGAGCTCCGAGCCCGCGGGCTGGCGCATGTCCCGGAAGACCGGCATCACGTCGGTCTGGTCCTCAAGTTCGAGGAGAGCGAGAACGCCATTCTCGGCTACCACAACGACCCGCGTTACCTGAAGGGCGCCTTCCTCGATATCGACGCGATCCGCAAGGATGCCGAGGAGAAGATCGCCAAATACGACATCCGTCCGCCGAATGCGCGGCTGAAGACCGCCAATTTCTCCGGCGGCAACCAGCAGAAGATCGTCCTTGCCCGAGAGATGGAGCGTGGCCCCGATGTGCTGATCATCGGCCAGCCGACCCGCGGCGTCGACGTCGGCGCGATCGAATTCATTCACAAGCGGATCATCGAGATGCGCGACCAGGGCAAGGCCGTGCTGCTCGTCTCCGTCGAGCTCGACGAAATCCGCTCGCTTTCCGACCGTATCCTGGTGATGTTTGCCGGCCGCGTGGTCGGCGAGCGCAGCCCGGAGGCGACGGAGGGCGAACTCGGCCTGCTGATGGCCGGCGTCGAGGGCCGCAAGGAGGCCGCAGAATGAGCACACCCTATGCGAAGCTCCCGGGCTGGGTCGAATATGGCCTCATCCCGCTGATAAACCTTGCCGTCGCCTTCCTCGTCGCCGGTCTCGTCGTGCTGCTCGTCGGCGAGAATCCGTTCGAGGCCGCCTACCACCTGATCAATGGCGCCTTCGGCCGCGGTGAATATATCGGCTTCACGCTCTACTATGCGACCACCTTCATCTTCACCGGGCTTGCCGTCGCCGTTGCCTTCCATGCCGGGCTCTTCAACATCGGCGGCGAGGGCCAGGCCTATGTCGGCGGCATCGGCGTGGCGCTCGCCTGCCTGTGGCTTGACCAGGTGATGCCCTGGTACGTGGTCTTTGCGCTTGCCATTCTCGGTTCGGTGTTCTTTGGGGCGCTCTGGGCCTTCCTGCCCGGCTGGCTGCAGGCCAAGCGCGGCAGCCACATCGTCATCACCACGATTATGTTCAACTTCATTGCCTCGAGCCTGATGGTCTATCTGCTGACGCGCGTCCTGAAGCCGCTCGGCTCGATGGCGCCGCAGACGCGGACCTTCGCGGAGGGCGGGCAATTGCCGAAGCTAGACTGGCTGCTGTCGATCTTCGGCCTCAATGTCGGAACCGCGCCGTTCAATATCTCCTTCCTGCTGGCGCTCGCCGCCGCCTTCGGCGTCTGGGTGCTGATCTGGCGCACCAAGCTCGGCTACGAGATGCGCACCATGGGCCATAGCCCCTCGGCTGCCCGCTATGCCGGCATTCGCGAAAGCCGCATCACCGTCATCACCATGATGATCTCCGGCGGCCTAGCGGGGATGATGGCGCTGAACCCGATCATGGGCGAGCAGTTCCGCATGCAGCTCGACTTCGTCCAGGGCGCCGGTTTCGTCGGCATCGCTGTGGCGCTGATGGGCCGCTCGCATCCGGGCGGCATCATCCCCGCGGCGATCCTCTTCGGCGTCCTCTACCAGGGCGGCGCCGAGATCGCCTTCGAGATGCCGTCGATCTCGCGCGACATGATCGTCATCATCCAGGGTCTCGTCATCCTCTTTGCCGGCGCGCTCGAAAACATGTTCCGCCCGGCGATCACCCGCGCCTTCGCCATGCGCGGCCAGCGCGCGGCCGCCGTCGTCCAGACCAAGGGGGCCTGAAGCCATGGATTTCTTCCACGTCCTCGTGGTGCTCCTCGAATCGACGATCCGCGTGTCCGTGCCGCTCGTCTTTGCCGCGCTCGCCGGCCTCTTCACCGAGCGTGCCGGCGTCTTCGACATCGGGCTTGAAGGCAAGATGCTCGGCGCCGCCTTCGCGGCCGGTGCCGTCGCCGCCGTCACCCAGTCGGTCTGGATGGGGCTCCTCGCGGCTATCCTCATCTCCATTCTTCTGTCGCTGGTTCACGGCTATGCCTCGATCACCCAGCGCGGCAATCAGATCGTCTCGGGCGTTGCGATCAACTTCATCGTTGCCGGCTCGACGGTGATCCTCGGCGAGGCCTGGTTCCGCCAGGGCGGCCGTACGCCGGCGCTTGCCGAGGGCGCCCGGTTCCAGACGATCAATCTGCCCGGCGCGGACGCGATCCGAGATGTGCCGGTCCTCGGGCCGATCTATGCGGACCTGCTCTCCGGACATTTCCTGCTCACCTATCTCGCCTTCGCCATGGTCCCGGCAAGCTGGTGGATCCTCTACCGCACCCGCTTCGGACTTCGCCTGAGGGCCGTCGGCGAGAACCCTGGCGCGGTCGACACGGCCGGCATCTCGGTAATCTGGCTAAGATACCGCGCGGTCATCTGCTGCGGCATCCTCTGCGGCTTTGCCGGCGCCTATCTGTCGCTGGCGATGACCGCCGGCTTCGTCAAGGGCATGACGGCGGGCAAGGGCTATATCGCGCTCGCGGCGCTGATCTTCGCCAAGTGGCGGCCGAAGAACGTCATGTTCGCCTGCCTGCTCTTCGGCTTCCTCGATGCGCTCGCCATCCGCCTGCAGGGCACGCCCTTGCCGCTCGTCGGCCAGGTTCCGGTGCAGTTGATGCAGGCGCTGCCCTATATCCTCACCGTCATCCTGCTCGCCGGCTTTATCGGCAAGGCCATTCCGCCGAAGGCCGGCGGCGTGCCCTATGTGAAGGAGCGTTAATGCATGTCGCCCAAAAGTGCGTAGCGGTTTTGGGATAATGACATGAACAACATGAGGACAGATTATGCCGAAGAATGAACTCTTCGTCGCCGCGCGCGAGGCCATGGCCAAGGCCCATGCACCCTATTCCAAGTTCCCGGTGGGGGCGGCGATCCGCGCCGAGGATGGCAGGATCTATACGGGCGCCAATATCGAGAACCTGTCCTTCCCGGAAGGCTGGTGCGCCGAGACGACGGCGATCAGCCACATGGTGATGGCCGGCCAGCGCAAGATCATGGAAGTTGCGGTGATTGCCGAGAAGCTTGCGCTCTGCCCGCCCTGCGGCGGCTGCCGGCAGCGGCTGGCGGAATTCTCCGGCGCCAGCACTCGCATCTATCTCTGCGACGAGACGGGGATCAAGAAGAGCCTGGCGCTTTCCGACCTGCTGCCGCACAGCTTCGAGACCGAGATCCTCGGATGACCGGCGCGGCTGAATTCCTGCGTGACAAACTCGGCGATCTGTCGCCGCGCCATGCCATCGTCCTCGGCTCGGGTCTCGGCTCGCTCGTCGAGGCGGTCAGCGCGCCGGTCCGCTTTTCCTATGCGGACATACCGGGCTTCCCGGTCAGCAGCGTCTCCGGCCATGCGGGCGAGCTCGTTATCGGCCGCCTCGGCGACGTTCCGGTCGCCATCCTGTCGGGCCGCGTTCACTATTACGAGCGCGGCGACGCCAATGCGATGCGTGACCCGATCGAAACGCTGAAGCGGATCGGCGTCGAGAATCTGATCCTCACCAACTCGGCCGGATCGCTGCGCGAAGATATGCCGCCCGGCTCGGTGATGCGCATCGCCGATCATATCGCCTTTTCCGGCGCCAATCCGCTGATCGGCGTCGAGAGCGACGATCGCTTCGTCGGCATGACGAACGCTTATGACGCGGCGCTCGCCGTTCAGATGGAAGAGGCCGCCGAGCGGCTCGGCATTCCGCTCGCCCGCGGCGTCTATATGTGGTTCTCCGGCCCGAGCTTCGAAACGCCGGCGGAAATCCGCATGGCCCGCGTTCTCGGCGCCGATGCGGTCGGCATGTCCACCGTGCCGGAGGTGATCCTCGCCCGGTTCTTCGGCATGAAGGTTGCGGCCGCGTCGGTCATCACCAACTACGGCGCCGGCATGACCGGTGCCGAGCTCAGCCACCACGAGACCAAGGAGATGGCGCCTTTCGGCGGCCAGCGGCTGGCGTCGATCCTCAAAGAGATGATTGCGAGCGAAGACTGATATGGCCCCTCTTCCTCAGGAAGTGATCCGCAAGAAGAGGGATGGCGGTCGGCTCGAACCGGCGGAGATACGCGGCTTCATCGAGGGCGTCACCGATGGTTCCGTCTCGGAGGGGCAGGTTGCCGCCTTCGCCATGGCCACCTGGTTCTCGGGCATGAACCGCGACGAATGCGTGGCGCTGACGCTGGCAATGCGCGATTCCGGCGAGACCCTCGACTGGAGCGCGTTCGGCCGCCCCATCGTCGACAAGCATTCGACGGGCGGCGTCGGCGACAATGTCTCGTTGATGCTGGCGCCGATCGTCGCCGCCTGCGGCGCCGCCGTGCCGATGATTTCGGGGCGAGGGCTCGGCCACACCGGGGGTACGCTCGACAAGCTCGAATCGATCCCGGGCTATGACATCCAGCCGCCGCCCGAACTGTTTCGCCAGATCGTCGAGGAGGTCGGTTGCGCCATCATCGGCCAGACCGCCAATCTGGCGCCGGCCGACAAGCGCCTCTATGCGATCCGGGACGTGACGGCGACGGTCGACTCGGTGCCGCTGATCACTGCGTCGATCCTCTCCAAGAAGCTCGCCGCTGGCCTGCAATCGCTGGTGCTCGACGTCAAGGTCGGCAACGGGTCCTTCCTGACGGATCCCGGCGAAACCGAAATCTTGACGCGTTCGCTCGTCGATGTTGCGAACGGGGCAGGGGTGCACACCTCGGCGCTGATCACCGACATGAACGAGCCGCTGGCGGATGCTGCCGGAAATGCGCTGGAAGTCGGGAACTGCCTTGCTTATCTGCGCGGCGAGAAGGCGGGTACCCGTCTCGATCAGGTGGTGATGGCTTTCGCGGCCGAAATGCTGGTCGCGGCGGGGATTTCGGCAGGCGAGGCCGAAGCTGAAGCCATGGCCCGCCGCGCCCTGCAGAGCGGCGCTGCAATGGAACGCTTCGCCCGCATGGTGCACGGCCTCGGCGGACCTGCCGATTTCGTCGATCGTCCCGACGCTTACCTTGAAAGGGCGCCGGCAATAATTCCAGTGCCCGCCATCCGCGACGGCTACCTTTCGGCGTGCGAGACCCGTGAGCTTGGGATGACGGTCATCGCGCTTGGCGGCGGGCGAACGCGCCCGGACGACCGGATCGATCATCGGGTCGGCCTTTCCGGCCTCAAACCGCTCGGGACAAAGGTCGAGAGGGGCGAGCCGATCGCCTTCGTACACGCCGCCGACCGGCAGCGGGCGGAAGGGGTGAGAGACAGGGTTGCCGGGCTCTATGTGATCGCCGACGAGCCGCCTCAACCGAGCCCGGTCATCCTCTCGAGACTTATTTGACGAGCTGGAGCGCACCGTCCTCGACACGATAAGACGATAGCCGGTTGAGGAAGGACATGCCGACGAGCATGCCCGAAAGCGCCTTGTCCGGAAGAACCATGGCCTCGACGTTCCGGAGCGAAATGCCGCCGATCTCGACGCGATCGAGGCTGACCGAGGCCGCTTCGACGATGCCGTTCGCCGTCTGCGCCCGCGCATCGAAGGAGAGGCTGCCGACGGCGATGCCGAACCGCCGGGCCAGGGAAGCATTGATGGCGATCGTGCTTGCGCCGGTGTCGACCAGCCCCTGTTCGGGCCGTCCGTTGATCCGGAACGTGCCGACGAAGTGGCCGGAGCGGTCCGCTTCGAGGACGACGGCCTTGCCGCCGGCATAGTTGGTGGCAGCCGGCGTGGCGCCCGCAGCCGCTTGCTGTGGCGCCCCGGACTCCCGGCGATCGAGATAAGTCGAGACGAGGTCCGGCACGACGAGGGCGATGGCGGCAAGTCCGCCGGCAAAGGCAATGAGACGTGTCAGCATTCTCGGCTCCTGGTCGGCTGGCGCATTTCGCCGATCTTCTGCGGAGCATTGCTAACGTTGCGCAAAAAAGCCGCCGGAAATTCCGGCGGCGTCCCGATTCTTGATCGCCTGGTTAAGAAAGAGCGAAGCTATTTGGTGCCGTACATGCGATCGCCGGCGTCGCCGAGGCCTGGCATGATATAGCCCTTCTCGTTCAGGTGGCTGTCGATCGAGGCGGTGAAGATCGGCACGTCCGGATGCGCCCCCTGAAAATTGCGGATGCCTTCGGGTGCGGCAAGCAGGCAGAGGAAGCGGATATTCCTGGCGCCCCGCTCCTTCAGCTTGTCGATTGCCGCAATCGAGGAATTGCCGGTCGCAAGCATCGGGTCGACGACGATGATCAGTCGCTCCGAGAGGTTCTCCGGCGCCTTGAAGTAATACTCGACTGGCTGCAGCGTTTCATGGTCGCGATAGACGCCGATATGCGAGACGCGGGCGGACGGCACCAGTTCGAGCATGCCCTCGAGCAGCCCGTTGCCGGCGCGCAGGATCGAGGCGAAGACGAGCTTCTTGCCCTCGAGAATGGGAGAGTCCATCTCCTCGAGCGGCGTTTCGATCCGCTCGATGGTCAGTTCCAGATCGCGCGTCACCTCGTAGCAGAGCAGCGTCGAGATCTCGCGCAGCAGCCGGCGGAATCCTGCGGTCGACGTCTCCTTCTTGCGCATGATGGTCAGCTTGTGCTGCACCAGCGGATGATCGATCACTGTCACGCCGTTCATGGCTTCACCTTCCCCGAGAATTGGCATATCCGCCTTCTTTCCATGGAATGAGCGGACGCTGCAAGGGTGTTGGCGTGCTTCCGGCGAATATCGCGGCTACATATGCAGTGCCTTGAGCAGCCTCTCTCTCGTCGGCTCGTCCACGAAGGCGGCTTCGATCGCGGTTCTCGTCATCCGGTCGATCTCGCTGTCGCCAAAGCCCATCACATGCGCGGCGATCTCATATTCCTGGGCAAGCGAGGTGTGGAAGAAGGGCGGATCGTCGGAGTTGAGCGTGACGCGGACGCCCGCCTCGTAAAGCGGCCTGAGCGGGTGCGAGAAGAAATCCGGGAACACTTGCAGCGAAATGTTGGAACCCGGGCAGACCTCGAGCACCACGCCCTCCTCGGCAAGTCGCTTGACGAGATCCGCGTCCTCGATCGCCCGGACGCCGTGGCTGATGCGCGAGGGGCGCACATGGTCCAGCGCGTCGCGGACGCTGAACGCGCCGGAAAGTTCGCCGGCATGGATGGTCAGGCCGAGACCGGCGTCGCGGACCACGTCGAAGGCGCGGGAAAACTCGGCGACGCTGTGCAGCCGCTCCTCGCCCGCCAGGTTGAAGCCGGTCACCAGCGGGTGGCGGCGCATGGCCGCATACTCGGCGGTCCGGACGACCGATTCCGGCCCGAGATGGCGGATGCCGGTGATCAGCATGCGCGACTCGATCCCCCTCTTCGCCCTGGCCGCCTCCATGCCGGCCGCAAGCCCCTCGAGATAGGCGTCGGCGCCGAGCCCGATCGTGTTGCCGTGGTCCGGCGAAACGATGATTTCGCTATAGATCGTTCCCGCCTCGGCGAGTTCGGTGAGATAGGTCTCCGCGAGCAACGCATAGTCGCCCTCGGTGCGGAACAGCGAAGCGACCGCGTCGTAGCATTTCACGAAGCTGGTGAAATCCTCCCAGACATAGGCTCCCTCGCGGATGATGGCGCTCGTGTCGACGCCGTATTTGCCCGCCTGCCGCAGCGCCAGTTCCGGCGGCGTGGCGCCTTCTATGTGGCAATGCAGCTCGGCTTTTTTCAGATGTGCGGTCAAAGAAGGCTTCTCCCATATGGACCCGGCGCGATGCCGAGATGTCGGGCGACGGTCTCGCCGATATGGGCAAAACTGTCCGCAACGCCGAACGATCGGCTCCTGAGCGACGGACCGAACATCAGCACCGGCACGCGCTCGCGCGTATGGTCGGTGCCGCGCCAGGTGGGGTCGCAGCCGTGGTCGGCGGTGAGGATCACCATGTCGCCGGGCCGGAGCCGCCGGTCGAGATCGGGCAGCCGGGCATCGAAGGCTTCGAGCGCCGCCGCATAGCCCGGGACATCGCGTCGGTGGCCGTAAAGCATGTCGAAGTCGACGAAATTGGTGAAGACGAGATCGCCCTCTTCCGCCTCTTCGAGCGCCGCGAGGCTCGCGTCGAAGAGCGCCATGTTGCCGTTCGCCTTGGTGAGCTTCGTCACGCCCTGATGCGCGAAGATGTCGCCGATCTTGCCGATGGCGTGCACCTGGCGCCCGGCATCCTCGAGCCGGTCAAGGATCGTCGGCTCCGGCGGCAGGACGGAATAGTCGCGGCGATTGCCGGTTCGGGTGAAATTGCGGGGACTGTCGCCGACGAAGGGACGGGCGATGACGCGGCCGATATTGTAGTCGTCGACGAGCCGGCGAACGACCTGGCAGAGCTCCAGGAGCCGCTCGAGCCCGAAGCTCCGCTCGTGCGCCGCGATCTGGAAGACCGAGTCGGACGAAGTGTAGCAGATCGGCTTTCCGCTTCGCATATGCTCCTCGCCGTGGCGGGCGATGATATCGGTGCCGGAGGCATGGCAATTGCCGAGAATGCCGGGAACGTCGCCTTCGCGGCAGATCGCCTCGACGAGTTCCGGCGGAAACGCATCGCCCTCGGATGGAAAATAGCCCCAGTCGAACCTCACCGGCGTGCCGGCGACCTCCCAATGGCCCGACGGCGTGTCCTTGCCGCGCGAAACCTCGCTGGCGGCGCCGTAGACGCCGTAGACGCGCTCCGGCAGCGGCATACCGGCAGGAACCCGTCCGGTCGCCAGCCGCGCCGCATGGATCAGCCCGAGCGCCGACATGTTGGGGAGGTGCAGGGGACCCTCGCGCAAGCCGGCGCGGTCTCCGGCGCCGGCCGCGCAGAACTCGGCGATGTGGCCGAGCGTGTCGGCACCGAGATCGCCGAATGCCTCGGCGTCCGGGGCACCGCCGATGCCGAAGGAATCGAGCACGAAGAGAAAGGCACGCGCCATTGAACACCCGCTGGACCGGAGCGCGGGCGCGGTCCGGTGCTATTGACGAGCGCGGGAGCGATCCCGCGCAATCCCGCAGGAATAGCGCGGCGCCAAATTCAATGCAATTGAGCGGGAGGAGTGACTCAGCAGTCGGTGCATTCGATCTTCGTGCCGGAGCGCTGGCGGTAATAGGAGGTCTTGGAGAGATCGATCGTGCTCACGTTGCTCGAAAGATCCGGCGAGAAAAGCAGCAGCTCGTGCGGGACGACCAGTTCGGTGCGCACCACGAAGGCGTTTACAGCCTCGAGATCGGAGGGAACCGTGGTCGTGGAATTCGCCGGATAAGGCGTGCCGCCGTCCTGGTCGCGCGACCAGAGAACGGTGCCGGTCGTGGTGCCGTTGACCTGTATGCCGGTGATCTTCAGCGTGTAGTCCGTTCCGGCATAGGGGGCCAGGACGCTCTCCGCGACATTGTTCATGCTATCCAGGAAGTCCGTATCGACGCTCGACCCCTGGCTGACCAGATCGGCGACGGTGCTCGAGGCGCGGGCGACCTTGCGCACCACGTTCAGTCCGACCGAAAGCTCGAAAGCGCCGATATAGGCCATGATCAACAGCGGCGCGACGAGGGCGAACTCGACGCCGCCGACGCCGCGACGGTCGTGCGACAGACGCGACAGGATACGCCGGGCGGAGGTCATTCCATGCGAGCGTTCCATGGCGTCCTCAATAGTCTTCGTTGCGGAATGTTGCGGTCGCGACCATCAAATAGTCGTCCGGCATGCTGCTGCCCGCCGACCGCAAGTTGGTGACATAGGGCCGCACGAGATCGGTGATCACCTGCCAGCGGTAATAGGCGCGCACCATCGTGTATTCCTTGCCGCCGCCCGGCGCGAACTGGAAGCCGCTGGTGTCGAGATCGGAGGAATCGCCCGACCCGACCCGCGGCACCGCCGCCGGAAACTGCGACGGATCGGTGACTTGGCGAACATCCAGGTAGAGCTTTTCCGGCTCGTCGACCTCCGTCGCGGAGCAGGTCAGGAGGATGGCGATCTCGTCGCAGAAGGCTTGGCGGAACTCTGATTCGCCCATCTCCTGAGTGATCTCGCCAGTGCGGATCTTGCGTGCCAAGGTGTCGGTCGCATTGGCGAGCAGCTGCTCGCCGGCAAAGGCCACGAAGGTCTCTATCGAGGCGAAGACGACGATGAAAAAGGGCAAGGCGAGGATCGCGAACTCGATCGCCGTGCCGCCCCTTTTATCTCCGAGCAGGCGGCGAAAGAGGGGACGCGGTGCGCGCCGGTTCGCCGTGGATGCTTTCACTTTTATCGACATTGCGCCGTTCCGTCATGTCACGTCGTGAGCGAGATTCGGGAAGGGCATGCGAATTCGCCTGCACCTCCGCCTCATGCAATTGTCGATAGAATAAGCTGAGACTGTTGAAGAATCGTTTTCCAAGACCCGAAGAATTTTAGTGGTCTTGGAGAGGCCTCAGTTGCTGCTCGTAGTCGTCGCCTTGCGCTCGGCGTGGCGCTCGCAGTTCGGCGAGCAGGAGAAGACGGTACGGGTGGTCTGCTTGTAGACGCGCACGGTGTTGCCTTCGTCGATCGACACGAGGATGCGCTCGTCGACAATGGCATTGCCGTCCTGGTCGAGGATTACGAGGTTCGTGGTGCCGAAATTGCGGCCCGTCAGGACGATCGTCTTCGAATCCGCCACCGTCGCGTCGGCGACGTCCGAATTGCCGATGATCACCTTGCTCACCGGCCGATCGAGCTTCAGCACGCGCGCGTGGTCCATATAGACGCGCATCATCTGCTCCGCCGCCTGCGTTGCCCCGGCAACAAAGAAACCGAAAAGCGCGGTTGCGAGAAAGGCAAGGGTGGCGACCTGCTTGGTCGCGAAGTGCGTGTTCATGATGCGTCCCGGTGGCGAATGGCTACTCGCATTCTGGCGTGTTTTGGTGAATGAAAGGTTACATTAGTATTTCGCAATCAACCGGATCCCTTTCCGGAACATCCACCCAAGAAACAGCGGTCACGCCTTTACTTCACGCTAACCGGTTTCCTTAAGCCGATGGCAATTCGCCCCCGATAATTTCAGGGTATCCGATCAACGGCAAACAGTTGGCGGAAGTGCTGACAACAACGTGAAGTAGGAGAACCTCCATGAAGACCATTTTCGCCCGCCTGATGAAGGACGAATCCGGTGCGACCGCAATCGAATACGGCCTGATCGCCGCCCTGATCTCTGTCGCCCTGATCACAGGCGCGACGGCGCTTGGTGATCAGCTCGATTTGCTGTTCACGGGCCTTAAGGATGAGATGAAGACCGCCCAAGAAAGCATGTAATTGCGTTCCAGCTTAGCAAAGAACGTAGAGAGCCGTTTCCTTCGAAACGGCTCTCTTTTTGGACAGTAGATTGCCTCTATTGTGCAGCTTAGGAGGACGGCATGACAATTGCGTGCATTCTGGTCATTCTTCCGTTCTGTCTCGCGCTGGCAGCGTTTTCGGACCTGGTCACGATGACGATCCCGAATCGCATCTCGGCGATTCTGCTAAGCGCCTTCATCGTTGTTGCGCCTCTTGCTGGCCTGTCTATCGGAGAGATCGGTCTGCATATTGCGGCGGCGGCTGTGGTCTTTGCCGTGTGTTTCTGCCTTTTTGCGGCGAACATCATGGGCGGCGGTGACGCCAAGCTCTTGACTACAAGCGCAATTTGGTTCGGACCCACCGCTTCGCTTGCCGCATTCGTCTTGTATGTGTCGATTTTTGGCGGACTGTTAACGCTGGCCGTTCTGTTATTGCGTCGACAGGAGAACGCCATTCTGGCGAGCGGCATTCCGGTACCGCAACTTTTGCTGACGGCAAAAAAGATACCCTACGGCATCGCGATTGCGCTCGGCGGCTTTGCCGCCTATCCCTCGTCGCCGCTGATGGAAGCCGTGTTCGCTCAGCTTAGGTGACAACGGCATAGCCGCAAAACGCGGGTTACGTCTCGTTAACCGCGTTCATAAGCGATCCGTTAACTATAATTACACCATTTCCTGATCAATCTGGCCCTGGGGATTTTCAGGGGCTTAGACGATCATGAAACCGGTGCGCATCATCATTCTGGCGGTGGCCGTGGGTTCCGCGGCAATGGCCGGGCTGTTGGCGATGAAGCTCACCCGTGCTCCGGCGCAGCGGACGGCCGAGCCGCTCGTCGAGCAGGCGCCTAGCATCAATGTGCTCGTCGCCAGCAAGAGCCTGCCGGTGGGCTCGCGGCTCGGCGGCGATTCGATCCACTGGATGGCCTGGCCGAAGGACGGCCTCGCCGACGGGATGATCACTGAGGAAAACCGCCCGGCTGCAATCGACGATCTTTCCGGTGCGGTCGTCCGCCTGCCGCTCTTCGATGGCGAGCCCGTCCGCCAGGAAAAGATCGCCGACCCATCCAACCGCATCATGTCGTCGCTTCTGCCGGCCGGAAAGCGGGCCGTCGCCACGGAAATCACCGTCGCGACCGGCGCCGGCGGCTTCATTCTGCCCAATGACCGCGTCGACGTGATCATGGTGCGCAAGTCCGACGGCGATGTCTACCTGACCGAAACCGTACTCAGCAATGTCCGGGTGCTGGCGATCGATCAGCAGGTCGAGGAAAAGGATGACGGCTCGAAATCCGTAATCGGCACCACGGCGACTCTCGAGCTCACGCCCGACCAATCAAAAGTCATGACGGTCGCGCAGCAGATGGCCGAACGCATCTCGCTGGCGCTGCGCAGCGTCGCGGATGCGCAGGAAGCCGATACCGGGGCGGCCGACTATCTCCTGAGCGGCGACGGCCAGCCGAGCATTCAGGTCATCAAATCCGGCTCCATCGTCAAGAGCGATGAAGCCACCACCACGCAGAACCAGCAGTAAGACGGGACGGGCAACGTGAAGCGGAGCGGAAACACATTTCGGACCTGTCTCGCAGCCGGTCTTTCATTCTCGCTGGCATTTTCCGGCCTCATGTTGCCGGCGGCTCCGACCGCAGAAGCGGCCGCCTCGTCGGTGGTCCGCATCGTCGAGAGCGGCCCGGGCGTGAAGAAAAAGGTCAATCTCGGCCTGAACAAGGCCGTGGTCGTCGATCTTCCCACCGACGCCCACGATATCCTCGTTGCCGACCCGGCGCTCGCCGATGCGGTCACGCGCACGTCGCGCCGCATCTACCTGTTCGGCAAAACGGTCGGCCAGACCAATATCTTCGTCTTCGGACCGAATGGCGAGGAAATCGTCAGCCTCGATGTTTCCGTCGAGCGTGATGTCGCCGGCCTCGAGGCCAATCTGCGCCGTTTCATCCCGGAGGCGGATATCAATGTCGAGATCGTTTCCGACAACGTCGTCCTGACCGGAACCGTCCGCACCCCGCTCGATTCGACCAAGGCGGTCGATCTTGCCCGCGCCTTCCTGCAAGGCGGCGAGGCGACTACCCGCAACATTACTGCCCAGGGTACCAATGGCGATGCGGACATATTTGCCGAGGAGCGCCAGACTTCCCAGATCGTCAATCTGCTGACGGTGGAGGGCGAGGATCAGGTAACGTTGAAGGTGACAGTTGCAGAGGTCAGCCGCCAAGTGCTGAAGCAGCTTGGGTTCAACGCTTCCGCGATCGGCAGTTGGGGTTCGATAGCGTTCCGCAATCCGGCCAACTTGGGTAATGCCATTGGTATCGACCCAACGGCTACGATCAGCAAAGCGATCGGTGGTACCGACGTTGATGCCTATGTCACCGCGATGGAACAAGCTGGCGTCATGCGCACGCTCGCCGAGCCCAGCCTGACGGCAATTTCTGGTCAGGAGGCCAAATTCTACGTCGGTGGCGACTTCCGACTGGCGAGCGGGCAGGAAGTTTCCAGGGAGATAGACCCGGATACCGGACAAATCAAAACAGAGGTTGAACGGGAGACCACGGATGTTGAATACGGCATCCGACTGAACTTCAAGCCCGTCGTTCTCGGTCCCGGGCGCATTAGCCTCGCCATTGAGACGGATGTATCCGAGCCAACCTTTGAGGGTTCGGTCGTGACCGGCGACAAGCTGACCGACATTCGCGGTAATACGTACCTCGGCATCCGCCGGCGCGAGGCCTCGACCAGCGTCGAGCTCCCCTCCGGTGGCTCGATCGTCATCGCCGGCCTGGTGCAGGACAACATCCGTCAGGCGATGTCCGGACTGCCGGGTGCTTCAAAGATACCAATTCTCGGCACGCTCTTCCGCAGCAAGGATTTTCAACGCAACGAGACGGAACTGGTGATCATCGCGACGCCCTATCTGGTGCGCCCGGTCGCCCGCGGCGCGCTGTCGCGGCCCGACGACAATTTCAATCCCGCCAATGATCTCGAAAGCTTCTTCGTCGGCCGCGTCAACCGCCTCTACGGACGTCCCGAGGCGGCACCCCCAGTCGGCCGCTATCACGGCAATGTCGGCTTCATCTACAAATAGGTCGGGTCATGCACAACCGAAACACAGCTCAGAAAAGACTTGAAAGACCGGCCTCCATGTCGCTGACTCGCACCTCCGCCCGGATCGCCGCACTGGCGGTCCTTGCCAGCCTGCTTGCCGGCTGCGGCAGCCAGGACAGGCTGACGACCGGTTCGATTCCGGACGACTACCGAACCCGTCATCCGATCGTCATTGCCGAAGGCGAACGGGTGATCGACATTCCCGTCGCTTCAGGCGACCGGCGGCTGACGGCGGGCACGCGCGACGTCATCCGCGGCTTTGCCACCGAATACCGCAACGCGTCGAGCGGCGTCATCCAGATTATGCTGCCGCGCGGTTCCGCCAACAGCCATGCCGCCCAGATCGTCCGCAAGGAAATCCGCCGGGTGCTAGCGGGAAGCGGCGTGCCGCCGAAGAGAATGATCGAGACCAGCTACGAAGCGCTTGCGCCGGGCGACGCCGCCCCCATCCGCTTGAGCTATGTCGCGATCACCGCGCAGACCGCACCCTGCGGCGAGTGGCCGGAGGACCTCACGCTGACGATGGAGAACCGCAACTATTACAATTTCGGCTGCGCCTCGCAGTCCAATCTCGCCGCCCAGATCGCCAGCCCGACGGACCTGATCGGCCCGCGCCAGATGTCGCCGGTCGACGCCGCCCAGCGCGGCGAAGTGATCGACGCCTGGCGTGATGCGGCGGCTGACTGAGCGACGGCGGAATGATGCGGGTTTTGAGGAACCAAGATGAGCGCGATTGAATACAACATCGACACCGGCGGAGCCGAGCTTGCGGCGGACGTTTCGCGCCCCGGCGACCTCGATCAGCTCCGGCCTTTGCCGCGCATTTCGATCCATGCCTTCTGCGAAAGCGAGGCCATGCAGCGCCTAATGGAGCGCTGCGGACAGGATCGCCGCATGGCGAAGGTGAGCCTTCGCATCACCGGGGGCAGCATAGCCGCCGCCGCAAACATGTTTGCGAGCGTGTCGACGCCCAATCTCATCATCCTCGAGACCGACACGGAACCGCGATCTCTCCTTACGGAGCTGGCGCCGCTTGCCGAAGTCTGCGACCCGAGCACCAAGGTCGTCATCATCGGCCGTCACAATGACATTGCGCTTTATCGCGAACTGATCCGCAACGGCATCTCCGAATATATGGTCGCGCCAGTGGCAATGGCGGATCTGCTGGCCGCCGTCGCGGCGATCTTCGTCGATCCGGAAGCCGAGCCGCTCGGGCGAAGCCTCGCCTTCATCGGCGCCAAGGGCGGCAGCGGTTCGTCGGTGATCGCTCACAATTGCGCCTGGGGCATTTCCAACCTGTTTTCGACGGAAACCATTCTTGCCGATCTCGACCTGCCCTATGGCACGGCGAACATCGATTTCGACCAGGACCCGCCGCAGGGAATTGCCGAGGCCGTCTCGGCGCCGGACCGGCTGGACGAGGTTTTTCTCGATCGGCTCTTGACCAAATGTTCCGAGCACCTGTCGCTGCTTGCCGCCCCGTCGATGCTCGACCGCGCCTATGATTTTGAGGCGGGCGCCTTTCAGCCGATCCTCGAGATTCTGCAGCGCAGCGCCCCCGTTTCGGTGCTCGACGTTCCGCATGGCTGGTCGGACTGGACCCGCTCGGTGCTCGGCGAGGCCGATGAGGTGGTGATCACCGCCGTCCCGGACCTCGCAAGCCTCAGAAACACGAAGAATCTCCTCGACGCGCTGAAGAAGCTTCGGCCGAACGACCGGGCGCCGCATCTCGTCCTCAACCAGGTCGGCATGCCGAAGCGGCCGGAAATCGCCCCCAACGAATTCTGCGAGTCGCTGGAGCTCGAGGCCGCCGCCATCATCCCCTTCGATGCGGTGCTCTTCGGAAATGCCGCCAATAGCGGCCGGATGATTGCGGAAATCGACAGAAAGTCCCCCGCCGCCGAGACCTTCTCGCAGCTCGCCCATCTTCTGACCGGACGCACGGCGATCAAGAAGGCGCGCAAGGGCGGCCTCGGCAAGGTTCTGGCAAAGCTCGGCAGGCGATAGGCACCCGGCGGCGGAAGGACCGATGCAGCAAGTGGAATGAAGTGATGTTTGGCAAACGCGGAAATGAGGGATTTGGCAAGACCGGGGCGCAATCGCCCGTGGCGCCGCCGGCCGTGCCGTCGGCGCCCTCGGCGGTGATGGAGCGTCCTGCCGCACCGGTTCTCGCCGAGCCGGCGGCTTCGGTGCCCCGCGTGCAGCCGGCCGCTCCGGCGCGCCGCCGCACACAGCGGGCCGAGGACTATTACGATACGAAATCGCAGGTCTTCTCAGCGCTGATCGACACGATCGACCTGTCGCAGCTCGCCAAGCTCGATACCGAGAGCGCGCGCGAGGAAATCCGCGACATCGTCAACGACATCATCACCATCAAGAATTTCGCGATGTCGATCGCCGAGCAGGAGGAACTGCTAGACGACATCTGCAACGATGTGCTCGGCTACGGGCCGCTCGAGCCGCTTTTGGCCCGCGACGACATCGCCGACATCATGGTCAACGGCGCCGGCCAGACCTTCATCGAAGTCGGCGGCAAGGTCGAGGAGTCGGACGTCCGCTTCCGCGACAATGCCCAGCTCCTGTCGATCTGCCAGCGGATCGTCAGCCAGGTGGGCCGCCGCGTCGACGAATCGAGCCCGATCTGCGACGCGCGCCTGCCGGACGGCTCGCGCGTCAACGTCATCGCGCCGCCGCTGGCGATCGACGGGACGGCGCTGACGATCCGCAAGTTCAAGAAGGACAAGCTGACGCTGGAGCAGCTCGTGCGCTTCGGCTCGATCACGCCGGCGGGTGCCACGCTCCTGCAGATCATCGGTCGCGTCCGCTGTAACATCGTCATTTCCGGCGGCACCGGCTCCGGCAAGACGACGCTCTTGAACTGCCTGACGCGTTACATCGACGCCGACGAGCGGATCATCACTTGCGAAGATTCCGCCGAACTGCAACTGCAGCAGCCGCATGTGGTTCGCCTAGAAACACGTCCGCCGAACATCGAGGGCGAGGGCCAGATCACCATGCGCGACCTGATCAAGAACTGCCTGCGCATGCGCCCCGAACGCATCATCGTCGGCGAAGTGCGCGGCCCGGAGGTGTTCGACCTGCTTCAGGCGATGAACACCGGCCATGACGGCTCAATGGGCACGATCCACGCCAATACGCCGCGCGAGTGCCTGAGCCGCATGGAGTCGATGATCGCCATGGGCGGCTATACGCTGCCGGCCAAGACCGTTCGCGAAATCATCGCCGGCTCGGTCGACATCATCATCCAGGCCTCGCGCCTGCGCGACGGGTCGCGCCGCATCACCCACATCACCGAGGTGACCGGCATGGAAGGCGACGTCATCGTCACCCAGGATCTGATGCGCTACGAGATCGACGGCGAGGACGCCAACGGCCGGATCATCGGCCGCCATGTGTCGACCGGCATCGGCCGGCCGCATTTCTGGGATCGTGCCCGCTACTTCAACGAGGACAAGCGGCTCGCCGCCACGCTCGATGCGATGGAAAAGAACTAGGGCGGCGCTAGAGCGAAGGAACCGATAACTCGATGTTCGGCATAGACATCACCGTTCTGGCGCTGGCCGGCCTCGTCGCGATTGCCGCGGCGGCGCTCGCCTACGGTGTGCTCTATTCCCGCATCGAGAACGACAAGAAGGCGGAAGGGCGCCTTCGCCGCGTCGGTGCCGCCGAGACCGACCGCGCCAAGATCAAGGCGGCACGCGACCGCGTCAACGAGATGTCGAAGCGGCGCAAATCCCTGCAGGATTCGTTGAAGGAGCTCGAAAAGAAGCAGCAGGAGAAATCGGCCAACGCCGCCCCGTCGATGAAGAAGCGGCTGGTGCAGGCCAACCTGTCGATCTCCCCGACGCAGTTCTACCTCTTCAGCGCGGCCTTCGGCCTGTTCGCCCTGGTTGTCGTCCTCATCGCCGGAGCCGGCCTGTGGATTGCCGTCGGCGTCGCTCTGATCACGGCCGCGGGTCTGCCGCGCTGGCTGATCGGGGCGATGATCAAGCGGCGTTGCAAGAAATTCCTCGACGAGTTTCCGAACGCCCTCGACGTGATGGTCCGCTCGATCAAGTCCGGCCTGCCGCTGAACGACGCCTTGCGGCTGATTGCCAGCGACGGTCAGGAGCCGGTGAAGACGGAGTTCCGCCGCGTCGTCGAATCCCAGCAGGTCGGCCTCAACGTGCCGGAAGCCTGCGCCCGCATGATCCAGAGCATTCCGCTGCCCGAGGTCAACTTCTTCGCGATTGTCATCGCCATCCAGGCGCAGGCCGGCGGCAACCTGTCCGAAGCGCTCGGCAACCTCTCCAAGGTGCTGCGCGAGCGCAAGAAGATGAAGGCGAAGGTGGGGGCCCTGTCGATGGAAGCCAAGGCCTCGGCCTGCATCATCGGCGCACTCCCCTTCATCGTGGCAACGCTCGTCTATCTGACGTCGCCGGATTACATGATGGTGCTTTTCACCGATCCGCGCGGCCATCTCATCATGGGCGTTTCGGCCGTCTGGATGAGCATCGGCATCTGGGTGATGCGCAACATGATCAATTTCGACATTTGAGGCTGCGATGGACGGCTGGATAAGGACACTCACCGATCCGAACATCCTCATCGCGGTTCTCGTGTCGATGGCGGTGCTTGCGACGTTCTACTCGCTCGCCGTGCCGTTTTTTGAGCGGGGCGACCTTGCCAAGCGGATGAAGTCCGTCGCCACCGAGCGCGAGCAGATCCGCGCCCGCGAGCGCGCCCGGCTGAACGCCGAAGCGGCCGCCGGCAAGGCAAGCCTCCGGGCGCAGCACAATAGCTCGGTCCGCCAGATCGTCGAGCGGCTCAATCTCCGGCGGGCGCTGGTGGACGAAAACACCGTCAACCGCCTGAAGACCGCCGGCTACCGTACCCAGAACGCGCTGAACACCTTCCTTTTCGCCCGCTTCTGCCTGCCGTTCCTGTTTCTGGCGGTTGCCATCGTATATATTTTCGTGCTGGGCAACTTTGCCGAGAAGCCGTTCATGTTGAGGACATGTTTCACGCTCGGCTTCGCCTATCTCGGGTTCTACGCGCCGAATATCTTCATCGCCAATGCGATCTCGAAGCGCCAGCACTCGATCCGCCGCGCCTGGCCGGATGCGCTCGATCTCCTGCTGATCTGCGTCGAATCGGGCGTGTCGATGGAACTCGCCATGCGGCGCGTCGCCGACGAGATCGCCGCCCAGTCTCCAGCGCTTGCCGAGGAACTGGTGCTGACGACGGCAGAACTCTCCTTCCTGCCCGATCGGCGCATCGCGCTTGAAAATCTCGGCCTGCGCGCAGGCCTCGAGGAGGTCAAGGCGGTGATGCAGGCGCTGATCCAGGCCGACCGCTACGGCACGCCGATCGCTCAGGCGCTGCGCGTGCTGGCGCAGGAAAGCCGCGACCAGCGCATGACCGCGGCGGAAAAGAAGGCGGCCGCGCTGCCGCCGAAACTGACGGTGCCCATGATCCTCTTCTTCCTGCCGGTCCTCGTCGCCGTGATCCTCGGCCCTGCCGGAATTCAGGTCGCGGACAAGTTTTAGGCCGGACGCATTCCCGAAGTAGCGATCGCCCCCCCCCGAGAGAACCGTTGCGCTTCTGAATCGGTCCTGCGAGGGAGACGATTTCGCTGCAACCGATTTGGCGTGAAGATGCTGGGACCGCGATCAGAAAATCGCCGTCGGATTAACGGCACCGCCGGTCTAGTTCGTATTCCCCTCGTCCGCTTTGGCGAGCTCGGTCCAGGCGCCCTTCTGCGACAGCATCGAGCGCAGATAGGCGACGTTGGCCTCCGCCTGCTCGGGCGTCAGCTCCTGCCGGGCAATGGTTTCGGCCTCCTGGAAACGGCCCTGCAGACCGACGGCAAGGGCGAGGTTCTGGCGGACGCTGCTGCCGGCGCCGGGCTGATCTGCGGCGGAGCGGAGGTAGGTCTCGGCGGTCTTGAGGTCCTTGGTGAGAAGATAGGACATTCCGAGATTGGACAGGATGGTGGGTTCGTTCGGCTGAAGATCCAGCGCCTCGCGGTAGCGCAGGCGCGCCTCGGAGGCACGGCCGAGTTGGTCGAGCACGGCGCCTTCCGCCGATTTCAGCTTCCAGTCGGGGCGATCCGGCGTCTGCGCCCGGCCGATGGTCGCGAGCGCTTGTTCGAGCTGCCCGGCGGCGGCCTGGGTCTTGCCATAGGCGCCGAGGACCTCGCGGTCCGTCGGATGGTTGATTGCCACCTGCTGCATCACCGCGAGCGCCTGTTCGTTGCGGCCCGTCATCCGCAGCAGATTGGCGTAGTTCAAGCCCGCCTCGCGGTTCTTGGGATCGCGCTCATAGGCTTGGCCGATACTTTCCGCGGCTGCCGCGAGCTCGGTGGCGTTCATCGATTGCACCGGTTTCGAGAGCTTCGGGATCGAGCCGGTCGTCAGCTCCTTCCTGCCCTCTTGCCCGGCGCAGCCGCCGAGCGCCAGCGCCATCAGCGCAACCGCGGCTCCGGCTGGCAGGCGTTGCATGAAAGAGGAGAGGATGTTTTTCGTCGTCATCGAGTGGTGCCCCAGAATGCGATTGGCACCGGAACTCCGAACATCAACGGCGCAACTTTCACTCCAGCAATAATCTGTTAACCCTAACAGAGCGTTAATTGCGCCATCCCTATCCGTCAGTCGAGGACATTCATGGCTCCCTTCCAGTTCATCGAGCGGCCGTCGCCCTTCAACACCAGTGCCGGCAAGACGCTGCCCATCTTTGCGGTGACGCCGGCGCATATCGATACGGGGAGCATCGACCCGATCGCTCTCGATTGGGCGAGGAAGGCCGGGTTCAAGGCGGAGTCGGGTGCCGTCCTCCTCATTCCTTCTGCCGATGGTCATCTCGGCGGTGCACTGTTCGGCCTCGGCTCAAGGCCGTCGGAGGCCCCCTTCCTGACCGGCAAGCTCGCGCGCAGCCTGCCGCCCGGCAAATGGCACATCGAAACGGCGCCGCTGACCGCCAATCGCCTGGCGCTCGGCTACGGTCTCGGCTCCTATCGTTTCGAGCGCTATAAGTCCCCCAGGCCCGAGGCGCCGACGCTGATGATCCCGGCCGACGCGGACGCGGCCGATATCAAACGGCAGCTCGCCGGCATCTTCCTGGCGCGCGACCTGATCAACACGCCGACCAACGACATGGGGCCGGAAGCGCTGGAATCGGTTTTCCGAGCGCTTGCCGCGCACTATAAGGCGGATGTCTCGGTGATCTCCGGGGAGGCCCTGCTGACCCAGAACTTCCCGCTGGTGCATACGGTGGGCCGGGCCAGCGCCGAGGCGCCACGGCTCCTGGAGCTGCGCTGGGGCAAGAAAGGGCACCGGAAGGTGACGCTCGTCGGCAAGGGCGTGTGCTTCGACACCGGCGGCCTCGACATCAAGACGGCCGCCTCGATGCATTTGATGAAGAAGGACATGGGCGGCGCCGCAAACGTCCTGGGCCTGGCGCTGATGATCATGGACGCGAAGCTGAAGGTCGAGCTCCGCGTCATCGTACCGGCCGTCGAGAATTCCATTTCCTCCAACGCCTTCCGCCCCGGCGACATCTACCGGAGCCGCAAGGGCCTGACGGTGCAGATCGACAACACCGACGCCGAGGGCCGGCTGATTCTTGCCGACGCGCTCGCCTATGCCGACCAGGAGAAGACCGACCTGATGGTCGACATGGCGACGCTTACCGGGGCGGCACGCGTGGCGCTCGGCCCCGACCTGCCGCCCTTCTTTACCGACGACGAGGATCTCGCCCGCGACCTTTTCGAGGCGAGCCTGACTGTGGACGACCCGCTCTGGCGTATGCCGCTCTACATGGGCTACGACAAGGACGTCTCGGCCCGCATCGCGGACCTCACCAACGCTCCCTCGGGCGGCATGGCCGGCTCGATCACAGCGGCGCTGTTCCTCAAGCGCTTCGTCACCAATGCGAAGAGCTGGGTGCATTTCGATATTTACGCCTGGGCGCAATCCGAGCGCCCGCATTCGCCCGTCGGCGGCGAGGCGCAGGCGATCCGGGCGCTTTATCACCATATCGGGCGGTTGGCGGGGTAGCCTTGCTGTCGTCGCCTGCCCCTCATCCCGCTGCCGCGACCTTCTCGCCATTTTGATGGGGAGAAGGGATGTGCGGCGTCTCTTTCCCGCGACGCCGAAGGGGGAGCGCGGCTTGCCCCTGCGGCCCGGCGATAAAGAAACGCTTGCGTAACGATCCTCTGGCTATGGTGCGGGAACGTGACTTACGCAGGAGTTTGCCTTGCCGGTCGAACTGACACCCTCGCAAGCGCTGGGGCTTTGGCATGCCGTCTCAATCGAGCAGGTCCGGGTCGACAGCCGCGATCTGACGCTCCGCCAGATGGCGATCCTGCTCGAAATCTATCTCGTGCCGCCGCCGCACACGGTGCGCGGTCTTGCTGCCAAGCTCGGCGTGACGAAACCGGTGATCACCCGCGCTCTCGATACGATGGGGGCGCTCGGCCTCGTCGATCGGGTGCGCGACGAGCGCGACAGGCGTAATGTGGTCATCAAGCGGACCGTCGAGGGCGCGCTCTATCTTGAAAAATTCGGCGATCTGATCATCAATCAGGGCCGCAAATTGTGAGTTCAGCCATGCCCGAAGTGCTCGATCGCCGTCTCAATGCCTATCGCGAGGACCTCGCGGAGGAGCGCCTGCGCGGCCTCGTTGAAGCGAAGCGCTTCGTCGAAGGGACGCCGGCTGTCGTGTCCGTGCCCGTGGTGCCGCTGAGAGCGAGGCCGGATCTTGCCTGCGGCACCGACACGGAAGTGCTCTATGGCGAAACGGTTCGCGTGCTCGACGCAGCCGACGGATGGGCCTGGGTCAAGTCGGAACGCGACGGCTATGTCGGCTACGTGCCGCAGGACACGGTGGGGCAGGTTGGTGCGGCGGCAACCCATATCGTCGCCGTGCCGCGAACATTTGCCTATCGCGGCGCGGACCTGCGCTTTCCGCTGGCCTTTGCACTTTCCATGGGAAGCCGGATCAATGTCGTCGGCGAGGCGGAGACACGCGGCACCCGCTATGTCCTGCTCGACGGTGGCCTGGCGGTGGTTGCCAACCATTGCGCGCCGGCCGATGGGCCGATCGGCGTCGACTATGTCGCGATCGCCACCCGTTTCATGGAAACCCCATATCTCTGGGGCGGCCGCTCCGGCTTCGGCATCGATTGCTCCGGCCTCGTGCAATTGGCGATGCAAATGACGGGGCGGGAGGCGCCGCGCGACACCGACATGCAGCTCGCTCTCGGCCAGCCGATCGGCCGCGACGAGCTCGCCCGGGGCGATCTCGTCTTCTGGAAGGGCCATGTGGCCATCATGGAGGACGAGAAGACCCTTGTGCATGCCAACGGCCATACGATGACGGTGGCGCGCGAGGGGCTCGACGATGCGATCCGCCGCATCGGCTGGCTCTACGGAGAGCCGACAGGGTATCGACGACCTTGAACTGTTTGCATAGATGCGCTCCTGTAGGGGAGTGACGCCTTGCGCGCCGGCCCAGGCTGCACCGTCCGGCCCGCATGCCCGTCATTCTCAGCTTCAATAGCCGGCTACCTTATCCACCACATGCTCCAGCGGCAGGCCGCTTTCGAAGCGGGTGATCTGCTCTTCGACATGGGCAAAGAGTGCTTTGACGTCGGAGGAGGCGGCGACGTGCGGCGTCACATAGACGTTCGGCATGTCCCAGAAGCGGCTTTCGGGCGTCAGCGGCTCTCTTTCGAAGACGTCGAGCGAGGCTCCACCCAGAACGCCTGAATCGAGGCATTCGAGGATGTCGGCTTCCACCTGGCTGCCGCCGCGGCCGGCATTGATGAAAACCGGTGCGCCGAAAGGTCCCTTGCGGCTGAGCTTCCTGAAGAGGGCTGCGTTGAAAATGCCCCTCGTATCCGGCGTCAGCGGCAGCAGCCCGACCAAAAAATCCGTCCGGCCGAGGAAGGAGTCGAGGCCGGCGGCATCATAGGTGTCGATGCCCTCGACGGTTCGCTTGGTTCGCGACCAGCCGATGACCTCGAAGCCCATCACCGCGAGCTTGCGGGCGGCGTCCTGGCCGAGCACGCCCATTCCCATGATGCCGACGGTAACGTCGGCGGCTTCCGGTTGGCTTAGGTCCCGCCACTCGCGATTGCTGGCCAGCGCCTCATAGGCGCGATGTTGGCGCAGATGCAGGAGGCATTGCATCACCACCCATTCGCTCATCCGCGTCGTCAGCGTCCGGTCGACGAAGCGCACCAGCGGCACATCGGGCAGGCCCGGCAGCGTCAGAACGTGATCGACACCGGCGCCGCCGGAAAAGACGACCTTCAGGTCCGGTGCGCGAGAGAAGAGGTCGGGCGCCGACTTCCAGACCACCGCATAATCGATCGCCGAGAGGTCCCGGCCGCGATGGGACGGATCCGCGAGGTTGATCACCTCGCGTCCGGGAAAGGCGCCCTTAAGGGCGGCGCCCACTTCCTCCGGAATGAATTTCAGGTCGACGATGATGGCGCTCTTGGCAGGCATTCGGACGCTCTACTGACGGATGGCGGAAAGGTTGACGGCGTCGAGATTGAAGGCGGCGGCCATCAGCGCCTTGGTATAGTCTTCGACGGGCGCCTCGAAGATCCGTTCGGCCGGTCCCTGTTCGACCACCTTGCCGAGCCGCATGACGATCACCTCGTTGGCGAGCGCCCGCACCACCTTCAGGTCGTGGCTGATGAACAGATAGGCGAGATTGTGCTTGCGCTGCAGATCGCGCAGGAGGTCGACCACTTGTGCCTGGACGCTCATGTCGAGGGCCGAGGTCGGCTCGTCGAGCATGACGAATTGCGGCTTGAGGACCATTGCCCGTGCAATCGCGATGCGCTGCCGCTGGCCGCCGGAGAATTCATGCGGGTAGCGCCAGCGGGTGGCCGGGTCGAGCCCGACCTCCTGCAGCGCTGCGGCAACGCGTGCATCGCGCTCGTCGTCGGAGAGCGCCCTCTCATGAATCTTCAGCCCCTCGCCGATGATGTCGGCGACCGACATGCGCGGGCTGAGGGAGCCGTAAGGATCTTGGAAGACCACCTGCATGCGGTTCCGGAGCGGCCGCATCTCGCGGAAACTATAGGCGTCGATGTCCTGGCCGACGAAGGCGATCCGTCCCTTCGACGAGATCAGCCGCGTCAGCGCCAGGCCGAGCGTCGTCTTGCCCGAACCGGATTCGCCGACGACGCCGAGCGTCTGGCCGGCACGCAGCGTCAGATCGATGCCGTCCACCGCCTTCACATGATCGACGACACGGCGCAGGAAGCCGGCCTTGATCGGGAACCAGACCTTCACGTCCTTGCCTTCGACGACGATCGGCTTCGATGGGTCGGAAGGCGGCGGCTCGCCCTTCGGCTCGGAGGCGAGCAGATGCCGCGTATAGGCATGCTGCGGATTGGCG
The DNA here is from genome assembly GCF_002532005.1 of Sinorhizobium sp. NG07B. Taxonomy (NCBI): domain Bacteria; kingdom Pseudomonadati; phylum Pseudomonadota; class Alphaproteobacteria; order Hyphomicrobiales; family Rhizobiaceae; genus Sinorhizobium; species Sinorhizobium sp. NG07B. The sequence continues at coordinate 3,503 of NZ_NWTD01000020.1, read as the reverse complement.
AAGATCTCGGCGGTCGGGCCGGTCTCGACGATCTTGCCCTTGGTCATCACGCAGACCCGGTCTGCGATCTTGCGGACGATGCCGAGGTCATGGGTGATGAACAGCATGGACATGCCGTGCTGGTCCTTGAGCGACTTCAGGAGTTCGAGGATCTGCGCCTGGACGGTCACGTCGAGCGCGGTGGTCGGCTCGTCGGCGATCAGGAGTTCCGGCCGGTTGGCGAGCGCCATGGCGATCATCACGCGCTGGCGCTGGCCCCCGGAAAGCTGGTGCGGATAGGCGCCGAGCCGCTTTTCTGCCTCGCGGATGCCGACCTGATCGAGGAGCTCCAGCGTTTTCGCTCGCGCCGCGGGCCCCTTCACGTCCTGGTGCAATTCGAGGATTTCGCCGATCTGCTGCTCGATCGTGTGCAGCGGATTGAGCGACGTCATCGGCTCCTGGAAGATCATGGTGATGTCGTTGCCGCGCACATGGCGCAATTCGGCATCGCTCGCCTTCAGGAGATCCTTGCCGTTGAAGAGGATTTCGCCGCTCGGATGGCTCGCTGCCGGGTAGGGCAGGAGCTTCAGGATCGAATTCGCCGAGACCGACTTGCCCGAGCCGGATTCGCCGACGAGCGCCACCGTCTCGCCGCGCTTGATGTTGAAGGAGATGTGGTCGACGGCGACCGAGGTGTCGCCGCCCTGGTGGAAGGCCACGGAGAGGTCGCGCACGGAGAGGAGGGTGTCTGTCATCGTCGCGCTCACCGGAACGTCTTCCTCGGGTCGAAGGCGTCGCGCGTCGCTTCGCCGACGAAGATCAACAGCGACAGCATGACCGACATGGCTGAGAAGGCGGTGAGCCCGAGCCACGGTGCCTGCAGGTTCGATTTGCCCTGGGCGATCATCTCGCCCAGCGAGGGCGACCCGGGCGGCATGCCGAAGCCGAGGAAGTCGAGCGAGGTGAGCGTCGTGATCGAGCCCGACAGGATGAAGGGCAGGAAGGTCAGCGTCGCCACCATCGCGTTCGGCAAGAGGTGGCGGTACATGATGGTGCCGTTGCCGACGCCGAGCGCGCGGGCCGCATTGACGTACTCGAAATTGCGCGCCCTCAGGAATTCGGCCCGCACCACGCCGACGAAGCCGACCCAGGAAAAGAGCAGCATGATGCCGAGCAGGATGAAGAAGCCGGGCGGCAGGATGGCGGCGATGATCAGCAGGATGTAGAGCACCGGCATCGACGACCAGATCTCGATGAAACGCTGCAGTAGGAGGTCGGTCCAGCCGCCGAAATAGCCCTGGACAGCCCCGGCCGAAACGCCGATCACCGCCGAGGCGATGGTGAGCGCCAGCCCGAACAGCACCGAGATGCGGAAACCGTAGATCATTCGCGCCGTGACGTCGCGTGCCTGATCGTCGGTGCCGAGCCAGTTCAAATTGCCGAGGATGCAGCCGCGATCCGCCGACCCTTGCGGATAGGCCGAGCAGCGCTCCTCCTCGCTCATCAGCCAGAAGGGCGCAGTCGGCGCCGAATGCGGAATATTGGAGTTGACGGTCTGATAGGAATAGCGGATCGGCGGCCAGATCATCCAGCCATTCGCCTCAATCTCGTCGCGGATAAAATCGGAGCGGAAGTCGGTCTCGGCCAGGAAGCCGCCGAATTTCTCTTCCGGATAGTTGACCAGCACCGGGAACAGGATCTCGCCCTTGTAGGAGGCGACGATCGGTTTGTCGTTGGCGATGAATTCGGCACAAAGGCTGAGGCCGAAGAGGACGAGAAATATCCAGAACGACCAGTAGCCGCGCCGGTTGGCCTTGAAATTCTGCCAGCGGCGCCGGCCGATCGGTGTCAGCCAGCCCTTCTCTGGCGCTTGCGAATAGGTCGCGACGGTGCTCATCAGACGTCCCTCCGCTCGAAGTCGATGCGGGGGTCGACCCAGGTGTAGATGAGATCGGAGATGAGGCTGACGATGAGGCCCATCAGCGAGAAGATGTAAAGGGTGGCAAAGACGATTGGATAGTCTCGCTTGACCACGGCGTCATAGCCGAGCCGTCCAAGTCCATCGAGCGAGAAAATGTATTCGATCAGCAGCGAGCCGGTGAAGAAGGCGGAGATGAAGGCGCCAGGGAAGCCCGCGATGATGATCAGCATCGCATTGCGGAAGACGTGGCCGTAGAGCACCTTGCGCTCGCTGAGCCCCTTGGCGCGCGCCGTCGTCACATATTGCTTCTTGATCTCGTCGATGAAGGAATTCTTCGTCAGCAGCGTCGTCGTCGCGAAGGCCGAAAGCAGCAGCGTGATCAGCGGCAGCGTCATGTGCCAGAAGTAATCGAGGATCTTCTGGTACCAGGGAAGCTCGTGGAAATTGTCCGAGACGAGGCCGCGCAGGGGGAACCAGTCGAAGAAGGAGCCGCCGGCGAAAATCACGATCAGCAGGATGGCGAAGAGGAAGCTCGGCACCGCATAGCCGACGATGATGACGCCGGAGGTCCAGACGTCGAAGGTCGAACCGTCGGAGACCGCCTTCCGGATGCCGAGCGGAATCGAGATCGCATAGGAGAAGATCAGGATCCAGACGCCGAGCGAGATCGACACCGGCATCTTTTCGATGATGAGGTCGACGACCGAGGTGTTGCGAAAAAAGCTCTCGCCGAAATCGAAGCGGGCATAGTTCCACATCATGCCGAGAAAGCGCTCGAGCGGCGGCTTGTCGAAGCCGAACTGCTTCTCGAGCTTGGCGATGAATTCCGGATCAAGCCCCTGCGCGCCGCGATACTGCCCACCCTCGCCGCCGCCACCCTCCTGCAGGAGATCGCCGCCGCTGCCGGACAGTCGATCGGAGCCGGCAGCGTTGGTGAGGTCTGAAATCACCTGCTCCACCGGGCCGCCCGGCGCGAACTGCACGACGGCAAAGGAGATCGCCATGATGCCGATGATCGTCGGGATCATCAGGAGCAGCCGGCGCAGGATATACGCACCCATCAGGCGAACCTCGGCATTGTGGCGCCGCCGATCGCGGGGGCGCTGGTTTGCCGTCTATTTCGTCTCAATCCCATACTCCTTGGGCGCGTCCGATGCCGCCGGTCGTCCGTCATTTTACTGATTCGCTTCCTGCATTTGGAATCGAGAGCGGCCTCAAGCGCAAGTCTTCATTGGCTGGCAGCGCCCTTGAGCCACCATACGTCGGGAAAGCCGATCGCATATTTCGGCAGTTCCGCAGGTCGGCCGAACTTGTCCCAATAGGCGACGTTGGCCTTGAGCTTGTAATAGAGCGGGACCACGTAATTATGGGCGAGCAGCACACGGTCAAGCGCTCTTGTGGCGGCGACGAGTGTGTCGCGATCCTTGGCGAAGATGACGCGTTCGATCAGCTTGTCGACACCCGGATCGGCAATCCCGGCATAATTTCTCGAACCCTCGCGCGTCGCGGCCTTGGATCCCCAATAGTCCGCTTGCTCGTTACCGGGGCTCAAGGTCTGGCCCCAGACCTCCCAGGTCATGTCGTAATCGAAGGCGCGCTCCCG
>NZ_NWTD01000019.1:0-58755 GCF_002532005.1 Sinorhizobium sp. NG07B | reverse complement strand
CGCGGGGTGGAGCAGCCCGGTAGCTCGTCAGGCTCATAACCTGAAGGCCGCAGGTTCAAATCCTGCCCCCGCAACCACTGAGACTTGTAATAGCAGCCATTCCTTCTCCCGCTCGGCAGCAAGGCCTCGCAGCGGCGAAGGAATTTTGTTTTGTCGGCCAGCGACTTGAACGCGCCCGCTGAACGCATGCGGACGTACTCCGCCGATTGCTGACCCGCAATTCCCGTGAAACTTCACGCCAGGCTTCCTGCGCGGCCAGGATGGCTGCGAGGCGGCCATGGATGGTCAGCTCCGCCGATTTGCCGTCGGCGGATGGTGCGATGACCACTTTCTGAACCAGCTGGCGGGCGATCGATATCCAGCTCTCGTCGAATGCATCCTCTCGCGTCGACAGCATGGTTCTGACCGCCGTGATCGCGCTTCTGAGCAGGCCGCCATTGAGCGGCGGCGTCGCGACAGGCCCTGAAGTCGCCGGAAGGATATCCAATTGCCTGGCCAGCGTCAGGCGCTGCTGTTCCAGTTCATCGAGCATGTGGTCCAGGGCCGGGATGGCAGCGTGCCCGGTCATCAGACGTTCGGCGATCTTCTCGCCGATGGCTTTCTGCTTCGTCTCAATCGTGCTGATCTCGGTTCGCAGCCGTTCTGATTCCGCCGTCGCTCGTTGCTGACCGCGTGCAACCGCGGCCTTGTGTCGCGGTTGATCCGGTCGAGATTGTCAGCTCCGAGGAGATTGTCGGGCACGGCCGACACGACCCGTTCCTCGAGTTCGAAGCGGCTGATGGTCTTGCTATTCGTACAGACATTCCCGCCGAGGTGGTCGATCGGCAGCTTCTTCTGTCGATTGGTACAACCATATCGGTCCCTGGCCATAATGGCATAGGGACCGAAGCAATGGGCGCATTCCAAGATGCCGCTCAGCAGGTATTGCGGCCAGGGGCACGCTAAATCGGGCAGGTTATTAAGGCAAGTACGCTGGGGACCAGATCGCCCTGGCCCATCGCTATTGCTTTGTGTCCATGCTGACGAAGTCAATCCGGTTCATGCCCCTAAGGCGCGGGCCATGCTCCCACGCAGGCCGCTGTCGCCGCACTGCGCGTGCCGGCAGGCCCGCCCGTTTCGCTATCAAGGACCGACCAGCTACTGTTTTCGTTCTATTGGATTGTGCAACGCGGCGTTTCCGATCACTCTAGGCCGTCGCTTTCCGGCCTGCCTTTCGCTCGTCTGCGTTCGTCCAGCAGATTAAGCAAGTCAGTTAGATCGTCCGCATCGAAATAGTCGAGACCGGTCTGCGATATGCCTCGCCATCGAGCAGGCCAGCCGGTGAAGCGATCAATCACGCTCCACAAGCCGTTGCTGTCATCATGCAATTCGTATCGCTGGGTCATGCTGGCATTTTAGCGCGCCCTTAGACGCCGCGCTATCGCGCCACTAGAGTATCTGTGTGGCGGTTCGTTTAGCCGAATGTGACAACGCGAGGAATATCGGCTTCGTGGTCTTGCGGGCATGCCTCGGCCCGCTTCGCGGACCGGCTTGATCGCCTGGTGGCACGTGAGCTGTGGTGACAGTAGTTCCGACGTACCCGGCAATGTCACGCCGAGTATGTCGGTGCGGCGCAAAGGCGTGTTGGTATTCTTGACCCGCGCGGTGTGCCCTGCGAGGGCAGCCCTGCTGGTGCTGTTCGACAGGTGCACGATCACGGCTAGCTTGGGGTATTGAGAATACGCAGCGCTCGCGCTGCATTTTTAGGGTTGAGCCCTTCCATCTTCCATGAGCCGATCTCTGCAGTCTCTCCGGTGAAGAGGTGATAGATCGTATACGTTCCGTCGCCATCGAAACGGCGGCCATACTCATCGCGCTGTCCGGATCGGTTCGGCGCGCGCCCTTCGGATTCCCATGTGCTGAGGGCGAGCGCGTGTTCTTCGTGTTTGCTTTTCATCTGCAGCTCTCCTCCCCGCAGTCGCCTGCGCGACGACTGAACGCTGATCAGTTATCCGATGTTCAGCCCGTCAATCGGCTCCAGACTATCTTCGTTGCTCACGCGCTCTTGGCCGAGTTCATTATTGCGCATGCGATACTGAGGCGAATTGTCTCTCAGAGGGAGTTTGGCGGTGATCTGATAGGTTTCCGCCGCACGAGGGGAAATATTTGCACGATCCTTAAGCCGCACTGACAGACCGATCGGGAATAGATGATGGCGCATGGGTGTTGCCTATGGTGAAAGTGACGGGAAGATCGCGGCTTCGTTGCGATCGACTGCCGTCAGGCGTTCAAGCTCCTCAGGATCGATCGCTATCAGCCGCATTCGGTATTTGTTCTCGGCCGTGGCTGGTAGCTTGATAAAGGTCGCCACACGGCGATAGGCGAGCCAGGAGATGCCTTCGATCAATTCCTCGTCCTCATCGACCTCGTAGTCGCCAGCCGGGACCATTTCACCGAGGTCTGGCAACCAGAACGGTTGGTCAAAATGGACCGTTCGATGCGTCGTCCGGGCAAACATGCTGCCCTCCTGTTCCGTGGCTTCGTCGTCGTGAGATTAAACCGGCCCGTTTGGCGCACTTGAGCGCGCACCGCTCCGCTCTGTACTGCCGCATTGGAGCAAGGCCGCAATTGGCGGCCCGGACTGTGGATATGCGGAGCGGTGACCTTGGTTTCGTGCCTCTGATGAAGCAAAAAAGGCAAGTAAGAAGCTCTATCCATTAATTGTGGCATTACCGTGTATTTTTGAGATGAAAGCAGTTTCCGAAGAAAATAAAATTCGAATTCTCTAAATATAGGCGTGCCAGACGCGGCGCTATTTTGCGTATGGATGCCGAAATTTTCTACGAACACGGCTGAAACGTATTTGTTAATGAGGAGCTAAATTAGTTGTTTACTTTACCTATTTTATGGCGCACCGTAAAAAATCTGGATTGCCATTGGCTCCTGGTCCGAGCACGGGCCTGCAACGATCCCGATAATCAACCTGATTAAAGGGAATGAAATCATGACATTCGATCAAATCCTCGAGCGGACAAAGCCCTACGTGATCGGTCTGTTCGTCGGACTTTTCGCGGCGCCGATCATCGGCTTCAATGCTGGATGGATTACCACCACCACTGCCAGCACCCAAGCGGTCGAGGAGGCCAGAGTGGCTGCCCTTGCGGGCATCTGTTCAAGTGCGGCAGGGCGAATGGCATCTGCCAGCAGCACCGACCTCGCAACACTGAAGGGCTACGACAATCGTGCGAAGCGCGACGAACTCGTAGCAACCATTATGACCGATATCCAAGTTCCCGCGGACATCCTCGGCAGGGTCAGCACGAGTTGCAGTCGCACTTTATCTTGAAGCGCAGCGGACGCGGCGCTTTGGGTATTCCGACAAACGAAACTTAGGAAATGGCAATGAAAAATCTCATTCCCGCCCGCTTCTATACCTACGATTTCACGCGCCTGTTCGTATCGCTTGCCTTTACTCTGGCGATTGCCGTGATTGTCTATTCCGTCCTGTTCGGAGGCATCCTGTAGTCTTCTGATCATGCGCGCATCCGCACTACGAAGCTCCAAAAGTCTGGACGGACTTTGGGAGTGCCGCGCTGTCGAATGAACCTGGTAAGTTACCCCGACATTAGCTCCTTCAGGCGAGTAAAATGGACCTGACATTGGGAAGAGTTGGTCGGCATTTTATCCATGACACAGGCTCAGGGTTTCGCCTTCGCCATTCTGATCGGCCTAATGGTCGCTTTCATATGGGGACGGCTCCGTTACGACCTCATTGCGGTTCTCGCGTTGCTTGCCGCAGTTTTCACCGGCATCGTGCCGCATAAGGCAGCGTTCTCCGGCTTCGGGGATGACATTGTCATCATTGTTGCCAGCGCGCTCGTCGTCAGTGCCGCCATCGAGCGCAGTGGTGTCATAGAGGCGTTTCTCCATCGGGTGGCCCCGAGCGTCACCTCTGTACAGGGCCAGGTTGTTATTCTCGTGACGACCGTCTCGGTTCTGTCCGTCTTCATCAAGAACATCGGCGCGCTGGCGATGATGATCCCAGTCGCGTTCCAGATGGCGCGCCGGTCGAAAGCTTCCCCTTCGTCTTTTCTCATGCCGATGGCGTTCGGTTCCCTGCTTGGCGGGCTCACGACCCTCGTTGGGACATCACCGAATGTCGTCGTGTCCCGAATGCGCGAGGAGCTGACGGGCCGCCCCTTCAACATGTTCGATTTCACCCCTGTCGGCATAGGTCTCGCCGCGGCCGGAGTAGTCTTTCTGGCGTTTGGCTATCGGCTGCTCCCCGGGGAGCGTGAGGCGGTCCCGTCAATGGAGAAGGCGCTGAACATCAAGGACTACATGACCGAGGCTCGCATCACTGCCTCTTCCTCCGTCGTCGGCAAGTCGATCAGTCACCTGTCAGCCTTGTTGGACGACGAGGTCCTGGTCACAGGCCTTATTCGCAATCAGGTCGAACGTATGATTCCACTGCCGGATATTGTCCTTCGTCAGGACGATATCGTTCTGTTGGAAGGAGACCCTCAGGCGCTGGAGCGAGCCATCAGGCGCACGCGTCTGGAACTGGAGGGGCACGACCGTCCGACGGAAGCGAAGGGAGTAGACGAAGAGATTGCGGGAATTGAGGTGGTGATCGGCCCGAAGTCGGCCTTGATCGGGCAAACCGCCAAGCGCTTGGCGCTGCATGATCGCTTCAACATCAATCTGCTCGCAGTGAGCCGAAGCAGCCAGCGCTTCACCGAGCGATTGCGCGACATCGCATTAAGACCAGGCGACGTTCTCGTTTTGAAGGGCGATCTCGTACTTCTCCCCACAAAACTGGTGGAACTCGGTCTTCTTCCCTTGGCCGAGCGTGAAATTCGCTTGGGAAATCCGCGAAAGGGCCTGGTTCCGGTGCTGGTGCTGGCTGGTGCCATGGTGCTAACCGCTCTGGGTCTGTTGCCCGTCGCAACGGCTTTCTTTACGGCTGCGGTCCTGACGGTACTTCTCGGGTCACTTTCGCTCCGGGAAGCTTACGAAGCCATCGACTGGCCGATCCTGATCATGCTCGGCGCTCTCATTCCGGTCAGCGAGTCAATCCGGACGACCGGTGGTGCCGACCTAATCGCCGGCGGCCTCGCTCAACTTGCTAGCACTTTGTCCCTCTACGGCGCGCTTGCAATGATCATGGTGGTCGCAATGGCCGCAACGCCGTTTTTGAACAATGCAGCCACCGTTCTCGTCGTTGCCCCGATTGCTGTTACCCTTGCTCAGCGCCTTGGCTACAATCCGGACGCCTTTCTGATGGCAGTCGCGGTGGGTGCGGCCTGCGATTTTCTCACGCCTGTCGGACACCAGTGCAACACCTTGGTGCTGGGTCCGGGCGGTTATCGCTTCGGCGACTATTGGAGGTTGGGGCTGCCGCTCTCGTTCATTGTGCTCGTGCTGGGTGTGCCTTTGATCCTGTGGTTTTGGCCGCCAGTTTAGGGCAAAGCACCGCTGCACCGCGCCTGTTGCGCGATTGAGGGCTGGCCGGTGCCGATCCAGACTAGCGATGTGGATCGGCATTTTACTGCGCCCCTGCTGGTCCTGATCATGACACCCTGCGACCGGTTGGAACGCAGGGTGGGGAGGCTCTACGCTATGGCGGCCGACGACTATCGCCTGCCAGGAGACGTCAGCCAGGTCAACGCCAGAAGACCGAGGGTTGCCGAGATGACGGAAGCGCCGAGAACACCAAGTTTGACGGAGTTCAGAAGCTGGGGCTCGAAAGCAAGTTCGGCAATGAACAGAGCCATGGTGAAGCCGATCCCGGTCAGCAGGCTACCGGCTGCCAATAGGCTCCAGGGTAGCTCGTCTGGACGAGTCGCGAGGCGCAGTTTCACGGCGAGGAAACTCAAGAGCACAATGCCAGCGGGCTTGCCGACCACGAAGGCGGCGAAAATTGCGATCGTGAGGGGAATGTCGAAGTTTGCGTCTCCTATCGGAACGCCCGCGTTAGAGAGGGCAAAAAACGGCATGATCACGAAGGCGACCCAGGGATGGAGAGCCATCTCGAGACGCTCGATCGGCGACAGTGCTTCGCGCGTCGCGACGCCTGCCCGATGAAGGTCGCTGCGTGCCGCCGTGTCGCGGCTCGAATGATCGCCGGGCGGATGGGCGCTCACCCGGTCGAGTATCGCATGGAGGCGGGCGTCGCTCACCCAACTCCGCGCCGGCGTCATCAATCCAAGAACAACTCCGGTGAGCGTCGCGTGAACGCCCGATGCGTCGAATGCCAGCCAGATGCCACCACCTATCGCGAAATAGACCGGAATGCTGCGGATGCCCAGACGCGCGATAGCTGCGACGACGGCAAGTCCGAGGCCGGCGGTACCAAGTGCGGCCCAATTCAAGGCGTCGCCATAGCCGATCGCCACGACCAGGATGGCGCCGACATCGTCGAAGATCGCGAGAGAGAGCAGGAAGAGCCGCAAGCTCCCTGGTATGCGCGAACCGAGCACGGCAAGGCACCCGATGACGAAGGCCGTATCGGTGGACATCACGGTGGTCCAGCCGCTCGCACCCGGCCCGCCGCCGACAAGCAGAGAGAACAGACCGGGCGGCACCGCCATCCCGCCGAAAGCAGCGGCGACTGGGAGAGCGGCCATACGCGGGTTGCGTAACTCCCCCAGCACCAGCTCGCGCTTTAGCTCAAGGGCGATGACGAAGAAAAAGAGCGTCATCAGACCGTCGTTGATCCAGTGCTTCAGCGAACGGGAGATCTGAATGTCGCCAACTCTGATGCCCGCAGGCATCTCCCACAAGGCGAGAAATGACTTCGACCACGCGGTGTTCGCAAGGCTGAGCGCCAAGAGCGTGCTGAGCAAGAGGACAATGCCCGCCGTAGCCTCGATGCGGAGGAATTGCATGAACGGCTTGGTAAGCCGATCTGCCGGTTCCTGGGGAAGCCGTGAGAGGCTGTCGTTCATGCCGGGAATGGCTCCTGCGTTTCGATCGTGGCTGGCCCATGTTCCATGCCGCTATTGCAAGGCCGACACCTCATAAGTCCACACCCGGAACGACTTCAAGACGTGCGGCCCGAACGAGTTGATGAGGGGGACATCGGCCGCGTCACGGCCGCGCGCAACCACGATCCTGCCGACACGCGGCGTATTGTTGCGCGGATCAAACGTGTGCCATCCATCGTCCAGGAAGACCTCCATCCAGGCACTGAAGTCCATCGGGTCGACGACCTGGACGCCGATATCGCCGAGATGACCGTATAGCGTGCGGGAATGTTGAGGCAGCGGCAAAGTGTGACCGCAAGATGTGCGAAGTCGCGGCAGACACCAACGCGCTCATGAAAGACTTCGAAGGCCGTCCGCGTCGACCGGGCCTGCGTGTAGTCGAAGCGAATATGGTCATGCACGAAATCGCAGATAGCTTGCACACGCCCCCAACCGGGCGCGACCGCGCCGAACCTGTCCCAAGCGCTCTGGCTGAGACGGTCGGTCTCGCAATAGCGGCTGCCCATGAGATAGGCGAGGCAATCGTCCGGCAACTCCGGCACCGGGAGTTCCTGGGCGGCTGGCAGCACTTTGTCCGGTTTGCCGTCGTCCGAGATCGTGGCATCGCCCCATATCGTCAGGTCACCCGCCGGTGCGACAAGCCGCCGGCAGCGGTTGCCGAAGAGATCGCGATAGGTCGACGTCGGCACATCGGGAGCAGTGAATGTTGTTTCAGGAACCCGGATATCGGCCGCGCGATCCTCGTGGACCGACAGCAGGCATACCAACGCGGTCGGTTGCTGGAAGTTCAACGTGATCTCATAACCATAGCGGATCAGCATCTCGATCCATCCTTGCGGAAATCGGCGGCGGTCAGCGTGTAGGAATCAGGGCGGCCACTGAAATATAGGCCGTGCGTGCGACATCGTAGATGGACAGCCGCAACGCATCAAAAGCAGAAAGGAGCTTCGATTCCGAGATTTCCGACCTGCCCAATTCAGCATCCGATATCACGAGCGCATCGGCCTCGACGAAAACCGCACCTCGAACATACCGTCATGGCCGATGAATCGAACGGCGTTTCGCTTTTCATCGAGGCTGCGACTCGGATTCGGAAACAGAAGCGTATCCTCAGCGTGCCTCTGTTCCACGCAAAGCTGCCGCGCGGCGTCGCGATAGGCTGAGCCGCTTTATCCGGCGCTCTATATTGCGAAGGTTGCCGTTGACAGGCGCCGGTGCGCCTGCGGACACGTGATAGATCGCCAAGGGGCGATGGGCTTCGATGCGGCGGCCGTATTGGTCATCCATTAGCTCGGGTGCTGAAGTCCCACCCTCATTTTCCCAGATGCTGATCGCAAGTGCATGCCCGGTTTCAATTTCAGTGCGGTGGGCGTTCATGGTGTTGGCCTTTCATCAAGACTTTCGATCGTGTCGAGCCTGCTTGAATGGATCGTGCTCCCATCACCGTCGGTGATGGTCATGGCGTCCGGACGCTGCGGCATGTCGAGCGTCCTCAAAAGCTCCAGCGCAATCTCTATCGCCTCGTCGAGATCGGCAGCTTCCGCGGATTCGCGGCCGACGATCGCGTGCGCGTCGTCCACGTCCCGGATACGGTAGAACGCAATCACGATATTCATCGCCATCCTCTTGGTTCTACAGAAGCGTCATAACGGTCATTTTTTTGCCCGTGTCCTGCGACGGACTGCCGTTCGCAGCGGGCTTGATCTGTTTGCCGAATGTCTTTTCGATGAGAGTAGGACCTTCGTCGACAGACGATATGCGCACCGGCTCGAGTCTGTCCTGCGTCGTCACCCGTTCATGATGTTCGTCGTCATTTCGAATGCGATATTGCGGCGACCGCCGCTCGGCGGGAGCGTACCGGTGATGTGATAGACCGGCACAGCCGATCTCCGATACCCGCCCTTCACCCGAACGGCTTGCCCGACATTCAAAGGATGTGTTGCTGCGTCGCGGAGCATCGGACGGCCATTGCGTTGCAGAATGTTTGTAGCGGTCATGATTGTTTGTAGTCCTTTTGGAGTGCGGCTTCGAGATCAGCCGGATGATCTACATCATGTATGCAATGCGGGCACGCCCCGCAGGCATATGCATGAATGCGCATAGACGTTGCCAGACACCGGGGAGGCGTCTGCTTGGTGCGGCTGGTCCTGGCGGCGCTCTGCGGGAACAGAGGCGGTCCCGAAGCCGACACGACCGTGGTCGGTGCTCGAATGTCCGGTGCCAGAGTCGAACGAAGCGACACTACGGGTCCGGTCGGCGTAGGCGTTCGTATTAAGTTTCGTGGTAATGGCGGGGCCTTTGACGCCGCGCCGTTTTGGCTAGTCCAGCCAAATTAACGACTTTCTTATATGTGGGCCTCAAATCGGATTTAAGCAAGGTGCTCGGCTTCGTTGTTTTCGGCTGATATAAGGGGAGGTCTCAATTATAAATTCGCCCTCAATTCGCGGTTTTGACTGCGAGAAGGCGTCTGAAGGTCGGCAAGATCACAGATCGCGGCCAGTTCGCGAGCAACCAGGAACATCGAGACGCAGGCAGCGTTTAGATTGAGAGCCTTGATGGACTGGGAGGTGATGATGAGAAAGCACTCCCGCGAGATATCGCCTGAGGTGCGCGCGGCCATAAGCGCGTTTCTGAGCGTGTGTCAGAAGGAAGCCCGGCCGCTTGCGACTTCTGAGGCCCTCGGCGCACTGCGGCGTATTTTTCCTGATCTGGATATTTCAGATCCAGACCTGATGGATGCCATCATCAGCGAAGCATTCGTTGCGGGTTTCGACGTAGACAGCCCGGATCCTGCTTCCGTGGCGCGAATGAGGGATTCGCTGGAAGAATGGGATAATGAAGGCGGCGCAGTCGGCAAACCGGCGCGCAGCGAAACTCGCGGCGGGAGTGGCAATGACTCGGGGGGCACAAGGCGGCGGGCAAAAAGCGACCAAGGACCGGAATGAGTTGCTCTAACACGCCCGGGAGCGGCTCAGCAGGCTAACAAGCGGCCCTTCCCCGAATTTTATTCAGGTGTTTTACGCAAGTGGATGCTGTGCTGTTGCCGCTGCCTATACGGATCCAAACGTTCCCTTCCGATTTCAAGTGCCGGCCGGACTGCGGCCCAGAGGAGGAGGAGCAGCCCAGAGCATTTCAGAATACCTCCAGATAGCTGAGCAACGAAACTACGCCGACGACTACAACGACGACCTGAGCCATCTGCTTCATTGTTGAGTCAATCGGAAGTTTTTGCACGAGGTACAGCACCAGGAAGGCAAGGCCTGTGATCAGGATGCTTATGATGATGCTGCTTATTATGGTCATACCCAGGCCCTTTGAGCGGAGTGCCTTTCGGCAGTGACGGGTAAATGCGTCTGAGTTCTACAACGGGAGGCATGTCACGCCGAAATGCATCCTACCGCTCGGCGATTGAGCTCGCGGCCATTGGCCCACTTCCATCGGGCGAACGGGCGTATTTAAGCTTGACGAACTGTTTGCGGTCCCCGGCAATCAGCATGTAGAGCCTCGAAGTCCAGGTTCCTTCCGGTTCTTCGGATAGTTTCTCCGCATTGGTACTGTCTGAAAATTCGTTCAGAAATGGCTCAATAGGCACCTTCATGAACGCGACGGTGCAGGTCTCGACGGGCCTTCCGTCCCGTCGAGCCTTGGTGACGCCGATTACAACCGGTTCCGGAAGGGCCCGATCAGTGGCTATCCATCCACTTGAGGAATCAAGGTGCTCGAGAGGCGCGAGACGCTCGAAGTCGCCTTCTGGCAAAGGTTTCCATCCCTCTGCCGCGGCGGCGGATGCGATCGCGTCGAAGCTTGAACTTTGTGCAAGGCACGTCCGCTGGAATACTTCGACTGCCTCTGAAACGTCACCGGCAGGGAGCGCGATCGAACTCGGAGAAACAGCGGCCAGAAACGCTATGAGGTACCGCCAGCGCATCATAAGCTCCATTCGGTGTGGATCGAACTGCTGAGCTAAGAGGTTTGTTCCAACGGATGCCGTAGGCTGACCTGAAGAATGGATGAATCCGCTCCCCCGACAATCACGAGAAGCGTTAGCCGAGCTTCAGGGCACATAAATTGGTCGCCAGTAGGCAACAGAATACGAGGCCATGAAACCTCCCGCGGTTTTCAGGCAATTCTCCTATCGCTCTCGCCGACCGTGAAGCGAAGAATCTTGTAAGCGAACTCGGCGCCTGTCTAATCAGCGGACGCATTTTATTTTTTGATCTTCAGGAACATAACGCCTCAGGGCCGGTTACGCGATTGGGAACCAGGAAAGGCCTTACCGCGTGCCAAGCGATCAAATCTCCGTCCTGGTTGTCGATGACGAGTTTCTCCTCCGATACGATCCTGCCGTGAGCAAGACTTTGAAGTTTATGAGGCTTCAACCGCGGATGAAGCCATCGACTTGCTCACCGGGCATCCAGGCCTCCGTGCGGTGTTGACCGATGTTTGTATGCCTGGATCGATGGACGGACTGGAACTGGCGGCGCGTGTTCATGACCGCTGGCCACCGATCAAGATTTTCGTCGTTTCGGGTCGCCGTAAGGTGACGCCGGAGGAACTGCCCGAAGGAAGTCGGTTCATCATGAAACCTCTCCTCCTTGCCCGCGTTGCGGCCCAGATCCGGACAGCCGTTCAGCCGAGGTGAAGGACTCCATCACACAACAAAAAAGCCGGGCTCACCCGATCTTGCTGCAGCCATTGCCAGCCTTCCCTAACGTCCAGCCGAGCACCAGCAGATGGCCATGGGTCGCCTGTCGGGAAACTTTCACGAGCAGCGCTGTCCACTTCGGGGCCAACACCGGTAATTCCAAGGGCCGTGAATGAATGACCTCAAAGGGTCGATCTGTCCTGTTCAGATTACGTCGCCTTGGGGACAGCCGAAGCTCGGCTGCCCCGGCCCCGCTTGCGATCATTCTCTTTTCTGCCCAAGCAGCTTGCCTGGACCGCCATTGCAGCTCCATGGGACATTCGAGCTGAATTGTCTCAGCCGGCCCGGCGGTCGAATGAGCGGCTTTATATGGTCCTATTGTTCTCGATATCTAATATTCGTGTCGATATGTTTTCGGCGATGTCGCGGTCGTGGGTGACCAAAAGGACAGCGAGGCCGGTTTCCCTGACGATGTCCTGCAGGCACGTGATCACCTCTTTCTGGCTGACGGGATCGAGCCGTGACGTCGCCTCGTCCGCGAACAGAAATGCCGGGTCCAGCAGCAGGGCGCGCAGCAACGCAAAGCGCTGTAGCTCCCCGCCCGAGACCTCTTTGGGCAGACGATCGAGCAAATTCTTAGGCAGGCGCACGCGGTCCAGCAACCCCTCGACGGCTGTCCAATCCTTGGCATGGAGGCGCGCCAGATCGGTGAGCCCCTTGCGAATCGTCTGATGGGGCGCGAACGCGGCCGGTGGATCCTGAAAGAGCTTCTGAAAGCGGAGCCGCGACACCCCCGACTTGCGCTCGACCACTCCGGCCTCAGGCCGGATTAGGCCAAGAAGGATATTGCCGACCGTCGTTTTGCCGCAGCCGCTCGGCCCGAAGATCGAGACGATCTCGCCGGCGGCGACCGTAATGTCCAGATCGGAAAACAGGGTCCTGCTACCATAACGCTTTGCCAGTCCGCGTCCGGCAAGGACGACCTCACCGGAAGCCGTTGACGCCTTCCGTTCCCACCCTGCCGGCTCGGCGGCGAGAAGCGCTCTCGTATAGGCGTGCTCGGGCGCTTGGAGCAGCTTTTCCGTGGGAGCGTATTCGACCAGCCGGCCATCGAGCATGACTCCGATCATGCAGCCGATTGCCCTCGCGACGGCGACGTCATGGGTGATGGTCAGCAGCAAGCGTCCCGCTTCGACCTCTCGTTTCAGGCGGGCCGTCACCGAGTCCCGCAGCGCCGTGTCGAGGCCCTTCGTCGGCTCGTCCGCGATCAGAAGCTCGCTGTCGGCGGCGTGCGCCATCGCGATCGCTGCCCGCTGTCCCATGCCGCCCGACATCTGGAAGGGGTAAAGCGCTTCCGCATTGGCGAGGGAAACCCCGGCGAGGTTCTCCCTTGCAAGCGCATCGCTTTGGGTGGCATCCTTATCTTTGACGAAGCGGTGTATTTCTGCCACCTGCGGCAGGACGCGCATGGTCGGATCCAGCGCCAGCCACGGCTCCTGCGGCAGCAGGCAAATGTTCCGGCCCCAGCGGCGGCGTCGTTGGGCGGGCGTCTCCGCAAGAAGGTCCGTCCCGTTGAAGACCGCGCGCCCCGTCGCACGCAGCCCTGGCGGCAAATTGCCCATGATCGCCTGCGCCACGAGCGACTTGCCCGATCCGCTCTCGCCAAGGAGCGTTAGCGCTCGCCCCCGTCCGAGCGCAAGGGAGACATCGGATACGATCCGGCCAGCCGGGGAATCGATCGACAGGGCGGCGATCGAAAGATCCGGGGTTGCTTGAATGTTCATCGATGATCTCCCTGCGCGAGAGATTGAAGGCCAAGCACCAGCAGGAAGATCAGCGCTGCCGGCAGCAGCACATGCACAGGCGCCTCGGCGTAATACGGCAAGAGCTCCACGATCATGCTGCCGAGTTCAGGCGTGGGAGGCTGCAGGCCAACGCTGATGGCGCTTAATGTCGACACCGCGATGATGGCCGTCGCCATGGCAAAGGCCGAAAGCGTACCGATCATCGGTGCGATCACCGGCAGAACGAGATTGACGAGGATGTAGCGCGAGCCGAAGCCGAGCATGCGCGCCGCCTCAATATGCGGCTGCGCGAGGACGGTCTTCGTCGTCGCCTTTGTCACACGGTAGAACTCGACCCAAAGGGTGAGCGACATGCCCAGGAACAGCGGACCATAATTGCCGGGCGCGAAGGCTAGCAGCAGCAGCACCAGCATCAGACCGGGTAGTGCCAGCACAATTGTGGCCGTCAGTTCCAGAAACCGCTCCGTCCAGCCGCCTTTCCACGCGGCGGCAAGACCGAACAGAACGCCAGGGACCGCGGCCGCGAGCATAGTCAGGAAAGCGAGGCCGAAGGAAAGACGGGCGCCGTGGGCGAGGCGCGCGAGGAGGCTGCGGCCGTAATGATCGGCTCCAAGCAAGAAGTCGCCGCCGATCGGGGCGAGGCTGGCGCTAAAATCCTGCGCTGCAGGATCGGCAGGAATGAGGGCCGGTCCGATGATCGCAAAGCCACCGACCAAGCTTAGAATGCCGGCGCCGAACATGCGCCCGGTGGTCAGTCGCCCTTTCGGCCGAGCAAAGGACAGATCGCCGATCGTACTCATGCCGTTCTCCTCACGCGCGGATCGAGCCAATGCGTCAGAAGGTCGACAATGGCGGCGATGACGACGAACATCAGTCCCATCACCAGCGCCGTCCCCTGGACCATGGGAATGTCCCGTTCGACGACCGCGTGGACCAAGGCGTGGCCGATGCCCGGATAGGCAAAGAGCGATTCCACGACGACAACCCCTTCGACCAGGTAGACGGCCTGCAGTCCGATATAGGAGACGATGGGGATCGCGGCGTTCCGAAGTCCATGCCGGCGGACGACAACCGATTCCTGCAGTCCCTTGTATCGGGCGAAGGCGAAGTATGGTGCTTTTACGACCGCAGCGACCGAATTGCGCGTGATCCGGCTCGACATGGCGGCGAGCCCAAGAGCGAGCGTCAGTGCCGGCAGCAGGATCTCACGTGGCGAGCCAAAACCGGCTGGCGGCAACCAGCCGAGCTGCTTCGAAAAGATCAGCATCAGAACGAGGCCGAGCACAAACGGCGGAATGGCGCGGAAGATCACCGCACCTGCGAGGCCCAGACGGTCAATGGCGCTCCCCGGCTTCAACCCCGCGAAAACCCCGACGACGGGTCCGATGAGAACCGACAGCGCCAGCGCCGATGCGGCAAGCCACACGGAAGCGCCGAGCTGCACCTGCAGCTCATGGACGACCGGCGAACCCGTGACGAGCGAATGTCCGAGGTCAAGGCGCAGAAGGTCGCCTAACCACTCGAGGAACTGGGCCGCCATCGGGCGGTCGAGGCCCAGCTCCAGCCTGACTTTTTCTGCCGCTTCGGCAATCCGCGCATCCGGCCCGTAGCGGCCGGCAGCAATGCGCATGGCGGCATCGCCCGGCAGCACCCGCATGAGGACGAAGCACAGAGCCCCAACCACGACGGCCACCAGCACCGCCTGGACGAGGCGCGGAAGAAGGAAGTTTCGCATCGCGCTCTCCCCGTTACTCCGCCCAACGGATGGCGGACAGGCCATAGTTCACTTCAAGCGGATCAACCGTGACGCCGGTGATCCTCTTGTTCGAGACAATGGCGAGCTCCGACCAGGTGATGGGGATGCTTGGCAGCTCTTGCTGCAGAATCTCCAGGGCCCGGCTCTGAAGCGGAGCGCGGGCCGCCGCATCGCTCGTCGCCGCTAGTTGTTCGACGACGCTCTGGATTTCCTTGTTGTCCCATGCCATCGAACCCCAGTCGCTGCCACCGGCACCATAATCCTGGAGCAGTGTGCCAACGGGGTCCGGCACGATGGAGTAGAGCCGGGAGATCAGTCCCATCTCCAATGTTCCATCCTGATGGCGCGCGGGAATTTCCGAGCTGTTACCCACGGATACCTTCACCTCTATTCCTACTTGTCGAAGCTGGGCCTGGAGTGCCGTGGCGATGGGCGGCAGTTCGGGCCAACTGGAATAGGTCAGCAGCGTCACGCTGAACCGCTTGCCATCCTTTTGCAGAACACCGTCGCTTCCGGCTTTCCAGCCCGCCGCGGCCAAGAGTTCCTTCGCCCGGTCGACGTCCCGCACGAGCGGCGGGATGTCGCGGGAATTCCAGCCCTTCATCGCAGGCGGGAAAAGCTGGGTTGCAGCAAGGTCGGCGTTGCGTAGGATCACCTTGGTGATTCCAACGCGGTCGATCGCTGCGCTGATCGCCTGCCGCTCCTCGACCTGGTCGAAGAAAGGCGATGCCGCGTTGACCTTGAGAACGCGCGTGCGGGGAATGGTGGCAATCTGCACATCGAGTTTCAGATTGGCTTTCAATCGATCCACCGAAACCGGCAGCATGGAAAACACCAGATCGGCTTCACCGCTTTCCGCCATCAGCGCTCGGGTCTCGCCTTGCCCCACTGCGAGATAGCTGACTTCCTCGATCGCGGGCTTGCCGCCCCACCACCCGCCGGAGGCCTGCAATTCCAGGCGTGCCGGAGCGGTAAGGCTCTTCACCTTGTAGGGTCCGGACCCGACGATCTGCGTGACTTTGCCGGCCGCATCGTATGAAGAGGGTGCCAGCACGATGGTGCTGAAATGCACGAGATAGGCGGGCAGGGCAGAGAATGGTTTCGTCAGCCGGATCACCACGTCACGCCCCTCACTGGTGATGTCGGCGAGCGGCGCTTGTGAGAGCACGCCGACACCCGCAAGAGCTCGCGTCAGGCTGGCGGCGGCCGTTTCCGCCGTCACGGGCGTGCCGTCATGAAAACGCGCGTTCTCGCGGAGCGTAAAGCGCCATATCAGACCGTCGCCGCTGACGCTCCACCGATCCGCAAGCGCGGGCACGATCTTGCCATTGTGGTTGGCGGTCACAAGAGTTTCGGCGACTTGCAATCGGCTGAAGACATAGCCGGTCTGGGCCGGATCAATGCCGGTAATCTCCCATGGGCCGGCAACCTTGAGCACCTCGGCATGGGCCGGGTTGAGCGTCGCGGCGACGCCGAGTGCAACCGTAGTGAGCAGCACGAACAGTGTGCGCATTCAGACCTCCAAACATTTTTTCCGTGACGAAGATGGATGCAGAGTGCATGTGTCTCGCCCTCGATAGGTTACGTTATTACATTCGTCAAATGGAAAGTTACGTAATAACATTATAGATGCGTCACGAACGCGACACGCATAAGCCGGGAGGCAGCGGTGACTTCTCGCCGCGCTCCACGGCTCGGCAAAGAAGTCTGCGTGCCAGTACAGGACATTCCATGTGTGATCGGCGGGCGACCGCTCTGGGTGTGCGCCGTGCCAAGGCGGCGCTTTCCAGTGGGTGCAAGTGCACCCGGCAACCGCTCCAGCCGGGAATCAATCGGAGCAGGCATGGAGGAGACGACATGTCTGAAGCCTTCGATTAGCGGGTCACGAAATTGGTGACCGCGCGAGTGTGTAGGCCGCAACGCGAGTGAACGCCGAGCAACCCTCGAAAAGGTCGATGTGCAGGCCGACCCGTCAACCCTTGCGGGGAAGGCTGATATGGATGGGTGAGTTTGAGCGACGTTTGAGCCCATCTGCTGCACCGGGGTAGTTGCGGCAGCATGTACACAAGGAAAGCGCACGCAACACGGGAAGCCCCAGGACGTGGTCAGGGATGACCAACCGGACGCCCGCGAGGGACAGGCCGGGCGGCCTGGGGTGGCGGAGAGGCTCGTAGTACCGGAGAAGCCGGGTAATGCCGGTGGAGGGAAGGGGCCTCAGTTCAAGACGAGCGCAACAAGTGGAGAGGGACCGGAGATTGGGAAACCTATCAACTCCGACAAGTGTTCAGAAACTGCAGACGGCGTTCCACGCGAAAGCGAAGGCAGAAGCCGGCTACCGCTTCTACGCCCTGTACGACAAGATCAGCCGCGAGGATGTTCTGGCCCATGCCTATGCTCAGTGCCGCTCGAACAAGGGCGCACCGGGGGTAGACGGTCGCGACTTTGCGGACGTCGAAGCGTAAGGGCTAGAGCGGTGGCTTGGTGAACTGGCGCTTGCGCTCAGAAAGGAGACCTACCGACCGGAACCAATCAGACGCGTGTTCATACCGAAGGCCAACGGCAAACTCAGGCCGCTGGGCATCTCGACCGTGCGAGATCGGGTCTGCATGACGGCAGCGATGCTGGTGCTGGAACCGATCTTTGAGGCCGACCTTCCACCGGAACTCTATGCCTACCGTGTCGGGCGCAACGCCCAGCAGGCGGTGACCAAGGTGGAGGAGACGCTGTTCCGTGGTCATCCTGAAGTCGTCGACGCCGACCTCGCGGACTACTTCGGGAGCGTTCCGCATTCAGAACTGATGAAGTCGCTGGCGCGCCGGATCGTTGATCGGCGGGTGCTGCACTTGATCAAGATGTGTCTGGAATGTCCCGTCGAAGAAACCGATGATCGAGGCCGGAAGACGCGAACGACGGAGGCGCGGGATAAGCGGCGCGGCATTCCGCAGGGCTCACCCGTCTCACCCTTGCTGGCGAACCTCTAAATGCGCCGGTTCGTGCTGGGATGGAAGAAGCTCGGGCTTGAGCAAAGCTTAGGCACGCGGCTCGTCACCTACGCCGACGACCTCGTGATCCTGTGCAGGAGGGGCAATGCGGAAGCGGCGCTCCAGTGCCTGCGCATGACCATGGACAAGCTGAAGCTGACGGTGAACGAGGACAAGACACGCATCTGCAAGGTGCCGGAGGGCGACTTCGACTTTCTGGGCTACACGTTCGGACGGATGTACTCTCCGATAACCGGCCACGCCCGCCTGGGCTACCGGCCATCGAAGAAAAGCATCAGGCGCGCGGTCGAGACTGTCCACGCGCTGACCGACCGAAAGGGTACATGGCAAGAGACCACACTGCTGATAGCAAAGTTGAACCGCACGCTGCGCGGCTGGCGAACTACTTCTCGGTAGGGACCACCAGCAAGGCGTATCGGCTGCTCGACAGCTATACCGCAGTGCGGTTGCTCCGGTGGCTGCGCTCCAAGCATAAGACCAGACGGAAGAGAGGTGGGTCCTATCCAGACTCGCACCTTTACCAGCACTATGGGCTGGTACGTCTGACCCGACTTGGACGGGGCGTGCCGTGGGTGAAGGCGTGAGATCTTGTCCGAGAGCCGGATGCGGGAGACCTGCATGTCCGGTTCGATGAGCGGGGTGTGGAAACGGCAGTCACGGTCGAGCCACCAAGGCACCGCCAGACGAAAGGGGCGGAAACAGATAGGCTCGACCTACAGCCACCCGCGCCACACCTCGACTCTACCGATCTTTTGCCTTCAACAGGGCTCACGGGTTGGCACTTCGACGAGAAATGCCGCCCTTGAGTACTAGAGTTCCACTTGCTCAGAAATTGCTAAGGCGTCGTCCACCTCTATTCCGAGGTATTGCACGGTGCTCTCCAGCTTCTTATGGCCGAGCAAGAGCTGGACGGCGCGCAAGTTGCCTGTCTTCTTGTAAATGTGCGCCGCCTTCGTCCGTCTCATCGAATGCGTGCCGTAACGTTCGGGATCAAGCCCGGTGCTCGACACCCAGCGCTCGACGATCCTGCCATATTGCCGCGTCGACAGGTGCGGCTTTGCGTGCACGCGGCTGGGAAACAGATAATCCCGTTCACCGAGCCTGCGACTTCCAATCCATGCAGCGATAGCCTCCCGCGTTTGATCGGTCAGTTCGAACTGCACTGGTCGGCCTGTTTTCCGTTGGATGATGATCGCGCGGTCGCGAACCCTTCCGGAAATCGCAACATCGGCAACTGAAACACAAGCTCGCAATTTGCTGTCGATCGCGAGATTGAACAGCGCAGGTCGCGTACCGCACCGGACATTTGGAGGCGGGTTCGGATGGCCCAGACCTCCTTCGGCTTCAACGGAGGCTTCTGACCAATAATGCGGCCCGAGTTCCAGCTAGACATAGCTTTTCTCCCCTCCACTGCCGCAGCGCTTACCCGTCAAGCCGCCCAATGATAATCCTCGTGGAAGTGACCTTTCGGGTGGTGAGCGGAAGTTCACTCGGGGGCGATGAACGTCTGCAGTCGCCCCAGAAGCGACCGCCAACGCATCGTGAACTTCATGCTTTTGCAGAGATGGCACTCAACTCTTCCAGGTCGAGATCCCGTTCAAGTTCCTGAAGCGTTTCATCGTCTATCTCGCCAGCGCGATGAAGGCGAATCAGTTCCCTCCGGCCGGTCGCAACAGCTTCCAGTACGACGTCGAAGTGGGCATGCAAGGCGGGTCGGTAATGCTCAGTCCGCACGGCGTAGTCGACGATCGTCGTCGCGCGACGCTGGTATCGTTCCAGCAGTTGAGGGTGGATGAGGTTTCCTTCGGCGTCGTATGCCAAGCTCTGGATGGTGGCAAGCTGGACTTGGGCCATCGCTGCTTCTGCCTGGCTCATTGTCAGAGGCGCCTTTTCGGAGTCCGGCTCAGCGAGTTGCGCCCAGGCGATCACGCGTCCGAGCGTCGTGCCCTGCACGAGCACCGTTCCAAATATCACGGCGAATGCCGTCACAAGGATGAAGTCGCGGCCGGGAAAATCTTCCGGCAAGCTGAGCGCGAGAGCGAGCGTGACCACGCCCCGTACGCCCGCCCAGCTCAGCACGGTTGCGCCGCCGGAGCCGAGAGGTTGCGTTCGAGCGAGACTAAGGACATTGAGCAGCTTTATCACAAGCTCGGATCCGAAAACCCACGCGAAGCGCGCGATGACAAGCGTGGTGAGCACAGCGATGACCGGCAGTCCCATCGTCGCGACCACCGTGACGAATCCACCGCTTCGCTCGACGACGTCCCGCAGCGATAGACCGATCAAAACGAAGACCGCAGCTTCCATCAGGAATACGAAGACAGTCCAGAACGACGTCCCCCGCATGCGCGTAGCGGCCGACAGAACCGTGTGCTGATGCCAAGTCGCGATCAGACCCGTGGTGACGGTGGCGATGACGCCGGAGACATGCAGCATCTCTCCCAGGAGGTAGGAGATCCAGGCGAGCAATGTCGTTGCGGCGATGATAAGGTATTCGTCGCCCAGTCGCCTGACGAGCTTCACCCATGCCGTTCCGACGACGGCGCCCACCGTGGCGCCGCCGACCGCCAGAAGAAGGAAGTTGCCCAACGCCGCTGGGGGGCTGAAGATCCCCGTTGCGGCGGCGGCGACGGCAAAACGGAAGAGCACGAGGCCGCTCGCGTCGTTCAGGAGACTCTCTCCTTCGAGCAGGATCTGGAGCCGCCGGGGCAGCTTCACACCCTCCAGGACGGCTCGTGCGGAAACTGCGTCGGGGGGTGACACGATCGCGCCGAGCGCCGCGCAGGCGGCCCAAGGAAGCGAGGGGAAGAGTAGATGAGTGACCACGGCCACAACGGCGCATGTGAAGAAGACGGCGCCGACGGCAAGCGATGCGATACCCATCATATGGTGTCGGATGCGGCCAACCGCGATTGACCAGGCGCCGTCGAGGAGGAGCGGCGGCAGGAAGATGACGAGCACGAGTTCAGGATCGATGGTGATCGCCGGCAGGCCCGGCAGGAACGCCAGGATCGCCCCACCCGCGAGCAATGCGACCGACGGTGGAAGGCCAAGCCTGTGGGCCGCATAATTGAGCGCTATGATCGCGAGGAACATCGCGATCCCGAGTTCGAAGAGGTGTGTTCCGTCCATGCGTCTCCCCGACATGGCGTAAGTTGTAAAGCGCATCAAAGGACGGGTTCCGCCGAAACGCAACTATCGAAGCTCAAGGCGAGGATCGAAAAAATTTCGATCTGGACCTTCGCGTTCTGGAGGTCGCGGGTCTGAAAGCCTTCAGAAAAATGCCGGAGAGTCGCCTCCAAGTTCTCAAGCGCATCGGCAACGACGATCGAGGGCATTGAGACAGGGGATCAATTGGCGGTGGTGAATGCCGAAGGATTTCATCAGGGGGCAGGGATACATCTTCTCACGGCCGCTACCTGTGTCGGAAGGCTCCAAATTGATTGACGGACCGCTCGAAAGGGGCGGCCCACCACGCGTTTACGAACGATTTGTGAACAGCCCGGAGAAATAGCAGCAGCATTTAGCCCTACACGTCTCAAGGCGTGTGTGGCACAATTTTGGTACTACCGCGCATTGATTGGCAACGGCGGGAACGCGTTCGCTGAGACGATCGTTAGTTGCAGGCCTAGGAGCGGGCCGAACTGAAGACCCGCAAGCATCAGACAACCGGCGAGGGAAGCGTAATGAATACCTCACGCGTCGCACTTATAGCCGATGACGATGAATTCTTCCGCATCGCGTTGGCGTTCATCTTGAAGAGCAAATTGCATTTCACGGGAATCATCGAAACCGGGTCGCTTGATGAAGCGATTGAAAGGCTCGCCGAGCACGAAGACATATCGCTCGCCTTGTTCGACTTGGCGATGCCGGGCATGCAAAGTGCGGCGAGCCTTGCGGCCGTCCGTGACATCCATCCCGATCTGAAGGTCGCCGTCGTATCGGCGTCGTCGCGACGGTCGGACATCCTGTCTGCCCTGACTGCCGGCATAAACGGCTATGTGCCAAAGGGCCTCGGGGCGAGCGAACTGGCCGAAGCAATCGGCTCGATCCTCAACGGCGCTGTTTACGTCCCGCCCTCCATAGCGGGCCGTCCCGCCCCTCCCGAGGAAATAGAGTTGCCTCAGGTCACCCGCGGAAACCAGGACGAACGAAGTCATCGTGCAATCGAGTTCCTGACGCCGAGGCAGCGCGAGGTCCTCCTGCTTCTCGTCGAGGGATTTTCGAACAAGGAGATCGCTCGCAAGCTGAAACTCGGCGAGGGTACGGTGAAGATCCACATGGCGGCACTCTTCCGCAGTTTGCGGGTGAGGAACCGTCAGGAGGCCGCTGCCGCAGGGGCGCGCCTCTTACCCATGACCGGGAGCCCGCATTAGGACGGCCGGATAGGCCGCCTTCTAGGCCATCCGGCCGAATAGCCCAAAAGCACGCGAGGACGTACTGACGACGGCAGAGCCACGAAGCTAGGGACGAAAATGCGCCAGCCGGTTTCCACAGCCAGCTCATCAAATAGCCCTCTTTGCGCCGCCGCGATTGAGGCAGGAGGCGTTCGGTGACCCGACACGCGCTTCCGGCCAATCTCGCCGGGGAGGTCGCCTGCAGGGTCGGCCTCAGCGTTCCCGCATCGCGGCAAGGCACCGTAGCCTCGGCGATCGCCCGGATCATGGCGCGGCGCGGCATCGACGACAGCAGCCTGCTGCTTCGCCGGCTTGGGCTGGATCAGGACTTGACCGACGACGTCATCGCAGCGGTCACCGTCGGTGAAACGCACTTCTTTCGCGGCCCCGAGCAGTTTCAGCTGATACGGCAGGAAATTCTTCCGGAACTAACGCGGCGGCCCGACGGCGCGCCTGCCCGGATCTGGAGTGTCGGCTGTGCAACGGGGGAGGAGCCTTACTCCCTTGCCATTCTCTGCGACGAGGAAGGTCTCTTGGAGGAAGTTCGCATATGTGCAGTCGACATTTCGCGACGGGCGCTCGGAACGGCCAGGGCCGCCGAGTATGGCGAATGGTCGTTGAGGAACACGGATCGCAGGCTGAAGGAGCGATACTTCACCGCATGTGACGATCGCTTTCGACTGAGCGAACGACTGCGCCCGCAGGTCGATTTCGCTGTCCTCAATCTTGGCGAAGCCGATCTTCCGGCGCCGGAAAGGGGATTGGCGGACTTTCGCTTGATCCTTTGCCGCAACGTTCTCGTCTACCTGGACGCGAGTAAAGTGCCTCGGATTGCACGGCAGCTATTCGCCTGCCTTGCGGATCGAGGCTGGCTGTTGACCGCCCCGACCGATCCGCCCTTGTGGAAGTACGCCCCGTTCGAGACGTGCATCACGCCGGCAGGCGTTGTCTACCGGCGCATGATGGCTCGTGGGGACGCTCGCAAGAGCCCGATCTCAGGCGTCGTTTCCGCTCGAGGCAAGCCCAAGAATCCCGTCACCCGCATGGCGGCGGCTCGAGCATGCGACACGGCTGCGCCAAAAGCACCTGGCGACAAGCTCTCCAGGGCCATCGCCCAAATCCGAGCGCGTTACGACGTGGGTGAAACCCGCGAAGCCGCGTGCCTCGCTGCGCAGGCGGTTGAAAGTCATCCGTTGTCATCGGAACTGCATTT
Source organism: Sinorhizobium sp. NG07B (assembly GCF_002532005.1). Taxonomy (NCBI): domain Bacteria; kingdom Pseudomonadati; phylum Pseudomonadota; class Alphaproteobacteria; order Hyphomicrobiales; family Rhizobiaceae; genus Sinorhizobium; species Sinorhizobium sp. NG07B. The sequence continues at coordinate 34,969 of NZ_NWTD01000019.1, read as the reverse complement.
CCTGCAGGGGCTCTCGCAGATGGCCGACGGTGAGATCGATGCGGCTGCGGCAGCCCTGCGACGAGTCGTCTACCTGGACAGCACTCTGGCCGCCGCGCAGTTCTTCCTCGGGGTCTGTCTCCGGCAGAGCGACCCTGAAGCGTCGTTGCGTGCCCTCGAAAACGTGCTGCAGTTTTGCCTCTCCCGTCCGCCACAGGAGCGCATCTCTCTGATGGCAGACGCGACGGCTGGAGATCTGGTGGAGCGTGCAAGGCGGGAGATGGGCAAGATCCGCCAAGCGCGGGGGAGCGAAAGCCGATGACAATGCTTTCCCGGCCCGCCGCTCGTCCGGTCGACTGGATCGCCGTCAGAAGACGGATCGAGGCAGCGATAGAACAGACCGAAGCGCTTTTGGAATCGGCACAGAAAGCGGCTCAATACGAGCAATCACGACAAGCGGCCGGCGATGCATTCGCGGGCAGCAGAGATGAGCAGACAGTCGGACTTGTGACCTTCATGCTATCGGATCGGCGGTTTGCCTTGGAGATCCGCTATGTTTGCGAGATCGTTTCGAAGGCACGCGTCAGTCCGCTTCCCGGGATGCCCCCGCACGCCTGTGGCGTCTATGATTTGCGCGGCGAACTGCTGCCCGTCTTTGACCTTAGCAGATTGTTCGATCTCCCGCGATCGGCCGGCAGCGCCGGCGAATGGGCAATTGTATGCGGGCGAACGCATTCCGAATTCCTGATCCTGTCCGATTCTGTTCCGGAGATAGTGGCGCTCCCACCGGAGGAATTCGCTGCGGCGAAGCCCGGTAAAAGCGGCGGATCCTTCGATTGCGCAAGAACGGAAGGCGTCATTGTCTTTCTGGACGGCCACCTTCTGTTGAACGATCGCCGTCTCGTTCTCGAGGACGAGCAGATCATCGCCACCGATGAGACGGAAAGGACCGAATTCCATGAGCCTGCGATTGACGAATAGTCTCTATGGCACCTTGGGCCTGGCCATGCTGCTGTTCGTGGCCGCTTCGGCGCTGCTCGTCGGGTCGAGCTCAGTTGCCCTGCAACAGGTGCGAGCCGATCTTGCCGCGACATCATCGCTGGGCAAGCAGCGCCTTGCCTATCAGTTGATGTACGCAACCACGCGCCTGGAAAGAGCGGAAGGCGCCGTGCGGATCGCCGCTGCCGATGAGCTGCGCGGCCTGATGGATCGCAATGAGCGACTGCTTGCCAGTCTGGCCGATGGCGACGAAAGACTCGGGCTTGAAGCAACGACGGATCCTGCCGCTCTCGCGCAGCTCGAGCAAGCCCGCCAACAATGGCGGGAGCAGGTGAGGCCCGCGCTCGAAAGCGCGATGGTCAACGCGCCGCTCGGTCCCGCTGCGCTGGATGAACTTGATCCAGGGATTAGAGACTTCGCTGCTCGCATGGACGAATTGATCAATCGGATCGAGCAGGCAGGAGTGGTCCGGCTCCAGCGCTCTCAATTGCTGCAACTGGGCTTTGCTGTCCTCGCCGTTCTTATGCTTCTCCACGTGCTGCGGGTCGCGCGTCGCCTCGTCCGCCGCACGCGCGCGCTCGTAGGCCAGGCGGAAAGGGTCAGCGCCGGTGACCTGACGCAGAAGGCGGCCGTAGAAGGCAGCGACGAACTCGCGGCCCTCGGCTTCTCCTTCAATGCAATGACCGCGAGGCTTGCCGGGATGATTGACAGTGAACGGAGCAGCAGGGAGCGGCTCGAAGAGCTGCTCGCCACGATATCGGACACGGCGCAACATCTTTCGTCGTCTGCCGCCGAAATCCTTGCCGGGACTACGCAACAGGTCGAAGGCATGCGTGAACAATCATCGGCGGTAGCTCAGACGGTGACGAGCGTCGACGAGGTGCTGCAGACGTCGGAACAGGCGGCGCAGCGCGCTCAGCAGGTTGCCGGCTCCTATGACCAGGCCGTCAAGATCAGCAATGACGGCCGCAGGGCGCTCGATGATACCGTGCATGTGATGAACGCAGTGAGTGCCCGCACCGAAGCGATTGCCGGGGACATTCTATCGCTGGCGGAAAATAGCCTGGAAATTGGTGAGATCGTCACGGTTGTCGCCGAGATCGCCGACCAGACGAACCTGTTGGCGCTGAACGCGGCGATCGAGGCATCGCGTGCCGGCGAGCACGGCAGGGGCTTCAGTGTCGTTGCCAGTGAGATCAGGACACTTGCCGACCAGTCGAAGTCAGCGACCACCCGTGTGCGGCGGATTCTGATGGAGATCCAGAAAGCGACGAACGCGGCGGTCATTGGCGCTGAAGATGGCACAAAGAGTGTCAGCCGCGCCCTAGAGACGGTGAACGAAGCGGGCGAGACGATCCGGCAGCTTGAGGCGATCGTTGCCGATTCGGCGCGATCGGTCGCCCAGATCGCGGCTTCGGCGGGCCAGCAAAAAGCAGGCATGAAGCAGATTCACGACGCGATGCATTACATCGAGCAAGCGAGCAGCCAAAATTTCTCGGCGATCCGGCAAGCGGAAGAGGCCGCGAAAGATCTGAACGAGCTTGGCTCCAGGCTGAAGGAAATGCTTGCGGACCATGGCAACTGACATGACAAAACGCGACCAATTCGATCGAGAATTGCTGCAGATGTTCACCCAGGAAGTGCGCGAGCGTGCATCCGACATGGAGCAGACATTGCTCGCCATCGAGGACCCCGGCGGGGCCGACGAGAAACTCCGCCTGCAGGAGCAGCTACTAAGGACCGTGCATAGCCTCAAGGGCGCCGCCGGTTTGCTTCAAGTGCGAGGTGTGGAAGCGATTTGTCACTGGATGGAAGAGATAATCTCCATCACGGTAAATGAGCAGCTCGTGCTCGAGAAATCCAGGCTGGAACTGCTTCTGTCTGCCGCAGACGCAATCCAGGACGCGGCCCACCTCTTGGAAAGCGGGGAGACGCCTTCGCCCGCGCACGGGGAGAGCGTGGTCGATGCCCTGAAGTCTGCCGTGGCGACAGGGGAGGATGACCCCAGCGGCAAATCGAATCCACGGCCTCCGCAGATGGGGCAGGTGGCCGTTCGCAACAGCGATACCGACGGCTCCATGCGCGTCTCCGCCGATCGACTGGATGCTCTTCTATACAGGAGTGGCGAACTGCTCAGCTTTGGCGCGGTCATTCGGCGCCACGCCGAGGAGGCATCCCTGCTGCGGGAGCAGGCAATGAAACTGAGGGGCACGGTCCCCGAGTCTGCCGCGCTGGCGGCAGGTATCGAAAACGGGTTGCGTCAGCTTGCGACATCGCTGCGCCGGGAAATGAGACTGATGCACACTGTCGCGACAGCACTCGAAAACGAGGTACGGCACGCACGCACGCAACCGTTCGCGGAAGCCTGCAAGGGGCTCGATCGGGTCGTACGTGACATGGCGGCCGCGTCGGGGAAATCGGCGGAACTGAAAATCGGGGGTGGAGAGATCGAGATCGACCGTTCCATTCTTTCCGGTCTGCAGGACTCGCTTCGCCATCTCGTGCGCAATGCAGTCGCACATGGCATCGAGTCGCCCGAGGAACGCCGAAAGGCGGGAAAGCCGGAAAGGGGAAGAGTCGTCATTGCCGCCGCGATATCAGGAGATCGGATGCAGGTGCGCGTGGAGGATGACGGCCGTGGTGTGGATGTAGCCCGGCTCAGCAAGGCAGCCGGCGAACATCTGGAGGAGGTGAAAGACGAAGCGGAGCTCCTGAGGCGTGTCTTCGAGCCGGGCCTCTCGACATCCGCGACGGTTACCAGCCTGTCGGGGCGCGGCATAGGACTCGACATCGTCAAACGCAATGTCGAAACGCTGCGAGGTACAGCGGAGGTCTCGCAAGTGCCGACGGGAGGTGCGGCCTTTACCCTCACGCTCCCTCTGACTCTTGCGATGGTGCGTGTAGTGATGGTCATGGCAGGGGAGTATATGTTCACGATCGACACGGCATCGGTCCAGCGGGTGATGCGCGTTCATGCGCAAGACTTTGCAACGTCTGAGGGGACGGACATCCTCAGCACCCCGACCGGTCCGATGCCTTTCGTGGATCTCGCCGATTGGCTCGGGATGCGGTCGGCTAGCTCCGATACCCGGCATGCCGTGCCGGCGGTCGTGCTCGACGCTCCGGGCGGGCCGGTGGCGGTGCTTGTCGATTCTATTGCCGGGGAGCAGGACCTTCTCGCACGCCCGCTCGGCCCACGGCTTACGAAGGTTCGTCGCTATAGTGCTGGCATGGTCCTACCCGACGGGCGCATCGCCCTCCTCCTCAACGTTGCAGCACTCGCCGAGGCCGCCGCCCGGACACGGTCGACGGACGGCGCACGCATGCCCCGGCCACTTCAGGCCGCGCGGCGCAAGGTGCTCGTCGTCGATGATTCAAAATACGTCCGAACGCTGGTCAAGCTCATCCTCGAAGGCGCCGGGTACGATGTGAAAATGGCAAGCAATGGCCGGGAGGCTTGGCAGCAGCTTCTTGACGACGGCGCCGATATGGTCGTCGCGGACGTCGACATGCCGTCGATGAACGGCTTCGAACTCACCGAGGCTATTCGTCGATCGGAGCGTTTCACCAACACTCCCGTCGTCCTCGTCACCGGTCGGGAGGCGGTTGAAGACAAGGTGCGGGGGCTGCGTGCCGGCGCAAATGCCTATCTGAGGAAGGACCAGTTCGATGCGCAGCACTTCCTGGAGACGATGCGTCGGGTCGTGTGAGGACGAGGATGACACGTATTCTTCTGGCGACATCGACGCCCGATCTCGAGAATCTCATCAAAAGGACGACTCTGGGCGACGCCTCCGTCGAGCTCATAGGCGTCGCAAAAAACGGCAAGGACGCGGTCAAGATGACCGGTAAGCTTTTGCCAGATATTGTTGCAGTGGAGCTGCGGGACGACGGCACCGCCGAAACCGTCAAGGAGATCATGATCACCGCACCGACGCCAGTCGTCATGGTAGCCTATCGAGACGGTTCGCACCTAGGGGCCATGGCCTCGCGTGCGCTCGATTCGGGCGCGCTCGCGGTCATCCCGGCGCCGACTGCATCCGGCACGTCGCTCGAGAAAGCAGCCATGGAGAGGTTCCTATCGACGATCAAGGCCATGGCGCAGGTGAAAGTCGTTCGTCAATGGCGCAAGAAAGGGCGCGGCGATCACCAGCGCAAGGAGACGCCCCAGCCTGCGGCCAACACCCAGCTCGCGATAGTGGGTATCGCTGCTTCCACGGGAGGACCGGCCGCGATCCGTTCGATATTGAAGGACCTGTCCGCCGATTTCCCCGCACCCATCCTCATCGTGCAGCATATGTCGAACGGCTTCATCGAAGGCGTTGCTGCATCCCTCGACGCCACGATTGCGCTCAGGGTAAAAGTTGGCGCGAATGGCGAACGCCTGCGGCCCGGCACTGTTTACCTCGCCCCTGACGGCCACCAGCTCGGCGTCTCCGGCAGATCACGCCTTCGCGTCGTGGACGAGGATCCCATCCAGGGCTTCAAGCCGTCCGGATCCTATCTATTCGGTTCAATCGCTCGCGCTTTCGGGGAGGAGTCGCTTGCCGTCATCCTGACGGGGATGGGCGAAGACGGCACCGAGGGCCTTCGGGCACTGCATGTTGCGGGCGGGAAGGTGATTGCGCAGGATGAAGAAAGCTCCGTCGTCTTCGGAATGCCGAAATCGGCGATCTCGGCCGGTCTCGTCGATTTCGTGCTGCCCCTCGACGATATAGCCGGGAAGATCACCGCTCTTACGAGCGGAACACGAGAACGTTGAAAGAGAGTTGCGGCGCTAGGCGGCGATCTCGACACACAGCGCCGCGCTCGCCCACCCCAACTCAACTGCATGTGTCCTTAAATCGACTTACACACTCATGATCTGAATGGCCGCTGGTGTGACGATCACCGCGAACAGAACAGGCAGGAAGAACAGGATCATCGGCACGGTCAGCTTCGGGGGAAGTGCGGCGGCTCTCTTCTCCGCGTCGCTCATGCGCATGTCGCGGTTCTCCTGCGCCATCACCCGCAGCGCCTGACCCAGCGGCGTTCCATATTTCTCCGCCTGGATCAGGCTGGTCACCACGGCGCGCACCCCGTCGACGCCCGTCCGTTGCCCTAGGTTCTCGAAGGCCTGCCGCCGGTCCTGGAGATAGGAAAGTTCCGCCGTAGTGAGCAGGATCTCCTCCGCGACTTCGGGCGATTGCGCGCCAATCTCGTCGCCCACCTTGCGAAGGGCGCTTTCGATGCCCATGCCGGATTCGACGGTGATCAACAGCAGGTCAAGCGCCTCTGGCCACGAGCGGCGGATCGCTTGCTGGCGCTTGGTGATCCTGTTCCGGATGAAAATCGCCGGAGCGAAATAGCCGAGCGAACCCATCGCGCCGGCCACCGCGATGACGACAAGCAACGGCGCCTCGGGCCGAAGCGCGAGCAAGATATAGATGAGGCAAGCGGCGAAGAGCACGAATGGCGCTATCAGCCTGAAGGCAAGGAAGGTCGTCACCGGCGCGTAGCCGCGGTAGCCCGCCATGCTCAGCAGGCGAAGGATATTGCCATCCTCCGCCTGCTTGGCAAGGTTGAAGCGATCGACGATCGCCTGAAAGAAGCGCCTGGGCTCTGCGCGAAGGGAAACTTTGCTCTTCTCGGCATTCAGCCGAGTGCGCTCGCGCTGCCTGATGCGCTCGCGCTCGCCCTCCACCTTGCGCATCCGCTCTGCGAGCGTATCGCGGAAAATATAGGGCCAGGAAACCGCCACGACGGCGGAAAAGGCAGCAAGGCCAGCCAACATCGCGGACAGCTGGTCGGAATCGGGAATGTGGGCGCCAAGGTTCATGTCTTTTCTCAGAAATCGAAGTTGATCATCTTGCGCATGATGAACGTGCCTATGCTCATCCACAGGGCTGAGCCGACAAGCACCATCTTTCCGGCGACCGTGGTGAACAAGAGCGACATGTAGTCGGGGCTTGTCAGGTACACGGCGCCAGCCACGAAGAACGGCAAGGCGCCGATGATGCCGGCCGAGGATTTCGCCTCCGCGCTCATGGCCTTGATCTTCGCCTTCATCTTCTTGCGCTCGCGCAGCACCTTGGAAAGGTTGCCAAGTGCCTCCGAGAGGCTGCCACCCGTGCGGCTCTGAATTGCTATGACGATCGCGAAGAACCTGGCCTCGGGCAGGGGTATGCGATCGCACAGGCGCTCGACGGCTTCGTCGACCGGCAGCCCGAGCGTCTGGTCCTGCGCGATGGTGAGGAATTCGCCCTTGACCGGCTCCTGCGCTTCGGCCGCAATCACTCTCAGGCAATCGGTCATCGGCAGACCTGCCTTCAGCCCGCGGACGATCACGTCGACAGCATTCGGAAACTCGGCAGCGAAACGCTTCAGCCGCATATTGCGCTTCATGTTCACATAGAGGTGCGGCAGGAAAAGTCCGCCAGCTATGGCGAAGCCCAATGCCGCGAAGGCGCCGAGGCCCTGAAGCGTCACCAGAAAATAGGTGACAAGGCCCGACCCGGCGCAAACGGACCAATAGGTGCGGATCGACCAGCGGAGACCGGCCTGGCGAAGCCTAACGTCGAGCTTCGGCTTGCCGCCCTTGCGCGCCTGTGCCTTCTGCTGCTCCTCTATTTCCCGCAGTGTCTTTTCCACGGAGCGGCGGCGGTCGCGGCGTTCCTCGTCTGTCGTCTCTGTCGCCTTGATTTCCGTGCGTCCGGCGACGTGCTCAAATCTCTGCCGATAGGCGCTGGCCTTGGCTGCGCGCGGATAAAACGCGGTGAGCATCAGGCCGCCGACCGAGGTCGACGCCAGGAAGAAGATGAGCACGGGAAACAGCGAAGCACTCAGCATGTCCGTATTAGCCTTTGTCAGATGCTCGGGGAATTCGACGAAGCGACCGTCAGGCGGCCGCCTTTATCTCGGCCGCGTCAAGGGCGGCGGCCAGGCGCGCTTCTTCACCATAATAGCGGGCGCGGTCCCAGAAGGCCGGTCGGCCGATGCCGGTGGAGCGGTGCCGTCCGATGATGTTGCCCTTCGGATCCTCTCCGAGGATGTCGTAGACGAAGAGATCCTGCGTCGTCACGACGTCGCCCTCCATGCCGAGGACTTCGGTGATGTGTGTGATGCGGCGGGAGCCGTCGCGCAGCCGCGCCGCCTGGACGATCACGTCCACCGATGAAACCAGCATTTCCCGGATCGCCTTGCCCGGCAGCGAATGGCCACCCATGGTGATCATCGCCTCGACGCGCGAGATCGCTTCGCGGGGAGAGTTGGCGTGGAGCGTCCCCATCGAACCGTCGTGGCCGGTGTTCATCGCCTGCAGCAGGTCGAAGGCTTCGGGTCCGCGCACTTCGCCGACGATGATCCGCTCCGGCCGCATGCGCAGGCAGTTCTTGACGAGGCTGCGCATGGTGATCTCACCCAGGCCTTCGATGTTCGGCGGGCGGGTCTCGAGCCGCACCACATGGGGCTGCTGCAGTTGCAGCTCGGCCGCATCCTCGCAGGTGATGATGCGTTCGCCATCGTCGATATAACCGGTAAGGCAATTCAGGAGCGTCGTCTTCCCGGAGCCCGTGCCACCGGAAATCAGCACATTGCAGCGGACGCGGCCGATGATCTTCAGGATCTCGGCGCCCTCGGGCGAGATCGAGCCGAACCGGACCAACTGGTCAAGGTTCAGCTTCTCCTTCTTGAACTTGCGGATCGTCAGGCTCGGCCCGTCGATCGCGAGCGGCGGCGCGATGACGTTGACGCGCGAGCCGTCGGCCAGACGCGCGTCGCAGATCGGGCTTGCTTCGTCGACGCGACGGCCGACCTGGCTGACGATGCGTTGGCAGATGTTGAGGAGCTGTTCGTTGTCGCGGAAACGGATGCCCGTCTGGTGCACCCGACCACCGACCTCGATGAAGACCTGGTCGGCGCCATTCACCATGATGTCGGCGATATCGTCGCGTGCGAGCAGCGGTTCGAGAGGGCCGTAGCCCAGAATGTCGTTGCAGATGTCGCGGAGCAGCTCGTTCTGCTCGGCCATGGATATTCCAGCCTTCTTGGCCGCGACGATGTCGTTGACGATCGCGCCGATTTCCTCGCGCGCCTGTTCGCCGTCCATGCTCGACAGCGCCGCCACGTCGATGGTGGCGATCAGCGCGCTGAAGATTTCTTTTTTAAGGCTGTAGTATTGGTCGGCCTTTTCCGCCTTGGCGGCGGCCGGGACTTCGGCAAGCCGCGGCATTTCTCGCGGCGCGGCGGAATGCGCCTCGCGCGCCGCCTCATGCGCTTCCGTTTCGGTAATCTTTTGATCCGGAGTGGATTTTCTGCCGAACATCGTTGTCGCTTCACTCGTCGTTGAGATGCTGTGCTCTTCAGATGCGACAGCGGAAGGCGATTGTGCCTTCCGCTTCGCTTGGCGACCGACGCAGTGACTCGGGTCGCCTTAGAGGGCCGTTGCGATGGCGTTGAATGCGGTGTTGACGTCGGTGCCGACGGTCCGTACGGCAGTGATGATGACGACGGCGATAAGGCCTGCGATCAGGCCGTATTCGATGGCCGTGGCGCCGGATTCGTTGCGGACGAAGCGGACGAGAAGATTTTTCATGAGACGATCCTTCGAGTGGGTTGGGGTTGCGCCGACGCCAAGTTCGGCATCACAGGCCGGGGCGGCTTCTGCTCGTTTCCCGCTTGCTGTGTGGCCTTGATATAGACTTTATTAACCCTTTTGATCCATTCAGCCTGATGGCCGATACCACTTCCGCAGTAAGGTCGGCTTGTTGGCCTAGTCCAATCGTTCGGCCGCACTATCCTCTTGCTTTTGCCAGCCTTCTTCGAACGGAAGGTGTGTCCGTTCACAGAGATCGGGAGCGAACGATGCGAGTGGTTCCAAGGCAGGGCGGGGCCGGGTGGCTTATTCTCGCCCTGATGACCTGTACCGTCCTTAGCGCGGCGCAGGCGGCGGAAGAGAGCCCCCCGTCCACGGCCCTGGAGCCTAGCCGCCAGACCGAGGGCGTCGTCAGGGTCATTGTCGATTTTGCGAGGCCACTGATCCTCGCCCGACCGGCGAGCACGCTCATCATCGGCAATCCCGCCATCGCCCACGCGACGCTCAGCGACGACAAGACGGTCATCCTGACCGGCAAGACGCCCGGCTCGACGAACCTCATCGTCATGGACGCTGAAGGCGGCGAGGTTGCCAACATCGTTCTCGATGTAGTCGCAGCGGGCGGCCGTCTGGTCACCGTGCACGGCGGCGGCGGGCGATCGACCTATAGCTGCACGGAACATTGCGACCCGGTTCCGCCCAGCGATGAAACGACGGCACCTCCTCCGCCTAACGCTCCGCCGCTCGACGAAGGGGGCGAACAATGACCGGCCTGACCAAAACGCTCAGCCGATCGGAATTCGCCGCGAAAGTGCGAGGCTGAACGGAGTTTCGGCCAGCCCGGGGACGAAGAAACGGAACGGGTAGCGGATCGACAGGACGCGAAAATCGATGCCATTGATCGTTTGCTTGCTGACGGCAATTTGCAGCAGATCGGGATCGCCGCTGCCGAACTTGTCGCGCACGGCGCTCGCCAGCTTCGACTGCGCCTCGCTGTCGGGCGCATCGCGCGCGATCTGGCCTATGAGCACCTGCCGGGCGGCAAAGTCGGCGGCATAGGACAGGTCGTTGCGCACGTAAAAGGCGCGGCCGAACTCGATCACGCCAAGGACCAGCAGAAGCAGGGGAAAACAGACAAGTGCGAACTCGACCGCCGTCGCGCCCGACTGGCTGCGCCAGGCGCGACGAAGGGTATGAAACGATCGGGTCATCGGACCTGCACCTGCATCGAGGAGTTGAGCTGGAAGGGCGGGAGCGCCTCCGGCAGGGACATGGGCTGGTAATTCTTCGCCGCTTGGAGACGATAGAATACCAGCTGCTGTGCCGAATTTGCGCAGGATGTCGTCCCGCATTGCGGCGCGGCCTCCGGCTGGACGTCGGCGTTTTCCGGGCAGGCGCAGTAACGCTGTACCGGCGCCACGGCGACATTGGCTGGCGTCGCGCTTTGCGCCAGCGTCGACTGCAGCACCTTGTCGACCTGCGTCGCCCCCGGATCGGCCATGGCGGCTTGCGCTCCGGCCCGAAGCACATGGTCGATCGTCATCCGCTCGTGGAGCGCCAGTGCCACATCGGCCATAGCGACGAGGCCGAGTGCCACCACCGGTGCAAACAGCGCAAATTCCACAGCCGAAGCGCCGGCCTCCGACTTCTTCAGCTCCTGGGCGTTCTTACGAAGCCCCGCCGCTGCCTTCTGCTTTCGCCGTTGGGTGAACCTCTGCACCAGCCCTGCGATACCCTTCTTCCGCACCCGTCTCTCCCTGGTGCCGCCGACCCGCCAGGCAAGCGATACTATGGCCTGCCCCGCCTTCGACTCGGGCGCCGATTCGATGACCAATTGGCCGTTATTGGCCGCCTTGCCGAACAGTTGGGGATCGAAGGGAACGGATACGCTTTCCTCAAGACCGACAGCGGCGGCGAAGTCCTTCGGCTTGATCTCGGCGAGCTTCGGCGTGTCCGTCCTGTTCAGCACGAGTCTCGGCGGCGGATCGTTGGGGCGCGCCTTCTTCAGGAGGTCGACCAGGTTCTTCACGTTGCGCATCGACGCCAGGTCGGGCGTTGCGGTGATCACGATCTCGTCCGCCTCAAGCAGGATCTTTCGAGTCCACTGCATCCAAATGTGCGGCAGATCGACGACGATTTGCCAGGAGCTGGACCGGGCGACATCGAGCAGATGATCGACATGCTCCTCCTTGAGATAGAAGAACCTGTTGAGATCGGTAGTCGTCGGAAGCAGGTGCAGGTGCTCCGTATAGGGCACCGCCAGGCGCCGCAGGAGGACGTCGTCCAGTCGGTCGGGGCTGCTGAGGACGTCGGTCATGCCCTGGACCGCCTCCACATCGAAATCCAGCCCGAGCGTGCCGAACTGGAGGTCGAGGTCGGCCACCAGCACATCGGCATCGACGCGCTTCGACATCGCATAAGCGACGTTATGGGCGAGCGTCGACGATCCGGTTCCGCCCTTGGCGCCGATAAAGGCGACGATGCGCCCGAGCTTCCCTTCGCCAGAGTCGCGAAAGCAGCGATGCACCGCCGCCACGAAGTCGATCGGGTCAAGCGGCATGACCAGATAGTCGCTGACGCCCGCATCCACGAGTCTCTTGTAGAGTCCCACGTCGTTGGACGAGCCAACGACGATGACCTTGGTTCCGGTGACGCACTCAACCGCCAGGGCTTCGAGTGCACTCATGAGGCGCTCCTCGTCGTCGGTGTTTTCCACGACGACGAGGTTTGGCGAAGTGACACCCGCGTAAAGTGCCGTCGCTTCCTCGAGACCGCCTTCCTTGACCGTCACGGTGGCGCGAGCCATCCGGCGGTCCATGGCCGCCGCGTGGACCGTCTCCTTCAACGCCTCCGAGCGGCAGAAGACGGCGATGTCCACCTTCGGGATCGACAGGAGCGGCGCGACCGGTTCCCGCGGGGTGTCCTGGGCTTTTGCGTCGAGCTGTTTCATCTGTCCGAAATCCCGTGAAAAACAATCAACTGCCACCGGAGCGGGACGGAACCTCGACCATCGACAGCCGCCCACCACTAACAATGCGCACGACCCCTGGTCGGTTTCCTTCCGTCTCGACAACCGGTGCTTCCAGGTTGTCGGCGACCGCCCGCAGCGCCAGCGACACGGTGCCGGAGGCTTCTGCCGCGGCGATGACGGCGATCTGCTCGGGGTCTGCCTCGAGTGTCGCGGTCTTACCGACCACCGACGTACCGTCGGCACCTTGGGAAACGGTCTGGTCGACCGCGAGCACCCGTATATTGGAAAGGATCGCACGGCTGGCCACCTTGCCGTCCTTTCCAGATGAGTCCGGACGCGCGACGGTGTGGATGACGTCGACGTGGTCGTTCGGCAGGATGAAGCCGCCGGCCGTGCTCTCCGCCGTGACGCGGACGGCTATCGCCCGTTTTCCCGAAGGCAGCATGCTGGAGAGGAAACCGCTGCCGCGCTGGGCAAGCTTATCCTCGCGGATCGGCTCTCCGGCGACGAAACCGCTCTGGGCGAGCAGCCCCTTGAGCGTCGCCATCGCGTCCGGTCGTGCGCTGCGGCTGATGAACACCGGCGGGATCTCTCCCTCCCACGCCTGCCAGCGCAGGTGCGACTCCTCGAGCGTCGTGCCGCGGGCCAGCTCTTGCGCGGCGACGAGCACCTCCTGCGAGGGAGACTGTTGAACTTCGGCTGCCTCGACTGTCGGCTGATCGGTGAAGCCGAGCGCCAACCAGGATGCGGCACCGCCGGAGGCGAGTGCGAAAAGGAGAATGACCAAGCGGATCATGGTAGGACCTGTGCGTTACGGACTAAGGGAGTCCTCAGAGAAGGGCGGAGAACCAGTGGCTTTCCGGGAGCAGGAGAAGTGCCGCAGGGGCCATCGCTGCACCGTAGGGAATGCCCGATTGCGGCTGGTGCAACCGGCTCGACCAGGCGCGCTTCTTCAGGACGAGCGGCAGCGGCACCCTGCGAAACTGCAGCAGCGTCAGCGTGAGAACCGCGCCGAGCACCGAGGCGTAGATAACGAAACTGAGGGCAAGCCCCGGGCCGAGCCAGAGCACCGCGACGGGCAGCAACTTTGCGTCGCCGCCGCCGATCCAGCCGAGGGCAAAGAAGGCGAAGGTGCAGGCGAGCACCGCCGAGGCGACCAGGATGCTCGACCAGATCGTGGAAAGATCGAGGCCGGCGAGCGGCGCAAGCACCGCGAAGGCGATCAGCAGAAAACCGACGAGACGGTTCGAAATCGTCATCGTCGCCACGTCCTTTACGCCGGCATAAGTCATCGTTCCGGCAAAGACTAAGAATGCGAGCCAAGCTGCGGAAGTGGAGAGCATCACAAGGGCGCCTTTCACGAGGGCCGGGAAGGCCGTTTGAGGTGCTGCGAAATATGCCTTCTGCGTCGCCCGGTCGCCACTCGGCCTGATGGTCTAAGCACAGGCCGCAAAGGCGCATGGAGAGGACTAGTCCACCCGGCCGAATCGCAACCACCTCAATGCAGGGATATATCCTCGGCCGGATCAACAGCACTCCAGGACACTCGGATGCGCAAAGGAAACAACGTTAGCGAACCCAGGAAAACATCGCCGCGCCCGCGGCGCCTTTCGCGCGCGTTCTTGGAAGACGATGTCGGCGCCGTCGCCGTCATCGCGGCGATCGTGTTCCCCGTTCTGGTTGGTGCCATGGGGCTCGGGGCGGAAAGCGGCTACTGGTATATGGAGAGCCGCAAACTCCAGCATGCGGCGGACGTCTCGGCCCATGCCGCAGCTATTCGCCATCGGGCGGGCGACCAGCAATCGGGCCTCGAGAGCACAGCGCTGAGGATCGCACGCGCCTCCGGCTACTCGCCCGGTACCCTGACCGTCGGCACGAAGCCGGGGCTGAGCGCCGGATCGAGCAAGATCACGGTCGAGCTGACGGAGACGCATCCGCGCCTGTTTTCCTCCGTCTTCATCGGCGAGCCCGTGACGATCTCGGCCCGTGCGGTCGCCGAGGTCAAGGGTGGCTCGAAGGCCTGCGTGCTGGCGCTGTCGAACGCGGCGTCCGGCGCGGTAACCGTTACCGGCTCGACCCAGGTGCAATTGTCGGGCTGCAGCGTGGTCTCGAATTCGAGCGCCGCCGACGCATTCCTGATGAAGAACGGCAGCGCAGTGATGTCGACCGATTGCGTTTACACCGTCGGCGAGGCCGTAACCACGACGGGACTGACGCTGACCGGTTGTAGCGAACCCGCCGAGCGGGTGCCGCCGACCGCGGATCCTTTTGCCTCCGTCGCCGAGCCCGACAAGCTGCATGTCGAGCAGCTCCCCTGTCGAACGCTCGCCTATATCTCGGATTCCGCCTACACCTTCGACAAGCTTGCGAACGGGACCCCCGCAATCCGGTTCTGCGGCGGATTGGATATCAATGGCACCATTGCGCTGAAACCTGGCCTTTACATCATAGACGGCGGCGACTTCACGGTCACTGCGGGGGCAAAGCTCACCGGCGAGGGGGTCACCCTGTTCTTCACCAATGGAGCCGCCGCGAAACTGCTCGGTAACGGCGATATCGATCTCTCCGCTCCGACCACCGGGCCATTCGCCGGGCTGCTCTTCTTCGGCAGCCGGCGCGACACCGGTGTGGCCCATCAGGTGACGGGCAATTCCGAATCGAGCCTGGAAGGAAACCTCTACATTCCTACCGGCAGTATCGATTTCACCGGCAATTCAACCGTGTCCGGGGGATGCACACAGATCGTCGCGGACCAGATCACGTTCACGGGGAATTCGACGATGGAAACCTGCGCCTCGCCTACCGACGAGATCGTCGTGGGCCGAACGGTGTCGCTCGTTGAGTAGTCGGGGAACTGCCAAGGGACGGACGGCAAGCCGCTGCCGTTCTCGTCCTCCGTCTCGCCGGTTTCTTCCCGGATGCTGACTTGGTAGACACCGTCAACGCGGGTTGGGTCTATATCCTGGTCCGCTTAGGCAGGCTTCAGTACTGGCGATGAATGATCCAGTGACCAAGATGCGAGATAACCGGAGACCTTCCAGAACAGGAGAGCTAGGGCGACACCGACAATGCCGTCACATGCATAATGCCATCCGAGTTGGACTGACCCAATCCCTATTATGACCGCAAAACCGGTTCCGACCCAGCGTCGAAGACGTCCCATGCCCCATGTTACGCAGGCGATTGTCACGGCAAAGACGACGTGCAGGCTCGGCATGGCAGAGATTCCGGAAATCGCCCCGATTTCACTCGTATAGGCGACCCAGAGGCCTTTCTGAGCAGTCAGCGCCCAGACCATTTGAGTCTCCAAATTCACGTGCTCAAGCAGCTGCATCAGCGGGGCATAAGTGTTATCGCCTGTTAACGGCTCTACGAAGCACGGCCCGACCGATGAAAAGGTGATCGCAAGAATATTGCCTGCAACAAGCCATCCTAGCAGGGCCGAGAACATGAAGCGCAAGCGCAAGAAATGATTGGAGGTCCACGCGGCCCACACCAGGGCGCACGCAACGAGAATGAGCCACAGGTTATAGAAGAAGTTTATGACGATAATCGCATAGGCGTTGCCGAAGAGCGCACTTGTGAGGATATATGGATCGACTCCGCCAAAAATTGCACGGTCGATTTCGATGAAGACAGGATCCCAGGAGAATGGATTGATGGCAGGTATCGTTGACTTGATCGTCGCAAAGACCGTGATCATCCCAATGAATATTGCCATCGAGTGAAGCGCATGGGCATAGCGGTCGTCCCGGACCAGAACATCACGCATGTGCTTGATCAATGCCGCGGTCGGCTGCTCTCTCCGCTCGATCAAAAACCGAACGACAGTCCACAGCATATAACACATCACGTAAACCAGCATCGCCATGAACGACAGCTGAAGGTAGAACTTGCCGGTCCGGTAGTATGGCTCAACTCCCAAATACCAGACCAGCCCACACATGGAAGAAATGTGCAATAGCAGTATCAAATGGGCAAGGCGGTAATCGGCCTTTGTTCGCCCCATAGCAGAAAGGAACGCTCTCATCGTTGTAAAACCAATAGATTATTTCCCCAATCGGCAGTTGATCTGAATTCTTTTAAGCGGTCAACTCGCCCGTATTTATTAGTTACTGCTCCGTTAATGTTGCTATTTTGCGATTCTTGCTTTTCGTCTGAATGGTTTTAGGAGTTAGGCAAGACCCGGCCGCAGGGCCATCATGGTGAGCGCGGCTGCGGCCATGATGACGCCGTAGGGAATCTTTCGCGTCGTACGAATCTCTTCCACGCGCATCACCACGGACAAGTGGGCCAATTGCAGCGGCATCGGCAACTTGAGGATGAGGAGCGTCACCACGCCCCCGATCAGCAGGAAGACCGCAAAGGGCAGCATGCCGTGCCAGCCTATGAAGAGGCCGATCGGCAGAAACAGCTTGGCGTCACCCGCGCCGAAGAGCTTGAACGACCATAGGCCAAATCCAATGGCGAAGAGCAGCAGCCCGGCTCCGACATCGCCGGCAATGCCCGACGAGGAGAAGAGGGCCGCGCCGACATCTTCAGCCGTCAGCAACTGCAGGGCAGTATAAAACCCATAAACGGCGACAAGAGCCAGCACGATTAGGTTCGGTATTTTCCAGAGCCGGAAATCGCTCCAGGCGGCATAAAATAAAAGTAATACTTTTGTCACAATTAAGATGTTGATTGCGGAAATCATCTTTATCGTACTCCATACGCAGTCAAACTGATTATTTTTAAGAAATTACCGAAGGGATCTAATCCGTATGGGCTATTTAAAACCGACTATATAATTCAGGGGACGCCAATTCTATACCGCTTTTCACGCCGCAAAGCCAGAGATATTCGTTTATTATCTTAACCATAAGCAACCTCCTCCGAAAATTGCTAAATATAATGATTGACGATCCAGAAATTAACAGTTTATTAATCAAGGCAGTCGGAGAGATGGTCTCAACGGCGGCGCGGCCCGGGGAATTTTGCGGCACGCGAAGTATATTTGAAAGGAATTTCTCGATGAAAGCTTTTGTAGCTAAGGTATCCGCTTTCGCGCGGGAAGAAGACGGTGTTGCACTGACTGAATATCTTATTCTCTTGGCCTTGCTCGTCGGTGGTGTGATCGGGACCGTCACGGCCGCAGGCGGGAACCTGAGCGATGCTTGGGGCTCATGGGGATCGTGGTGGATGAACTCAGTATCGACCGATGCTATCGTTACTCAGTGAAGTTTGGTAGAATCTAAGGAGGGGTTTGTTAATCCCTCCTTAGCAATTTGATTATTGTAGAAAATGTATTTTAGCATGTATGGAGTTGTCGGCGATGCGTACTTCGACGGTCACCAGTCTTGCTGTCGCCATTTTACTTGCTTCTGCGGCGGTCTTCGGGACACGCACTTATCTCGCGGAACAACAGGCTCGACTTGCAGCAGCTAATTCCGTAAAGGCTCCGGAAAAGACCCTCGTGGTTGCCGCCAAGCCCATGCGCTTCGGCGATCGGGTTTATCCGGAGAGCCTGAAAACCATCCCTTGGCCGACCGGCGAACAGCCGGAAGGTTCGTTTCAGACAATCGAGTCGGTGATCGGTGACAAGGACGAGCCTCGCTACGCCATGGAGGCGATCGATCCCGGCGAGCCGGTGCTTTCTTCCAAGATTACCGGGACCGGCGAGCGCGCCACTCTGTCGGCGGCGCTCGACCAGGGCATGAAGGCCGTTTCCATTCGCGTCAACGACGTTCTGGGCGTCGCTGGTTTCGTGAGGCCGGCGGATCGTGTCGATGTTCTGCTGACCCGGGTCGTCCGGCGACAGAACAACAGTGAACAGACTTATGTCGACGTGCTGCTCCAGGGCGTTAAGGTCCTGGCGGTCGACCAGACCGCCGATGAGCGCAAGGACGAGCCTTCTGTCGTAAAGACCGTCACCTTCGAGGTCACGACCGACGAGGCGCAGCGGTTGACGCTGGGAGCGAGCATCGGCACGCTTTCTTTGGCTTTGCGCAATATCGCCTCATCCAATGTCGAGCAGACGCGGCCGATCACGGTTGCGGATCTCGGCGGCGGACTGATCTCCGCCGACCTCAGCGCGGATCTCGCGAAAAATGAAGACGGGCGATTCGAGACCATCGAAAATCTGGTGCGCAAGGTCGGCGACGAGCTTGGAAGCCGGATCGATTCCGTCGAAGACAAAATGAAACAACCTGTTAAAGAAAAACAGGTACAGATTGCAGAGCGAAAAGCAGAACCACTCTTGCCCGTAGAGCCAAAATGGGCCACGGTCGGCGTCTGGAACTCGACGAAGCGCGAAGAGCACCGAGTCGGCATGGTCCAGTGAAGCGAGGGGAGCGGCTTTTTTGCCCGCAGGCGCTGTGGCTGAACGAGGAGCGGAGGCTGAAGCGGGAATGTCCAGGGGACTCATGAAGGGGGCGGCAAGAGCCGGAACCCTCGCGGCGGTAGCCGCGGCAATAATTGCCTATAATGGAGGACCCGGTGTTGTGGGTCCCGCCAAGGCCCAAGAAAAATTCGTAAGCCTCACCGGCTCGGTCCAGCAGGTGACGCTGGCGCCAAACGACACGATTACAGTCAGGACCGGCAAGCCCTTCGGCGATCTGGTCATTGGCAGCGCCGAGATGATCGACGTGGTGCCCCTTTCCGACCAGTCGCTGTTCATTCGCGGCAAGCAGACGGGTGCTACTAATATCTCCGTCTATGACGACAATAAGGCGCTTGTCGGTGTTATCGACGTGCGGGTCGCCGCCGACTTCACTGAAGTTGCATCGGCGATCCGCTCCACCGCCCCCTCGGCGCAAGTGCGGGTGTTCAACTCCAATGATCGCATTCGCCTGACGGGGACGGTTCGCGATGCGGTCGAACTGCAGCGGGTGGTTGAAATTGCTCAATCCTATTCGGCGGAACCGGTCCTGAACCAGCTGCGTGTTGCCGAATCGCAGCAGGTGATGCTGGAAGTTCGCGTCATCGAAGCTTCGCGCCAGACCGGCCGCGATCTCGGCATCGGTTGGTCCGGTCAGGGCAGGAACGGCATCGGCAAGGCGACGACCAGTCAAGGTATTACCGTCGATGATGATGGTAATCTTGCTCGAACGCTCGGGGACGCCGCGGGTGCGGCGACCGGCATGCAGCCCTTCGGCCAGCTGATTGCCAAGGTGCTTGAAATTTCCGGCGGCCAGATCGACATCGTCATCAACGCGCTCGAGCAAAAAGGCTTGGTGCGCCGGCTGGCGCAGCCGAACCTGATTGCCATGAGCGGCGAAACCGCAAGCTTTCATGCCGGCGGCGAAGTGCCGATCCAATCAACGGTCGCGAACGGTGCAACGCTTGCGACCGAGACCGACTACCGGCCTTTCGGCGTGCGGCTCACCTTCTCACCGGTGGTGCTCGATGGCGGGCTGATCAGTCTCAAGATCGAGCCCGAAGTCTCCGAAATCGACCCTTCGATCAGCGTCAACGGCAATCCGGGCTTCATCTCGCGCGCTGCAAGTACGACTGTCGCGCTACGTGACGGTCAGAGCTTTGCGATGGCCGGCCTGCTGCAATCGGTCAACGCCAAGGACGTTCAGCAATTGCCGTGGCTCGGGCAGGTTCCGGTGATCGGGGCGCTGTTCCGCTCGACGAGCTTCCTGAAAAGGGAGTCGGACCTGGTCATCGTCGTCACCCCGCATATCGTGCGGCCGTCGAAGCCCGGCGAAGACCTCTATAGCCCGCTCGAACAGACGCGCTCGTCCAACGACGTCGAGCTGTTTGCTCTCGGCATTCTGGAGGTGGACAAGGACATGCTGCGCCGCTTCCGCAATGGCGAAGGCGTGAAGGGTCCCTATGGCCACCGGCTCGATCTCGACGTGGGAGGCGCAGTTGTTCTTTCCAAGAAGTAAGCGCGCATTCCTCGCTATCGCCGCAGCCGGCCTTCTCTCCGGCTGTGCCGACTATTTGAATCACCGCGACTCGATCACCTTCGGGCTCGGCAATGCGGTGGAGGCCAACAAGGGCATCCACACACAGGATCCGTTCCCGCGGGCGGCGTACAACACGCAGATCGCCAGCGACGGCAAGGTGATTTACCGCGCGATCGGTGGCTATCAGGGCGGAAGACAGTCGAGCGCGCCGCCGCCATCGGCGGTGATCCTGCCGGTGGCCACGCCGCCGAACGGAGCAACAAGGTAGACTGGATAATATTGAAGGAACGGCACTGAGCCGGAAGGGAATAGGAATAGAAATACCAAATTGACCGTAATACTGGGTCTAGCCAGGTCCCAAGATCATAAAGACGATACGGAATTTAACGCATTTTATTAGCTGAGACGCGGGATGCGAGCGAATTGCCGCTCATGATTTTTCAAAGTCCCGTTCTCGTTTTTTAAAGCATGTCGTTGCCCCGAAGGCTTTGATGCCTCGGCAACGAATCAGAGTCTCGGCGGAAACCGCCGTGGTCCGAGGAGCATGCCAATGTTGTTGCGTAAGGCTATTAAACGCTTCCTGGATGACAATCGTGGCTACGTCATCGCCTTGACGCTGATTTCCATGCCACTCCTGCTCGGTTTTTCGCTGCTCATCATTGACGTCGGCCGCACCGGCAATCTTCACACTGACCTGCAGAATGCGGTGGATGCCATGGCCCTTGCCGGCGCCCGCGAGCTCGACGGCCGCGACGATGCGATTACCCGCGCCGATGCGGCGATCGAGGCGCTCGCCAACAGTGCCGCCTTCGGCGGTGGCGGCACCGGCATGCAGCTCGGCTCGCACATCACCGTCACCTATGATGCAGGCAACGATGCCGGAAGCACTGTCACGGTCATCTACCTCAAGGAGATCCCGGCCGACGACGACAATCCGATCGAGGCCTCGATGATGGCGGCGGATGCGAACGAAGCGTCTTATGCTTGGGTTATTGCGAAACCGCAGGCAATGACGACGATCTTCCCGGTCCCAGTCGGGCTCAACCGTGATACCATCAATGTCTCCGCCGATGCCGTTGCTGTCTATCGCTCCAGCGCCTGCGACGTCACGCCGATCTTCATCTGCAATCCGTTTGAACCGGCCGGCAACACAAGCGCGACCGCCAACGAGGCGGCGGCCGAGGCGTTGCATACCAACTTTGCCGCCGGTAATCTGTATGGCCGCCAGATTGAGCTTCACAGCACCTCCTCGTCGGCGCCGGGCCCGGGCAACTTCGGCTTCCTGGCGACCTATGGCAACGGTGCAAACGTGCTCGCCGAGGCGCTCGCCACCGGTTCGCCGGGTGTGTGCTACAAGCAGGACGCGTTAGAGACGAAGACCGGCGCGATGGCGGGACCGGTTGAGGCGGGACTGAATACGCGCTTTGGCTTGTATTCCGGCTCATTCGGCAATGCACGCAGCGACGGACGTTACCGACCCGCTCGCAACGTGCGCTCTGCCCAGAACCAGACGGGCGGCGCCAACAAGATCTGCGGCGAATACAACCCGCTCATGAGCGGCGCCACCGTCGGCGACGTAACCAAGGCCGTGCCGCTCGGCTACGGCGCGTCGATGACCTCGCTGGCCGGCGGAAAGATCAGCGGCGGCAATGACTGGCAGTACAACAGCTACTGGAACGTTGCCCAAGGGAGCGGCGCTCCTTCCGTCAGCACGATCCTCAGCAATCATTCAAGTTATCCGTCGCCGACCGGCTCTCCGTCGCAGCCCTCCGCCTATGATGTCTACCGTTACGAGCTCAACAATTCCGCGATGATCAACCATGCCTCGGCCAGCGGAGAGACGGGCGCGCCTCTGACCGGCGGTCAGTGTTACACGGGCCCCGATCTCTCAAACTATACGAGCGGCGACTATGGCGACCGGCGCGAGATCTTCGCCGCCATCGTGAACTGCGGCTACGAAAATGCCGTCGGCCACCTGAACGGCCACAAGGAGACGGAGGCTGTCGCCTTCGCCCGCATGTTCCTGACAAAACCGGCGATCAAAGCCGGCAGCGAGCGCTATCTTTCGCTCGAAATGATCGACATCACCGGCAAGGGCGGCCGCGGCACGCTCGACGAGTTCCTTCGCGAAGAAGCGGAGTTGGTCCGATGAACGCATTTAGAAAAATCCTTCGCCGTCGGTTGCGGTTCCATTTCTGGTTGAGCGAAGATGCGGCTGTCCTTACTGAGACGATCATCGTGGTGCCGTTCGTCACCGTGTTTGCAGCGGGTATCCTGGAGTTCGGCAACCTCTTCTGGGAGCGGATGCAGATCGATGCCGGATTGCGCGACGCCGGACGCTACCTGGCACGCTGCCGACCGACGTCGCCGACCTACACGTCAACCTGTTCGGAGGGGACGGCGAAACTGATCGCCTTCTATGGAACGCAGAGCCCGGCAGACGGCGCTGTCCTGCGCGTCCCCGGCTGGGGGCCCGCCCTTGCCGACATCACAGTCAACGCAGTCGGTGCCGACGGAACTTTCACGATTGAAACTGCGCACATCTACGAAGCCTCGCCACTGTTTGGTTGGCTCGGCATTGATGACATCACCATCAGCGCCTCGCATGAAGAGAGGTATATGGGATGGTAATCTCTCAATTCCTCAAGCCTTTCAGGCAGGACGAAAGCGGCGTTGCCCTTACCGAGGCGCTGATCACTTTCCCGATCGTGATGCTGATGTTCGCAACCTTCATCGAATTCGGCTACGCGATGTCGCAATGGAACCAGACCGTCAAGGCGCTGCAGATGGGTGCAAGACTCGCGGCGGTCTCCGATCCACTCACCAGTGACTTTGACGACGTGTTCCCGACCGAGGCCGACAACCCGCTCAACAACGGCGATGCGACGCCGAACGACGCGACGATCACTTCCACCTGCGGTCCCGACCTTGCCAATTGCAGCGACGAGTTGAGCCGGATCGTGCTCGGCAGCGATGGCGCATGCGGGACGGCGGGCGATCCGCGCCCGGGAATTTGCGACATCAATTGGCGTATCCAGCCGGAGAACCTGGTCGTCACCTATCAGCGTTCCGGACTCGGCTACTGGGGGCGGCCCGAGGGCCCGGTGCTGACCATGCGCCTCGAAGTTCGCGATGTAACCCTCGAAATGCTCTTTCTGGGGCCCTTGCTCGGGCTCGATGAAATTGCGGTTCCGGCCCATCCGGTGACGATCACGACCGAAGACCTGCAAACATGCTCGACGTGCTAAACCCTTGATATAGCGTGGGAATTGCGAAATGACAGCGCATATGAACTTCGTAGCGACCACAAAGATCCTCGTTCTTTCCGACGACGCGGCGGCCGCAAGCTTCATGCTCGACACCTTTGGCTCGCTTTCGCGCTACGACGTACGGCACATGGCGCTGAAGGCCCTCGGCGAAAAGGGGCGGATCGACCCGACGCAGTTCGACATGATCGTCCTCGACGTTGACAATGGCGATGTCCTGCAACGGCCGGAGCTTATCGCGTTCCGAACGAACAACCGCAATATCCCGCTCGTGGTCGTCTCCGAAGAGCTGCGGGACGACAGGCTGCGGCTTCTCTTCCGACTGAACGGCAACGATTGGCTGAAAAAGCCGTTGGAACGCCGTGCGCTGATCGACATGATCTCCCTGCATGCGCCGACAGCGGGCGCGAGCGACAGCCGCGTCCATGCCGTCGTCTCGGCGGTCGGCGGGGCAGGGGCCAGCGTGATCGCCTCTTCGCTCGCCCATATTCTTGCACAGCCGACGAAGAATTCCGCACCGCGGGTCAATCTGTTCGATCTCGACTTTTCGTCCGGATCGCTCGGGCAGTATCTCAATCTCGTCAATGACTACGACCTGGTGCCGGTCATTGCCAATCCATCGCGGGTCGACGTCGAATTTGTCGATCTGGTGCGCAAGCGTCATTCAGGCGGCTTTTCGCTGCTGTCATTCAAGCAGCCTTCCGTCCTCCTCTCGCCCAAGGGGGCCGAACTGGTGCTGCGCATGCTCGATGTCGTCGCCTTCGAGAGCGACCAGACCATCCTGGACGTGCCCTACTACCAGACGCCATGGAAGGATGACGTGCTCGGATCGGTCAACAGCGTGACGATCGTTACGGAAATGACGATTCCGGCGCTTCACCAGGCAAAAGATCTGTTCCTCAATCTCACGCGGCTGCGTGGCAGTTCCGATTCCATTTTCGTCGTCATCAACAAGCACCGAAGCAGCCTGTTCAGCCTGGGGCTCCGCCGGCAACAGGTCGACAAGGTGTTCACGGACACCCAGGCGCATCTCATCGACTATGACTGGGAAACTCTGAGCGAGGCACTCAACCGCGGCGTGCTGCCCTTTGAGGTCAATGCCCGTTCTCACTTCTGCCGCGGTGTCGGCAAACTCGGAGCACTCGTACGATGAAGGCTCGCGTAGCGGAGAACAGGATACCGGGGCGCCAGGGGAGATGGCGGAACTGGATGGTGTGCGCAGCACTGGTCCTCGGCCTGGTTGACCTAGCCGACGAAGCGGGGGCCAACCAGCAGGTGCCGCGAAGCCTCGGGCCGAGCACGGCAACCATCGTGACCGCAGAGCAGAGCCATCCGCCGGGCACCATTGTCGTTCTCAGCGACAAGCGGACGCTCGATCTCGTTCTCTCCCGCGATCGTGCTCTCCGCTACCGGATCGGAGTCGGCCGCGACGGCTTTCGTTGGAGCGGCGTGGTGAAAGTCGGAAGAAAGGCCGAATGGCCCGACTGGCGACCGCCCGCCGAGATGAAAGCGCGGGTGCAGGGGCTTCCTGAACTCGTGCCCGCTGGGCCGTTCAATCCTATGGGGGCGCGAGGGATCTATCTCTACCGAGGCAATGCGGACACGCTTTACCGCATCCACGGCACGAACGAGCAGTCGACGGTCGGTGAATTTGCCTCCTCCGGCTGTTTCCGCATGAGCAACGCCGACGTCATCGATCTCTACAAGCGCGTGAAGGTCGGGGCCACGGTGGTCGTCAAGTAGGTGTAAGGAGTAAGGCTGATGGCGAACGGGTTTATAGGACGCTTTTACAAGCAGCCGCCGCAGGAGAGTGCGGAGCTCAGGCAGATTGCCGAGATTGCCGCCAATGGTGCAGCCGCGGTCGCTGCCGTGCCGAAGGAAGCGGTTACCGAAGCGACCGCGGAAGAGCAGGGGCCGCTCGGCCTTGATATGGTATCGGAGAGGGTCAACCTGCACCGCCACCTCTTGGACCAGATCAATCTAGGCATCCTTGACACACTCGACGAGGAAGAGATTGCCGCCGAGATCCGGCCGCTGGTCAAGGAATACATCCGTCGCAACAACTCACCGTTGAATGCCAAGGAAATCAACGACCTCGTCCGCGACATCACCGACGAGATGCTGGGGCTTGGGCCTATTGAACCGCTGCTGGCCGATGAAACCGTCGCCGATATCCTGATCAACGGCCACAAAAGCGTCTATGTGGAGCGCCGTGGTCAGCTCGAGAGCACCGCGGTCCGCTTCAAGGACGAGGATCACCTTCTTCGGGTGATCAACAAGATCGTCTCTGCCGTCGGGCGACGGGTCGATGAATCGACACCGATGGTCGACGCCCGCCTCAAGGACGGCTCGCGCGTCAACGTCGCAATCCGGCCAATCTCCGTCGACGGGCCGCTCGTTTCCATCCGCAAATTTACCCGCAAGCCGCTGACGCTCGAGCGCCTCGTCGAATATGGCGCCATGGCGGATCAAATGCGCATTCTGCTCAGCGCAGCGGTCAAGGGCAGGGTGTCGATGATCATCTCGGGCGGTACCGGCTCGGGCAAGACCACTCTGCTCAATGCACTTTCCTCGCAGATTTCGGAGAAGGAGCGGCTGATCACCATCGAGGATGCCGCGGAACTGCAACTCCAGCAACCGCATGTCGGCCGCATGGAAACCAGGCCGCCGACGCTCGACGGCCGCAACGAGATCCGCCAGCGCGAACTCCTGAAGAACGCGCTGCGCATGCGCCCCGACCGTATCATCGTCGGCGAAGTGCGTGGCGAGGAGGCCTTCGACATGCTGCAGGCGATGAATACCGGCCACGAAGGATCGATGACCACCATTCACGCCAATACGCCGCGCGATGCGGTGAGCCGCCTTGAGCAGATGGTCGGCATGGCCGGCATGCCGATGTCGCAGTTGAGCGTACGCTCGCAGATCGCCTCGGCGATCACGATTATCGTCCAGGTGCAGCGGTTGAGCGACGGTAGCCGCAAGGTCGTTTCGGTCTCCGAGATCACCGGCATGGAAGGCGAGGTCGTGCAGATGCAGGAGATTATGCGCTTCAAGAAGACCGGCACCGACGAAAATGGCCGCATTCAGGGCGAGTTCCGCGCCACCGGCCTACGACCGCGTTTCATCGAGGAATTCGCCGAAGTGGGAGTCATCATTTCCCCGGCGATCTTCGAACCCGGTAAACCACTTCACACGGGACCCGGCAAGCCATGACCCTCATCCTCCTCTATGCCGCCGTATTCGTCGCCGCGCTGGTCGCTGCAGAAGCGCTGCTGCGCAGCTATTTCCGAAGCTCGGAGCGCCACAAGGCGGTTAACCATCGCCTGAGCCTCATCGAGGGGAGCGAGGACCATCGCGAGACCTACCACGAGATGCTGAAGGCACGCGGCGTCGACGGGGACTCTCGGTGGCAGCCCCTGTTGCAGCGGCTACGGCGGTACTATGTGCAATCCGGCATCAAGTTCGATGCCAAGCGATTTGCCCTCTACGGCGCCGCCGCCGCCATGGGCATCTGGCTGGCACTTCAGTTTCTCCTGCCAAGCAACCTCGTCCGGATACCGCTCTTCCTTGCTATCTGCCTGCTAGTGCCGGCGGTTGTCGTCTGGCGGGTGCGCGCCAGGCGCATGCACAAATTCGCAGAAAAGCTGCCGGAGGCGCTCGACGTCGCCAACCGGAGTCTGGCGGCGGGACACCCGCTTCCAGCGGCGATCGCGCTCGTGGCACGTGAAATGCCGGACCCGGTCGGCACCGAATTCGGCCTTCTGTCGGACGAACTAACCTATGGAGTCACGCTCGACGACGCGCTCATGAACCTTAACGACCGCGTCGGCGTCGAAGACCTCAATCTCCTAGCCATATCGCTCAGCGTCCAGGCTGGGACCGGCGGCAACCTCGTCGAGATCCTGCAAAATCTCTCGAAAACGCTCCGCGACAGGTTCATGCTGAAGGCGAAGGTCAAGGCGATCTCCGCGGAGGGGCGCATCACGGCGATCTTCATGTCGATCTATCCGTTCCTGCTCTACGGTATGATCAAGGCGCTGTCGCCGACCTATTTCGATCCACTCTGGAACAGTGGCTACGGCACCACCATCGTTTCGGGGCTGCTCGTCGTAATGGCGATCGGCAACGTCATTCTCTATAAAATGGTCCACTTCGAGTATTGAGGCGCCGCCATGTGGAACGAGTACGGTATATACCTCATCGTCTTCTTCTCGGTCATGATCTTTTCTGCGGCTGCGTCTGAAGTCGTTTTCCGTCGGCGCGAGGTGGGTGTCCGGCTTTCGGAGACCAAATCGCGGGTGACGGGCAATGATATCGCGGATGGCGCGATGGCGGATCTCGGCGAGGCCGAGAACCGCCTGATCCGCCGCTATTTCGAGATCACCCGACACGACACCAACGTGAATTCCACGCAGAACCGGCTCATTCGCGCCGGTTATTTCAGCGCCAATGCGGTCACCACCTTCCAGGCGATCCGCGCGATCGTCTGCATCGGTATGATGGTCCTGACGGTCTGGGCGTTCAATCGCTTCTTCCCCGAGACGACGCGGATGATGACCTTGCTTGTTGGCATGTTCGCCGCCGGCACGACCTTTATTCTGGTGAACATCTACATCGATCGGCGCGGTGACGCGAAGGAGCGCGAGTATCGCCGTCTCTTCCCGGATTTCATGGACATGCTGATCGTCTGCCTGGATGCGGGCATGAGCCTTGAAGCCGCGGCAAACCGCGTCGCGCGGGAGTTCGTCAGCAAGCGGAAGGACTTCGGCCTCCATCTTTCGATCATGATGCTCGAGGTGCGCGGCGGTCGGCGGCTGCGCGAAGCGCTTGCCAATCTCGCGGCGCGGCTCAGAATCGACGAGGCGCGGGCACTTGCGGTGCTTTTCCGCCAGTCGGAAGAACTCGGAACCAGCGTCACGCAGACGCTCAGGGTTTATAGCAAGGAAATGCGCGACATGCGCGTCGTCCGGGCGGAGGAAAAGGCCAATGCATTGCCGATCAAGATGCTGCTGCCGCTCGGCGCCTTCCTGTTTCCGGTAAGTCTTGTCATCGTTTTGGTGCCGGTCGTCATTCGCGTCATCAGTCTCATCGTCGGCCTGACGCCCGGCGGTTAAGGAAAAGCGGGGTTCCCATGCATTCGCTCAATCAGGTTCATGAAGATAGCGCTCCGGAACTCGACGCCCGTATGCCGCTGGCGCCGATGAGCGTGGAAGAAACGGGGCTCGAGTTCTCCTTTCTGCTGCGGCTCGCCGCAAAATGCGCGACCGAGCAGGACACGGTGACGCCATCGCATCTGGCGGAACGGATGAAACTGCCCAAGGCTGTGATCAATCTACTGGTCAAGGAACTGGTGAAGCTCGCCTATATGGAGGCAAGGGGTCTGGCCGGGGAGGACGCGAGGTCCGACATCCGCTACGCGCTTTCGACCAAGGGCATGGAATATGCCCATGCAGCCATTCGCCAGTCCTCCTATGTGGGGCCGGCGCCGGTCTCGCTCGACGCCTTTTGCCGCCAGCTCGGCCTGCAGTCCATTCACCATGAGCGCGTGACCCAGGAAGGACTGCTCGCCAGCCTCGAGGGGCTGGTGCTGTCACAGTCGCTGGTCGAGAAGCTGGGTCCCGCTATGAATTCGGGGCAATCCATCCTGCTTTACGGCCCGCCCGGTAACGGCAAGACCAGCATCGCCGAGCGCACCTCGCGCCTGTTCCGACAGACGATCTGGGTGCCCTATGCCATCGAGGTCGGCGGTTACGTCATCAGCTTCTACGACGAAGCGGTTCACCAGCCGGTGAACGGGATGCCCTATCCGAAGGCCGATCAGCGTTGGGTCGAATGCCGGCGTCCGGTGATCAAGACCGGCGGCGAACTGACGCTCGACCTGCTCGACCTCGCCTACAGCGAAGGCTCGACGGTGTATGAGGCGCCGCTGCATCTCAAGGCCTCCGGCGGTGTCTTCATCATCGACGACTTCGGCCGCCAGCAGGTGATGCCGCAGGCGCTCATCAACCGCTGGATCGTGCCACTCGAGCGCGGCTACGACTTCCTGACCCTGCATACGGGCAAGAAATTCAAGGTTCCTTTCGATGAGCTCGTTGTCTTCTCGACCAACATTGCCCCGAAGGAACTTTCCGACGAGGCTGGGCTGCGGCGGCTGAAATACAAGATATTCGTCAACAATCCTTCTCGAGAAGAATATATCCAAATATTCGAGGCCTATGCGCGAGGCGTGGCAGTAGAGATGTCTGTGTCGGACTTGGAGCTGTTCTACGATCGGAAATACGGTGGCGAATCACTGGGCTCCTGCTACCATCCGAAGTATCTTCTCGACTTTATCGGGTCCTATTGCGCGTTCAACGGATTGCGAAAGGTCGCATCGCTGGAGATGCTGGAACGGGCGTGGGAAGGGGTCTTCACGGCGGACTAGCCGTCGGGCGGCGGAAAGATTCATGGGTATCGAGGCGGAGCACTTGCCTCGGCAACATCTGCCCCGACGTCCCGGGGATTTGGTAGTTCGGGGGCCACGGCCCGGTTTGGGGCGGAGTAAGGTGATGGTTGGCATGGCGAATATCGAGATCGAACCCGACGCGCGACGCGAAAAAGCGGATGAGCCTGTCCGAAAACGGGCTGCGCCATTCATTGCTCTGGCACTGGTGTTTCTGCCGCTGAACGCCGGTATACTGCTCTACACGGCCAAGAACGCAGCAGACGTCCGAGAAAGCCGCGAAACACTCGCAGGCGTGAAGCGCTCCATTGACGGACTGAAGCTTCAACTCGAAAAACAGAGCCGCAACATCGCCAGGGTCGCAGGAGCCGATGAACTGGCGATCGTTCGCCAGCGGGTTGAGAACCTGCAGAAGGCGGTCTCGGAGCTGGACGACGGAATGCGCTCGGGCCTTCCGAGTTCCGGCGGCTCGGTTATCCTGAGCGCCCCGGGCAAGGGGGCGACGCAGCGCCTCGAGCCCTCGCTGACTACGGCTGCCACGGAGTTGCAGCCCCAGGACGGCAGCCTGCCCGCTATCGGGAGCGAGGGCGCCCCATCCAACTTGCCGCGTTACGAAAGATCGATTTCGCCGGAAGGCAAGTTGATCCTGCGGAAGGTGCGATAGCCGAAGCTATGTGGCAATCAAAGCGGCGAGAACGCGCAGGCTACAGCGGCGGCGTGTGACCGGAAAACATGCGATAGAACTGAAGCAGTTCTTAACTTGTAGCCGGTCCAAGAATTGATCGACAGACATGCGGCAATTAAAAAAACTACAGCGCCGCGCGTCTGATAAGACGCGCGGCGCTGTAGGGTTTTTGCGAAACATGCGGTCGGCAGTCCGCCGGCTATTACCGCTGCGCGTATTTGACGCTGTTCTTCATCAGCTCGAGATTGCGCGCCGTCGTCTCATTCGCAGGGTCGAGCTCATACGCCTTGAGAAAGTACTGGCGTGCGCGCGGCAAGTCGCCGCGCAGAAGATGGGAATAGCCGACATTGTTGTAATAAACCGGACTCTTGCCGATCATCTTGGAGAGTTGCTGATAGGCCCGATCCGATGTGTCGAACCGTCCGATCATGTCAGCAGAGGCAGCGAAGCCGAGCCAAGCAGCGGGGTCCTGCGGAAAAACGGCAACCGCACGTTTATATATGGCGTAGGATTTGCCGTAGTTCTTTTCCTTGAACTGCAACTTGCCGGTCGGGATCAGTTCGTCGTTCTTGTAGAAGGCGACGGCCGAGTCGTCCTCAAGGGTTTTGGCACTATCGCCAAATGCCGCAACGTCGTCGAAAGCAGCCGATTGGCATCCGCAAACGAAGAGCGCGACCAACAGCAATGGCGAAAGACGACCAAGTCGTGACTGAGTTTGATAGGTCAATATTCATCCCCTAAACACTGGGCCAACCTAGACTCACGCTCGCTCGCGCTCACTCAAAATCTTATGCGATAGAAGCTAACAAATAAAGAATTCGCGCCATGAGTCGCCATAAAGAGACACATGCCTCCGGCCGCGATGGCGCTGCCTGAGGGAAGCTTGCGTCCAGCCAGTTGCTTGCCGCCGGCCAAGCCGAGCGGGAACCCCGGAGAGGGAGCGAGTTGAAGATGCCGGTCGTGCTTTGCTCTCGCTCGTCTGCTTGCGACGTTGGTGGTGCGAGCAATCGTAAGCGCGCGAGCTCCGCATTCCCGGCAAGAAGGAAGCTTCACAACTGCATTCCGCCTACAGCAACAACTGTAGCCGCAAAGTTTGAATACCCTCATCCTGCGCGGCAATCCCGGCAGGATCGAAGGGTATTTTGGGGCGCGACGTCTCTCCTTGTGAAAAAACTGCTTTGCTCCGGGCGCGTCACAACAGGCGGCAAAAGGCAATCGTTCCGCAGCCCGGGAATTCCCGCGCATCCGGCCACTCTTCTCGGGTGCGACGGCAGACGCGGCGCGCGGCTGCCCGATTGAACCTTCGGGGATTTCTGAACCGCAATTACCGTGAGGCGAGCGTTGACGCAGCATTCTGACCGAATGAGCGCGCTCATTAGGCACCATACTCTGGTTGACGGCGATCTGAGCTAGTCCATCGTGAGTAGAAATGAACGGTGCGATAACTATCGGAACTTAGCGATAATGACAATGGCGCTCGTTAATAGTATCGATAAAACACAATTAGACCAAGTATTGATTGTTCAAGAGCGTGCCAGTTCAATAATTAAATTTCTTTTTCATGAGGTCGAATAGTATCGACACGTAATCAGCAAGATCTTGAGAGTGCTAAGGAGGGCAAAATGGAACGCAAGAGCTCGACCCTGAGCAATGCTGAAGAGCGCAATAAGGCGTTGCCGAAGAAAAACAAGGTCGTCATTCTCGCCAAGGCCGATCTGTTGTCCGAGTGTCTGACGCAGGCGATCAGCATGCGTTTTCAAGGTCAAGACGTCGTAAGCCTTCCCGATACCGAGGGTCTTTTGACCAGCAATCTTATCGGCGTAAGCCTGATCATGCTCTATCGTCTGCCGGCGGCAGTATTTCCATCATTCATGAGGACGATTCACGAGCTCCATCCAAATGCTGCGATCGGCCTGATGGTGCAGAATGCGGACGAACTCGACTCGTCAATTGCGGAACTTGTCGACGAAGGGTTGCTTCAAGGCGTCCTGCCCCTGAATCTCAATCTCGACGTATGCCTCAGCGCCATCGATCTCTTGATGAAGGGCGGCGAGCATTTTCCCGCTGCATTGCTTCGGTGTCTGGTGCCGAGAGCGCTCGCAGGGGGCGGCGTTGTCGCGCAAAAACAGGCGATTTCGGAAGATATCAATATGGAACGCGAGGCCGACATTGCCCCAAGCCTCCTGAGCGCGCGAGAGATCCAGGTTCTCGATCTCGTATGCAAGGGCACACGGAACAAGATCATCGCAGATCGTCTCGGGCTTGCCGAAAACACCGTCAAGGTGCATGTCCGCAACATCTACCAGAAGATGAAAGTGCGCAATCGGACGGAGGCGGCGTCGCGCTACTTGGAAGCGACGCTGGTTTCGCCTCGCTCCGCACCAGTCGCGCGGACGCCCTGACCCAAGTGTCGGCTTGAATGTCGTGGCTCCGCGACTACAGCGCGGCGCGTCTTATCAGTCGATCGTGAACAACAGGCGGACTTAAAAGCGGCGAATTCCCTCGGCCCTGCAGCAGCACAGGAAGTGCCTGAGCGCGAACCAGTTGATGGGGCGAGAAAGTTTTAGCCGGCGACAGCCTGCCGGTTCCAATGAAGCCGCCCCAAACGCCATCTCAAACTTGGTCTATTGCCTCAGAATGTTGAGTATGTCCGCCGACTCTTTGCCTGAAGTTCAGCAGTGCCATCTCGCAAACGAGGTTCGATCCTATTCATGCGTCTTCCCCCCATTACTCCGCGTTAACGCCGTTTGCAGAGGAATCGAATAACCGGCTAAGCGATCGCCTTCGTGGAGGTCGTCTGAAATCGGTTGCAGCCGCTATAGGTCACGGGGATGCGCTTGCGCTGGATTGCGGCTTTTCTCGTTGAATAGGTCCGCGGCACCGTTTGACGTGCGGTGATCCTCACGAACCGGCGCTAGGTAGGTGGGGAACCGTGGTCGCATGTCTCGTCGAGTGTGCGGCCTTGGGCGTCGCAAGCTCGTAGGCATTGGCCTGCTGCCGGTTCTACGGCCGACTTGAAGGCGCAAGACAGTCACGCAGGTTACCTGCGGCGAAGGTCGGCTCGGACGCCAATCCGGTCCTTCCAGGTGTCGCCGTCAGCGGCACAGGTGGGTCGAGTGGAGCCGCTCTTCACGAGCCCGGTGCACGGGTTGTTCGCGTTCTGGGCCAAGAAGATCGCATAATGTGTCGTCCGGAACGCCCCCAGTCGGGGGGGCCGCATGCACGCCCTACGCATTGTTGGTTGTGATTTGGCAGCGGCTGGTTGCGCTGCACCCTTTT
Source organism: Sinorhizobium sp. NG07B (assembly GCF_002532005.1). NCBI lineage: Bacteria > Pseudomonadati > Pseudomonadota > Alphaproteobacteria > Hyphomicrobiales > Rhizobiaceae > Sinorhizobium > Sinorhizobium sp. NG07B. The sequence continues at coordinate 878 of NZ_NWTD01000019.1, read as the reverse complement.
GCTGTTCTTTTTCGCGCCTGCGAACAGATCGCTTCTGCAACCCGCCGGACGAGAGACATTCCTCCCAGTTCTACGTTCGGCCAGAAAGAGGATCCGAACATGGGTGATCTCCTGAAAGGTATCTCCAATTTTCGCGGCGCGGTGTTTCCCAACCAATCGGCGCTTTACCGCAAGCTGGCGAGGGAAGGCCAGCAACCGCAAGCTTTGATGATATCCTGCGCCGATAGCCGGGTGATGCCCGAGACGATCACGCAAGCCGGGCCCGGAGATCTCTTCGTCTGCCGCAATGCCCGCAACATCGTTCCGCCGTTCTCGACCCTCAACGGTGGGGTCTCCTCGGCAATCGAATATGCCATTCTGACAGAGAGCCAGTGACAGCGGCTGACGCAGGGTAGCAACGCCAGCTAAAGGCCGCTTCGGGGCCGACAGGGGACGTTCTCTCGGACTGTCGCCGGCGACGGATTCGGGTCGATCTGTCCGGTTCAGTTTCGTCGCAGTAGGGTGAGAACGGATTATATGTCGGCATTTGCGCCTGAAGCGGAAAGTCGCCGCGATTTATATGTTCTTGCTTCGAAAATCGTAAAATGTATCAACCGAAACTCTGAAAGCGGCCGTCCGCTCCCTCAGATATGGTACTAGAGCTCGTTGAAGCCCTCCAAGAACCGGATAATGTCGTCGACCATCGGGGCGTCCCAGAGGTCATTATGGCCGGAGCCGTCGTAGATCAGCATTTGCTTGGGCTTGGGTGCGATTTTATACAGCGCCTCGCCCGAGGAAAGCGGAATGACAGCGTCACGCCGCCCGTGGATGAACAGCTTCGGCTGCCTGACCTCTGCTATTCTCAGGTCGGAGCGGAACGGATCCTTGATAAGGAGTGC
>NZ_NWTD01000018.1:0-64924 GCF_002532005.1 Sinorhizobium sp. NG07B | reverse complement strand
GTAACGCCGGTCAGCTGCGATTGCCGAGCGTGGCGATATCGAACACCGCGGCATTGTCCTGATTTCGCGTAGGTCCTGAACATAAGCTTCGAAGACTCTTAACCAACGTGATAGCCAAGGGATCAGAGGCTTAGGTATAGCGGGCGACGCCGCCGACGGTTCGATTCCCTTCACAGGCGGGCATGCTGACGACGGCCTCATCCAGGCGCGAGACAGGCTGCGTTGCTGCCGAAGGCACTGGACTACCGGGATTGCGGAGCAGACACCGGCGAACTGGACACAGCACCGACGGCCTCAGCCGCCGGCAGCCAGCAACCTTCGTTCACGTTCTGTGCTTCGAAAATCGCATAATGTATCGACCGGAACCGCATGCGGTGCATGTAGCAGCGCCATTGGGGAGTGAAGCAATCCGCTGTGTTCTGCTAGCCGGTGGCGACGGCGGTTTCTGAGTGCCGAGATGAGACCGTCGTGATTTTTTGGCCGACCCACGCAGAAAGGTCGGTCCAAAGCTGCTGATCCAGGCCCATTTGGCGAGCAATGTCGATGATCTCCTGATAAGAGATCGGCGTGATTGCGGCCTGGCCGCCCAACCCAGCATCGAACAGGCCCAGTTTTGCCTTCCGAGCCGTCGGAAAACTTGGATGGTCGGCAAAGGCGGCAACCGCAGCGGCGTGGAGGTTGCGGTGCTTGCCAATTGCTGCCGCCAAAACCGCGTTGCGCATCCATTGATAGGCGTCGCCGGCGAAAGGGCAGGGCGCATGCTCAGCCGCCGGGTCTATGGCGAAAACCTGAGGGATGTAATCCCAGTAGCGAATTCCTTTGCCTGTGAGGGTGCAGCGCGAGCGGACGCCGTTGGCCGGATTGACCTGCTCGGCGTAGCTGCCATTGCACTGGCGCTTTCCGGTGCGCGACAAGGCGGTTTGGCTGCATTTTCCCCCCGCTTCAGTAAACTTGCATTCGATGACCAGCACCGCATCTGAACCAACCGCCAGGGCGTCGACTTGCGTTGGCCGGGGCTCTCCCAAGAGACGTTCGGCATCTGTCCACTCAAGGGTTAAGGACCAGGGACCGCCGGGTGTCACGCCGACGTGCCGAGCAATGGCGTCGAGGACCCGGTCGCGATCCATGCTCATCTTGAGCGTGCCGAACACATCAATGGCGATGGCTTGCGAGGAATGCGCCTTGTGCGCTTGAATTCGGTTGTTGCGGTCACGATGCCAGGGGAATGCAAGCCAGTCGCTGATCGCTGCGTGACTGGCCGGAAACAGGTTTTGGCGAACTGCCGCGAAATCTACGGTGATATCTGAAGCAGCCGGCCATTCAGGCATCATTCTACTCCCCATGTGAATCAACCCGTCGGGCAGGGCTGAATGTGCGGGCGGCCGTGCCTGTTTCGGCGCGGGTAGACCGGTGATGCACAGAATCAGTCAACGGAGGCAGAGCGCTAATTAACATTCGGCTTGTCCACCAACTTCTCGATCAACAGCCGAAGCTCTGCCGGCGTCGTGCGGCCAGCCACAACCTCGTAGTAGCCGATCCCTGCACGTCGTAGCGCCTCTTTCTTGACTGCATCGCGCGCGGCTGCGTCACCCTGGTAATGCGCCCCGCCCTGGTATTCGATTGCGTGCCGAGGTTGGCAATTGCCATCCACCAGCAGCAGGTCTACCCTCTTCGCGTTGATGCAACGGTGCGCGAGCGGATCCTCGCTACGGATAATTTCTCCCAACGAGACCTGCGCCATCACTTGCCAAGTCGGGTTGCAGCTAATCACGATGCGGTCCAGCTCCTTGAACACGCGCGCTTCGCTCTTGTTGAGGAGCGGTTGAATGACGTAGTTCGCGCCCATCACGATCCGCAATTGTTCCGGCGCATCGAATCCATTCGGCGCCTGTGGGACAGGCCTCGGAAGCCAGGGCCCAGCGACCAACTTCGGGCCGCTGCGATTTCCCTGCCAGCGTGATCGGTTCCTTGGCCGCCATGCCTGGACATCGGCTATATCCAGATGACGGATGGCCGCCTGCTGGCTCCGCATGTTGGAGAGGATCTGCTCAATAGCCATGCCGACGATAACGCCGACGAAGAGGGCAGCGATCAGCAGCTCAGGCGCCTCAAAATCGCTTACGGTCATGCCGCCGGCAGCAGCTACCGCGACCACCCCGATAACGAGTCCAGGTGCAGCGAAAAGCACCGACTTCTGGCGATACTGCATACTCCACTCCGCCATTTTTGCGCGAAGATCGTAAACGCGGGAGTGTGTTTGCGAAAAGCTACACAAAGTGGTTAATCCCTCGTCCTCAAAGCCCACGACAAGCGGTGCGCGATCACCGGACTGAAGTGATTAACGGCGGCGGCCGGGCCGAAGTCGATGCCGCGCACATTCGACCAGTGGAAGCCAGCGGCCCTGATACTCTTGGGCAATGGGATCTCCGGGACCGCCCAATGGATGTTCGACCGAGGTCTGATCAGCCTTTCCGACGATCTGCAAATCCTTGTTTCACGGCAGGTGAACGATCCGGAGAGCATCCTGTCGCTCATCAACAGAACGGGTCGCGCAATCGTGCCGCAGCGGGCTTTCGAAAGGCCGCATCCGCACTTCCTCCGATGGCACCGGGAAAACTGCTTTAAACATTGAGCGTGGCCGTGCTTTCTCCTGAGGCACCGGCATAGGGTTCGCGGTTCGATTCTCCTCAAGGCGAGGGATAGGAGTCGATCTCGGGCTGGCGGCTTGTTGCCGGCGTCCGATCGTCTCAGTCGGGTGGAGAGCTGATGTAGGAGATCAAGCCGCGGAATGACAGCAATGCGCGCGCGAAGCCGTATTTGAGGGCGCGGCGTTGGTTTCCCCCTAGACAGCGCCTGCCGTCTTGGTCTTCGGTCATGACGCCGGTAAGCTTGGAATTTCCTTTATTGGGAGTCTGCATCCGCCTCGAGGGCGTCTTGTGCAAGCACTTGCCGAGCCTTGGCTTTAGGCCTCGACAATAAAGTTAAGAAGCAACAGGCACAGAACCGCCGTAGTCCCATGTTATCAATCCAAAAGGCCGGCGTGTCCAAATACTGCAAAGTGAACTGCTGCGTTTAGTCAGCCGAATCCTCTACTGTCAGATGATCACTTGTTCCCCAAGCTCGACGACGCGATTCGGAGGAAGATGGAAGTAGTCGGTTGGATCAATCGCCGAGTTGGCCATCGCTATGAAGAGCTTGTCCTGCCATCTCGGCAGGCCGGATTGAGCGTCTGCGACGAGCTTGCGCCGCCCTAGATAAAAGGACGTTGACATGATCTGGAACTTAAAGCCTTCCCTTCGGCAGTGTGCGAGGGCCTGTGAAACATCTTGCTCGTCCATGAAGCCGAACCTCAGCTCCAGTCTGCTGAACCGGTCAGAGAGTTTTGTGAGCGTGTGGCGTTCCTTCTCCGGCACATAAGGGACCCTCGCGGTCTTGATGGTCAGGATGACATTGTGCTGATGAAGCACGTGATTGTGCTTAATGTTGTGCAAGAGAACTGCCGGAGTGGTGTCGGGTGTCGCGGTGAGAAAGATTGCGGTCCCCGGCACCTCAGCAGGAGCATGCTCGGACTTGCGTTCGATCGCGGCCAAGAACTGGCCGAGCGGGACGTCCTGGCGGGTCGTCTTTTCGCGCAAGAGCCTGACGCCCTTTCGCCAGGTCCACATCAGCGTCATCACAATGCCGGCGAAGAGGATGGGCACGTAGCCGCCGTGGTGGATCTTGAACAAGTTGGCGCCGAGGAAAATCAGTTCAAGCAAGAAAAGAGGCAGCAGAAACGCAGTTGCGGTCAGGCCAGACCAGTTCCAGAGATAGCGGACGAACGCGAAGGCGAGAACCGTGTCAATTATCATGGCGCCGGTGATTGATACACCGTAGGCGGGGGCAAGGGCTTCGGAACTCCCGAACACAAACATGAGAACCAGCACGCCGATCAGCAGCGCGGTGTTGACTATGGGCAGATAAATCTGACCCGTCTGCGTTTCCGAGGTGAAGCAGATCTGAAACCTTGGAAGGAAGCCAAGGTTGATCGCTTGCCGCACGAGCGAAAACGCTCCAGTGATCACCGATTGGCTGGCGATGATCGTCGCTACGGTGGCAAGGATCACCACCGGCAACAACGCCCAGTTCGGGAACATCAGGAAAAACGGATTAGAGATCGCATCGGGATGGGAGAGCACCAGCGCGCCTTGCCCGAGATAGTTCAACGCCAATGCGGGAAACACGATTGCAAACCAGGCCGCCTGGATGGGACTGCGCCCGAAGTGACCGAGATCGGCGTAAAGCGCCTCCGCTCCTGTCACCGTGAGGAAGACTGCGCCGAGCACGATGAAACCGACGAGACCGGCATTCCATAGGAAGGCAGCCGCATGGGCGGGATTGAAGGCCGCGAGAATCGCCAGATCGTCACCGATATGGGCGACACCGGCGCCTCCTAACACCAAAAACCAGATGAGGGTGATCGGTCCGAAAAAGACCGAGACGGCTCCGGTGCCACGGGATTGGACGGCAAACAGCAGCACGATAATCCCGACCGAGATCGGCAGGACGTAATCGTGAAGCGCTGGCGTGACGAGCTTCAGCCCCTCGACGGCTGACAGAACGGAAAGCGCCGGCGTGATCATCGCATCGCCGATAAAAAGGGCGGCACCCAGAATACCGGCCACGAACATCGCTGTCGTATACCGCTTTGCCTTTTTCAGGAGCAGGGCAAGCAATGACAGGGTGCCCCCCTCGCCGTCGTTGTCGGCACGAAGCAGGAAGAGGACGTATTTGCAGGTGACGATGATCGTCAGCGTCCAGATCATCAGCGAGATGAGACCGACGACCTCTTCGCGCCCCACACCACCTGCCGCAAAGGGGCGGAGCGCCTCACGGAAGGCATAGAGCGGACTTGTTCCGATGTCACCGTAGACCACGCCGACCGATCCAAGGGTAAGCGCCAGAAACCGGCGCAGGTTATCGGCCTGTGCCGGTGGATGGTCGAGGGAGGCACTCATTAAGTTCTCCACGTCAGCAGCGGCCTGTATGGCAGGGCCAGATATTCGTCACGCGCAAGAAATCGGCAAATCCAGTTTCTCCGCAAACGCTAGAGGCTACGAGAAGTTTCGCGTCCGCTCTTTTGATCCGTCGAAAAGAGCCGCCTCTTGCACAGGTATTTTATCGCCTTTTACCTAAGCCGTATCAGAGGCGGTCCGCTTCCTCGGTGCCTGCTTGCGCGCCGCAGTAGCGCTTTTGAAGATGAACATGTGCTATTGCCGCCCCACTTCGCAGCTGAAAAAGAAGGAATGCCATGCCAGTAGTCGCCTCGTTCATGTACCGGGACGGAAAGCGCGCGGAGGAGTTACCGCTCTCCGCCACGCCGATTGCCTTCAAAGAAAATGAATTCGCTTGGGTCGGCCTGTACGCCCCGACGTCCGAGGAGATGGCGACGCTGCAGCAAGCCTACGGGCTCCACCAGCTTGCCGTCGAGGACGCGCGCAATGCGCACCAGCTACCGAAGGTCGACATTTACGGCGAGCAATTGTTCGTCGTTGCCAAGACCGCACACCTCGAGGGCGACAAGATCGCCTATGGTCAGACGGCGCTGTTCGTCGGTCGACACCATATCATCTCGGTTCGGCAGGGTTCGGCGCGTGCGCACACCGAGCTTCGCGCGCAACTGGAGGCCTCGCCGCAACTGCTGCAGAAGGGGCCGGACTACGTGCTGCATGCGATCATCGACTTCATCGTCGACAGCTACCTTCCGGTCGTGCAAACGATCGAGGACAAGGTGCTGGCGATGGAAAAGCACATGCTGGTCGCTTTTCTCGAGCGCGAGGAGATTCGCCGGATTTTCCGTATGCGCCGGCAGGTCATCCTGTTCCAGCGCATTCTCGGACCCATGTCGGAGGTGGTCGGCAAGCTGGCCAACCTCGATCTGCCATGCATCGACGACCACGCCAAGCCTTACTTCCGCGACGTGCTCGACCATGTCCGGCGAGTAGAGGCGATGGTTAGCGGTCTGCGCGAGGTAATCACCTCGGTGTTCGAGGCCAGCAATCTCCTCGAGCAACAGCGGCAGGGCACGATCACCCGTCAATTGGCCGCCTGGGCCGCGATCCTCGCCGTTCCGACGGCAATCGCCGGAATCTACGGTATGAATTTCGAGCATATGCCGGAATTGGAAACGCGCTACGGCTATTTCGCGGTTCTCGCGACGATCGCGCTGCTATGTTCTTTCCTTTTCTACCGCTTCAGGAAAGCAGGCTGGCTATGATCTTGGTGATCCGATCTCAGCGAACGCTGTGCGGGGCATCTCTTCACCCCGGCGTGCCCGCCGCTTTGCGATGCCTCGACGCACGATCCCGATAGCAGCGCGATTCATGCGAGCGGCGGTGATCATCCCTCCAGGGGCAGCCCGCGGCCCGAGCATGCCGGGCCGAATACGCCCGTTCCGTCAGTGAATGAACCTGCGCAGCGACGCGACCGAGCAGCCGGCATGCGAGGGCGGCAGACTCATCGTCGGCGCGCCGACAAGATCGAGAATGGATTTGGCCGAGGAAAACATCCAGCGCTTCCTACCGATTCGTCTCGGGATAGACCCGGTCCAGGAAGCCCGGCCTCAGCTTTTCGCCCATTAGACAGTCTGCAGGCGGCTCATCCGCGGCGAGACGCAAACGAGCTGCAGGAGAGCGGCCGCTCACCTCAAGAATCAGCTTCTGATGGATGGCGACGGCAAAATCCTCGGCCTCGTGCACGGCAAGCACAAAGGAGCCGGGACCGCCGACGACGCAGTCAAGATAATATTGGTCGAGAGGACCGGACGAGGCGGATGGACGGATCACGATCGCAAGGCCATTGATGATGATGCCGCGGGCTAGCGCTTCAGCACGAGCTGGCGTGACCGGCGGTCCGGTGTTGTTCGGTCCGTCGCCCGAAACGTCCAGAATCCGGCGCTCTCCCGAGAATTCATTCGACTCGATCAGCGACGTGCCAAAGATGATCGCATTCGAGACGGACGTTCCGCGCCGTGTTCCGACTGGGCGTCCTTGCAGCTTGGCCGCGAAGGCGTAGGCGTCGTCAGCATCGTCGATCACCTGCCACGAAATCACGGAGTCCTCGTTTACCAGACCCGCCCATTCGAAATAGCCGATGGCAATGCGTCCGAGGCGGCCGCCTTTGACGGCGTTGATGAAATCCGGGTGCTTCAGCGCCTCGACATAGCCGGAGCGCTGCACGCGCGCCTCCTCCATGTCCATCGAGCCGGACATGTCAACTGCGAGAAGGAGCTCGACATCGACCTCCTCGGCTGCCGCTGCCTGGATAGGGATACAGACGAATCCCAGTATCAATGCCAGCACTTTGAACATCGTCTCGGCCCCCACGTTGGTTGAGACGTGCGCATGGGCAGGGCTCAGGAACAACGCCTCGCCCGCGGCATTATCTTAGCTGCTCGCATCGCCGGGGCAAAGCGTCGCCTGAAGCGCGCCCGAAACTTCATCAGGAGCACGGATGGCCAAAGGATACTGCAGGATGCTGCTCAAGGCCCGGGACTCGATTGTCAACCGGAGACGCCACCGGGCACGCAAGCCATAAGCGTGCACACGGCTGAGGCCGCGTGAAAATGGCGAAAATGTCATCGGCTTCCTCTTCTGAAAAGCGGACTGCCTTCCATCTTCTCAGAAAACTTCGCACGGGAATCCATGTGACAATCATCTGCCGCGAAAACAGGTCACCGGAAAGAAGCCCGGAGTGACCTTTCGGGTGTGGAAAGCGGCAGTTGCCGAATAAGGCGCCGAATGGCCGGTCGACCGACAAAGCCAATGTTAACCTTGATATGGATCATTCCGGCTTCATGACCACGATTGCAACCCAGGGCTCCTGAATACCAAATCCTCCCGCAGCATGGGCAAAGTTTTCCCGTAGCGCGTCCCGGAACAATCACGTTTTTCCTTTAGTACATAAAGCTCGCGTCCGCACGCTACAGATTTCGCCGTCGGATCTACGATCTTCATGACGCCGGTCCTTCTTTGGGCCAGTCTCAGAGATATGAGGACCTCGATCCCAATGCGCGCCAGCTCATCGATGACATTATCGCCGCCGATGTCCTGGTCGTCGGTTCGCCGACCTACAAAGGCAGCTATCCAGGTCTGTTCAAACATTTGATCGACCTGATCGAACCGCTGGCATTGCGGGGCAAGCCGATCGTCGTCACCGCAACCGGCGGCGGAGATCGGCACGCCTTGATGGTCGAGCACCAACTCCGACCGCTCTTCGGGTTCTTCATGGCCCATACGCTGCCAACGGCGATCTACGCGTCCGATCGCGACTTTTCCGAGTCGCGTATCGCGGCGGAACCGCTGCGTCGACGGATTGCCCAGGCGGTCGATGAACTGGCGGCGTTCTTTCCGATGTCGGTGCAGCCGGTGGCTGCGGCGGAATGATCACGGCAGCCGGGTTCCCCCGCGGTCAGAGCTGGAAGCCTTCGCACTGAGCTGAAATGGAAAGGAATTGAAATGGCACGCAAGATCAGACTTGGAGCATTTCTCCCTGGCGGTGGACAGCATGTCGCGTCCTGGCGGCATCCGGATCAGCCAGCCGATGGGGCTACGAATCTCGAGTTTCACAAGCGCCTGGCCCAGACGGCCGAACGCGGCCTTTTCGACGCCTATTTCCTTGCAGACAATCTAGCGATCGGCTTTGGCGGTGCCCGCGAGGGCGGCAACGCCCGCGTGGCTGGATTCGAGCCGGTGACGCTGTTTTCGGCTCTCGCGCCCTTCACTACGCATCTCGGCTTCATCGCCACGTCGTCGACGACCTACGAAGAGCCGTACACCACGGCACGCAAGTTCGCCTCCCTGGATATGATCTCCGGCGGCCGAGCTGGCTGGAACGTCGTCACCACGACAGGCGATCTCACGGCGCAGAACTTCAATCGCGAGACGCAACTGCCTCATGCGGCGCGCTATCATCGCGCCGCCGAGCATGTCGAAGTCGTCATGAAGCTCTGGGACAGCTTCGAAGACGATGCTTTCATTCGCGACAAGGAAAGCGGCGTCTTCTACGATGCGCAGAAACTGCACGAAAGCGACCACCGCGGCGAGCACTTCCAGGTGCGCGGCCCGCTCAACGTCTCGCGATCGCCCCAGGGCTATCCGGTCATCGTCCAAGCGGGCCAGTCCGACGATGGCCGCGGGCTTGCTGCCGCCACTGCCGAGGTGATCTTTACTGCCCATCAGCACATCGGAACGGCCCAGGAGTTCTACCGTGACATCAAGGGGCGCGCCCGCCGCCTCGGACGCAATCCGGATCATATCCTCGTCATGCCCGGCGTTTCTCCTTTCGTGGGCAGGACGGAAGCCGAGGCGCGCGAGAACTACGAGCGCCTGACCTCCCTGATTGTTGAAGAGGATGGCATCGGCCTCCTGAACGGCCTGACCGGGGGCACACTCGACCTGCATGGCTACGATCTCGACGGACCGCTACCGCCCGCGCCGCCAACAGAAGGGATGAAGAGCCGCCAGGCGCTTATCCGCCAGATCGCTGACGAGAACAATTTCACCATTCGCCAGCTCTATCAGTGGATCGCGTCCGCCCGTGGCCATTACACGATCGTCGGCACGGCCGAGCAGATCGCTGACACACTGCAGGAATGGTTCGAAAATGAAGCCGCCGACGGCTTCAACATCTTGCCGCCATGGCTCCCGACAGCGCTCGACGACTTCGTCGATCTGGTGATCCCGGAATTGCAGCGGCGTGGCCTGTTCCGAACGGCATATGAGGGCAGGACGCTCCGCGAAAATCTCGGCCTGCCTTTCCCCGTCAATCGCTGGTCAGCCGCGCGATCGGCCATCCAGGCCGCCGAGTGAGGAGCGACCATGTCCTATGAAAACGTCAACTCATCGCTGACAACGAACTTCCGAGTTACAAGCCGCGAACGGACGGGTCTGGCGATAGCGCCACGGCTGCGTGGGCTGATCGGGGCGTTTCTATCCCGCTATGGCTTGGTGGCGGGCTTTCTCGTCCTGTGGCAGGTATCGAGCGGCCGCGGCTGGGTCAATCCGGCGGTCTTTCCCTCGCTCGATGTGATTCTGGCCGCCCTGTGGGACGGCCTTGCCAGTGGCGCGCTGCTGGACGATATCGCCATAAGCCTGCAGCGCTCGGGAATCGCATTCGCATCAGCGGTTGCGATTGGCATCCCGCTCGGTCTCTTCATGGGGCAGGTCAAGGCTATCGAGCAAGCGCTTGATCCGCTCCTGCAGTTCTTTCGCCAGACCTCTGCGCTGGCCCTCTATCCGGTCTTTATCCTGCTGCTCGGTCTGGGAGAGACCTCCAAGGTCTTTGTGATCTTCTGGGCGACGCTGTTCCCGACCCTCCTGTCGACGATCGGTGGCGTCAAGGAGGTGGACACCAAGCTCATCGAGATGGCGCGTACCTATGGGGCAGGGCGGTTTACGATATTTCGTCGTGTCGTGCTTCCGGCGTCGGTGCCGGCGATCTTCGTCGGTTTGCGTCTCTCGGCCACGACGGCGCTGCTTCTGCTGATAGCGGCCGAGATGATCGGCGCCAACAAGGCATCGGCTTCCAGGTCATGAATGCCCAATACAACTTCCAGATCCCCCTGATGTTTGCGGCGATCCTGCTGCTTGCGTTGCTGGGGCTCGCCGCCAACACCGTGCTCGTTCTGCTCCAACGCAAGCTTTGCCGCTGGTCTCAACCCAACGCTTGACGTGCTTCCCCGGCATTCCTCTGAAAGGACACTGATATGACCTTCCATTCCCGCAAGCTCCTGCTGTCCGCAGCTCTCTTTCTCGGTATCACAGGCGCTGCCACGGCGGCCAATGCCATCAAGCTCCGTTACCTGGCGAGCCAGGGCGGCCTGTCCGCCCACGAGCTTGCCGCCGAACTCGGCTATTTCGAGGGCACTGGGATCACCATCGAGAACATTGGCTACGCCGCCGGCGGCCCGGCATCGCTGATCGCTCTGGCATCTGGCGACGTCGAGATCGGCAGCGCCGCAACCTCCGCCGTGTTGAACGCGATCATCAGCGGCAACGACTTCGTCGCGGCCTATCCGTCGAACGGTATCAACGACGAAGTGCAGTCGATCTTCTACGTTCTGGAAGACAGCCCCATCAAGGACATCAAGGACATTGCCGGCAAGAGCGTCGCTGTCAATACGCTCGGGGCGCATCTCGATTACACCATTCGCGAAGCCCTGCACTCTGTGGGACTGCCGTCGGATGCCGCCAATCAGGTCGTCGTACCCGGACCGCAGCTTGAGCAGGTTCTCCGCTCCGGGCAGGTCGACGTTTCCGCCTTCGGTTATTGGCAGACGACCTTTGAAGGCGTCGCCAGGAAGAATGGCGGCCTCCGTGCGATCTTCGATGACACTGACGTTCTCGGCGATATCGCCGGTGGCTTCGTCGTGCTGCGACGAGACTTCGTGAAGGCGCATCCGGAAGCCGCCAAAATCTTTGTCGAGCAGTCGGCGCGCGCTCTCGACTATGCGCGTGAGCATCCGGAGGAGACGAAGCAGATGTTGGCGAAGGCGCTGCAGGAGCGCGGCGAGAATCCGGACATCGCGCAATATTTCCGCGGCTATGGCGTCCGTCCCGGCGGCCTTGCGGTCGAGCGCGACGTCCAGTTCTGGATCGATGTGCTTGTCCGCGAGGGCAAGCTGAAGGAGGGGCAGTTGGCGGCCAAGGACATTCTGTTCGCGACCGACGGTGCTTCGGCGAGTAACTGAGGAAACGCCATGAGCTTCGCACAGGAAAACCGTAGCGGAGAGGTGACGATCCGTCATCTCTCCAAATCCTTCACCCTGAATGGCAGGACCTTGCCGGTATTGAAGGACGTCAATCTGCACATTCGCTCCGGTGAAAGCCTGGCCATTGTCGGCGCAAGCGGATCGGGCAAGACGACCCTGTTGCGGGTCCTGGCCGGGCTTGACGAGGCCGATGACGGAGAAGTCCTGATCGACGGCAAGGCAGTCAAAGGAGTCGGCGCCGAGCGCGCCGTCATCTTCCAGGAGCCGCGGCTCCTGCCCTGGTTGACGGTGATCGACAATGTCGCCTTTGGCCTGGAAACACGTGGCGTGCCTCGCGAGGAGGCACGGGCGCGGGCGCGCCGTTATGTTATGCTAGTCGGCCTGCAGCAGTTCGAGAACGCCTATCCGCGTCAACTTTCGGGCGGCATGGCGCAACGCGTTGGCATGGCCCGCGCTCTTATCGTCCAGCCGGAGATCCTACTGCTCGACGAACCGCTTGGCGCTCTCGATGCCATGACCAAGATCAGCATGCAGCAGGAACTCGCGCGGATCTGGCGCGACGAGGATGTGACCACTATTCTCGTTACGCATGATCTTGAGGAGGCGATCTATCTGGCCGACCGCATTCTGATCCTGCCGCGCGAGAAGGGCGGTGAGCCGCGGCTGATCGAGATCGATCTGCCCCGTCCGCGCGACCGCAGCGCGCGCGAGTTTGTCAAACAACGCGAGGAGCTGCTGAGACTTTTCGGACTGCACTGAAGTCTCGGTCTGGCAACTTCCGAACACCGCCGTCGGAACACGCGTGAGATAAGCCAACGCCCCTTTAAAGCATGGCCGCGGAAGGGAATCGCTCTTTGCTGCGCCAATTCGGATACTTTCCCGGCTTTCCCGCCCGGCGTTCGGGAGGTACTTTCGTTCGGCAAAGCATGGAGGTCGAGATGGGAGCGACGAAACTTGCCGGAGTAGTGAAGCTAGCGCTGATGCTCGGGATGCTGCAGCTCGGCCCCATCGATCTCGCGTTTGCCGACACGACAATCCTGAACGTCTCCTTTGATTCGACGCGTAAGCTCTACAAGGAACTCAATGCCGTCTTCGCCGAGAAGTGGAAGGCGGAAACCGGCGAGACGGTGTCCATCGATATGTCACACGGCGGTTCCGGTAAGCAAGCGCGGTTGGTAATCGACGGCCTCGAAGCCGATGTGGTGACGCTGGCGCTCGAAGCCGATATCGACGCCATTGCTCAGGCGACCGGAAAGATGCCGGCCGATTGGAAGAAGCGGCTCGAAAACAACAGCGCTCCCTATACCTCGACAATCGTCTTTCTGATCCGCAAGGGTAATCCGAAGGCCATCAAGGATTGGGGTGACCTGACCAAGGGCGGCGTTCAGATCATCACGCCGAATCCGAAGACCTCGGGCGGCGCCCGCTGGAACTTCCTCGCGGCTTGGGCCTGGGCACGTGCTGCCAACAACGGCGACGAGGCCAAGGCGCAGGAGTATGTGGCGCAGCTCTTCAAGCGTGTTCTCGTTCTCGATACCGGCGCGTGGGGAGCGATGACCACCTTCGTCCAGCGCGGTTTTGGCGATGTGCTGCTCGCCTGGGAGAACGAAGCCCATCTCGCGCTCGAGGAACTCGGCCCAGACAATTTCGAGATCGTCACCCCGTCGATCTCCATCAAGGCCGAACCGCCGGTGGCGCTCATCGATGGCAATGTTCGCAGAAAGGGCACGCGGACTGTGGCGGAAGCCTACCTAAAGTTTCTTTACACCGATGCTGGGCAGAAGATCGTCGCCAAACATTACTATCGACCCTTCAAGCCAGAACTTGCCAATCCCGTTGACATTGCGCGCTTCGCCGATCTCAAGCTGGTGACGATTGACGAATTCGGCGGTTGGAAGGAAGCTCAGGAGAAATTCTTCGCTGATGGTGGGATCTTCGACCAGATCTACGAGCCGGGTCGATAGGATTCATGCCGGTCGACAGACGGCGAAGAGCTTCGCTAAGGCGTCGCGACTGCTGCCAGCGGCAGGCATCGAGAGAGCGAGACATTCATGGAAGTCCGCGTCCAGAACCTACGCAAGGAATTTGGCCGCTTTCCGGCGCTCGTGGATGTGAGCCTGGATATCCACTCAGGCGAGCTGATCGCGCTGCTTGGCCCGTCCGGCTCGGGCAAGACGACGCTGCTCCGGCTCATTGCCGGGCTCGAAAGCCCGACCGAAGGCATGATCTTCTTCGATGAGGAGGACGCATCGAAGAAGACGGTGCAGGAGAGAAACATCGGCTTCGTCTTCCAACACTACGCTCTCTTCCGGCACATGACCGTGCTTGACAACGTTGCATTCGGTTTGAAAGTGCGGCCCAGCAAGAAGCGCCCGCCGGCCGACGAGATCCGCCGTCGGGCGCTCGACCTCATCGAACTGGTGCAGCTCTCGGGCCTCGAAATCCGCTACCCGGCCCAGCTTTCCGGCGGTCAGCGACAGCGAGTGGCGCTCGCTCGTGCCATGGCAGTCAATCCGAGCGTGCTGCTACTCGACGAACCCTTCGGCGCGCTCGACGCACAGGTGCGCAAGGAACTCCGTCGATGGCTGCGCGAAATTCACGACCGCACCGGTTACACGACGGTCTTCGTCACCCACGATCAGGAAGAAGCGCTCGAGCTTGCCGACCGCGTCGTCGTGATGAGCAAGGGGGCAATCGAACAGGTGGGCACAACCGACGAGATCTACGATCGTCCTGTTTCACCCTTCGTCTACGGGTTCATTGGCCAATCGAACTGCTTGAACGTCACCTTGGCAACGGGCGAGATCTGGTTCGATGGCCGGCCGATTGGCCTGAGCGCAGCAAACGAACAGGATGGATCGGCGACGCTCTATTTTCGCCCGCACGACGTCGAGCTCATCGAAGGAGCTGGTGGCTGTCTCGCGGGCCGAGTGACGGCGAGTCGCCGCGTAGCCGGCACGCGCCACCTCGAATTGGATATAGGCAAGGCAAACCCTTCGATCGAGATCGAGTTGTCGCCCGAGCGGGCGTCCTCCGCCGACCGCGCCCGCATCGCGTTCCGACCCACCAAATGGAAGCTGTTTCGCGGGGAGTGACCAAGGATTCGGCGCAGGACGCCGTTCTCAGCCCAATGATTGAGTGCGAGCAGCGTGCGGTCCGAGGCAAGCAAGCAATACCCAGACTGGTGTCAAGAGGACAGGCCATTTTCGATGGACAACAGTGGATTAATATTTGGCAACATGGAGGTCGACATGCGCTCGAATAAACTTGCCGGAATCATGAAACTAGCACTTGTGGTCGGAAGCTTGCAGCTCGGCTCGATCGGTGTTGCCGCCGCTGATACGACAATCTTGAACGTGTCCTATGATCCGACGCGGGAACTCTACAAGGACTTCAACGCCGCTTTCGCAGAGAAATGGAAGGCGGACACCGGCGAGACGGTGACGATCCAGACCTCGCATGGCGGCTCGGGCAAGCAGGCCCGATCGGTGATCGACGGGCTCGAGGCAGACGTGGTGACGCTGGCGCTTGAAGCCGATATCGACGCGATCGCCAAGGCGACCGGCAAGATCCCGGCCGATTGGAAGACCCGCCTGGAAAACAACAGCGCCCCCTATACCTCGACGATCGTCTTCCTGGTCCGCAAGGGCAATCCGAAGGGGATCAAGGACTGGGGTGACCTGACCAAGGAGGGCATCCAGGTCATCACCCCGAACCCGAAGACCTCGGGCGGCGCCCGCTGGAACTTTCTCGCCGCCTGGGCCTGGGCACGCGGCGGCAATGGTGGTGACGACGCCAAGGCGCAGGAATACGTGACGCAGCTCTTCAAGCACGTTCCGGTGCTGGATACCGGCGCGCGCGGCGCAACCACTACCTTCGTGCAACGCGGCCTCGGCGACGTGCTGCTCGCCTGGGAGAACGAAGCCTATCTTTCGCTGGAAGAACTCGGCCCCGACAATTTCGAAATCGTCACCCCGTCGATTTCGATCAAGGCAGAGCCGCCGGTGGCCCTTGTCGACGGCAATGTCGACAGCAAGGGGACCCGCAAGGTTTCCGAAGCCTACCTCAACTATCTCTACAGCGATGCCGGCCAGAAGATCGCCGCCAAGCACTATTACCGGCCGTTCAAGCCGGAGCTTGCCGACCCGAAGGACACCGCCCGCTTTGCCGATCTCAAACTCGTCACTATTGACGAATTCGGCGGTTGGAAGGAAGCTCAGCCGAAATTCTTCGCCGATGGCGGGGTCTTCGACCAGATCTACAAGCCGGGACAATAGATCCATCGTGCATTTGGTCGCCAAACCAATCGCCGTCGCTGGTGAATCGTCTTATCCGTCAATACAGGTCGAGCCCAAGACCCTCAACAGACGTTATCAGCGATCGTGTAGCGGCTGCGGCTAAGGCTTGGTTGCCGTCGCTTGGCCGCCCGGTGGAATAAATCAACCTCCTCCCCGACGCTCGCGGGAGGTTGATTTCACTGCAGGTGAAATCTAGCATATAAAATTGCTAGATTTACTAGATAAATTAACGTGAAATCGTCGGCGTAGCTTCAAGAACCCCAAGGACGGCCTTGAATGACGACCACGCTCAAACGACTCGCTCTCGCCTTGACGACCTTTGCTGCCACGAGCTTTCCGCTATCGAACGTTTTTGCCGAAGAGGCGGGACAGCCGGTCAAGGGCGGAACGCTGATTTACCTGGAACAGCAGGCCCACACCAACCTCTATCCGCCCGCGGGTGGTTTCTACCCAAACGGAGGGGTGCTCAACCAGATCACCGACAAGCTCACCTATCAGAACCCGAACACGCTCGAGATCGAGCCTTGGGTCGCCGAATCCTGGACGATCAACGACGATGCGACGGAATATACCTTCAAGATCCGTCTCGGCGTCACCTTCTCGGACGGCACACCGCTCGATGCGGCGGCGGTAGCGAAGAACTTCGACGTTTACGGGCTCGGCAACAAGGCGCTGAAGCAGCCAGTTTCGGAGGTGATCAACAATTACGAACGCAGCGAAGTTGTCGATCCGCTGACGGTCAAGTTCTATTTCAAGAGGCCTTCTCCAGGCTTTCTTCAGGGGACATCGGTCATCGGCTCAGGCCTCGTTTCCTTGAGCACGCTGGCGCTGCCTTTCGAAGAACTGGGTGACGCGACCAAGATCATTGGCTCCGGTCCCTTCGTCGTCGAGAGCGAAACCCTTGGAAAGGAGTTGAACCTGAAGGCGCGCGAGGACTACACTTGGGGTCCGGCAAAGCTCGAACATCAGGGGCGCGCCTATCTCGACGGAATCAAATACATCATCACCGGCGAGGATAGCGTCCGGATCGGCGCGTTGCTCGCCGGCCAGGCGGACTTCATCCGTCAGGTGCAGGCCTATGATGAAGCGCAGGTCGAGGCGCAGGATTATCATGTCTATGCGCCATCCACCCGTGGCGTGAACAACAGCGTCGTCTTCCGTCCGGACAATCCGCTGGTCGCCGACGTTCGCGTTCGCCGAGCGCTTTTGCACGCGACCAACACCAAGGAGATCGTCTCGACGCTCTTCTCCAAGAACTATCCACAGGCGACCTCGATCATCGCCTCAACCGCGCTCGGCCATGTCGATCTCTCGGAGAAGCTTGCCTTCGACCCGGATCAGTCGAAGAGGCTGCTGGACGAGGCCGGCTGGACGCTCGGCTCCAACGGCCTGCGCCAGAAGGACGGCAAGGAGTTGGTGCTGACGGCCTATGAATCGCTGCCGCAGCCGCAGAATAAGGAGACGCTGCAGCTCGTCGCCCAGCAATGGGGCAAGCTCGGCGTCAAGCTCAACGTGCTCGCCGGCGACAGCGGCAGCAAGACGGTCGACGACCTCGACCCGCTGAAAACGCCGGTTTCACCCGCGATGGTGGGACGTGCCGATCCCGACGTCATCAAGAGCCAGTACTATCTGAAAAACCGCGACGTTCTGCGCCAGAAGGGCGGCTTGAGCGACAAGGTCCAGAGCTTCGTCGACGACAGGCTGAACGGTCTCCTCGAACAGCTCGCCTCCGAACCGAATATCGAGAAGCGTCTCGCGATCGCCGGCGACGTACAGAACTATGTCGTCGATCAGGCCTATGCGATCCCGATTTTTGAAGAACCGCAGGCGTTCGCCGGTGCACCCTATGTTCAGGGTATCGCCTTCGAGGCCGTCGGGCGCCCCAGCTTCTACAGCACCTGGCTCGCGGAACACTGACCGCTCCGCCGGCGCGTCACGGAAGCGCGCCGGCCGGGTCCACCGGATCAAAGGCGAGGGCACAATGACGTCCAGATACTTGTTCAGCCGCATCGGCCAGGCGCTTTTGGTGCTCTGGGCCGCCTTTACGGTCTCTTTCGTCCTCTTGCAGGCGATGCCGGGGGACGCCATCCTCATCAAGTTCCAGAACCCGGAACTCGGCCTGACGCCTGAGCAGATCGCCGAAATCCGCGCCTCCTATGCCGTCGACAACCCACTCTGGCAGCAATATATCCAGAGCATCGGCAACTTCCTGACGGGCAACTTCGGCTATTCCGTTCAAGCCGGCGTGCCGGTGAGTGCCAGCCTTGCCGCGCATCTGCCGGTCACGCTGAAGCTCGCGACGCTTGGTTTCCTGGTCGCCGTAGTCTTCGCCGTTGCAATCGCCGTCCTTTCGAGTCTCGCGCCCTTCGCCTGGCTTCGGTCCGCGATCCAGTCGATCCCGTCGCTGATTGTCTCCATCCCGACCTTCTGGCTCGGTATCATGCTGATCCAGATCTTTTCGTTCCGGCTAAAACTCGTTCCGGTCATCAATCCCGGGCCCTGGCAGGAACTGATCCTGCCAGTTGCGACGCTCGCGGTGCCGATCTCGGCGCCGCTCGCCCAGGTGCTGGTGCGCAATATCGAGGCGGTGCTGACCCAGCCCTTCGTCGCCGTCGCGCGAGCAAAAGGAGCGACGCGTACATGGGTCTTGTGGCGTCATGTCACGAAGAACGCGCTGCTGCCGACATTAACCATCGCCGGCGTCCTCTTCGGCGAGCTGATCGCCGGCGCCGTCGTCACCGAAACGGTCTTCGGCCTCAACGGCATCGGCGGCCTGACCGAACGCGCGGTCGGCGCGCAGGATGCGGCGGTGCTGCAGGCGATCGTCGTCCTCTCCGCTGCAGCCTTCGTCGTCATCAACCTCGCCGTGGATCTCCTTTACCCCGTGCTCGATCCGCGCCTCAGGACAAAATCGGGAGCTACGGCATGACGAGCTTCGACGCGATCCATAGCGGACTCGGTTCAGACGGCCACGCCGTTGCGGGCTCGTCGCAGCGCAAGCCACTAGCCCGCCTTGCAAGGCGGCTGCCCCCGGGTCTCGCGCTTTCCTGGCTTATCCTCGCCATCGTTTTTCTCTGGGCGATCGTCCCGGCACTGTTCACGAGCTACAGCCCCGTCGAGGGTGTGGGAGGAGCGCAGCTCAAGCGCCCGGACGCGCTTCATTTGCTCGGCACCGATGCGCTGGGCCGCGATCTCTATGCCCGCATCGTCCACGGCGCGGTCCATTCTCTGTCCGGCTCTTTCGTCGCGGTCGGCCTCGGTCTAGTGGTGGGCACCACGTTCGGCGTGATCGCGGGCTCCGTCGGCCGCAGATTCGACGACGCGATCATGCGCATCGTTGACGTGCTCTTGTCGATTCCGCCACTTCTCCTTTCGCTCAGCATCATCATTCTGCTCGGATTTGGCACCGTTAATGCCGCAATTGCCGTCGGCGTGACGTCAGTAGCTGGTTTTGCGCGCCTTGCCCGGTCCGAGGTCGTGCGGGTGCGCAGGAGCGACTACGTCGAAGCCGCGTTCGGAAGCGGGGGAACCTTTCGGGCGGTGCTCTGGCGGCATGTCCTGCCGAACTCTCTCACCTCGGTGATCGCGATGGCAGCGATCCAATTCGGATCCGCCGTCCTTCAGATCTCGACGCTTGGCTTCCTCGGCTACGGCGCACCGCCGCCGACGCCGGAATGGGGGCTGCTGATCGCCGAGGGCCGCAACTACATCTCGACGGCCTGGTGGCTGACGACCGCTCCGGGCGTCGTCGTCGTGCTGGTCGTCCTCGCCGCCAATCGCGTCAGCCAATCCTTCGGAAAGGTGACCTCATGACGGGCTCCGATATTCCGCTCCTGGAGGTCTCCGACCTCGCGATCTCTTACCACGACGGCGAGCGCTACCATCCGGTGGTGCACGGCATCAGCTTCCGGGCGGAGCCCGGCGAGGTAGTGGCTCTCGTTGGCGAATCCGGTTCCGGCAAGACGACGACGGCGCAGTCGATCATCGGTCTGCTTGCCGACAACGGCCGCGTGGACCGCGGCACGATAAGGCTGAACGGCACGGATATTTCCCGCTGGTCGGACAGACAGTTCGACTCGATCCGAGGTGCCCGGATCAGCCTCGTGCCGCAGGATCCGGGGAGCTCGCTCAACCCCGTCAAGACGATCGGCGCACAACTCGGTGAGATCCTGGAGATTCATGGCAAGGCGCGCGGAAGGGACCTGGGACGCCGGGTCGTCGAGCTACTCGAGCGCGTCGGCCTCATCGAACCGGGACTGAGGGCAAGGCAATACCCGCATGAGCTCTCCGGCGGCATGCGCCAGCGGGTGCTGATCGCCATTGCCATTGCGCTGAAACCCGAGCTCATCATCGCCGACGAACCGACAAGCGCGCTCGACGTCACGGTGCAGAAGCGCATCCTCGACCTGATCGACGAATTGCGTGCCGAATACGGCACCGCGGTACTTCTTGTTACTCACGATCTCGGCATTGCCGCCGACCGCGCCGATCGGCTGGTCGTGTTGCAGGGCGGCCGCATTCAGGAGGAGGGGAGAGCAAGTGAGGTGCTTGCTTCGCCGCGCAGTCCCTACACAAGGCAGTTGATCGCCGATGCGCCGTCGCTCTCGCGCTCGCCAGCGCGCATAGCGGCAACCGTCCGCTCGTCGACGAACACGATGGTCGATGACGTTGTCGTGGTGGAGCAATTGGTGCAGGAATTTCCGCGCCCTTCCAGGGGCGAGGCGCCGTTGCGCGCCGTCGACAATGTTTCCTTTCGCGTTCGGAGAGGTACGACACACGCGATCGTCGGCGAATCCGGCTCGGGCAAGACCACGACCGTCCGGGCAATCATCGGCTTCCAGAAGCCGACGTCCGGCACCCTCCGAGTTGACGGAACGGAGCTTGCAGCGCTTGGCGGCGAGGCTTTGCGGCAGTTCCGGCGCAAGATTCAACTCGTCTACCAGAACCCCTATGGCTCGCTCGATCCGCGCCAGACGGTGATCGACATCATCGAGGAGCCGCTGCTCAACTTCAGCCCGGTGCCGCGTTCCGAGCGCCGCGAGAAGGTCATGTCGATTCTGACGCGCGTAGGCCTGCCGGAAACGGCGGCTTTGCGGCGGCCGCATGCGCTCTCCGGCGGCCAGAGGCAGCGGGTAGCGATCGCACGCGCTCTAATCCTGGAACCGCAGGTGGTGGTGTTGGACGAAGCGGTCTCCGCCCTCGACGTGACGGTTCAGGCCCGCATCCTCGACCTGCTCGACGAGCTGCAGCAGGATCTCGGGCTTACCTACCTCTTTGTCTCGCATGATCTCGCGGTTGTCCGACAGATCGCCGACACCGTCTCGGTCCTGCGGGGCGGGCGACTGGTTGACGAGGGGCCGGTCGCCCAAGTCTTCGAGCAACCGGGAAGCGACTACACCCGCGAACTCATCAACGCCATCCCCGGCCGGAAGCATCCGGCCTTCGCGTGACGCAAACGATCGACAGGATGACCATGACATTAACCACATCGGACAAGCGCCTCGGCTTTTTCACCCGCGTTCTCGATGACGCCGCGGCTGGCGTTCGCTACCGGCTGGCGGCGGAGCAGATCGCCCAGGCCGAGCGCTACGGCTTCGACAGCGCCTGGGTGGCGCAACACCATTTCCATGCGGACGAGGGCGGACTGCCTGCGCCGCTCGTCTTCCTCGCCCATGTCGCAGCACAAACCTCGCGCATCCGCCTCGGCACCGGCGTAATCACCCTGCCGCTGGAAAATCCGATCCGCGTCGCGGAGGACACGGCGGTGCTCGATCTCCTCTCGCGCGGGCGGCTGGAGGTCGGCTTCGGCACCGGCGGCACGCCGTCCTCCTTTACCGCCTTCGGCCTCGAAAGTGACGCGCGGGGGGAGGTCTTCGCAAGACATCTGAAAATCGTCCTCGATGCCTGGGCGGGAAGGAAGCTCGAGGGCGGCGATAGTCTCTATCCCGCCGCGCCAGGTCTCGCCGATCGCGTCTGGCAGGCGACCTTCTCGGTCGCGGGCGGGGAGAGAGCGGGGAGGGCAGCCGACGGCCTGATGCTGTCGCGCACGCAGCCGCGGTCCGCAGAACGGCCCGATGCCGTGCTCGCGGATTTGCAGAACCCGATCATCGACGCCTATCTCAAGGCGTTGCCTGAGGGGCGGGCGCCGCGCATTCTTGGATCCCGCAGCCTGTTCGTGGCCGACACCCGCGCCGAAGCACTGCGCTTTGCCGAGATCGGTCTTCGCCGCGGCGCCGAGAGGCTGATCGCGGCCGGCCATAAGGTCGCGGGCGACACGCTCGCCGATTTCATCCGCGCCTTCGACGTCCATGTCGGGACACCGGAGGACGTGATCGAGAGCCTCTCGGCCGACGCAACGCTGGAGCGCGTTACCGATCTCGTCTTCCAGGTTCATTCGGTCGATCCGCCCCATCCGCTGATCCTGCGGTCGATCGAGCTGGTCGCCACCAAAGTTGCGCCGGCACTCGGTTGGGCACCGCAACGGCCTGTCGAGGCCAGGCGTATCGGTGCGGTCGGCTAAAGCCGGAGCGAAGCGATCCGGCGATTTCCGGCCATGAGAATCAAAAGAAGGAGACATGCTATGAGCATTTCCACACCTGACGTCATCGATCTGCTCGCCGGCGTCCAGCCGGGCTCGGCACTCGACCTCATTCGCGCACAAAGGCCACACACGCGGGAGCAGGCGCAGAAAAGTTATCTCGCTCTGTTTCAACCGGAAGAAAGCGGCGATGTCTCCCTTCAGGAGCGGCATGCCGTGGCGAGCTTCGTCGCCGGCCTTCATCGCCAGCCGGATGTTTTCGACTTGTACGCTACTCCGCTTGAGGATCAGGCCGGCGGCGCTTGGTTGATCGAAGCGGTGAAGGCCGAGATCGGTGCCGCCCATGCGACTGGTCCCTACGGCCATTATCCTCCTGGCCCCTTGACCGCCGAGGATCAGACGGGACCGACTTATCGCGCTTCGGAGGCAAGCCGGGAGACACTCGGACCGCGTCTTGGCGCCGCGCTGGAACATGCGCACCTGCTGATCTTTCATCCGCGGGACGCGAGTCCGAAAGCTTTGCAGGCATTGCTTGATGCCGGCTGGACGACGACGGGAATCGTTACGATGTCGCAGATCGTTTCCTTCGTTGCGTTCCAGGTCCGGGTCATTGTGGGCCTCGCCGCCCTGGCCGCGGCGACGAACCGCGCAGCCGCGTGAGTGCCGGAGAGCAACGAGCCATGACCCATCAAGTCGCCACAGATCAAATCATCGCCACCGCCGTGCAAAATGCACCCGTAGTCTTCACCCAGGACGAAATCGGCTGGACGCCCTGGATCGAACCTCTCGCAGAGGAGGAATTAACCGAGCGACACCATGCCGGGTTGGTCGAGGAAGCGAGAGCGAAATCGCCCTATTTCCGGCTTCTGGCGCGTGATCCGGAAGTGCTGGAAGCACGCACCAAGGCAGACAAGGACATCTTCTACAATACGACGACCGGGCTGCCGCGGGCAGAACGTGAACTCGCCGCAACCGCTGCCTCGCGTTTGAACGGTTGCATCTTCTGTGCGTCGGTGCACTCCCGTTTTGCCTCCCATCATTCGAAAAACAAGGACCACGTTCAGCAATTGCTGGATGACGGCCTTGAAGCCGATCTCGGCGAGCGCTGGAATGCGATCGTAGCGGCAGCGGCGGCGCTTACAGCTACGCCGGCTGCTTTCGATCAAGTCCATGTCCACCGGCTGAATGCTGCCGGTCTCGACGCGCTCGAAATTGCGGACGTCATTCACGCTGCAGCATTCTTCAACTGGGCGAACCGGCTGATGCTGTCGCTTGGTGAACCGACTCCGGCAAGATGACGGGAACGCCACCGAAGATCGCGCGTGAACCTCGTCACGCGCGTCAGGGTATGCACCTACGGTCCGGCGTCCGTGTCGGCTCGGCTACCCGCCCGAATGAGATCGCGCATGAAATCATTGGTTCGGGACCCCGAGACCCTCATTCTTCCCGGGCTTAATGGATCGCCCGAAGGACATTGGCAACGTCATTGGGCGCGCGACCGGTCGGACAGCCGAGTCGTCGAGCAGGACAACTGGACATATCCCGACCTTCATAGCTGGTTGGAGCGACTCGTAAGCGCGATCGAAGCCTCCCCAGGCGATGTCAAGCTGGTCGCTCACAGTCTCGGCTGCGTGCTCGCAGCCAACCTTGCGAACCACCGCCTCGCATCCCGTGTTCGCGGGGCGCTTCTGGTCGCGCCATGTGACCTCGAGACGACGGAGAAGCTGCATCCCTGCACAATTACCTTCGGCTCCATGCCACGGTCGCGGCTACCCTTCCCGAGCCTCATCGTCGGAAGTCTCAACGACCCTTACATGTCGGTGGAAAGATTGCGTCTTACGGCCCGTTGCTGGGGGAGTGCGCTCATCGATCTCGGCGAGGCCGGGCACATCAACATCGCGAGCGGCTTCGGGCGCTGGGAAGCCGGATACGCATTGCTCGACCTCCTCAAGTCAACTGGCGAACGGGCTGTTTTCAACCGGCTCGCAGAAGACGGGCTCTTCTTCACGACGCCTCAAACTCTAGTTCCGGGTATTGGACCTTCACGCGCTGGACGCACGAAAGTCGGCTCTAAGCTCAATTAAGACATTCATAAGTTTCGCTGCAAATGACGGCTTGGGGTCGAAGGGAGCCGTTCTTCACGAGCCCCGTGCCCGGCTTGTTGCGAGGATGTTCACGTTCTAGGCTAAAATGATCGCATAATGTATCAATGGGAACCTGGGCGTGTGCAGTACCGGATAGGACAGGAGCCGCGCCATTCAACACGGTGGATCGGGATCGAAGGCCGCTTGTTATTTATGCCCCTCATGCTATATGTAGGTAAATACCTACATGGAGGCGTGCCGTGAACATCACGACCCTTTCCAGCCGAGAGCTAAACCATGACGTCAGCAGCGCTAAGAAGGCAGCAAGAAACGGTCCGGTTATCATCACCGATCGCGGCAAGCCTTCCCATGTCCTAATGACCTATGACGAATTCGAGCGCTTGAGCGGCAAGCACCGCAGCCTCGTTGACGCGCTCGCCATGCCCGGCCTGTCGGCGATCGAGTTCGAGCCGCACCGCATCGAAATCAGACCCCGGGATGTGGACTTCTCTTGAGGTACCTACTGGATACCAATGTCGTGTCCGAACTGCGCAAGATCGGTGACGGCAAAGCCGATGCCAACGTGGTAGCATGGATCGGAGCGGAAGATGCGGCGCGCTTCTTCCTTTCGGCGATCACGATTCTTGAATTGGAGCGCGGTGTACTCGGCGTGCAGCGCCGGGACGCCTCCCAGGGTGCCCGGCTGCGCTCTTGGCTCGATGGCCATGTGCGCCCGGAATTCGCAGGCCGCATTCTGCCGATCGACGATGCAGTTGCGACACGTTGCGCGCACCTGCACATCCCCGACCGGCGCAACGAGGCCGATGCGCTGATTGCCGCGACCGCTCTGGTCCACGACATGACCGTGGTGACACGCAACACCAAGGATTTCGAAGGCACTGGCGTCGTTTTGGTCGATCCCTGGCAGAGCTGACGGTATCGCTCGTGCTCGGGTTCGAGGCCCATCGGTCTTGAGCACAGCTGGGCGGCAATTCTGTGGGGGTGTCGGGGGTCAGTGTAAGCTCGACTAAATTGGGCGATCGACTGACATTCCCGCCGTCGATTGCGTCCGATTGCAGGGTCGCCTTTTCGATTCTCCTCAAGGGCGAGATTTTGCGTGGCACACCCGTGTTATACTAACGTTCGAAGGGTTCGCCGAGCGAGGCGACGCCGTTCAGCTTCAGCAGGCGGCGATCTGCCGAAATAATGCCGAGCACGAGGATGGTGACGAGGTAGGGCAGGCTCGCCAGCAGTTGTGACGGAACGTCCAGTCCGGACGCCTGGGCTGCGAGACCCATCAGCGATACGGCGCCGAAGAGGCATGCGCCGAGGAAGATCCGGCCGGTGAGCCACGTTCCGAACACGACGAGCGCGATCGCGATCCAGCCACGCCCGGCGATCATCCCGTCGGCCCAAAGCGGTGTGTAAACCACCGCCGCGTAGGCGCCAGCAAAGCCTGCCATCGTCCCGCCAAATGCAACAGCGGCGAAGCGGACGGTGATCACCGAATAGCCGATGGCGTGGGCGGCCTTGGGGTTCTCGCCGATGGCCCGGACGACGAGACCGATCTTGGTATAGGCAAACGTCGCCCATATGGCGAAGGTTGCTGCAAGGGAAAGCCATACGACGACGTCCTGGATGAAGAGGCCGCCGACTAGCGGAGTTTCGGAAAGCCATGGAAGTCCAAGCTTTGGAAGCCCCTTGACCGTGAGGCTCTCATAGGACTTGCCGAAAAGCGCCGAGAGACCTTGGCCGAGGATGCCTATGGCAAGGCCCGTGGCCACTTGGTTCGCCCGAAATCCGAGCGCGATGACGGCAAAAACAAGGGAAAGGACGGCGCTGCCGAGGCCGGCGGCGATGAAACCCAGAAGATGTCCCCCGCCATGATGGACGATGACGAAGGCGAGCACAGCGCCAAACGCCATCAAGCCCTCCACGCCGAGGTTGAGGACCCCGGCTCGCTCGACCACCAGCTCCCCGAGCGCCGCCAGCAGAAACGGCGTCGCAGCCGCGAGCATGCCGGCAAGAATGAACTCGATGGCGTTCATGGTTGGCTCCGGTAGGCGGCACGGCGCCATTCGAGACGGTACCGCACGAAGGCGACGGCGACGAGGTAGGCGAGAAGAAGGCTGCCCTGAAAGACGCGCACTGCGGCGATCGGCAGGTTTGCCGATACCATGGCATTGTCCCCCCCGATATAGAGGACCGCCATGCACAGCGCCGAGACAACGATGCCGATCGGATGCAGGCCGCCGAGATAGGCGACGATAATGGCCGCATAGCCATAACCTGTCGAAATCGAGCGCTGCAACTGGCCGAGTGGACCGGCGACCTCGGCTGCGCCAGCGAGGCCGGCGGCGCATCCGCCGATGAGAAGGGAAAGCCAGATCGCCCATTCTTCGTTGAAGCCGGCGTAACTGGCGGCACGGGGCGCCAAGCCTCCGACCTGGAGCTTGTAGCCGATGAAACTCTTCTGCATCAAGATCCATGCCGCGATCGATAAGGCGATTGTCAGGAGCAGTGAGACGTTGACGCGCGTACCGGGGATCAGGATCGGCACCATCGCGTCATACTGGAACATCACCGACTGGGGGAAGTTGAAGCCGTTGGGATCCTTCCAGGGGCCGAGGAGCAGGTAATTGAGGAACTGCGCGGCAACGAGGGTCAGCATCAGGGAAACGAGTATTTCGTTCGCATTGAGCTTGACGCGCCAGAAGGCGGTAACCGAAGCCCATAGGGCGCCACCGAGAGCGCCAAGGAGAAGCATGACGGGCCAGACCCACTGACCTGTTGCTTGCGGAAACCATACGGGGATGGCGGAGGCGAATATCGCGCCCAGAATGAACTGGCCCTCGGCACCGATGTTGAAGACTTTCGCGCGAAAGCCGATCGCAAGGCCCTGTGCGATGAGGAGGAGGGGACCTGTCTTTAACAGCACTTCCGAGAACGAGGCCCAGGAGAGGAAGGGCTCGAGAAGCATGGCATAGACGACTGCCACGGGATCGCGGCCCATCAGCACGTAGAGCCCGAGATTGACAACGGTCGCCGCGGCGAGCGCGACCGGAGGCGCAATGAGGGTAGCGGCAAGCGAGCCGCGCTCCCGGCGGACAAGGACTGGAAGGAAGGCTGCGGAGAAAGCGATCATGCCAAGGCCTTTCGGTCTGCAGTTTGGGATGCAGCATGTGCTCCCATCATATATCGGCCGATCTCCTCGGGTCGCGTGGCCTGCGTGACGAGTGGCGGGCTAAGCCGGCCGTGGTGCAGCACCTGGATGGAATCGCAAAGTTCGAAAAGCTCCTCGAGCTCCTCGGAAATGACCAGGATTGCCAGGCCTTCGTTGCGCAGCGTGATGAGCCGCCTGCGGATGGCGGATGCGGCCCCGATGTCGACACCCCAGGTCGGCTGCGCCACGAACAGCAGTTTCGGAGAGAGCATGATCTCGCGGCCAACGATGAACTTCTGCAGATTGCCCCCTGAAAGCGCGCCGGCTTCTGCTTCCGGGCCGGGCGTGCGGACATCGTATTGGCGGATGCACGCCTGGGTGAACGCCGTCGCCTTCGCCTTGTTGACGAGACCGCGCCTGAGAAGGTTGAGCGGATGCGCGGTCAGCAAGCTGTTCATGACGAGCGACATTTCCGGTACGGCGCCGCGTCCGAGCCGGTCTTCGGGAACGAACGCAAATCCCAACAGCCGACGGGCAGCCGCATGGAGCGTGCCTACGTCCTTGCCCATCATGTAGATCCGGTCGCGCTGTTCTCGCGGCAGCACCGCCTCACCGGAGATCAGCGCGGCAAGCTCGCTTTGCCCGTTGCCCGAAATCCCGGCTATTCCGAGGATTTCACCGGCACGCACCGTCAGGCTGATATCGGTGAGCGGCACGGCAAAGGGGTCGTCCGGCCGATAGTCCAGGCCGATGATTTCGAGGCACTTTTCGCCGCCAGACTGGGGCAGCGCCTCCATCGGTTCCGGCATGTCGCGGCCGATCATCATCCGTGCAAGGTCATGCGCATCGTGTTCGCGCGGGTCCACATCTCCGGTGACGCGCCCGCCGCGCAGGATGGTCGCCCTATCGCAGATCGCCCGAATTTCCTCCAGCTTGTGGGAGATGTACAGGATGGAAACGCCGCCGTCCCGCAGGCGACGCAAGGTGTCGAAGAGCTTGTCCACCGCTTGCGGCGGCAGGACGGAGGTCGGTTCGTCGAGGATCAGCAGCTTCGGATTGGTCATCAGGCATCGGATGATCTCCACCCGCTGCCGCTCGCCGACGGAAAGCGTATGCACATGGGCAAGCGCGTCGACCTCGAGGCCGAAGTCGCGTCCGAACGTCCGGATGCGTTGCACGAGATCGGCTTTCCGGCCCGGCACGACCAGCCGGATATTCTCCACGACGGTCAGGGTCTCGAAGAGCGAGAAGTGCTGGAAGACCATGCCGATCCCCTGGCGCCTCGCCTCCGCAGGGGAGGCAAGGCTCAAAGGCTCTCCGGCCCACACGACGGTACCGCCGTCTGGCTGCTCGACGCCGGAGATCAGCTTCATCAGCGTCGATTTCCCCGCCCCGTTCTCGCCGAGGATCGCGTGGACCGACTGCGGGGCCACATCCAGATCGATATCCTGGTTGGCTCTAATCTGTCCGTAGCTTTTGGAAATGCCGCGGAGCGACAGCAAGGGCGCGGTCATGGCTCACTTTGGCAGAGGGGTGGCGACGCCCTTGACGTGCCAGTCCATCGCGACGATTTCGCCATCCGTGAGCGTTGCACCGGCGGCCACCCCTTGGTTGCCGGCGGCCTTGGTGATCGGCCCGATAAAGGGTGAGAAGCTGGCATCGGCAATCTTCGCCTCGATCGCCTTGATCTTGGTCATGACGTCGGCCGGGATATCCGGGTTCCAGTCGACGACCTCAACGACCGCGTCGGATACGCCGAGGAAGGCGTTGGCGCCCTTGAACGTGCCGGCGACATGGGCGTCGACCGAGGCCTTAAAGAAGGGCGACCAATCCGTCGCCACGCAGCCGAGATAGGTCTTGGGCGCGTATTTCTTCATCGACGAGTTGAGATTGAACGCGTAGACGCCGGCCTCCTCGCAGGCCGAGATAACGGACGGCGTGTCCTGTGCATTGGAGAAGATCACGTCGCATTTCTGCGCCATCAAAGCCTTGGCGGCCTCCTGCTCCTTGGCCGGATCGAACCACGAGTTCACCCATACGACCGACACCTCGACATCGGGGTTCACGGCTTGCGCGCCGAGCGTGAAGGCGTTGATGGAGGTGATCAGCTCCGGGATGGCGAAGGCGGAGACCGAGCCCAGCTTGCCGGTCTTGGAAAGCGCAGCGGCAGCCATGCCGAGCAGGTAGGTCCCCTGAAAATACTTGGCCGCGAAGGGCGAGAAGTTCGGAGCCACCTGGAAGCCGGACGCGTGCAGCACGGTGACGGCCGGATTGCGGCGAGCGATCTGCAGGGCGCCGTTCTGGTAGCCGAAGGAGCCGGCGATCAGGAAGTTGTTCCCGTCGGAGACCGTCTTGTTCATGATACGGTCGGCATCGGGACCTTCCGGGATGTTCTCGATGACGGTGACCTTCACCTTGTCTCCGTAGGCGGCCTTGACCGGCTCGAGGCCCGCGGCAAGAGCATGACCCCAGCCGACGTCGCCGACCGGCGAGGGGATCACGAGGGTGATTCCGAGCGGCTCTTCGGCGGCCATGGCGGCCCGACCGCCAAGCATGCCTGTGAGACCGGCGGCGGCAACGCCCTTCATCAGTGTTCTGCGAGTTACATTGTTCAGCATGTCAGTTCCCCTGTTTTGAATTCTAGAATTCCACCGTCGCGAGAGCGGCCTCGGCCTCGGCGAACAGCCGCGGCTCGTCGAGCCCGACGAATTCGCCCTTCGCCCAGACGATGCGGCCGTTGATCATTGTCATGTCAGTGGGCATGCCGATGCCGACCTTGGCAATCAGGCTCAGCGGATCATGCCGCGTGCCGACGTAGTCCATGCGCCGCGTGTCTATCGCAAAAAGATCGGCGGCCATGCCAGGAGCAAGGCGGCCGATGTCGCGGCGGCCGAGGAGGGCGGCGCCGCCGGTCGTCGCATAGCCGAGGAAATCCGCCGGGGGCGGCACGGGATGCGCGCGCGTCGATGCCGTTAGGCACTGCAGCATGTAGGCGGAGTGCACGCAGTGCATCAGGTTCGAGTTGTCGTTCGAGGCCGCGCCGTCGCAGCCGAGACCCACGCGCAGACCAAGGGCCGACATCGCCGGAATGTCCGTAATCTCGGCGCCGACCAGATAGACCGGCTCCGGGCAGTGCGAGACGCCGGTGCCGCTCGCCGCCATCGTCCGCAACTCGTCCTGGGTGAGTTCCCAGCAATGGGCATAGAAGGTGTCGGGACCGGCAAATCCGAGTTCCGCGCAGTAATCGACCGTCCGCATGCCGTGCCGGGCCTCAACGACCGGGCTCTCGCCTTCGCCCACATGCGTGTGCATCTGCACGCCGCGATCGCGCGCCAGTGCGACCGACTCCACGAAGGTCTCGCGGTAGCAATTGACGGGCTGGCAGGGCGCAACCACGAGCTGCCGCATGCTGAAGGGGCTGGCATCCTGGTAGGTGTCGATCAGCCGCGCGCAATCGGCGATGAACTCGTCCGTCGTTTCCAGCATGGCATCGGGGATCGTTGAGCCTTCGGATTTCGGCAGCGTGTTGCCGCCACGCCCGGCATGGAAACGCATGCCCAGAAGGTCGGCAGCCTCGAACTGACGGTCGATCAGCCGTTTGCCGGCGTGCCGCGGGAAGCAGTACTGGTGGTCGAAGGCCGTGGTGCAGCCGTGCTTGATCATCTCGGCCATCGCCGTAACCGAGGCGTGGTAGAAACAGTCCTCGTTGAGCCGCGAAAAGATCGGATAGATGCGGTCGAGCCATTCGATGACCGACAGCTTCGTCCAATCGAGATCCGCACGGTTGCGGACGAAACACTGGAAGAAGTGGTGGTGGGTGTTGACAAGCCCCGGATAAACGAACCAGCCGGCGGCGTCCTGCGTGATCGTCCCGGCCGGTAGCGGTCCTTTGTGAAGGTTTTCGCCGATTGCCTCTATCGCGGGGCCATTCGTCAGGAGATCCACGTTCCGGTGGACGCTCGGACCCTTGCCCTCGTCGACGATGACGGCCGCGCAGTTTTTGAGAAGGTAACCGGCCATGTCACACCTCGTCCGGTTCGACGAGGGGGTCGGGCTTCAGCTCGTGTAGCCGATGGATTCCGGGCATCTCGATGAAGTTGTCGAGGCCGCGGATCGCGCGGGACCATAGCCTTATAGCGGGGTAGGGGTCGAGCGGGATGCCGCCGTCCGGCGCGAGCACCACGTAGGGGAAGCATGCGATATCGGCAACCGTCGGCCGGTCGGAGGCGAGGAACCGCATGCCGCGCAGGCGCTGTTCGACCAGCCCCGCCTCCAGCTCGCGAAGCGCCGCTATGCCCTGCGCCTGGAGCGCGCCGATGTCGCCCGACCGCAGGAGCATTTGGTGAAGGCGCGCGCCGCCGAGGCTGGCGGTCAGCCGGTGTGCGAAGGAAAGCCACTGCTGGATACGCGCCACTTCCTCCGGTGCGCCACTGCCGAGCCATTCCGGCGCGGCCTTGGCGGCAAGATAGGCGAGCATGGCGGCGGATTCAGTCAGGATCAGGTCACCCTCCTCGAGGATCGGGATGGATCCCGCCGGATTGAGCGACATGAGCTCGGTGCCGCGATGCTCGGCGCCGGGATGAAAGTCGACCGCTCTGATTTCCAGCTTCACGCCGGTCAGTGCCGCCATCAGGCGCACCTTGTAGCAGCTCGGTGAAAGGACGTAATCGTAGAGCTTCATTGCGCCACCAGCTGTGCGCCGTAGGTATAGTTGTGGCGTTTCAGCCAGCGCCTGTAGGCGACCGAGGTAAGGTCGGCTCTCGTGGGGATTTCCATTCCGGGATCGAGCGGCAGGAGCCGGGGGATCTGGTTTTCGAGGATCGACCGGTCCTGCAGGAAGATCGTCTGCTGGAAGTGGATGAGGTCGGTCATCGGTGTGACATCGTCGAAGAGCGCCATCCACGGCCAGACGTCGCACAGGTCTTCGGCGAGCGGCTGGACGAAGAGGGTGATGACGTCCCATTCCCCGGGGCGGACCGGACAGGTCTTGTAGAGAACGGAGCAGGTCGGTGCCGGCACGCGGTACATGTATTCCGTCGTGATGCCGCCGCTTGCCGATTTGGCAGCCTGCGGCTGGTAGAATTTCACCTGTGTTGCCCAGACCTCATCCTCGTGCTGGCGGATTTCGACCTTGTAGTCCTGCACTTCCGTGTGCGGCTCTGCGCCCAGGATGTCGGTATGCACAAAGGGGAAATGCGCGATGTCGAGGAAGTTCTCGACCGCCCGCAGCGGCGAGCAGCGCACGCGGACCACGCCGACATCGACGAGCCGGCGGCCGGGCTGGTCAGCCTCGGGAATCGCGAAAAGATTCTTCCGAGGCTTGCCGAGAGAGGACCAGACATGGCCGTAGCGGACGCAAACGGGAATAGTCCGCCCATCGCCGGACGTCACCCTCGCGTGGCCCTCGGCGTCGAGCACCACCTCGATGGGCTCTCCCATCAGGGCGGTCCTGCGTCCGTTCACGTCGAGCTGGCTGAAAAGGCCGACCGGATACCACTCGTCGATCATCGTGTCCTGGATTATGGCGCGGTCCCTTTCGTCTGAAGATCTTCGGCTATCCGCCGCAAGGTCTCAACGGCGCGTGACGCAGCGATGCGCTGGGGCGGAGTGCTTTTATTGTCCAACAGAACATGGATCAGCGTCTGTTCGTCTCCCTGCGGGACGAGCAGCAGCCGGATTTTCTGCGTATCCTGCGCTTGCCAGACAAGGCCGTCGGCACCCGCCTTTGCGCCGGCCGCGGCCTCGACCGCCGCAACACCGGCATGTGCTGTCAGTGAGCGCAGGGGAATGACGCCTTCAAGCCGCGGGGGCTGAGCGGTGGGTACTCCCACGGCAACCCAGATGACGCCGCCGGACTCTTCAACCTCATGCATTTCTACACGTATTGTTTCCGGCGGCGTGAGACCCGGATGGGCCGGGATACGCAAGCAGTTTCCGGTCCGGGCGTAACTCCAACCGTGATAGATGCAGGAAAGGGCCTCGCCACGCACGAAGCCATGGGAAAGGCGCATGCCGCGATGGGGACACCGGTCCGCCGAGGCGGCGGCGCGGCCCGACTGACTTCGCCAGAGGGCGATCGACCCGGCTGGTGTCCGTGCGGGCATCACGGTTCCCGCTGGCAAATCCGCGGAAAGGGCAACTGGTGTCCAAGAGCCCGTCTTGCCGGACAGCATGAATATACTTTCCAAATAATACCAACACCTTAGCCTAGCGAAGAACCCGAAGCCGACGGGATGACTTGCGGCTTAGTGTTGCCACGCTTGCATAAGTTTTCTGCATTTGCAACTTTGATTAAATAAGCGGCAGATATAGCTGTGGACGGTCAAGAGTCCGGTCGCGGCCCTGGTCGCCACCGCCGTCAACCGGTGTGCGGTGTATCGTCTCGACCCGGACGTCGAAGGGCCCGAGCGAACATCCGATCTCCATCATGTCGATCAGATCCACCGGTCCGGCGACCTCGAGTTCGATCCGGTTGGGACTGGTATGGGAGATGGACTGCGAGAGCCCGAGCTTAGCGGCATGGCGCCAGATCCAGGGGACGAAGGAGACGGCGTCAAGATCGCCAAGGATGGTCATCCGCTCCCGGGAGTGGCTCTGATGTCGCTCCGTCATAAGGCCTCGCGCTTGGTATATTGGCTTACAGCATAGCGCCTGAATGAACTTGCGAAAGGGTAATCGACGAACGGAAAAGGCTTCACGGCGATGCAGAGAGTGTGCCCCCCGCCCTGAAAGTAATCCGTGCCCAGCTCTGCGTGACGTTTACGCACCGCGCTTTCAAGGCTCCTTCCGCGTGTTGGATGTGCGCCGAAGCAAGGCGCGGTCCAAGGCCTTAAGACCAGCAAAGCGGAAAGCCATGCCCGCGAAGACGAGCTGTCGCCAGTAAATCAAGATATTGGTAATGGCACGCATATCCATCTCCTCACGCGAAGCGTCACGCAATGAAGGCCAAGCCAATACCGGCGCCTATGATCCCCGTGCCGATGATGCGAAGCGCCGGCATGGGGCCGGAGCCGTGTCGGGCAAGTGCGTGGCAGGCGGCGATGCCGGTGATGTGGAGGATCACCGTGCCGCCGGCGAAGCCGAGGATATGGCCGAGCGGCGCAGCGGCCGGACCCTCTGTCCCATGGGCAAAGCCATGGAAAAAGCCGAAGGTGGCGGCGCCGGTGACTGCGAGCGCAACAGGCATGTTCGCGTTGGCGATCAACGCCGCGCCCAAGAGGACGACGGAGGTGATGATCGCCGTTTCGACGAGCGGGACCGTACCGCCGGTCAGGGCATACACCGCGCCCGAAACCATGGCCGAGACAAAGGCGAGCGGCAGCCGCCAGAGCGCTGAGCCGCCGAGCCGTGCGGCAATCATCCCGACGGCGACCATGGCGAGCAGGTGGTCAAGACCCGAAAATGGGTGGAGGAAGCCGCTTTCGACACCGTAGAAATGATCGCCGGTATGAGCCAAAGCCTGGCAGGGCAGAGTGGCGAGAAGGGCGGCGAGCGCGGTGAGAATCCTGAAGTTCATGGCCTTGCCTTTCTAAAGCGAAATTCACTCGGTCGGTTCGATGTCGAAATGCGAGGCGTCGGTCCGGTCTTTGAGTTTGCGCGCCTCTGTGAAGTGCAACCGAACGACCGCCTGGCCGTCGTGATAGAGGAAGCTGAGGTCTTGGCGGCGCGAGGTCATGCGCGCCGGCAGCACGTCGTAGCGCACGCCATTGCCGCCGAGGAGCGGCACGACCGCGCCGACATCGGTGCGATCCGCGGCCTCGACGCGCAGCAGGTGCAGGAGTTTCCCCGAAGCGTCGAGCCCAACGAAGGGGATGTCCGCAAGCCTGAGGAAGCTCGTCGGATCGCTCGCACGGGCGAAGTTCTCTACGAAACTTGCCTCCACGAGATCGAGATCGCGTTCGCGCGGCGGCGAAATGTCCTCACTTTCCGGGCGGTGCGGCACCTGCCATTGCGCGGTGCCGCGCTGCCGATTGTGGCCGGGCCCCGCATGACGATGGCCGTGGTGGTGATGATCGTGACCATGCTCATGGTCGTGATCGTGATGGTGGTGGTCGTCATGATGGTGCTGTCCACCGTGCATAGCTGTCTCCTTAGAAGCTCACCGGCTTGTCGATCAGGCGCTTATGGGAGCCGAGTTTGCCATGTGCCAGCATCGACCCCAGCGCCTCCACCACTACTCGGACGCCGAAGAGCGCCGTGATGTCCGAAGTGTCGTAGGGCGGGCTGACCTCGACGACCTCTAGACCGCAGAGGCCCTCTGCCGCGACCAGCCCAAGGATCTTCAGCGCTTCACGCGGCAGGAATCCGCCCGGTTCCGGCCACCCGGTGCCAGGCACGAAGCCGCAATCGATGCTGTCGACGTCGAAGGAGATGTAGACGGCGTCGGCGTCTTTCCAGGCGAGTTCGAGCGCGATCTCCGCGGTCTTCTCCGGTCCGAGCTTTTCGATGTCGTCGATCGTCAGCACATTCGTGCCGCGCTCGCGCGCCACCTTCACCCCATCGCGGGGTACCTGCCAGCCGCCGATACCGAGCTGGACAAGGTTCTTCGGCGAGACATTCGGCAGATTGGTCGCCCAGTACCAGGGCGTCGTATGCATGCGCTCGTCGAGATCCTTTTCCTGGATGTCGATATGCCGGTCGAAATGGATGATGCCGATGCGTTTCGAGGTGCATTCAGCAATGCCGCGCACGCAGGGAAAGCCGATCGAATGGTCGCCGCCGAGCATGATCGGCAGCGCGCCGGAGGAAAAGACATGGGCGACGCCGCGGGTGATCTGGTCGAAGCTTTTTTCGAGATTGGCCGGAATGGTGAAGACGTCTCCGGCATCGCAGAGCGTCATCTGCTCGCGCAGGTCGACGCCCATCTCGTAGTTGTAGGGCGTATAGAGTGCGGAGATGCGGCGGATGCCCTGAGGTCCGAAGCGCGTGCCGGGACGATAGGTGGTGCCGCTGTCGAAGGGAATGCCGAGCACGGCGGCGTCATACTTGCCGACGTCACGGACATTCTCGACATAGGGCGCCTTCAGGAACGTATTGATCCCGGCAAAATGAGGCAGCTCGCCTCGCGCAAACGTCGGGATCGACTTGTCCGTCAGGCTTTCAGAGCCCGGCAAGCCCATGTCGAGCGCCCATTTCTTTTCCCG
Source organism: Sinorhizobium sp. NG07B (assembly GCF_002532005.1). Classification (NCBI taxonomy): domain Bacteria; kingdom Pseudomonadati; phylum Pseudomonadota; class Alphaproteobacteria; order Hyphomicrobiales; family Rhizobiaceae; genus Sinorhizobium; species Sinorhizobium sp. NG07B. Next base: position 27,949 of record NZ_NWTD01000018.1, on the reverse strand, counting down.
TCCCCAGCCCTTGCCGGAAAGCGTCGCCTCCGCTTCGAGCGCCTTCCATCCCTGGCTGTCGAGGATGTTGAAATCCGGGTGGTGGCGGCGCTCGCGAACTGGCGTCGCTATTGGGCCAGCGCAGCGGAACTGGCGGCTTGGGGGTTCACGCATCGGGCATGCTCCTTTTTGTTTCCTGGAATGTCGTGTTGGCTTCGATCGGCCGCGAAAAGCCGAGGATCGGGACGGGGCCGTCGCGGCTCAAATCGAGGTCGTAGATGATGCGAGCGCCGTAGCGCTCCGGCGCTTGCGGATCGATGCGCGGCTTGTCGAAGGCAAGCACTCGCGTGCCGAGGCCGAAGGCTTCCTTGAGATCGTGGGTGACCATGATCACGGTCATGCCGCGCTCTCGCCAAAGCGGCTTGATCAGCGCGTGCATCTGCGCCCGCGTGCCGGGGTCGAGCGCGCCGAAGGGCTCGTCGAGCAGCAGAACCTTCGGTTCCCTGGCGAGCGCCTGGGCGATCGCCAGCCGCTGCTGCTGCCCGCCCGAAAGTGTACTTGGATACTTCCGAGCGTGCTCGCTGAGGCCAACGCCCTCAAGAAGCGCTTCCGCCCTCTCGGTGGCCGCCTTTCGCTTCGCTCCAAACAGCTTGGCCATGAACAGGCTTTCGGCGAATTCGAAGGCCATCAGGACGTTCTGCAGAACGCTCAGGTGCGGAAAAACCGAATAGCGCTGGAAGACCACGCCGCGGTCCGGACCCGGTTCGCCCGGCAGCGCCGCTCCATCGAGCGTGATGACGCCGCGCGTCGGCCGTTCCTGTCCGAGAATCATCCGGAGAAAGGTGGATTTGCCACAGCCCGAGGGGCCGACGACCGAGACGAAGGCCCCGGAGGCGATGTCGACAGAGATGCTTTCGAGCACGATCTGGTCGCCATATTCCATCCAGACATTGTGGACGCGGATCTCGCTCATCGACGCGTCTCCCGGACATAGGCCCAGGGGAAGGCGCGCCGGGAGAGACGCGCCAGCAGCCAGTCGAGAAAATAGGCGATGAGGGTGATCCAGGCGACGTAGGGCAGGATCACGTCCATGGCTAGATAGCGCCGGACGAGGAAGATACGATAGCCGAGGCCGCTCTCGGCGGCGATCGCTTCCGCCGAGATGAGGAAGAGGAAGGCCGAACCGAGTGATAGCCTGAGGGCCTCGATGAGCCGCGGCATCGCTTGAGGCAGTGCTACGCGCAACATCAGTTGCCAGGTGGATGCGCCAAGCGTCTGCGCCTTGACGATCTGCTCGCTCGGGATGGCGGCGACGGTCATGGCGAGGTCGCGAACGAGGAACGGTGCGATGCCGATTACGATCAGCACGACCTTGGAGAGTTCACCAAGACCGAAGACGATGAAGAGCACCGGCAGGATCGCCATCGGCGGGATCATCGACACGACGGCGACGAGCGGCGACAGCCCGGCGCTTGCCACCGGAAGCAACCCGAGCGTCAGCCCGAGCACCAAGCCGATAGCGGCAGCCGCACCGAGGCCGATGAACAGTCGCTGGAGGCTCGCCGTGGTATCCGACCAGAGGGTTAAATGTCCCGACCGGCGGTCGGGCTCGGTCGCCAGCCGGTCCATGCTTGTCGCCATTTCGGTGATCGGCGGCAGCAGCTTGTCGCCCGGATTTGCTGCCCGCCGTTCGGCCGAGACGACGACATAGAGGCAGGCGATTAGCAGGAAGGGCAGGAGGGCAAGCAGGATCCGCGTTCCCGATCCCGGGACGACATTGACGGCGCGTCGCATGAGTCTTCCCATCTTCTGGAGAACATCTCGGGCCGAAGGCGACAGGGCAGGGGGCAAGCGCCAGTCCGTGCCCTGCAGCGGCGTCAGAGGGAGCCTTCGGCAGCGAGCTTCATGTAACTGGCGTCGAAGCGCAGCTTCACGTTGTCGGTCGAGCCGAGAACCTGCCCGCCCGGGAACGCGATGCCGACGGCGTCCTTATCCGCGGCGCCGGCGCCGAGCAGGCCATGGTCGAAGGAGAAGGTCCTGACGAGGTCCATCGTCTTGATGAGGTCCTCGCTCTCGGTGAAGGCGACCGCCTCCTGAGGTGTCGCGAACAGCTTGGTCGCCGCAAGCTGGGTCTCGAAGCCGGCAAGGTCGGTGCCGGACATCACGCCCATCGCGGCGCGTGCGGTCTTGCCCTTCTCGCCCGGGTCCGTCAGGACCGACATCGTCTCGTACCAGATGCCGGCGAGGGCCTTGCCGAAGTCGGCGTTGTCCTTGAGCACCTCGGTGTTGACCATCAGCGTGTCGATGATCTCGCCGGGGATCTGCATAGAATCGAACAGCGCTGCGGAGCCGGGTTCGGCCATGACCTCGGCGAGCAGCGGGTTCCAGGTTACCACCGTCGAGGTATCCGGCGACTTGAAGGCGGCGACTATGTCGGCGTCGGAGGTGTTGATGATCGTCACGTCCTTTTCGGAAAGCCCGGCCGCTTCGAGAGCGCGCGCAAGCAGGTAGTGCGAGACCGACAGTTCGACGAGATTGATGCTCTCACCCTTGAGATCGGCGGGCGTCTTCGCGGTCTTGGAGACAATGCCGTCATTGCCGTTGGAGAAATCGCCGATGATCAGGATCGTCGTGTCGATGCCGCCGGCGGCAGGAATGGTCAAGCCATCCATGTTCGTGGCCGTTACGCCGTCGAAGCCGCCGGCGGTGTACTGGTTGATCGACTCGACGTAGTCGTTGACCTGCTTGACGTTGATGGTGATGCCGTATTTGTCGGCCCATTTCTTCACGATCCCGGCATCCGCCGCGTAGGGCCATGGCATCCAGCCGACATAGATCGTCCAGGCGATATTGAATTCCTTCTTGGGCTGCGCCTGCGTCCCGCCCGCGAGTAGCGCGAGAGAGAGGCCGAGAGCGGCCGAGAGGGCACGAAAACCGAATCTGCCATTTCCGAAACGCATCGTCTGTTCCCCTTGTTCGACTTGGGGCTCAAGCTGCGCTCATTTCTCGGAAATCACGAGGCGGGATTCCCAAAGCAACGACATCGCCGCATGAGCCTCCCGGGCTTTTATCCCGCCGTGGACCCGGTGGATGTCTCCCCACCGGAGGTTTCTCTCGGTCCAGTCATGTCTGTTTCGGCATCGGAACCCTAGAAACATGTCCAGTATAGTTCCATCCATTCTAAAGTAAAGAGGAAGTTTTGCCAAATTAATGCCTTTAATTTGCGCGTCAACTGCTTACAAATTGAGCAAATCGACCAATATTTATTACGAGAACATTTGGGGCGAACTTGTCGTCTCGGCTTTCGTGCGTTGAGACGTGGTCACGAGCCGCGAGTTCGGCGGGGGTCTCCCGACAGTTATCTTGAGCAGAATCGAGGTTCAAGGCCGCTCTCCCTTACCACTCGCCCATCAGCACGGGGAAAGCTTCAAGACGCCAAGCTGGCGATGTAGGCACGCCATCCGCCATAGCGGCTGATGTCTGCAGCTCCGGCAAGGCCGGCGGGCTCGACTAAAAAGCCCTTGCAGGCCGTTCCGTCGGCAAGCTGGACGGTGCCAATCGCAAGTGGCGATGGAACTGCTGCGACGAAGCGGCCGAACGCTTCTGCCCCCAGCTTCCAGACCTCAACCTCAATCAGGGCACCTCCACTCTCCTGACAACGCACGAGGCCGGGCTTCGCGGGCTCGGTGCCCGAAAGAGCATAAAGCCTGTAGCATTTGGCCGTCAGCGCCCGCCGGGAAAATCTGGCGCCCAGGTCTCGCAACTGGCCGTTCAAGGGCATGCCGGAAAGATGCGCGCCGACGACAACCAGTTCTGTCAGCTCGTCCTCGTCGGTTTCGGCTGGAAGATAGTTCGCCGGCTGCGGCCATCCCGTGGCGCCGAGCGGCAGGGCGCTAAGGCGATGCAGTTCGGCAGCGAGCGACGCGGTCAGGTGATCCTTGCCGGCAGGCGCGAGCAAGGTGACGCTCGCCGGTCGACCGTCGGATCTGAGACCGGTCGGCACTGCCATGCCGCACATGTCCAGGAGGTTGACGAAATTGGTATAGGTGCCGAGCCGCGCGTTTTCACGGATCGGTTCCGCTTCGACCCCCGTACGTGTGAAATGCGTCGGCGCTGTCGGAACGCAGATCATGTCGACGGAGGCGATGAGCGGCGCGACCTTTCGTTTCAGCGCCTGCAAAGCATAGAGACCCTCGAAGGCATCCGCCGCCGATAGTGCCTTGGCAGCGCCATAGATCTTTCGCGTCACAGGGTGGAAGCTCGGCTCGTTCGCATTGAAGAAGTCCTTGACCGCCGCATAGCGTTCGGCCACCCAGGCACCCTCGTAGAGAAGCGCGGCCGTGGCATAGAAATCGGCAAAGGGGAGTTCGACGGTCTGATGCCCCACTGAGCGCAGTGTTTCAAGCGCCGCATCATAGGCGCTCTCCATGAGTGCATCGCCGAAGAAGCGTCGGTCCGCCATTGTCGGAACGCCGATTTTGAGGACTGGTGGCGAGGAGAGACCGCCCCTCGGCGCAATGTCCCGGGAATAGGAGTCGGTCGCATCGGGTCGCGCGGCGACTTGGAAAACTCGATAGGCGTCCGCGACGGCCAAGGCGAAGATCGAAACGCAGTCGAGAGTACGGCAGGCCGGCACGACGCCCGTGGTCGACAGGACACCGATACTCGGCTTGAGGCCGACAATATTGTTAAGTCCGGCCGGGATGCGCCCCGAGCCGGCCGTGTCGGTGCCGAGCGCGAAGCTGACGATACCGTGGGCAGTCGCCACCGCCGATCCGGAGCTCGATCCGCCGGGCACGAGCCCTGGATCGATGGCGTTGCGCGGCACCGGATAAGGGGTCCGCACGCCAACGAGACCGGTCGCGAACTGGTCGAGATTGGTCTTGCCGATGACGAGGGCGCCGGCCTCGCGCAGCAGCCGTACAACGGTGGCGTCCCTTTCGGCCAAGTAAGAATAATCCGGGCAAGCGGCCGTCGTCGGCATGCCTGCCACGTCGATATTGTCCTTGACGGCGAAGGGAATGCCCCACAACGGTTTGGCGACAGGATCGAATGCGCCGAGAGCGGTGGCCTCATCGAGGAGTTCGCTGCGATCGGCGAGATATAGAAAGATGCCGGGATCGTCGACGGCCACGATGCGCGCGAAAACACTCTCGATCGTCTCGGCCACGCCCCAACCCGACCGATAGGCGGCGTGAAGAGAAGCAATGTCGAAAGCCTGTCCGTCTGTCATAGTTTCACTTTCCTTGAAGCATTGTTACCGGCCGATCCCATTGAATCAGCACGGCACAGCCGGTATCGCTCCAGACGGAATGTTCCGTGCCGGCGGCATTGACGATGTAGGTTCCGGCCCCATAGTCGCCGCTTTCGTCGGACTGCGTGCCGGTAAGCACCAGGATCGTCTCCAGGCCCTCATGCCGGTGACGCGGCACGGAAGCGCCGACCTCGTAGCGGAGCAGGGCCACGGCCGGCTGGTCGCCTTCGAAGTGCTTGATCCAGTGAATCATAACGCCGTCGCGGAACGGCTCGAATTCGAGTTCGCGCCAGCTTCCCTGGGTCAGGCTCTCGCGTGTCGTTTCAGGCATGGGCAACCCCCTTGAGCACATCCGCAAGGTGCGCCGTCCACCCAACGATGGCGCCCTGGGCGCGGATCATCGCCATGGTTGCGGCCCTGAACTCGGGGAAGTAGCTTTCCGTCGCCTCCTCGACGAGCAGGCACTCGTAGCCGCGGTCGTTTGCCTCGCGCATGGTCGTCTGCACGCAGACTTCCGTCGTGACACCGGCGAAGACGAGCTGGGCGATACGCCGCTCCTTGAGGATGTCGTCGAGCGGAGTTGCATGGAAGGCGCCCTTGCCAGGCTTTTCGATGACCGTCTCCCCATCGATGGGCGCAAGCTCCGGCAGGATCGCGGTGCCCGGTTCGCCAGCGATCAGGATGCGTCCCATCGGACCCTCGTCGCCGATCCTCAAGCGCGGGCTGCCGCGCTCGCGCTTGGCACGCGGCAGATCGGAAAGGTCGGGATGGTGACATTCCATGGTGTGGATCACGGGCAGGCCGGCGGCGCGAAAGCCCTCGATCAATCGCTTGACGTCGGGCACGATCTTCATCAGCTGCGAGACGTCATTGCCGAGGCTGGCGCCGAAGCCGCCTTCCTCCATGAAGTCTCGCTGCATATCGATTACGACAAGGGCGACGGCCTTTCGGTTGAACCGGAACGGAAAAGGTTCTGCCTTGATCTCCTCCATCAGTGGTGCCCCGCCATGTGCGCGCCGATGATGGCGACGTCCGCCTCGCGGATCGGCGTCTCGTAGACGAGCTTGCCGTCCGACATGACGATGATCCGGTCCGACATTTCCATCAATTCATCGAGATCCTCGGACATCAGCAGCACCGCAGTGCCGGCATTGCGGGCCTTCATGATACGGGTGCGGATTTCCGCGACCGCTGAGAAGTCCAGGCCGAAACAGGGATTCGACACGATCAGGAGATCGACCTCGCCCGACAGTTCGCGCGCCAGCACGGCTCGCTGGACATTTCCGCCCGAAAGGGCTGCAATCGGCGAGGCGGGTGAGGCGGTCTTCACCTTGAATTCGGAAATCAGCGCCGTCGCCCGCTTCTTCATGCCGCGTGCGTCGAGCCAGATCGCGTCGCTGCCGTTCTTTGCAAGGTCGAAGGTGCGGAAGGCGAGGTTCTCCGTCACCGTCATCTTCTGGGCGCAGGCATTGTTGAGCGGCTCTTCCGGGATGAAGCGGACGTTGTTTGCCCTGGTCTCGAGCCGCGTTGCGCCGTAGCGCTTTCCCTTGACGATGACCGCCCCCTCGGCCGTGCGCTGGCCGGCGAGAACCTCCGAGAGCTCCTTCTGCCCATTGCCGGAAATGCCCGCGATACCGACGATCTCCCCGGAGCGAACGACCAGATCATCGATCTCGATCGGCTTCAGGCCGGTCCGGTCCGGTGCCTTGACCTTCTTGACCGCGAGCACCGGAGCGGCGTCCGGGGAAACGGGCAGGCGCGTGTCCAGTTCGGCGAGCTTGACGTCACCGATCATCATCCCCGCCATATCCTCGGTGGAGAGCTCGGATACCCTGCCGGTGCCTGAGAGTCTACCGCGTCGGAGTACGGACACCGCGTCGGCGAACTTCGTCACTTCGTGGAACTTGTGGGAAATCATCAGGACCGTCAGCTCACCGCGCTCGGTCATGCCGCGCACGAGGCCCAGCATGTCGTCGGCCTCCGCCGGAGTGAGAACAGAGGTCGGCTCATCGAGCACCAGGAACCGGCGCCCGAGATAGAGCTGCTTGATGATCTCGAGCTTCTGCTTCTCGCCGGCGGCGAGTTCGCTCACTGGACGGTCGAGCGGGATGTCGAAGGGCATCGTCTCCATGAAGGCGGAGAGCTTTTTCTTCTCCTTCGACCAGTTGATGATCGCCGGCACCTGCGCGCGGCTGATTGCCAGATTCTCCGCCCCTGTCAGCGACGGGACCAGCGTGAAATGCTGATAGACCATGCCCAGGCCGTGAGCCGCCGCGTCGCGAGGCGAGGCGATCGCCACTTCGAGGTCATCGACCTGTAATTGTCCGGAGGTCGGGTGATAGAAGCCCATGATGCACTTGACGAGCGTTGACTTGCCGGCACCGTTTTCGCCGAGAAGCGCATGGAAGGTGCCGGCCGGCACCTTGATTGACACGTGGTCGAGCGCGGTGAAGGAGCCGAAGCGCATCGTCATCTCGACGGTCTCGATGCCGACGGCGGGCACAGCCTTTGCGGCATGGATTTCGCCGATGATCATGGCAGTTGGCTCACGAGTGTTGCGGAGTTGGAGACGGAGCCGAAGACGCCGCCCTGCATCTTCACCATCCTGATCGCGGCAAGATGGTTGCCGTAGTCGGTCGCCCCGCAGCAATCCTCGAGCAGCAGGCATTCGAAACCGCGGTCATTCGCCTCCCGCATTGTCGTGTGCACGCAGACATCGGTAGTGATGCCCGTCAGGATGATGTTCCCGATGCGCTTCTGATTGAGGATCAGCTCGAGGTCGGTGGCGCAGAAGGAGCCCTTGCCCGGCTTGTCGATGATCGTTTCGCCCTCGATCGGCTTCAGCTCGTCAATGATCTCCCAGCCCGGTTCGCCGCGGACCAGGATGCGCCCGCATGGGCCGGCATCGCCGATCCCTGCCTTGATGCGGTGGGAACGCCAGCGCTTGTTGGCGGGAAGGTCGGCCAGATCCGGCCGGTGGCCCTCGCGCGTGTGGATGATGTGGTAGCCCTTTGCCCGCATCGCCGCGAGCACGGTCGTGATCGGCTCGATCGGCGCGCGGACCAACGAGAGGTCGTACCCCATGTGGTCTACATAGCCGCCGGGACCGCAGAAATCGGTCTGCATGTCGATGACGATCAGCGCCGTGTTCTCAGGCCGGAGATCGCCGTTATAGGGCCAGGGATAGGGATCGGCATCGATATGGCTGAGCTTCTGGCTCGTGACCGGCAGGGGGGCGAGGCTGTTCATGACGGATCGCTCCTATTTGGTGATCGACAGCGCGCCGGGCGCACCGGCGAGCGAGCGGGTGGGAGAGGATGTGGCGATCATGATGACGAGGGTCAGCACGTAAGGGGCGGCGTAGAAGAGGTAGTAGCCCTTCGTGATGCCGACCGATTGCAGTGCCGGCCCAAGCGCGCCCGCACCGCCGAAGAGAAGGGCGGCGAGGAAGCATCCGATCGGGTTCCAGCGGGCGAAGATGACGAGCGCCACGGCCATGAGGCCCTGCCCGGACGAGATGCCCTCGTTCCAGGAGCCCGGGTAGTAGAGCGAAAGATAGGCGCCGCCGATCGCCGCCAGCGCTCCGCCGACGGCCGTTGCGAGGAGGCGCACCGTGTCCGGGCTCAGGCCCATCGCGCGGGCGGCGTCCGAGCTGTCACCTACGACGCGCAGGATGAGGCCGGCGCGGGTATTGCGGAAGGCCCACCAGAGGAAGAGGGCAAGGGCCGCACCGATCAGAAAGAGCACGTTGATGTTGAGCGCGGCCTGGATCTGCGGCAGGTCCGACCAGCCACCGAAGGGGATGGAAGGAAGCTTCGGTGCGGCGGGTTGGATGAAGGGCTTCCCGAGAAAGAAGGCGAGGCCAACGCCGAACTGCATCATCGCGATGCCGATGGCGATGTCGTTCACCTTCGGGAACTTGCAGATGAAGCCGTGGGCGAGGCCGAAAAAGGCACCCACCGCCATTGCCGCCAGCACGCCGAGCCAGGGCGAGCGCGTCATCACCGCGACGGCATAGGCCGTCATCGCGCCGAAGACCAACGTGCCTTCGAGACCAAGATTGATCCGGCCGGAGCGCTCGGTGATCGCCTCGCCCAGGCTCACGAAAATGAAGGGCGTGGAGACGCGGATCGCGCCGGCGAAAACCGCAAGGGGCACGCCCCAGATGCCGATACTGATCCCGTCCATCATGGGCTCCTTTTCCAGAGGTCCGGATTGAAGATCCTGAAGCGACCGTAGAAGGTCTCGCAAAACAGGATGACGATGAAGAGCGTGCCCTGAAGGACGAGGACGGTCGCGTCCGGCAGGCCCATGCGGCGCTGGATCAGGCCGCCGGAGGCATCGATGCCGCCGAGGAGGATGGCGACGGGGATGATCGCCAGCGGATTGTGGCGCGCGAGGAATGCGACAAGGATGCCGGTGTAGCCGTAACCTGCGGCAAGGGAGCCGTTGGCGCTGCCCTGCACGGCGGTGACTTCGATCGTGCCGGCAAGACCGGCAAAGGAGCCGGCGAGCGCGGTGAAGCCGACGATCAGCTTGCCGACGGCGAGCCCTTGGATCTGCGCGGCGCGCGCGTTGCCGCCCGCGATGCGGGCCGCGAACCCGAAGCTCGTCTTCTCGATCAGGACCCAGGAAACGACGCAGGCGGTCACGCCGATGACAAGGCCCCAATGCACGTCCATGCCGGGGATGCTGCCGAGTATGTAGTCGGGAGGCAGCGGCGCCGTCGAGGGCTTGTTGAGGCTGGCGGGATCGCGCAGCGGCCCCTCGATCAGGTGGTTCATCAGGGCGATCGCGATATAGGCGAGGAGCAGCGAGGCGATTGTCTCGTTGACGCCGCGATAGTGTCGGAGCAGGCCTGCGAGCCCGATCCAAATGGCGCCGACGATCATGCCGGCAAGCGCCATGATGAGCCAGACGAGCAATGCGGGTGCGCCGCCGACGAACGGCAGGGCGATCCCCGCCCCGGCAAGTCCGCCGAGAACGACGGCGCCCTCCGCGCCGATCACGATGAGACCGAGTCTGGCAGGAAGGGCGACGCAGAGCGCAGTCAGGAGGAGCGGTGCGGCTCGGCTCAGGGAATTCTGGATCGAGAACCAGCTACCGAAGCCGCCGGCATACATCAGCTGAAGGAGCGCCACCGGCGGTTTGCCGATCAGCGCGATGAAGATCGAGAAGAGCGCGAGCCCGATGAGGATCGCAAGGATCGTAATTGCCAGGGGTTCTGCGCGCCTTGCCAGCCATTCGAGGAGGGGCCGGACGGTGCCGGCCCGCTCGCCGAGCGCGGGCACAGGGTGAGAGTTGGCTTCGAGGGTCATGACGCCGACGCTCCTCAAGCGGTCGAGCCGACGACCCCCTCGACCAGATAGTCCATACTTTCGAGTTCGATCGCGTCCTCCGCGAAAGCCTGCCCTCCGGCCACGACGACATTTCCCTTGTTGTCCTTGATCGAACCCCTGAAGACCGAGAAGCCGCCCGCCATCATTTCGGCGAGCGTCGCCTCGAACTTCTTGCGCGCCTCTTCCGAGACCGCCGGGCCGAGCGAGCTCATCTTGACGAAGCCTTCCTTGAGTCCGCCGCGCACGAAGTTGCCGAGCTTTTCGCCGGCCTGGGCCTTCTTCACGAAGTCCGTGTAGACGTTGCCCCATGCCCATTCGGCGCCGGTGAGATATTTCTCGGGAGCGAGCGGACTCTGGTTGGCGTGGTAGCCGCAGATGAATGCGCCACGACCGGCGGCCGTCTCGACCACCACCTTCGGACTGTCTACGTGGCAGGTCACGACGTCCGCGCCCTGATCGATCAGCGCGTTGGTAGCTTCCGCCTCCTTGACGGCGAGCGACCATTCGCCGGTAAAGATCACCTGGCAGGTGATTGCCGGATCGATGGAGCGAGCGCCGAGCAGGAAGGAATTGATGTTCTGCAGCACCTGCGGAATGGGCTTGGCGGCGACGAAGCCGATCTTTTTGCTCTTCGTCGCATAGCCAGCGGCGATGCCGTTGAGATATTGCCCCTGGCCGATATAGCCGAAATAGGAACCGGTGTTCGCCGGATGCGTTCCCTCCTGCCATAGGCCGCCGCAATGGCGGAACTGGGCGTCGGGATATTTCTTCGCCATCTCCAACATGTGGGGATCGAAGTAGCCGAAGGAGGTGGGGAAGAGCAGTGCCGCTCCATCAAGGTTGATCATCGACTCCATCGTCTTCTGGACGTCGACTGTTTCCGGGACATTCTCCTCCTCGACGACGGTAACGCCCGACAGAGCCTTGATCGCGGCCGCTCCCTCCGCGTGCGCCTGGTTGTAGCCGTAGTCGTCCTTGGGGCCGACATAGATGAAGCCGACGGTCAGTGCGCTCTGGGCCGCGGCGGGCGAAAAGACCAGGTCCGGCGCGAGGCTCGCCACGGCGGCACCTGCCACGGACGATTGGAGAAATGCGCGGCGGGACAGGAGACGGGAGGAAAGAAGTCGCTTGGTCATCGGAATGCTCCCTGCGAGCGGCGGAGGTTGGTTGGAAAGTCAGTACATGAAAGTGCATGCAATGCGCGTGCCAACATATAGGTTATTGATATTGCTGGTTCTTGTGCCGCGTCTAAATGAGCACTGAGGAAACTGTATGCAGTTGACAGGCGAGTATGGTGTTTTTTTACGCATGCCTAGGAAATGGCCTGCGAATAATCGTTCATGGAACTCAATCAAACGCAGGCCGGGTCTTGTGTCTGATAAAATAGGAGACGTTTCAGTGCGTTATGCTGCAGTTTGACTTGTGAAGCATGTGCGTGCATCTGTATGCAGATCCCAGAATATCGAGTCGCGCGTGAAACAGCCAAGAAGAAGAGAGATCATCCGGGCAGGTACAACCGTCGAACAGATGGTGCGGGCGATCGCCGACATGATTGTCACCGGCGAGATGCAGCCGGGCGAGAAACTCGACGAATTTTCCCTCGCCGGCCGCTTCGAGGTCTCGCGGACCCCGGTGCGCGAAGCGCTGCGGCAACTCTGTGCGATGGGCCTCGTCGACCGGCAACCCAATCGCAGCGCAGTGGTCACGAACGTGACCAGTGGATATCTCGCCTCGATGTTCGAGGCCATGGCTGAACTCGAGAGGATCTGCGCCAGGCTTTCCGCCGAGCGCATGTCGGTCGAGGAGCGCCGCGCGATGGAGAAAATGCACCGAGAGTCGATGCGCCTCGTCCATGCGGGTGCCGACGAGGACTATGCCGCACACAATATCGAATTCCATACCCGACTTTATCGCGGCGCCCACAACGATCACATCTTCGAACTGGTGACGCAGACGCGGGCACGGCTTGCGCCCTTCCGCCGTGCCCAGTTCCGCCTGCCGGGGCGACTGGCGAAGTCTTACGAAGAACATCAGGGCATTGTAACCGCAATCCTTCGTGCCGATGCCGAAGAGGCGGGAAACGCCGCCTATTGGCATGTTTCAAACGTCAGCGACGCAAGCACGGTTTTCGTGAGCGACAACAAAGGCTGACCGGGACGCGGCGGACACGCCTTCTCTTTCTCTCCCCAGTTCCTTCAGTGTCCTGGCGCCCATGCTGCGCCGCAGCGACGAATTGCACTTGATGTGTTTAGTAAAACGTATATCACTAAACATATTGCTCAACATGAGGGAGTGAGACGGTTTGGGCATGTGAGCAAGAGAGATTTTTCCGAAGCCGGCTTCGGTCGGTTCTGTATCTGGGAGGAATACATGCGGAAGATGACGAAGGCCCTGATGGGCATGTCGTCGGCGCTCGTGCTGTCGACGGCGATACCGGAACTGGCGAGGGCCGATGAATTGACCCTGTGCTGGGCGGCATGGGATCCGGCCAACGCGCTGGTGGAGCTCTCCAAGGATTTCACCGCGCAGACGGGCACCGCAATGAAGTTCGAGTTTGTGCCGTGGCCGAACTTCGCCGACCGTATTCTCAACGAACTCAATTCCGGCGGCAAGCTCTGTGACCTGCTGATCGGCGACAGCCAGTGGATTGGCGGTTCCGCCGAAAACGACTACTACGTGAAGCTCAACGATTTCTTCGATAAAGAAGGAATCAAGATGAGCGACTTCGCCGAAGCGGCGGTCAACGCGTATGCCACTTGGCCGAAAGGCACGCCGAACTATTGGGCCCTGCCGGCCATGGGCGACGCCAATGGCTGGTTCTATCGCAAGGACTGGTTCGCCAAGCCGGAGTTGCAGGCGGAGTTCAAGCAGAAACACGGTCGCGATCTCGGCCCGCCGCAGACCTGGGACGAGTTGAAGCAGGTCGCCGAATTCTTCACCGGCCGCGAAATCGACGGCCAGAAGGTCTATGGCGCGGCGATCTTCACCGAACGCGCCTCCGAGGGCATCACCATGGGCGCGACCTCGGCGCTTTATCCCTTCGGCTTCAAATACGAGCAGACGAGCGGCAAATACGACATGGAGGGCGCCGTCAATTCGGCGGACGCGGTGGCAGGGCTCGAGGCCTACAAGGCGCTCTACAAATGCTGCCAGCCGCCCGGTTATACGGACAGCTATATGGGCGAGGGGCTCGATGCCTTCAAATCCGGCCAGGTCTCGATGGCGATGAACTGGTTCGCCTTCTTCCCGGGCCTCTACAAGGACGAGAAGGTTGGCGGAGACAAGATCGGTTTCTTCGTCAATCCCAAGCAGAAGGTTGCCGCCTCGACGCTCGGCGGCCAGGGGATTTCGGTTGTGGCCAACACCGACAACATGGACGGCGCGCTCGCCTATATCAAATGGTTCGCCCAGCCCGACGTGCAGAAGAAATGGTGGGCGCTTGGCGGCTATGCCGTTCACAATGCCGTCTTGAACGATCCCTCCTTCAAGGACAGCCAGCCCTTCGCGGCCGACTTCCTCGTCGCGATGAACCAGGTGCAGGATTTCTGGCAGGAACCCTCCTACGCGATCCTGCTGCAGGCGATGCAGAAGCGCCTGCACGACTACGTCGTCGCCGATAAGGGGACGGCGCAGGAGGCGCTCGACGCTCTCGCGAACGACTGGAAGGAAATCTTCGAGGACGAAGGCAAGCTCTAGACTTGCTGGAACACGGCCCGGGTTGTGAAGCTCCGGGCCGTGGCGGCCGCCCGAAGTCCTTTTCAACGCCAGGTGACGTCAGTGACCGATGCCCCTTCCACCATCGCGGAGCGATCCGCCGAGATGCTTGCCCGCGCCACGCCCGTACCGATGGCTGCGAGAGTGTGCGGCCTTTCCGATCGCGCGATCGCATGGCTGTTCATAACGCCGACGATCGCCTTGCTACTTGCGATCAATATCTTTCCGCTGATCTGGGCGGTCTATCTGTCATTCACGAATTTCCGCGCGAACCGCCCGAACGCCGAAGTCGCAAGCGTCGGCTTGCGCAACTATCAGCGCGTGCTGAACGATCCGGACATCTGGATCGCCATGCAGACGACGGCGCATTTCGTCTTCTGGACGATCCTTCTGCAGACGCTCATCGGCTTCGCGCTCGCCTATCTGATCGATCGCAAGTTCCGCGGCCATGCCTTCTGGACGACGGTCATCCTCATCCCAATGATGCTGTCGCCGGCGGTCGTCGGCAATTTCTGGCGCTTCCTCTACCAGCCGCAGATCGGGCTCTTCAATTATATAGTCTCGTTCTTCTCAGGGATTCCGCCGTCGTCCTTCGAGATGCTCGGTTCGGTGACGCTCGCACCCTGGGCGATCATCATCGTCGACACATGGATGTGGACGCCCTACGTCATGCTGATCTGCCTTGCCGGCCTTAGATCCATTCCTGACTATATCTACGAGGCGGCGGAGGTCGACCGCGCCTCCGCCTGGCGGCAGTTCTGGTCGATCACCGTTCCGATGGCCTTGCCCTTCATCATGCTCGCGGTGCTCTTCCGCGGCATCGAGAACTTCAAGATGTTCGACATGGTGATGCTTTTGACCGGCGGCGGGCCCGGCTCGACCACCGAGGTCGCGTCGATCACCCTGAAACGTGAAGCCTTTGAAAGCTGGCTCACGGGACGATCCTCCGCCTTTGCGATCATCCTTTTCGTGGCGGTGTTCGGCCTCGCCAACATCTACGTCAAAGCGCTCAACAAGGTGAAGCAACGATGAGTTCGGTCAACACCGCCCATTCCGTGGTCGAGCCGACGCCGACCGTGAAGCGCATCGCCAGTGCGATCGTCATCCTTTATGCGCTGGTGACGATGATCCCGCTCGCCTGGATCTTCCTGACCAGCATAAAGTCGCCGCCGGATTCGATCAGCTACCCGCCGAAGATCGTCTTCACGCCGACGCTCGAGGGCTATTGCAATCTCTTCACGACGCGCACGCGGCAGACGCCGGACTATATCCAGTCGCTCCCCTCCCCGACCGGTACCTGCGACGAGATCACCCGCAGCCGCAATATGGTCATCGCCGGACCGTCGAATTACTGGCCGCGTTTCGGCAATTCGCTCCTGATCGCCTTCGGCTCGACCTTCCTCGCCGTCTCGCTCGGCACGCTTGCGGCCTATGGCTTCTCGCGGTTCCGCGTGCCGCTTGCCGACGATCTCCTGTTCTTCATTCTCTCGACGAGGATGATGCCGCCGATCGCCGTCGCGATCCCGATCTACCTCATGTATCGCCAGTTCGGCCTTTCCGACACGGCGCTCGGCATGATCCTGCTCTATACCGCCGTCAACGTTTCGCTCGCCGTCTGGCTCCTCAAGGGCTTCATCGACGAGATCCCGCGCGAATACGAGGAAGCGGCGATGATCGACGGCTATACGCGCCTTCAGGCCTTCTGGAAGGTCGTGCTGCCGCAGGCCACCACCGGGATCGCCGCGACGGCGATCTTCTGCCTAATCTTCGCCTGGAACGAATATGCCTTCGCGGTGCTGCTCACCTCGGGCTCGGCGCAGACCGCGCCGCCGTTCATACCGACGATCATCGGCGAGGGCGGGCAGGATTGGCCGGCGGTCGCCGCCGGCACGACGATCTTCCTGGTGCCGATCCTCGTCTTCACCATCATCCTGCGTAAGCAATTGCTGCGCGGCATCACCTTCGGAGCGGTACGCAAATGACGAACCCGCAAGAACTGACCCGTGCGCCCCGGCAGAGGCGGCTGTTCTTCCTCAGGCGCGGCCCGATGGAGAACATTGCGACGGCGCTGATCGCGGCCGGCTTCCTGATGCTGTTCCAGCCGTTCCTGCTGACGCTGTACACCTATTCGCTCGCGATGCTGCTGGCCGGCACCTTCATGTTCATCGTCGTCTCGAAATTTCCGGAGTAAGCGATGTCCGAGATCAAGATCATAAACCTCCGCAAGCAGTTCGGCGATTTCATCGCCGTCGAGGATTCAAGCTTCACCGTCAATGACGGCGAGTTCCTGGCGCTGCTTGGGCCATCCGGATGCGGCAAGACGACGACGCTCCGGATGATCGCCGGGCTTGAGCTTCCGACCAGC
This sequence comes from Sinorhizobium sp. NG07B, assembly GCF_002532005.1. Taxonomy (NCBI): domain Bacteria; kingdom Pseudomonadati; phylum Pseudomonadota; class Alphaproteobacteria; order Hyphomicrobiales; family Rhizobiaceae; genus Sinorhizobium; species Sinorhizobium sp. NG07B. The sequence continues at coordinate 11,298 of NZ_NWTD01000018.1, read as the reverse complement.
GGCAAGATCCATCTCGACGGCGAGGACGTCACCTTCAATCGGGCGAGCGCCCGCGACATCGCCTTCGTGTTTCAGCTCTTTGCTCTCTATCCGCACATGAATGTGCGCAGGAATATCGGTTTCCCGCTCCTGTCGCAGGGCGTGCCCAAGACGGAAATCCGCGCCCGCGTCGAAGAGACCGCGAAGCTCTTGCGGATCGACCACATCCTCGACCGGTCGGTCTCGGGCCTGGCTGGCGGCGATCGTCAGCGCGTGGCGCTTGGACGGGCGATCGTCCGGCGGCCGAAATGCTTCCTGATGGACGAGCCGCTCGGCACGCTCGATGCGGAATTCCGCGAGGTCATGGTCCATGAGTTGCGCGAACTGCACAATCGCATTCATGCGACCACGGTCTACGTCACGCATGACCAGCACGAAGCCATGGCGATGGCCGACAAGATCGCGGTCATGAACCACGGAGTGGTCGAGCAGTTCGGCACGCCGCAGGAAATCTACAACAGGCCCGCCTCGATGTACGTCGCCGACTTCATCGGCTCGCCGCCGATGAACTTCATGCGCTTCCATTCGGGACTCGAACGGGGGACGCGATCGATCCTGCTTGACGGCATCGAGGTCGTCGTGCCTGAGATCGGCGAGGATGTCTCGCCAGGCGAACTGGCGCTCGGCGTGCGTCCCGAACATATCCGCTTCAACGACGAATCCGGTCTTCGCGGTGCTGTCTATGGCAGCGAGTACCTCGGCACGAACCAGATCGTCGCCGTTGAAACCGCCTCCGGCATCGTCAAGGCCCGCATTTCGGCCGACCGAAGCTTCAGGCTCGGCGAGACCCTCGGGCTCGAATTCGATCCAGCAAAACTTGCGGTCTTCGACTGTGCCTCGGGCAGGGCGATCGCCTCGTCCCTCCACGCGGGAACCTGCCATGGCTGAGGTCGCTCTTCACGGTATCGGTAAGACGTTCGGCGACACGGCGGCGGTCGACGATCTTTCGCTCACGATCAGGGACGGGGAGTTCGTCGTCCTCCTCGGGCCGACGGGGGCCGGCAAGACCACGGCGCTGCGCCTGATCGCCGGCCTTGAAAGACCGGACAAGGGGCGGGTGACGATTGCCGGCCGCGATGTTGGCGGGCAATCGCCGGCCGAGCGGGACGTCGCCTTTGTCTTCCAGCAATATTCGCTCTATCCGCACTTAAGCGTCTACGACAATCTTGCCTTTCCGCTGCGCTCTCCGGCGCGCCAGCTGGGTGCCGAGGAGATCGACCGGCGTGTGCGCGATGTCGCGCGCATGGTTCGGATCGATCACAAGCTCGAAAATCGCTCGACCCGGCTTTCGGGCGGCGAGATGCAGCGCGTCGCGATCGGCCGCGCGCTCGTGCGCCGTCCGGCGATCTATCTGATGGACGAGCCGCTGTCGTCGCTTGACGCCAAACTCCGTGCCGAGCTTCGGCTGGAGCTGAAGCGGATCCAGGGCGAATTGAGTTCCACGCTGCTTTACGTCACCCATGATCAGGTCGAAGCGATGACGATGGCGGACCGCATCGGCATCCTTTCGGAAGGCCGGCTCGTGCAGATCGGCACGCCGCGGGAGATCTACACGGACCCGGCCAATCTGCACGTCGCCGCGCGCCTGGGCCAACCGCATATAAACCTGCTTCCCATAGACCTCCTGCCCGGCGCCGCACCACCTTCCGGCGCGCTGACGATCGGTGCGCGGACCGAACATCTGGAGATCACCACACATGCTCGGGGCAACGCCGAAGTGGACTGGATCGAGCACCTCGGCGATCAGAACCACCTGCACATCCGGGTGCAGGGCCACAAGCTCGTGACGCTTGCCGACCCTTATCTCTCCATCAAACCAGGCGACCGGATCAACCTTTCGCTGAGACAGCCCCTTTATTTTGGGTCGGCCGGCGAGCGGCTGCGCTGATGCTGCGGGGATTAATCGACAAGGTAATTGGATGAGCACGATGAAGCACTTTTTCAACCGCAAGGAAAACATCGTCACCGAGGCGCTGGACGGCCTGCTCCAGACCGCGCCACCTGGCACCCTCGCGCGCCTCGACAGCTATCCCGATATCAAAGTCGTCCTGCGCGGCGACTGGGACAAGGCGAAGGTTGCGGTCGTTTCCGGCGGCGGGGCCGGCCATGAGCCGTCGCATGCGGGCTTTGTCGGAAAAGGCATGTTGACTGCGGCGGTTTCCGGCGAGATCTTCGCCTCGCCGAGCGTCGATGCGGTGCTGACCGCAATCCGCGCGGTGACCGGGCCGAAGGGGTGCCTGCTGATCGTCAAGAACTATACCGGCGATCGCCTCAATTTCGGACTCGCGGCGGAAAAGGCGCGCGTCGAAGGCTTTCGCGTCGAGATGGTGATCGTTGCCGACGACATCGCGCTGCCGGATATCGCTCAGCCGCGCGGCGTCGCCGGAACGCTCTTCGTCCACAAGCTTGCGGGGCATTTGGCCGAGCAGGATGCGGATCTCGAGACCGTTGCCGCTGCGGCCCGCACGGCCGCGCGCGACATCGTTTCGCTCGGCGTGTCGCTCTCCTCCTGCTCCATCCCTGGCCAGGCCCATGCGGAACGGCTCGAGGCGAACGAGGGGGAACTGGGGCTCGGCATCCACGGCGAACCCGGCGCCGAACGGATCGCCCTACAGGAGGCGCGCAGCATTGTTGCCACCATGTCCGAGCGGCTCTCCAGAGCTTTGCCGCGAGACGGCGGCTATGCGCTTCTCATCAACAATCTCGGTGCCGTGCCGCCGATCGAGATGGGATTGATCGCCCACACGGTCCTTTCCACGTCACTCGCAGCACGTGTGAAACTGACGATAGGCCCCGCGCCGATGATGACGGCGCTCAACATGAACGGCTTTTCGCTTTCGCTCATCCGGCTTGATGGCGAGCGTGAGGCGGCATTGAAATCGCCCGTCGGCCCACATGCCTGGATACCCGCCGTCGAGCGGCATGATGTCTCCGTTCTGCCGGCAATTGCTTTGCCCGCGACTGAGGCCGTCGCGGCCAGTCACGATCCGGCCGCCGATCGGCTGATCGCGGCGATCTGCGATCATCTGCTCTCGCTCGAAGCGGAGCTCAACCATCTCGACGCCCGGGCCGGTGACGGCGATACCGGCTCGACTGTGGCGACGGGTTCGCGCAGCGTTCTTGCCCAGATCGAAAGGCTGCCGCTGAGGGACATCGCAGCGACTTTGTCGTCGATCGGCAGCATTCTCAGCACCAGCATGGGCGGATCGAGCGGCGTGCTGCTGTCGATCTTCTTCACGGCGGCGGCCAAGGCCTATTCGGACACGAATGACATGGCAGGCGCGCTTTTGGCGGGACTCGAACGGATGACCTTCTACGGCGGGGCGGCCGTCGGCGACCGCACGATGGTGGATGCTCTGGATCCGGCGCTGCGCGCGCTTAGGGCGGGCGGCCTTGCCGCTGCGGCGTCCGCGGCGCGCGCCGGCGCCGATGCAACTCGGGCGATGAAGAAGGCGAAGGCCGGCCGCGCTTCTTACATCGGCGAAGGGGATCTCGACGGCGTACCAGACCCGGGAGCCATCGCGGTGGCGGCGGTCTTCGAAGTCGCAGCAGGGCTTCGTTAAGCACATGCTCTGACGATGGCGGCCGATCGCGAGTATGATCGAGCGAGGTTGGTAAAAGGGTGTTGGTCGTGGTGGCACATGCAGCGCTCATAGGCGGGTTGATCGAAGCCTGTCGCGAGGTGATTGCCGCCAATGCCGATCATCTGTCGGAACTCGACAGGGCGATCGGCGACGGAGACCATGGCACCAACATGCGTCGCGGCCTGGAGGCGGTCTACGCCGACCGAAACCGGCTCGCGCACCTGCCTTTGCCGAACGCACTCCAGGAGATTGGCCTGGCTCTCGTCATGAGCGTCGGCGGTGCGGCCGGTCCGCTCTACGGAACGCTGCTGATGGAGACCGGCCGTCAATTGGCCGGTCCGGACGGACAGATCGAGTTTGCACGCGCGCTCGAGCTTGCCATTGAGGCCGTTGCCCGTCGCGGGCGGGCGAGTCCCGGCGACAAGACGCTGCTCGACGTGCTTTACCCGGTGCATGCCGAAGTGGTAAGGCGCGCGGGTCTGACGGGCATCGCCGAAGAGGCGGAACGGGCGGCAAGCCTGACCTTCGGCATGAGGGCGATGCGCGGGCGCGCCGCCTTTCTCGGCGACCGGTCGGTCGGACATGTCGATCCGGGGGCCAGGAGCTGCGCGCTGCTGACGGTCGCGATCTGTCGTTTTTTGGAGGAGCAACGTCCGGCATGAACCCGAAATCCGCAAATGTCGGCATCGTCATCGTCTCGCATTCGCCGCTCGTCGCCGAGGGTGCCGCCGATATGGTGCGCCAGATGGTCGGAGATTGCGTGCCGCTCGCGTGGTCGGGCGGCAATGCGGAGGGTGGGCTCGGCACTCACGCCGCCGGCATCCGCGCCGCGATCGAAAAGGCCTGGTCGGATGCGGGGGTCGCCGTCTTCGTCGATCTCGGCGGGGCGGAGACGAACAGCGAAATGGCGATAGAAATGCTCGGAGAGCCGCGTTCGGGAAGAGTGATCATCTGCGACGCGCCACTCGTCGAGGGGGCGGTGATGGCCGCGGCCGAAGCATCGGGCGGAGCGGCACTCGCGCGCGTCGTGGCGACCGCGGAGGAGCTGTCACCGTGATGGACAACAGGCCGCGACGAGAAGCGACGGAGGCAGTCGAGACGCAGGGTTACTGCCAGGCGGAGATCGAGGTGACGCACGGCTTCGGGCTGCATGCTCGCCCGTCGGTCATCTTCACGCGGCTAGCGAAGTCGTTTCCGTGCACCGTCGAGATCAAGGTCAATGACAGCAGCGTTTGGCTGAACGGCAAGAGCATTGTCAAGATCATGGGGGCGAGGATTCGAAGGGGTTCGATTCTGAAAATCCGAGCCCGAGGATTGCGCGCCGCCGAAGCGATCCATGCCCTTAAAGCGCTCGTCGAGCGCGACTTCGATGAAGACAAGAAGCATGGCCGAAACGCTTGAAATCTTCGGGATATCCGCCTCTCCGGGTGTGGGGGTCGGGCCCGTCCATCTCGCCGCCGAATTTACGGCGGAGGCGCCCGCGCCCGGCGACACCGTGGCCGCTGAAGGCGACAAGCTGCGACGGGCCGTCACCACCGCCGTTGCGGAGCTCGAGGCTCTGGCGTATCGGTCGGACGAGGAGAGCGCCGGCATTCTCGACTTCCAGATCGAGATGCTGCTCGATCCGGCTCTCGTCGAAATGGCCGAGGAACGGATGCTGGCCGGCGATGGCGCCGCACTCGCCTGGTTCGGCGCGCTCGACGACTATATCGCCGGTATCGAGGCGGCGCCCGATGAGCAGCTCGGCGCCCGCGCGGTCGACATCGTCGACATCCGCAATCGCGTCCTCAGTGCGCTCACGGGCCGCCCCCTGGAAGATTTTGCGCCCGGTTCGGTCTTCGTCGGCAAGGACCTCGAGCCCAGCCTCTTCCTCGCGCATGACTGGACCACGGGCGGCGGCATCGTCCTCTTCGAAGGCAGCGTCTCCAGCCATGTGGCAATGCTCGCTCGCAGCCGTTCGGTACCCATGCTGGTGGCGACGGGACGGTTCGAAATCGCACCCGGCGCGCGCGTTCTTGTCGATGGGAATGACGGCCGAGCCGTTATCGCGCCCGACGATGAGCATGTTCGCGAGGCGAAATCGAGGAAGCCTGCAGCAAGGCCGACCGCCTCGCGCGCCGGCGGAGCGATCGAAACCGCCGACGGCGTCGCGATCCGGCTGTCCGCCATCATCAACGATCCGCTCGAGCTCAGGGCCGTTGATCCAGCCTCCTTCGCGGGCATCGGTCTGATGCGGACCGAATTTCTGGTGACTTCGCCCGCGGATGCCGTCGATGAGGAAAAGCATTACGACATATATCGGCATGCATTGGACTGGGCCGGCGAATCGCCGGCGATCGTGCGCATGCTCGATCTCGGCGGCGACAAGACATTGCCCGGAGCGAGGAGGAGTGAATCCTTCATGGGCCTCAGGGGCATCCGGTTGCTCCTGGCGCGGCCGAAGCTGGCCCGCGCCCAGGCGCGCGCGCTGCTGCGGGCCGCCGTACATGGCAATCTCGGCGTCCTCTTGCCGATGGTGACGGTCCCGGATGAACTCGAAGCTATGCGGGCGATCTTCGAAGAGGAATCGACCGCGCTTGGCAGGAGGGGCGTGCAAACGCGCATGCCGGAGATCGGCATGATGGTGGAGGTCCCGGTGGCGGGGCTGATGCTCGATCGTTTTTCGCGGTCGGACTTCTTCTCTTTCGGGACAAACGATCTGGCGCAATATCTTGCGGCGGCGGCAAGGGACGATCAAAGTGTCGCCGCACTTTACGACGCCGCCACGCCGGCGGTCTTAAGGGTAATCGCGCAGGGCGTGGCGCTTGCCGAGGCGATGAAAAAACCAATCGGGATCTGCGGCGAGATGGCCTCCGACCCGCGGCATATACCGGCGCTCATGGCTGCGGGCCTTCGCCATTTCTCGGTGGCGCCCAATCGCTTGGCGGACATCAGAACTATAATCGGCGGCATGTGCTCGGACGGCCGGGCCGCGGCGGAGATGAAATGAATGTCGCGCGAGACAGTTGAAGACGCGATCATCGCCTACAAGACGGTCCTGGCGCAAATCATCGACAATCGGCCATCGGGAACCCGCCAGCGGCTCGCCGCGGCACTCGGCAAGCATCGCAGCTTCGTGACACAGGTGACGAGTCCAGCCTATTCGACCCCGCTGCCGGCGCGTCATCTCGCGACGATCTTCCGTGTCTGTCACTTCAGCCCGGGCGAGCAGGAGCGCTTCCTTCAGGCCTATCAATCCGCGCACCCCGGCAAGCTGCCAGATTTCGGGAGCGCGGAAAAGCTGCGCCAGCTCTCGCTGATCGTTCCCGATCTCGGCGACGAAAAGAAGAACCGCCTCTTCGACGAAGCGATCGAGGAACTCGTCCGGAACATGGCGAAACTGGTCGGAACGATGGATTAGAGGGTCGTGATGTGTTTCAGTACATCGCTGCTCCGTCAGGGCCCTGTTCGAGCACCCGGTGCCAAGTTGGAGCGTTGCGGCGACTTGCGGGGCAGGAGAGCACGGCGTCGTGGGGAGGGGCACGATGAAGAAATTCATGAATCGAGCCGAGACGCTGGTGGCCGAAAGCCTCGCGGGATTCGTTACGGCCCACGAACGGCTGGTGACCTTCGGAGCGAACAGGAGGTTCGTTCGCCGACTCAGTCTTCGTCCGGACAAGATCGCGCTCATTTCGGGCGGCGGCGCCGGACACGAGCCGATGCACGTCGGTTTTGTCGGCAAAGGTATGCTGGACGCGGCCTGCACCGGACATGTCTTCACCTCCCCGACGCCGGACCAGATCATTGCCGCGATCCGGGAAACCGACGGCGGCGAGGGGTGTCTGCTGATCGTCAAGAATTATGACGGCGACGTCATGAATTTCGAGATGGCCGCCGAGCTCGCGGCGGCCGAGCACCGGATCGCCACCCTGATCGTGCGCGATGACGTAAATCCCAGCGGGTCGAAGCGCAGCCAGGGCAGGAGAGGTGTTGCGGGAACACTCGTGGTCGAGAAGCTGCTTGGAGCGGCGGCGGAGGCAGGCTGGCGGCTCGAAGAACTGAGTGCGCTTGGCGAGGACCTGAACGGCCGCATCCGCACGATGGGCGTGGCGCTTAGCGGCGTGACAGTACCCGACACCGAGCGGAAGACCTTCGTGCTCAGCGAAGACGAAATGGAGATGGGCGTCGGAATTCACGGAGAGCCGGGACGTGCACGGGTCAAAATCGCGACCGGCGACGAGATCGTGGAAACGATGCTCGAGGCGATCTTGAGCGATCTGGCGCCGGACCGGAGCGACCAGTTGCTCCTCTTCATCAATGGCTTCGGTGGCACCCCGGTATCGGAGCTCTATCTCGCCTACAATTCCGCCCGCGCGCGGTTTGCGCGCCTGGGCGTCACAGTTGCCCGCTCGCTGGTCGGAACCTATGTCACCTCCCTGGACATGGCGGGCCTCTCAATCACCGTTGCGCGCCTCGACGAACGAGAACTTTCCTTGTGGGACGCACCAGTTGACACCGCGGCGCTGCGCTGGGGAAGCTGATCGGATATTTCACCTGGGCGCCTCGACCTGTGCTTTTAAGATCGCATGAATGTATTATGAGGGTAACTGCTGGCGCCACAATGCCGTTCGGTCTCAGCGGGTTGGAAACAACTCGGCCGGAGCCAACCCTCCGACCGAAAGAACTTCAACCGAACTTTATCAGGTTGATCGCCGGCGGTCAGCTCTGGTCCCCGGTAGGCGGCCCCTTGTATCGTCAGGGCCTCAAGTACCTCCTTTGGATGTCGCGCGAAGATCTTCGAGAGAAATTCGTCAGGGGTCAAGGCAATGATGCCCTCGGGTAGGTTGCCGAAGTCGCGGATGTTCGAGGTGACAATGATCGTCGCTTCGACCGCGACGGCTGCCGCGACGACATGGCGATCCTTCGGATCATTGCGCATCTCTGGCTCTATCTCTTCCCATCCCTCCGCGGTCGCTTCAGGGAACGCCTCCTCCATTATGGTGCGCAAAGCTTCGGCCCTGGATGGTTCCATGCCGTAATCGCTGACAAGATTGCGGGTCATTTCCTCAGAATACGGGTCGACCAGTGAGCCTGGAAAACAGCCCGCTGCCGCGACCCGCAGCAGCGTATCGCGCAGCAACATGGGAAACAGGACGTTGGCGTCAAGAACGGCGACTAGCATAGACACTCATGAGAATTTCGATAGCTGGGTTTATAGCGTTTATGCGCCATATTGTCGGCATGGCCGTATCACATCGCACATTGTCAAACAAAAATTCCACCAAAACCTCGGATGCGGTTCCTGCACCCGAGAGGTCGGCGGCTGCCCGCGTCGCATCGCTATTGCTGGCAAATTCGAAAAAGCGGCAAGGGATCGTTCAGGTCATCGACGCGGATGGCGAGCGCCTGAAAGTGCCGCATGTATTGGCCGAGGTCACGTATCAGGCCGCCGCGCTACTCGCCGAGGGTCGGCCAGTGACGGTGCTGCCGTACGAGGAAATGCTGTCAACCAGGCTGCGGATATATCTGGTTCGTTTGGCGACGCTGGTGAACTCCCAGCGGAAAAGGTTGGCAGTCACCGGCGCTTGAGAGCAACCGATGTTGCGGCTCTCAAGGCAACTCGTGATGCCAAGCGCGGGTCGGCCCTAGATCGGCTGGCGTCGCTGAGCGAGGATGCCGGCTGATATGAGCTCGAAAGCAAGCGTCACTGACAACGGACCTGAACAACAGGTCTCCAAAAGAGCCATATCTTTGAACACATTATGGAGGGGGCGTGCGTTCGATTCCCTTCAAAGCGAGGGATAGAGTCGACATCTCGGGGCATGTTGCCGCCTTCCGATCGTCTCAGTCGGGTGGAAGGCGGCCCCTTCGTCTTGCTCATCTGAAAGAGCAAGTTGCGCCAGGAGCGTTATTGCCAATCGAATATGCTAACGCCGCGTTCCGGGCCGGCGGCGGACCGACCGCCTACAGGATACACAACGCGAAAGCGGACATTTGGGTCTCGGCTTCAGGCTGGAGCTTGTCCGAAGCAGACACTCCCGCAAAGTCTCGAGCTGGGCGATATATCTGGCACGCTAGGCGGAACGCGTGTAGCTTGGTGAGGCCAGAAGTCTGGAAAGTCCGCCTTTCTGAACCAGCTCATTTGGCGAGGCCGTCTACACCTTGGGGAGAGGTGGCCATGGGAGCAGTTCGCGCCGAACGACGGCTGGTTGCGATTCTCGCCGTCGACATCGTTGGTTATTCGCGCCTCATTGAAGCCGACGAGTCGCGAACCATTGCAGCGATGAAGGCGTGGCGTTCCGAAATCTTCGATCCCTTCGTGGAAGATTATCACGGGCGTATCGTGAAGCTGATGGGCGACGGCGCGCTCGTGGAGTTCAGCTCCGTCGTTGATGCCGTCGCATGCGCGGTCGCTTCGCAGAAGGAGATCGCCGCGCGTCAGGCGGACGACGCCCCTGGGCAGCGGCTTCTCCTCCGCATGGGCATCAATCTCGGCGATGTCGTCGTCGATGGCGATCGGATTCAATGCCGCCCGATTTCTGTCTCGAGGTGCATTGGAAGTCAGCCAATTCGCGATGCTGCGGCGGTCCGCCTTGCAATCTCGCTCTAGGTGAGGCCCTGCTGGCGCAAAGCTTGAAGCGTGTCGAATATCTCCTGACGGGATCGCCTGTGCGCCAAGCGGGCACGGCGCTGTTGTGACCTGGCGCTGGCGATCGCATCTTCGGAGAGAATGGGTCTGACATGGGCGTGACCATAAACGCTCATCTGTTCCTTGATTGCCTCCCTGAGATTTTGGACCAGATGAAAACGGTCAGCTACCTGGCGGGCCTGCGGTGCGCCCTCCCGGGCTGCCTGGGCATATAGGCCACAGCGATCTCGGCTAACGACCTCGATAGTCGGACGTTCTCGCAACCATGCTTTTGCGCTCTCGACGCTGCGGTCGTCCAGAACATCGACGACCGAATGACGCTCGAGATCGACCATGATCGTGCCGTACCGCGAGGAATGCCGCCAGCTCCAATCATCAATGCCCACGACTCGTAAGTTATCTTTTTGTATGGACGCCGGATTATCGCGCTTCAATTGCCGCAAGATCGTGTCGTCGCTGACCGGCATGCCGAGCCGATGCATCAAGTATTCACCCGGGCGACCGCCCATCCTGTGGCCGATCAACCCGACAATCTCAGCCATCCGTTCAGTTCGTCGCATGTAGGACGAAGCAATCTTGGGCAACCTGTCGGTGAAGGTCCGTCGCCCGCATTTTCGGTGTCTACACTGCCACCGGTTCAGAGCGAGGTTGATTTTCACAACTTGACCCTGAACAGGCAAGTCCTGGAGGCGGCGGTTATGCCAGCCGTGCCGATGCCGGCTTCGCGCTCCGCAATCCGGGCAGATACCGACAGGTTTTGCAGCGGCAGAAATAACCCAGTTCTCCGCATCTTGAAGGGCGATACCCAGAACTTTGACCCCCGACCATTTCAATTTCGTTCGCATCCCCGCAGATAGCAATCGCGGCGCTAACACTCTGTTAACCACAGAAATTGAGGAAGAACCCGATTAACTGCAAAACGACACCTGATTGAAGAATTCAACGGTGCCGGTCGCCATGATGATCCTCGTGAACTGAGCGGCGTTCGCGCCGCCAGCGGATCATAATCGTCACGCGGAACGCTGCAACGGAGCAGCCGGGACCTAT
>NZ_NWTD01000017.1:0-65846 GCF_002532005.1 Sinorhizobium sp. NG07B | reverse complement strand
GACATAGAGATGGCGGTAAAAGGGTGTCTTGCCGCGGACCTCCGCGGAATGCTCGATGATCATGTGATATCCTCCACATGGGATCCCCCGTCCGGCAATGCGCCGGGCCTCCCGAGCCACTTTTCCGAGATCGACAGCCGCTGCTGCCTTGTGGAGTTATGCAGCAAGTGGCGTGCCAACTGGGGCTCGATCGAGCAGTTGTCTGAAATAGCTGCGCATTTTTGGAACCGCCGGAGCGTGCCAGGCGGCTCTGTCCGGAAACCTGCAAACATCGACGAGGGGAATGGGCGAAAACACGGACGATTTGGTCCAATAGCCGACGGCCATCGTCGACATTTCGCTCGTTGCGCCCCGGCGTGCAGGGCTTGAGCATGCGCTTTCGTGGTAGGGAGTTCAGAATGATGTGCGAGGCCGATGCCCTCTGGCAACCACTATGAGGCGATCATTCAGAGCAACTCAGACGCGGCGGGAACTGCCGACGCCCGAGATGACGCGGATAAACAGCAACCATTGCGCCGAATCGAAAGGGAAGGAAAAACCACTTCCGACTTTATGTCCATGATGAATAGTGCAGCGAGTGGAATATGAGATATGCTTAGGGCAGTCGCGGGCACCTTTACGCAGCGCCACCGCGCTTCAATGGAAATCCTGTGGATGGGATAGCTGCGAAGCAGCATCGCAAGAGCGTCGCGGCCGCTGATGTCAGTGGCCAGCCGATTTGCTGCTGCGACAAACAGTCCAGTTCCAATTGATCTCGCTCAAACCGTGAGCTCATAAACGATGCTATTTCCTCCGACCTCCACGAAACTGGATCGAAAGGGGGCAAGAATGCTATCCAGCAACATCGTCCGCGCCATCATTACCGCCACGGCATTGGTTGCCGCCCGCGCAGAGGCGACGGATCTGACCACGCCAGATCTGACAATACTACAAGCTGTGGCGCCTGCCGCTGCAGCACCGGCAGTCAGCCCATGGCAGATACGCTTGCGGGGGCTTAATGTGATCACCAACGACTCCGGCCAGGTTTACGGAGTGCCGGGATCGGATCTTTCCTTTTCGAATACGGTCATACCTGAATTTGACATCTCGTACTTCTTCAATGAGAATATCGCTGCGGAGCTCATCCTGGGCACAACCTATGCCAATGTCGACGGCGGCGGCTCAATTTCGACGCTCGGAGAAATCGGCAAGACTTGGCTGCTGCCGCCAACCTTGACCCTTCAATACCATTTCACCGATTTCGGCACTTTCCAGCCCTATGTCGGCGCCGGTGTCAACTACACGCTGTTCTACAATCAGTCGGGCAAGAGTGCCCGTAGCCTTGATGTCAAGAACACCTTCGGCGTCGCCCTGCAGGCCGGCTTCGACTATATGGTCGACGATCATTGGGGCGTGAACTTCGACGTGAAGAAAATCTTCCTGAGACCAGAGTTCGATGCCAATGTCGGTGGCACCGAGGTCAGTGGCAAGGCCAAGCTCGATCCATGGCTGATTGGCGCCGGCGTCACTTACCGTTTCTAGTCAGACGGAATTTCTCGCGGCCAGAGCATGGATTAAATAACCCCTGATCCCGACGCGTGTCGCACCGGCATTCTGGACGCGAGAAACTCGACGCCACTTGCGTTCGCGGCGTGACATCCCAGATGGCGGCGATCATCCAAAGGCGCAGCGTTCCTTGCTGCCGGCGTTCGATCAGTTCCTCGCGGCGAATGTTGTTCGAGTCCGGTCAGAGGTCGAGCTCCAGGTTGCGGAAGGGCTCGCTGTCGCGCCAGTTAATAGCCCGGCCGCGCTTCTTTGAGACAAGACCGTCGGCGCGGCGCGGTTGTGGGTCTGCAACAGCTTGCGCACTTGGCCGAGCCCGCCGTTCGGCCGCCCAGGCAACCGTCAAGCTGCGCTGGCGAATCTGCTGAAGAGTTCCCTTCTGCAACAGACATGACGATCAGGACTGATTTGAATAGCGTGGCTGAGACTTTGGCGAGGAGCCCGGAGCGGCGGGACTGTCGCATTTTATGCGGGGGAGGTGGCCTTGCAGGTCGACGGCTGTGCTAGGGCGCTTGCCTTCGCCGAGCGGCTTCAACACGATCCGGTCTACGAGTGACCGGATGATATCAACTTCGCGCCGGTGCTTTCCACTCAGCGAGCGCCTCATACAGCCGCGACTTCGCGGCGGTAATGAAGCGCCATGTTGGGGTGGAGCAGGGCCATAGGTCTTGCGTATTGAAAAGCCTCCAGCTTTTCGTTTCCGCGCCGCGATACGGTCTGTGATCTGCGCGCTGCCAGCGAGGATCGCGGTGAAGCGCAACGGTCGGCTCAGCGCGTCCTCTCAACGCTCATGGAACAGCCCTTCATAAACGAAGGCGCTGCAGATTGCTTCGCAGTCGGTCTCGCTGACGCCGGCGCGGCGCATGGTGGAGTGCCAGCAATTGGCGACTGTGTTGGTGATCGTGTCAAATATGCCTGTCGCTTCGTCTTCGGTGAGGAGGAAGCGGCCGTGCGCGGCGACGATGTTGCTGCGATTGGCGTAGCGGCCTTGCGGGCCGCAGGCGAGTGCAAGGTCGCGGCGTTCGACTGATACGGATGGCGTAGGTCCCAGATCGAAGGCAGGGCTCAGACGCCAGTCTCGCAGTTTGGCAAGCATGGCGTGGTTGCGCGGATGGTCGTCGACATTCGAGATCGCCGCGTTGAAGCAGATGCGCGCGAACAGTTCGCGCAGGTCCTGCTGGGGGCTGGCGCTGCCCCTGCGGAGCTCATCAGAAAGCAGGAGGTATGACCATTGATCGCGATCGGAGGCGCTGTCGCTGCTGCGCAGCAAGGTGAGTGCGCTGACCATGCGGAAGCGTCGGTAGCTCTCATCCTGCTTCTCACGGTCGAAGCGGCGGACCATGAGAACGTCCTTGCCGCCGACGGTGACGAGTTTGCTGTCGGCGGTGTCGAGGCCGCACGCGCGGGCGAGCAGGAGCGCGCCGTGCTCGACCTTCGGCTGGTTCCAGCGGTCATCGTAGCGCGAGAATTTTGCCAGCCAGAGCGCGCCGCTATCTTCTACGACGGCCTTCGGGCGAGCGCCGCCCATCGAGGTGCCGAGCAGCATCAGCTCTTCGGCTTGTGCGGCGAGTTCGTGCTGTTGGGGTTCGTTAGCTATGATCGTCTCTGCTGCCTCCTGCAGGCGGGCAAGGTCGATCGTCTTGTTGAATTCCCGCCGAGGTGCGGGCGGCGTCTGGTTGAGGCCGAATCCGAGGGCGCCGGCGCGGTCGTCAGGTCCTTCGAGCAGGTAGTCGAGTTCTTCCAGGTTAACGCGACCTGCATGTTTCTCGATGACGCGGCGGCCCCAGTAATCGGGCATCGCGTCGCGGATCGCCCCGAATATGCCCTTCATGCGGCCCGTCTCGTAGAGCCGGTCTGAAAGGCGCAGCTCGATCGGGTCGAGTTCGACGGCGTCGTTGCGCTCTAGGTAGCGGCGTCCATAGACGAAGGAGCCGGCGGCGGTACCGTCATCGACCGTAGTGACACGCAGCTTGCCGGCCGTGACAAACTCTGTCTTGCCGGGCGGGATGATATAGACGAAGCACTCGCGCTCAGAAGTCATTGTCCAATGCCTTTGGCGGGTGCGCCTTCTTCGGGCTGCGGACGCGCTCGAGAGCCTTGCCCTCGCTGTCACGATCAGGGTCTGCGAGCAGGCTCATTTCGGCGAGCAGGCCGAGTGCCCAAAGAGCGCCGGCATAGACGACGATCGAGGTGGTTGGTTTGCCTTTTTCGGCATCGGCAAGGGCGAAGCGGGACACGCCGATCCGTTCCGCCAGATCTTCCAGGCGGATTTTCCGCCGTAGGCGGGCGATGCGGATATTGCTGCCAAGCCCCTTGAGACTCTTCTCGACAGCGGCGGGCGGGCTTTCAGCGATCTTGCTTAGGCGCGGCATGATGGTTTCAGCGCACTTCACTAGCTATTACGTGGCTTTTATCTAACTTATCAGCAGTAAAGCAGTTGTCAATGACTGGATCAGGCGTGTTAGCTTAAAGCAACTCGATCCGGGGCTGAGTAGGTTTGACCTAACCTAATGTGTGGAGCGGCCTGTGATTCGATCCGAGCGGGCGACTGCCTGTCATCCTGTCATCAGCAGCGAAGGAGAAAGGTCATCACATCACCAGAGAAGAAGTTGCCGTAACGTCCTGCGTCGAGCTCGATCGGGCAGCAATGATCGCAAAGCCGCAAATCTTACGCTTCTGTTCCCCGCCGTTGGAGCACGTCACCCCGAGTGGTAGACAAAGGCGCTTGCGAGCCCCACAACCGACATCCCCGCGATCCCGAAAAGCTCACACCGTGGGCATTTTGCGTTTCGACACCGCTCCTCAGCCGTGCATCAAGGTTCCTGGAGAAGGGCGGTTTTGCCTGGCTCTAAGGCAGCAAATGGCAACGCACCGTTTGCTGTTGTTTCGCATCGTGATCATCGCGCGACATATTGCCGGCCAGGTACTGCGCAACAATCGGAAGACATATCGGTTCAGGCTCGTTAATCGCGGCCCGCCGCAGCTGGCCGGCCGACCTGGTCTCTCGAACTCGCGAAATACATCTCATAGCCGGAGCGGAGACCGCAACCCAATCTGCCGTCCCATCCGCCCTCGCAGCCCCGCCCCGTCGTGGGGAGGCCGGACGCTGGAGAGACTAACCCCGCCGATGTTCCTCATGGAAACTGATGGCGATTTGCGAAGGCCAAGCGACAGGATACCAGCCGCGTTTAGCCGCCCCACCTCCTTGAAAACCCAGCATGATTACCACGCGGTAGATCTTTTGGCCTCGTTTGCACTTCTTTAATGTTCTTTGTATGTTCTCGCCTGTAATGGGACCGTGTTACGTTGAAAGAACGCATAAGCTGCGGCAAGGTGAGGAAATGAGAGAGGGTGAGTCGGCCATTTTTTGCCAGAAGCAATCTGGTGCTTATTTCACGCCAGGCGACGTAGCGCAGGCTCTTGTAGCATGGGCCGTTCGGCGCGCGTCCGATCGACTTATCGATCCTTCATGCGGCGACGGCCAGTTTATTTCCGTCCACCGCAAATCAGTCGGCATCGAACAGAACCCGCATTCCGCGCAGAGTGCGATTGCAAACGCACCCTGGGCCCTCGTGCATAAGGGCGATTTCTTTGCCTGGGCTGCCGAGACGCGCGAGCGGTTCGAATGTGCCGCGGGCAATCCGCCCTTCATACGCTATCAAAGCTTCAAGGGAGAGGTTCGGCATCGCGCACTGGAGTTGTGCGCGCAGCAGGGTGCACACTTTTCCGGCTTGACCTCATCTTGGGCGCCGTTTCTCGTGGCAACCGCCGCCTTGTTGAAGCCTGGCGGCCGCTTGGCATTCGTCGTGCCGGCGGAAATAGGCCACGCCCCCTATGCCGCGCCGCTGCTCGATTACCTGGTCAATTCCTTTTCCGAAGTGCATATCATCGCCATCCGGCGAAAACTATTTCCATCGCTCTCGGAAGATTGCTGGCTTCTCTATGCGGACGGGCATGGAGGTTCGACTTTGCAGATAAATCTGACGGTCTGCGAGGAGTTCAAGCCGAGCAAATACCGTCCGAAGCCCGATGTAGTTGTCGACGTCGAAGAATGGCGTACGACCTGGTCGCGCCGGTTGCGGCCTTATCTTCTGCCGAAGAGTATTCGCGACGTCTACGCAACGGCGATCCATGATCCGGCGAGCAAGCGCTTCGGGGATATCGCAAGCATCGGTATAGGCTACGTGAGCGGCGACAACGAGTTTTTCCATTTACGCCCGTCGGAAGCCAAAAGGTTGAAAATTCCGTCCGAGTTCCTGCATCCGAGCCTCCGCAATGGTCGGGCGATGCCGAACAATCACATTACGGAAGAGACGGTCGAGGCCTGGAAAAAGAGCGATGATAAGGTCCTTCTGCTTCGATTGAAGCGCGGCCAGGAACTGCCGTCAAGCGTCAAGCGCTATCTCGACAGCAGTGCCGGCCGCGAAGCGCGCCTCGGCTATAAATGCCGAAATCGCACACCCTGGTATGCCGTTCCCGACGTGCAGGTACCAGATTTTGTCCTGAGTTACATGGCGGGCCGGTCGGCAAACCTGGTGAGAAATCTCGCTGGGGTAACCTGCACGAACAGTGTCCATTCGGTCCGGGTTCGTGACCGCCCGCTCGCTAAGAAACTTCTTCCGCAATGGTCAACCCCGTTCGTGCGCCTCAGTTGTGAGCTTGAGGGGCATGCGCTCGGCGGCGGGATGCTAAAGCTGGAGCCGCGAGAAGCATCACGTATTCTTTTCCCTTCTGAGACGATATATGCGCATGCGGAAGCGATGGAAGATGCAATAAGCGCGCTTCAGCGTTGGAGACATTATGCCGAGTAACCTCGAGGCGAAAACCTGCCAATGGACCAATCAGGCCGAAGCCTTGGCGGCATTCGCGGAGTTCACCGGCAAAACCCAGAGCGCCAGCCATATCAAACCGCTCCATTGGTATGTGGCATGCCGGTTGGTGATTGAAGGTGGTTTTGATCCGGAAGACATTGTTCCTCGCCCACCGTTTCGAGTAAAGCGCCGCTCCGGCAAAGCTCCTGTTCTGGAATACGAACCCAGCTTGGCACGTGGCGGCGAACGGACCGTGCTCGGTGGACTGAAAACGAAGAATGTCGATGTCGTCGTAACACGTGAAGGTATCGGCCCTGTCCTCGCTGTCTCATGCAAGGGTGTGACCGGAGCCTTCCGGAATCTGACGAACCGCATGGAGGAGACGATCGGCGAGTGTACCAATCTGCACATCACCTATCCCGCGCTCGTCCTGGGCTACCTCGTCCTGCTTCGGGCGAACCGGATGATCGAAATTGCACTTGATGACGCCGCTGAAGCCGTTGCGGACGCAGAGCCAGGAAATGAAGGCACTAAGACGCTTGCCGCCAATGACATCGCCATGACGGAGGGTGGGGAGCCGGTTGCCGGTATTGTCCGCTTTCACAATGCTCTGCGAGAGCTTGTTGGCCGGCGCGGCATTCGCGACGATGTAAGTCGCTACGAGGCGATCGGCTTCGGTCTCGTCGAGATGCACGGTTCTGAACGCAACACGTTACTCGACAGCTTTCCTCTCCCGGACAGTCCATTAAGGCTCACGGGATTCTTCGACACGCTATATGCCCGCTACGATGAGCGCTTTGTCGTCAGTGCACCGGATCTGTCTCGCACAACGCGGCGGCTGGAATGGGATCCGGCTTCTCCGGCGTTTCGCGTTCCGAACCTCGATTATGCCCCGCGGGTGAGTGGCCAACCCGCAGACATGCCAATAGCCGAGAGTTACGAGTGACGAGCTGGACTGCCAAGACGCGGGGAGCAGGCTTTCATACTTAGCGGCGAGCTCCTCCGATCGCCTTGATCAAGCCCGCCGGCGGCAAGAGATCACGGATATTCAAGTCCCAGTCGTATCGCTTGAAGGTGAAAGCTTTGTTGTCGCTTTCTTTTCCCGGCCATGTCCTTACGCCCTTGTCGGCAATCAACGCTGGTGGCGCCCACCCGACGATGATGGCCGCTGGGTTGTCAACAATTTTTACTTTGCTGGACAACTCGATGAACACGTGAATGGCGTCTTCTATCTCCTTCTTGCCCAAGTTGACGTTGAAGTGCACTGGGGGTGGGAACGGACTGCTTACCTTGCGCATCTTGGTCTTGATTTCAAGGCGCAAACCGTTGACGACAAAGTCGTCATCCAGAACCTTTCGCGTATAATCATTTCGAAACGGAGTATGGGTCGGCGTCACACTCTGCCGGACCAGCCATTCATGGAACGCCAGTTCACCGTATTTGCCTTTTGCGTGTGAAAGGACGTCGTTGCCGGCTTCCGCCGCAGGCGTCCGATGCGCTCCCGGGAACTGCGAGTGCTCATGCACCAAAAGGCCCAACTGCCAAGCCTCGTACCCACATCGCTCGGGGATGGGCAGGATGAGGTACTCATTCATTTGCTTCGGCATAGTAGTTTCCCACGCCATTCCATATTGCTTTGCGGCGACGATCTCGTTCGACGTTCTTGACCGCGTCTGGTGCGGTGAACTGCAAGGCCGTGCAATGGGCCGCTTCGCGAACTTTGAGTGGTTCGACACGTCGCATGGCTTATAAGCGTCAGCAAGGTTCTCGATGAACATGGATGCCGCCGCTTTTCCAGTCCCCCCTCAAGCACTTGCGGCCTCTATGGTGGCGAAAGACATACTGGACAACACCAGTGCGAACCCCTCGACACTCATACGTGTTGGCCACCATTGATGTGGATTTCGGCACCATTGATATAGGATGAGGCAGGCGTGCAGAGGAAATAAATTGTCTCGGCGACCTCAGACGGGTCGCCAAGACGTCCCATTGGTACTTGGCTGGCAACGAGCTTGTCCGTGCCGGGGGACAGGATCGAGGTCTCTATCTCGCCCGGCGCTATGGCATTGGCGCGAACCCCCCGGCCAGCAAACTCATGAGCAAGTTCCCGGGTGAGTGCAGCGAGACCTGCTTTAGAGGCTGCATATGCGGCGCCTGCGAAAGGATGAACGCGAGCGCCGGCGATCGAAGTTACGTTCACGATGGAGCCCTTGCCCAACTCGAGCTCGGGAAGAAGGCCACGGGCGAGCAATGCTGTCGAAACGAGATTAACGTTCAGCACTTGTGTCCAAGTGCGCGAATCAGTGCCAAGCACGCCCGGCCGGCTCTGATTCGGACCTTTCGGCGAGATACCTGCATTGTTGACGAGCGCATGAAGCTTGCCGGCGGGAAGTCGGCTTCGTACTTCTGCGGCAAGATCGTCTATCTTATCGATTTGCGCTAAATCTGCCTGGATGTGGCTCTCGCGTGCGGCTGGCCATGCGCAGTCCTTTGAAAAGGGCTGACGGGAAACTGTAAGGATTCTCCATCCACGCTCTTGAAACAGTTTCACTGTCGCGTGCCCTATACCTCGGCTCGCTCCTGTCAAAAGCATAATGAGTTGCTCTTCCATTATCAGGGCCCTTCAGATTGTTGACGCATAAAACTGCTAAAGTCGATGTATTGCAACAATGCGGAAGGGCACCTGCGAACGGTTACCCTCGGCGAGCGGCGGAGCGTGCTCCCCCATGCCGATCACTGCAAATCCACCATCGGCCGGCTTCTTGTGGGCCGAGGCGTCGTATCTTGGTCGATCCTGATCCCGAGTAAGGCAAATTCAAGCTGTCGACAACGAAGCTCTGGGAGACCTATGCGAGCAGCGTCCCGAGGAGATCGAGACCAGGTGATCGCAAGCGCGTCAAGCAAGAGCCTGCGTTGCTCTTGACTGCTTCAGGTTCGTTCCTGACGGACCCGCAGCCGCCTCCAGGACAAGGCAGTCTCGATCGAGTTCAACGCCGATACCACGCCAGTTTGCCTGGCCGTAAAAGCGGTCAGCAACAAAGCGCCCGAAAGTTGGCGAAGATCCAGTCGGAGGAGGTCCTCACGTTCGTCGGGCTTCATGTCCAACCACAAGGCCTGATTTTGCCAGCGTTCGAATAGCATCAGGCCTGTACCGCTACTCCCGGCGCTAAAGCAACGAACCGGTCTGGTGAGTAGGGTTCGCAAAAGCACTTGCAAAAAATGACGATACACGCATTTATCGCCCGTCTGTGAATTCAAACGCTCAGACGCTGGGCCTCTTCTTTCGTCGAGAGAGAAGCGGCCCTTTGCATTTTGAGTGCAAAACGGGTGATTCTTGTGGGGTTGAATCAGCGCCCGAGGCATGTTCAGGAGTCGTGCATGCGTCGCGCCTTGAAGATGGCTGCAGCGTTGTGCGAGATTACCCCGCTCGTTGGTCACTGTAGAAGTGCGGCAGCCAGGAAGGCGGTCGCAGACCCGACGAATACAACCACTGCGCATCCGCGCAACACTTTCATCCGGCGCGTTCGTTTGCCGGTCCAATCATAGCCCATCACGCAATTCCCTCAGCCTCATGCCGGATAAGCAGATAATGGAACAAGTCTCCTAAGAAATGGAAAATTTTGGGTCTGGAGACCCTTTCCGTCTCGCTCGAACTCACGTTCCGGGGATCAGGGCGGCCACTTCTCCCTGACGCGGTATCCTCACGCACCAGCCGTATCATTTGCTGCGTGAAGCGGCCACTCGTTAGGTCAGCCAAGCTTGCGCCTCTCGCGACGTCAAAATAGCGAGCGCGGCCGCGATCATAAGCAAAGCCGCGCTGGCGCCGAAGGTCACCTGGTACCCACTCATGTCGAAAAAGAAGCCACCAACGATCGCGCCCGAGGTGATAGCTAAGTGAATGACTGCGACCATAAGTCCGCCTCCAGCCTCGGCATCCTTCGGCAGCGTCCTCGATAACCAGGTCCACCAGCCCACCGGCGCTGACGTGGCGAACAACCCCCAGATGCCCAGCAGCAGTGCCGCTGCGGCAACTCGGCCACCGACAGCCGCAAGGGCCACGGCAATCGCCGCCATCAACATCGGAATCGCAATCAGCGTCCGATAGAGGCCATTCTTCAGAAAGGCGCCAATGAGCATGGTGCCGATGAACCCGGTCGCACCCATCACCAGCAGCAGGAGCGACATTGTTGAAACATCGGCATGGATAGCCGTTTCGAGGAACGGCCGAAGATAGGTGAACAGCGTAAACTGGCCCATGAAGAACACGCTGACCGCTGCCACGCCGAGAACCACCACTCGCCGGTTCAACAGTTTAAGAACGTTTCCGGATGGCGGCCGCTCCTCGACCTTCATGGGAGGAAGACTGAGGAGCTGCCACACGAAAACAATCACTGCGACCGGGACGACACAGAAGAACGCCCAGCGCCAGCCGATGAGGCTGCCGAGGAAGCTCCCCAGCGGGGCGGCAATGACCGTCGCCAGCGCATTCCCGCCGTTGAAGATCGCCAGCGCCCGCGGCACCTGATCGTCCGGAACAAGCCGCATGGCGGTCGCGGCGGAGATCGACCAAAATCCGCCGATAACGAGCCCGATGAGCGCGCGGCCAACCATGAACGCCACATAATTCGGAGCGACCGCTACCATCGTCCCCGAGACGATCATCACGGCGGTCAGCGCCAGTAGCAGGATCTTGCGGTCGAGTCTGCCGACCACGGACGAGATGAAGAGGCTTGTCATCACCGCAAAGGCGCCGGATACGGATATCGCCTGACCGGCCTGGCCTTCGGTTATAGCCAGATCCGAGGCGATTGGGGTCAGCAGGCTGAGGGGCATGATTTCCGCCGCGATGAGCGCGAAAACGCAGAACGACATCGCGAATACCGCGCCCCATGCGGCGGGCCGCTCCTCGACTACGCTGCTTTGAGCAGAGAGTTGCACCAACATGGTTGTTTGCCTCGAGAATGTTCCGACGGAGCGCGTCCTGCCTCTCATTGCCGGTCTATCGGAGGGCAGAGTTTTCCTGGCGCCGTTGGGGGTTGATCCGAGAGCTGAACTCCCGACGGCGACTAGCGCTGCTAAACGGTATCTTCCTATGATCGACGTTTATGAATTGAATGTAATCGGCGCGGAGCACCGAACGCATCCACAAGCGCAACTCCGCAGGCGCCTCCGCAGAAGTCGAGTGGTGCGGGGAACGGATGCTTTGTTCGTCAATGCCTGGGCTGTTCGTGGTCCCGATCTCGCGTGACGAACAGAGCGGGGGTAAAGCACCGACCTTGTTGCAGCAGCGTTGAACGTCTCTCCCGAAGGGCCCCCGCACGCGGGTGCAGCCAAGATTCCCCCCACGATGCGGTTGCCAAACTGGCATCCGCCGAAAGACAACCGCGGCAAACGCGCCTGTCTAGCCTTCCTATGCATCTGGAACGTTCTGAATGACCCGGGCGTCTCCCGCGGCACAAAGCAAAGTCTTAGCATTTCGACATCTCCGCACGATATCTTTAGTCCGTGACGCGCCTTCCGACGCCTCATAGCAATGTGCGTGCCATCAGAAACCTTCTGACATGAGCCACTAGAACGAACCGCCTGGGTCGCATGTCCAACATTGTCCTACATCGAACAATGCCAAGCGACATTGACCTGTTGCTCTTGGGTTCCCAAAATGGACCGCCGTTCAATCGCGATGACACCGACGTCCCCGATCGGCAGGAAACGCGGATTATCCACTTCTGCGAAACGCAAGTGTCGATCGCGAGCTGCGAATATGGCTAACTTGGAGCACGAGCACCACAATCCGCCGGGCCAAATAGGTCGATGACCTCAAGCGGGGGGATCGAGCGGGCGTTTGAGCTGGATTGAAATTGATGAGGCGCACGGCAACCTGTTCGCGCGTGCTCACATCCCGTTGCCGTGGTCCAAAAGCGCTAACCCAACTTTCTCGAATTTCAATTTCACCCCTCAATCGTCAAAAGCATGCTGACGGCGATCTCGCTTCCGTGCCAAAGCGCAAGGCGTAGGGAAGGCGTCGGAGGCCAGCCAGCGGTGGCCTCCGACCGTCAAGGCAGGAGCGGGCGTGTCAGGGGCTCGTAGGTGCGCCGGTACAAGGCGTCGCCGAACAGCCGCAGGACAGCGTTCCGTATCGTACTCGAACCCGTTCTCAGCTTGTCGCGGGCACGCAACTTCTTCTGTACCCACGCGACCCGACCGATGCGCGCCTCGTGAAATTGTTGGAGGATGCCTTCCATCGGATCGTCCTTGGCGACAAGCTCTGCAAGAACGACTGCGTCCTCGATCGCCATGCCCGCGCCCTGCGCCATGCTGGGCGATGAGGCGTGCGCGGCATCGCCGATCAGGACATGCCGGTCGGCTATCCATCGTTTTGCAGGAACTTCCTGCAAAACGGCTCGATGGACTGCGGTGGCGGGATCCAGTGCGGCGACAATCGGTCCGAGCGGACCTGCGAAGCTGTTGAACAGCCGCTTCATAACGTTGACGGAGCCGTCGCCGAATTCGTTCGAGCGGCAGTCGGCGTATATGTACGTTTCCGTTTCGCTGATGGGGATGCCGAGGAGGGTGCGGCCGTTCCCGAGCATTGCCGTCCAGCCATCGATCTCTCCGTTGTTGCGGACGACCAGCCGCCAGCATGAGATGTCGATCTGGCGAGCCGCGCTCGGACCGAATACTGCGGTCCGCAGCGGCGTATTGACGCCTGCCGCGCCTACGACGAGATCGTACTCTTTTTCTTGTCCATTGGAGAAGCGAGCCGTGCTCTTGTCACCTCGCGACGCCGTCGAGACCACTTCCAGGCCATAGGTCACAGTGCCTGGCTTCAGCGAAGCATGGAGGATGTCCGTTAGAGCTTGGCGTGATAAGGCAAGACAGGGCCCACAATCCTTCCAGATGTCTGCCGTCCTCACGTCGTTCAGAACGAAGCCTGAAGGCGAGAGGATTCTCTGTCTAGCAATCGGATAGGCAACAGCCCTTACTTGTTCGAGCAGTCCCAGGTCGCCAAGCGCTCTTGCGGCGTTTCCCAGGAGAAAGATACCTGCTCCCTCGGTCGGTGGCCGTTCCCGGCGTTCGACAACCTCGCACTCGACGCCCTTCATTTTCAGTGCTCGTGCCGCAGAAAGTCCGGCTATTCCCGCCCCGGCAATCAGTACTTTCATCGATCATTCCTGTGTCAGCGACCTAAGGTCGACGTTGGATTTCAACTCGCAGGCCAGGTATGACACAGCTTCGCGTCGAGTTCACGAGCCGGCCGGCTGATGAGCGAACGGCGGGGAAAGACGAATGACCACAACGGGTTCCAAAACAACCGCTATAGCAACTCTCGAGCTGGTCAGACTTTAGCGTTAGTGGCGATTCCTGCCGATTCGCGTTGCAGACGCGGCAGCAGCGGCTCAAGAAGCATGCCGCGCCTGAGGCTCTTTCCCCTTTAGTTGTCTATCCCTGATTCAGTTGCGCGCCTGGATGCATCGGGAGTAGTTCGGCGAGGGCGTCAGAGCAGTTTCACAAAACTCTCCGTGCAATCTAGTGCGCATGGTTCTCAAGTGGGGCGTGCCCCATATGCTCTCTGCTGCACCCCGTCAATGCGATGCCAATCTATGCGGGGAAGCCTCACGGACAAACCCGGCGGATTGCCCGCCTAATTGGCGAACCCGTCGACGTGCCTGCGTGCGCCCAATCTCGTCGCCCTCTCCAGGTGAGAACCCGGCTCGCGCGGTTCCGCCGCCCATGCCTTCCGCCGTGCGGTTCCGCAGGACGCGATTCGGCGCATTCGGCCAGCTCCATCAAAAAAAGAGAGTGGTCTCGACCGTGTTGCCGGCGGTAACTTCGATGAAAATGGGGCCTGTAATTCGACTGCACGCCGCTTCAGGCGTCTGCCAAGCCATACACCTGATTCGCAAGCATGAGAGCCGTTTCGAGCCCTTCTTCATCGGCAATTTCACCCTTGTTAAGCCGTGTCTGTATCTGTCAGTAGCCGTCAGTAGCGAACTGTACCGGTCCGCAGGTCTTCAGCCGCAGCCCGCAGGACGTTTTCTCCTTGGCGAGAACGACAAGGTCCGTGGCGACATTGATCACAAGCGGCAAGAGCACAATTGGTCGACAGCGGCTCGAGATATGCGCTCTGCGCCCGCGTTTGAGCGCCCTCTAGTGTGCCCGCAACACGCGGCCGATGCAGGGCTCATGGAAGCATTGAAATCCGGAACAAGCGATTCAACACCACGGGACTTCGATAGGCATTCCCATGCTCAGGCCATGCTGGATCCTTCTTGACGAGTACGCACGAAGCGGCGATGTTCCATCCCGACGAGGAGCAGCCATGATGACTTACGAGTGGCAGGACACTCTCTTGCGCGAGGAGGACCTCGCAAGGCGCGCGGCGGTAATAGTGCCGAGGATGCTAGCGCATCCAAGGGTCACTCTCGACCAGATCTCGCGACTTCGAGGCCATATCGATGACTGCATCGACAGGCTCGGGACGTTGCTTGCCGAAATGGAGAATGCCGGAGTCGATCAGGTCTTCCTCGCGGCTGCGCACACCATTCATAATGCATGGCAGAGCCTTGCTCATAAAACCGCTGAGAGATCGCGATTGTTCGAGACCGACTTCGTCGACGTCCGTCCCACGCTGTCGGACAACAAAGATCAGGGCGTGGCCACGCATTGGTCGATCAGCTAGAGTGATCTGCTGCCAGCACGGGAACTTTGGGCTAGTGCAAGCCCTCGAGATTCAGTCTTCACTCGACGTCGGTATGGCCGGGGCGAGGACTTATGGAAGGGTGGGGTTGCTTGCATCCTTGATATGCTCCCAGCAATGCTTGACATAGCAGATTCACTTGCGCCCGTAAGCATATTGAAACTAAACAAAAACCGTTTCGAGGGGTCGAAATCTTTGCGGCTTCGAGGCCGTACTCGGCCGGTACAGCGACGAGGCCAAAAGATGGCTCATACATGGAGCCTAATGATCCGCAGTTTCTTGCCATGCGAAGCGACATAAATCAGATCCGGAATAAAATCGTCGAACAGGTGCTGATGGAGACCTTGCGGCTTTGGCCCACGGCTCCAGGTTTTGCGGTACATCCGATTGAGAATACGACCCTCGCAGGCAGATACCGGCTGACCCCGGATGACATCCTGCTCATCCTTTTGCCTGTGCTTCACCGCGATTCCAAGGTTTGGGACGAGCCTGACGTATTCAGGCCGGCACGCTTCAACTTCGATCATGCCAAAGACGTGCTTCAACACGCCTGGAAGCCCCTTGGCAACGGTCAGCGAGCCTGCCTCGGCCGAGGCTTCGCCATGCAAGAGGCGGTACTGGTCATGGCGATGATCTCCGTTTATACATCTCATTGCTCGACGATAGCTATGAGCTCGTTGTCGGCGAGACACTGACGATGAAGCCGGTTGTTCTTCGCATAAGGGCGGAACGGCGATACTGGTCGGCGAGGCGACAATCTGGATGAGATCACCTTGTTTGTCGCGCTGCAGGGGCCGCGTCGCCGCGCTCCAGCCGCCTGCAAAGAGCCAATATTGAGAAGGGTGCCTCCTTCGATCGCCTACCGAAGGCCTCTGCTCATACTCTATGGCAGCAATACAGGCATGTCAGAATCGTTCGCAAAACGGATCGGAATCGAGGCTGCGACGCGTTACGTGCCGGGCGTCGCGCCGGCGGACGACTACTCCCCCGGAGTTCCAGTTGACATCCCCTTCGTCGTTGTTTCGGCTTCCTACGAAGGGCTGCCGCCGAACAACGCCCGACGGTTCCTCTCCTGAGCTGAGAGCCTTCCGCCGGACACGCTTGCGGGACGGCCTTTTGCGGTGTTCGGGTGCGGCAACCGTCATTAGAGGCAAACTTGGCAGGCGGTTCTGAAGCGCCTCGAAGCCGCCTTTGCCAGGGCAGGGGCAGTTCCTGTCGCCAAACGTGGAGAGGCGGACGCCGGGGGCAACGTTTTGGCCAGTCTCGACGCTTGGTTCGCTGCGTTGTGGGAGGCTCTTGCGGCCACCCTTGGAGGGAAGCTCGACGGGAAATCCTGAAGGCTCGGGGGAGGGGCGTGCGGCAGACTTACGCAGGCCGCCGTCGGGCTTCACTACTCAACACAAAAAGCAGCTATTCTGGCTGCATCGGAAGGTGGGATGCCAGCTCGATCGGCGGCTACACGATTAGGAACTGGGATTTCAACGGCGATACACCATGCCGCTCGACGCTCCATCACCTTCGATCGGGGCACCGTTGAAGCCGTCCACATTCCGATTTCGCATTCAACAAAGATACTCTAGGTGAATACCGAGACAAAAACGGACAACCAGATCAAGACCACTCCCAACGCCAATGCTCGTCTGGCGGCTACAACCCTCTCCTCGCCATCGTCTGCAACGGGGGTCGTCACAATCCAGGGCACCGAGCCAAGGGCTGCAAATCCGACGAGCGCCAAAATCACAATGGCAAGATCAGCGCTCCGCCAACCGCCGGGTTCATACAGCCCCCAGTAGCCAAGGAACGCCATTCCCACTGAGAACATGGTGGCGGAGGCCGAGCAAAGTCCCGCAACAGCACCTGATGGCGCACGCATGTAGCATCCTTTCCGTGCAGTCAATCCAACGTTGATACTGCTTCGTTACGTCCGGATCGGTGCTTCCGCACACTTGATGCACGAGAGTCACGTACCCTGCGGACAAGTTCATTGATTCGGAAGCGACGTTCAACATCCTAGTAGGGCGCAAATCTTCCCGGCTGGCTAAGGATAAGGACCAGCGCCGCTGGCATGCTCAAATCGCTTGATGTTGTGGCCCATCCCTCGGTTGAAACGCAAGGCATGCTGGCCTGCAGAAGGTCAGTGCTGGCTCGGCTGTTACCGTCCTGAACCATGGCTGTAGCAGATGCCGTCATGCTTCCATGTCCTCTATTAAGATCTTCGACACCCTTCGGCTCAGCTTGTTGAAGCGAAAGCATCTCGGTGGTCCGGCGTCTCAGCGGACGCAGCCTCTTTCATGTGCCGCCAGAAGCGCGGGGCAACGCCGGTACGCGGTCTCGTGGGGACGGTGACATACGGCCAGGTGTCGCGGTACCGTCGAGCGGCAGCTTTGCGTCGAAAGAGCGCCGCCACCCCGGCGGAGCGCAGAGAAGACGGTTGCTCACGATATCGACCCTGTCGCGGGATTGCGAACCATTTCGATGACGCGCGCAGATCGGAGAAGACGCGATCTGCCCGACAATGCAAGAGGCGGCGGGCGAGCAGCTTGGTCTCGTGGGACTTCGGTGGCCGCCATTTCTAAGGGGGCTCACCGCCGGGCGCCGAAGCGCGCATCCACCATTTTGATGGGTTCCATTAGAACGATCGATTGCGCTAGTTATACGACAGCGAATATGTCTTTAGATTAGACGCCGTCGTGGGGCTGTCTCATAGGGAGTAGTAGCGATGGAAAGGCAATTCCGATGCCGCCCGGCTAGCAATAGTGTCGTCGACAGCAATGGTGACGATGTGATCATCGATCCAAGAGGCAATGACTGGATCGACGGTCGTTCAGGCAAAGACTCAATCTCGGCGGGCGACGGCAATGACCGAATGGTGATCACCTGCCGGAATTTTCGCCAATGGCTCTGACGCCGCGACGGGATTTTCTGGCGCAAGCGGGCGACATTCGTCTACCACGGCTAGAAGACCCAAAACGGCGAATCTGGCTTGTGTCACCCCGGAAATGCAGGCCGTTACCGTGAACCTCTTTAAATAATTCAACTTCTAGATTAGGAATGTTGCAGGAATCGCGACATGGGAAGAGGTATCGTTTTGGATAAGCAAACAACCGGCGCATGGGTCGTACACCATGGGCGCAAGATTGCTGCCGACCTTCGTGGCGCTGCAGAGTTCAGTGCAATCGACCTGGCTGCGAAAGCTGCCAGCCTGTTGGCCAGACTCGGAGAAAGCGATCAAAGTACCCTGTCTGCCCAACAGGTGACAGCAGCAGCCAAGATCGGCAATCTCAATCCAAAAACGGAGCTAGGGGCCTGCCTTGATCATCTCCAGAAGCGCAAGCTTATCGATCGCGCCTCGAATGGAGGGGTATCTGTTCTGGGCGTCAATGGCGCATCCGCATTGATGCACGCCGCTGACCTCTTTGACGACAACGATCCACAGGCAACGGAACGGGCTGCCATCAGTCTTGCGGAACTCTCGTCGCAGGCCCCGGTGTCTGCGGCCGGAGCGATTGAGCTGATAAGTGACACGCACAAGATGACCAAAGCCGACTCTGCCGATTTCGTTCAACAGGCGTCACAGATAGGATTCGTTGATGTTGAAGGGGAGGGCGCTGACCGTCTGCTTTTCAATGGCAACCTCTTCCGGCGCGACACGGCGAAAAAGGTGATGAAGGTTCTCGGTTCCTTGAGTTCGGCGGAGCAAGCCAAACTCAACGAGTTCGATGCAAAGCTTCAGGCGACTGGCGCGATTGTTGCTTCCGAGGCAGGTTTGTTGCTGGGCGAGGCCTTGTTCTCCAAAGTGAGGGCCGCTGCGCTCTATGACATGAACATCGTGTCCAACGAAGCTGGGGATCACGTCTTCATCACATCTCCGGGTGCGTTCCACAAGTTCAGCAACCCGCTGACCGAGGACGCTTTCGATCACGCCAAGGCTCTTGTTGCTGCTCTCAGTTACGGTATGTCACAGAGCTCAGCAACGCGTGGCAGGATCTGGGGGATCGATTTGCTGTTAGGAAAGCTCATCCGAGGCGGGACGGTCGGGCCGGCTCCAGCGATCGGAAACGACTACCGCGCCCTCGAACTGGAACGAGTGGTTAAAACTGAGCGGGCGGGCAACGGCTTCACCATGAGGCTTCTGAAGCGCGAAGTGGGCGTGATCGCGCTCGAGGTATTAAAGGGGCGTAATGCGGCAGCTTCTGCCCTCGAAACGCTGCCGAGCGCCGGGATGCGCAGCTATACACCGCCGGAGGTCGCGCGTGTCGGATTGCGCAAGAATCAATCCAGTGCAAGTAAGGCTCAAACACGCTCGCTTTTGAGCGCGGTTCGCGGCGGGGGTGGCCTATGAGCGGAGGAAAAAAGACCGGGAAAAAGGGTTTTGAGACCGAGGAGATTGTTCGGTCGTATTTTCTGGGCGCGGGTTTCTTTGTTGTGCGCGGAGTGAAGCTGCGTAATAGCGGTGATGATCTTACGGACATCGATCTTTGGCTCTACGAGCGGTCTGCGACCTTGGCGCGACGCCGTATCATTATCGATATTAAGGATAACGCGCAACCGAGAGCGGCTGAACGGCTGTTTTTCGTGAAAGGGCTCGCCGAAATCATTAAGGTGGAAGCCACCGGAGTAGCAACAAGCGATACTCGGCCCGCGTTACGGGAACTTGCGCGCAAGCACAACGTCCTTTGGATTGACAATGGAGATCTCCAGCGCCTGAAATCAAGCCAGAAGCTAGCGGCGTCAACGCGCATAACCGACGAGATGCTAGAGCGGCTCATATTCCAGGTCGACAACTCACGCGCATCGCGAAATTTGCGAGACGTATTCGTATCGGTGAAGTCGTCCGTCGCTGACCGGTTCGGCCCTTCTTGTGCCAACACTGCGACAGACGGCGCCCAACTCTTCGCAAAGCTCGCTACAGAAGCCCATCCGGGTTCAACGGCTGCCCAGGTGCTCACTCGCATGGTCTACTTTAGCGCAGCGATCGCAGCAGCTGCATTGGATTTTGCCTCCGGTGAGACTGCGCTCCGGCCTACCCTCGAGCGGCAGACGAGCCTTGCCAACGCCATCCGGTTTGGAGAGGACATAAAAGGCACCGAGGACAAGTTACGGTGGGCACAAGCTGCCATTCGGGACTTTGCGCCGAACGGATCAGGGATCGCAGACGTCGTTCGTGACCGTTTCCATCTGGCCTTGCAGTCTATTCCGGCCGAGAGCCTGGCGGAGATCGTAGTTAAAATGGCGAACTCGGATCGCTTGTTCCGTGCCGCGCGTGACCTGGAACAGGCAGCATATTCAATCCTTTTGCCGCCCTTCGATGACCTGTCAGTTGATGCGCGAGCGTTTCTGGGAGCTCTTCTAGATTTCACTGCCGTCGACCGGATTGTGTTCGCCAGATGCTGGAGTTCTGGTCACCGCACCGCCGCAGGACAAATCTCCGCAGTGAAGGGGGAAGGAAGTGACACCGATGGCGATGGGAAGCTCATCTAGTCAATGATTATGGTTTCCCCTGTTCTCTGCGCCTTACGTACGAGGGTTCGAGTCACGCAAAATGAAGGTTCTTGCCCCTAACCTTTAAGCTGTGCCATTTCAGTTCTTTAAGTTTCGAAGCGACTCGAGAAACGGGCTCATCCGATCGAATCCGTTCCAGACCGCGCACACAGAAGTAGCGTTACGGAACTGTCCCGCGTCCCCGGTCAAAATTTACGCCGTAGTTCGGCTACGACGGTGGCGTGTAGGGGCACATCCCTGGATTTGCGGGAACTTGGTGTTCCGAAAGAATGCTCCGTCCAGATCCACATCGCTGCAGCGCAGGTGGAGCGCTTCTGATCGGCGCAGACTCGTAGCGGCGATCAGCCCGAAGATCGTCCCGTAGGATGCCGGCCGTAATCCGCCTTCGGGCGCGAGGTGCGAGCGGCGGCCACAAGGTCGCAGATCTCTTGCTCTGAATAGATGTGGGGTGCGAGGCGGCGGTGTGAACGACCAAAGGTCGCGGTTCTCGGGAACTCGGTGTCGGGATCGAGCCCGGCCAGATACCTCGCGAACGGGCGAAGGACCTCGAGGCGCCGGGCCCCCATGAGAAGGGACTGGACCGTTTGGCCCGTCCTCGCACCGCGCTAGTGTGGCGATGCAAATAGTCCCCTACTGATCCTGTTCGCCAGATGTCGGAAATGGCGTGATCGACCAAGCGATGAAGTCGACGGCACGCTGAAGTATCGCCTCGGTCTGCACAAGGCTGGGTGACACCGCGACGACCTCTCCCAAAGAGTCTCGATTATCGCCTTTCCTGACGATCGGTGTCTTAGGTTCAACATACAACTTGACCTCGGCGACACCTGATACGGCAGCCGCTTGCCTGTCGCCCTCGATCCAATCGAGGGTGCCATCGCGATCAGGAAGAAGGAACCGCGCGGCCGCAGTGTGCGAATGGCTTCTGCGCAAATCGCATTTGTCACCGATGACAAGCTTGATGTGCTCGGTGATGAGATCGACACCGTAAGCCAGGTGAACCAGTTGAGGACAGGTCCCACCGGCAAGACGCGGATTAACTTCAATGACGATTGGGCCACGTTTCGTCCACCGGAATTCTATGCACGCTGGCCCCCAGCCAAGGCCGAGAGCTCCCAAGCAAGTCAGCGAGACATCGGCAATACGCTTATGCTCATCATCAGTCAGCGGGGCCGGAAAGGTGAATTCACGAAAGGCGAAATGCGGTCCAGGGCCTGAGTCACCAGCTTCAATCCCAATGACCTCATTCCCCATTATGTGAGCGGCATACTCGGGGCCTTGTGCGAATTCTTCGACCAGGATTCTCGGCGAAGACCGCCATATGTGCTTCCCGCCCAACAGATAGGTTGTATGCTCGGCTACCTCGGCGATACTGCGGCACAA
This sequence comes from Sinorhizobium sp. NG07B, assembly GCF_002532005.1. Taxonomy (NCBI): domain Bacteria; kingdom Pseudomonadati; phylum Pseudomonadota; class Alphaproteobacteria; order Hyphomicrobiales; family Rhizobiaceae; genus Sinorhizobium; species Sinorhizobium sp. NG07B. Next base: position 43,913 of record NZ_NWTD01000017.1, on the reverse strand, counting down.
TCGAACACCGATGCTGCGGATGCCTAGGGCTGGCTTAAGAACCACCGGCAGGCCGACTTCCGTCGCACAGCTTTCTACCTCCATTTCATTCGTTGCCAAGCGATAAGAAGGTATGGGAACGCCGGCGTCCGCCAGGAGCTGACGTTGAGTGAATTTGTCGCAGCATCGTTCAATTGATGTGGGGTTCGGTCCCGATAGACCGAAATGCTGGCAGAGCTTTCCGACTGTAGCAGAGACCGACTCGTCGACCCCCGAAAAGCCAGTAATGCCGACAATGTCATAGGTCGGGCGTAGCCGGCAACATGCGTGGATCAGCGCATCGAGATTGTCCGTATCGACACAGATTGCCTCAATCCCTTCCGCTGCAAGATAGTCGTAGCAAGTTGGATCGGCCGACAGGGTAATTGGATGGAGACCAAGACGCCGGGCCGCTTGGACGTATAGCAGACCACTACGCCTATGGCCTTCAACCATGATGAGCGCTCTTCTCGTCATTGGCGTTGACCTCCGTTGCGGGCTGTGCGGTCCAAGGCGTAAAATCGGCATCAGCTTTTCATCCGCGCCGGACCTCAGACCCTCGTGATGAACGTACCATTTCCAGCGATGTGCGGTTGTAAAGATTCTTTGAGTTTTATTTGAAGGATCTGTTGCGGGGTTGATCAAGTCGCGTGCGTCAAGTCCGACAATGAGATCATGCCGAAAGCGAGGTGTCGCGAAGAATAAATCGCGAATCAAGAATTGGGCCGCACTTCGCAACTGCTGCTCCACTTTTCGGCAGCCGCATTCGGACGGCGATATGGATTGCGTGGCGCATGTTTCGTACCGACCGCGGAACCACTTGCTGGGAGGAGGACTTGAACCGATCGAGGGAACTGGCGCTGCCGAGACTGTCATCTTTAGTGAGCAGCACAATCAGTGATTGCAGTCTGCCATCGCGCATGGACGAACTGCGGCTTTTCCTCGCTACATAAGCAGGGGAGGAGCGCAGCCTACTTGGCCGGAGGTCATCCCGGATAATTATTTGCCATCCCCATACCACCGCAGTGACATGCATGAGAGCCCCGCGTCGATCTTCTCGATTTCGGCCGTCTTCAGCGGCACGACCTTGTAGCCTTCTGTGTCAAGCATCTCGAGAGTGCGCACGTAATAGGCACTAGCGAATACGACATCGTTGACGCGGAGCACATTCGCCGCCGGCTCTTCGCCTTCCGGCACGACGATCTTACGCAATCCCTCGAACACTGCCGCGTCGGCAAGTGCCGCCGTCGCGATCACCGTCTCATTGTCGAGCAGCGAGGACGCCGTCTTGAAATGCAGTACCCCTTTCGGCGTTTCGGCGATCTCGGCCTTTCCGCCGAGTTTGTCGATACAGGAAATCAGCGCCTCGGCACCAGCCTTGTCGGTGCGGTCGGAGAGGCCGATCAGCAATCCCTTCGGGGTGAACATAATGTCACCGCCATCCGCCTGGCCGGGAAAAGCAAGTTCAAGCACGGTTTCGAACATCTCGCGCAGGACCGGCGCAAGTTCGGCAGTTTCCTTGACGCGGCTTGGGGTGCCCGGCCGGAGCAGGATGGCGCCGTTGGTGAACACAAGCGCCGGGTCCTCGACGAAAATGGAGTCCGGGAACCCCTCAAGCGGCGGAAGCACGGTAACCTCGACACCGGCATTGCGCAGCGCCGCAATATAGGCGTCGTGCTCGGCCTTCACGCCGTCGTAAGTCGGGCCGCCGCGATCGTCGGCGCGTAGACCATTGACGACTGAGGTGGAAGGCTCACGGACGATTGCAGAGTTGAACTCATAGACTGATCTGGTCTGCGACATTGTTGGCTGTCCCATAGTTGCAATGTTTGACTGCGCCGCGCTCATTCGGCCGCGAATCGGAGATGTTCGGTCTGCGGAGTGCGCCGCGACAGGTGAATGCCCGCGAGCATGCAGCGCACCGAGCCGCCAGCGAGCTCGATCGTCGAAACGTCGAATGGCAGCAGCTTTGCGGAGCGCTCAATCACCGCGATCTGCTCACGATCCAGGGCCGCGTGGGCACGCGCCGAAAGCGCAAGGACGCGACCTTCGCTCCCCTCCAGCTCGATGGCATTGCCGGCGAAGTTCTCGATCTGGTCGATTGAAAGCTCGAGGACCTCGCGGCCGGTTTCCTTGAGCCGCGCAACGACCTCCTGCTGGCGTCGAAGATCGGGGATCATTTGCGTCCCGAGCAGCGCGAAGTCGGTTCCGATGCACATCAGCACATTGGTGTGATAAACAGGCTTGCCGCTGCGATCGACTGCATCGAAGACCATCGGCTCGAAGTTGAAGTGGGTGCAGAACCGTTCGAGGGCCACCTCGTTGGTGCGGTTGGAGCGCACCGCATAGGCAACCCGGCCGATGTGATCGAGGACCATGGCGCCGGTGCCCTCGAGAAAGACATGGTCTCTCTCAAGGCCCGAGTAGTCGATGACGTCCTGGACCCGGTACTCAGCCTTCAGCATCTCGATCACGTCACCGCGACGCTCCCTTTGCCGGTTGGGCGAGTACATCGGATAGATCGCAACGTGGCCGCCCGAGTGTGTCGAGAACCAGTTGTTGGGGAAGACGGAGTCGGGCGTTGTCACCGTCCTGTCCTCGAAGACATGCACGGTGACACCGGCCTCTCCGAGGCCTTCCGCCATGCGCGTCACCTCGTCGAATGCCGCGCTGGCGATAGCCGCGGCGGCACGCTTCTTGTCATTGGACTGAAACGCGTTGTCGGCCGCGGTCATCGGGTTCGGCGTGAAATGATGCGGCCGGATCATCACGACGCCCTTGGGCGCCTGTACGGACTGTTTGTTCATCAGAGCGCTCCGATCTTCTGAGGTACGGGAGCCGCTTTTGCAGCGCGCAGGATCATGCCGAAAAGGTCGCGCGGTTCGTCGGGATCGGCGAGCAGATCGAGTTCCTCATACAGTCCGGTCTCCTTGAGTCGATCGCGAACATAGCGCAGTGCGGAGAAATCCTCGATGGCAAAGCCGACGGAGTCGAACAGGGTGATCTGACGCTCGTCGGAGCGGCCGGGTACGTTTCCAGCGATCACCTGCCAGAGTTCGATAACCGGGTGGTCCGGATCGAGCTGCTGGATCTCGCCTTCGATGCGCGTCTGCGGTGGGTATTCGACGAAGATGTCGGAGCGCAGCAGGATGTCGCCGTGAAGCTCGGTCTTGCCGGGGCAATCGCCGCCGACGGCGTTGATGTGAATGCCGGGGCCGACCATGTTATCAGTCAGGATCGTCGCATTCTGCTTGTCAGCGGTGACGGTGGTGACGATCTCGGCCCCTTCGACCGCTTCCTGCGAGGAGGAGCAGGCCACGATCTCGAAGCCCATGCCGGCCAGGTTCTTCTGGCAGCGGGCCGTGGCGGATGGATCGATGTCGTAGAGACGGAGCTTGTCGACGCCGAGGATCGCCTTGAAGGCGATCGCCTGGAACTCCGATTGCGCCCCATTGCCGATCATCGCCATGGTCCGCGCGCCCTTCGGCGCCAGGTATTTCGCGGCGACGGCCGACATCGCGGCAGTCCTGAGTGCTGTGAGGATGGTCATCTCGGTCAGCAGCATCGGATAACCGTTGCCGACATCGGCGAGCACCCCGAAAGCCGTCACCGTCTGCCGTCCGGAGCGCGTGTTCTTCGGATGACCGTTGACGTATTTGAAGCCGTAGGTCTCGCCGTCGCTGGTCGGCATCAACTCAATGACGCCTTCGGCGCTGTGGGAGGCGACACGCGGCGTCTTGTCGAAGCACTCCCAGCGCCGGAAGTCCTCTTCGATATAGGCGACAAGCTCAATGAGGAAACGCTCGACGCCCGTCGCCAACACCAGCTTCATCATATGATCGACGCTGACGAACGGGACGACATTCAGTTTTTCTTGCATGGCTTTAGTAGCTCCTTGCGGGGCGGTCGCGGTTTAAACCGGGAAACCAGTCGTGTGCATGCGAATGTTTTTCACTCCTCGACCACCACCTCGGTAGCGCTGCGCTTGTCCCCGATGATCTTCATCAGATCGCTGCCCCTGCGGGCGAATCGATGCATGTGCCTCGTGAGAACGTAGCCGCTCTGCGGTGCAGGGATGGCAGTCTCACCCTCCAGCTCGCCCGGAGAATGGACGATTGTTGCGAGCAGGTGCCCTTTCTCGACGCGATCGCCTGGATCGACATGGTAGAGGACGGCTCCGGAGCACGGAGCGCGCATCATTTCTAAGTTTTCGAGAGGTGCCGCGATGCCCGCATAGGGTTCTTTGGGTCCGATTGCTTCATCGGACACCACGCCACGCCAGACCAAAAGTCGGTAAAGGCCTTCGGCGTCAGATTCAGCAAGGCGAGGGTCGACATCACGCATGCCGCGGAACTCCACGGTGGCAACGACGCGCCGGTCGATCCTGGCCACCTCGGGCGAGGCCTTCAGATACGGGTGTATCGCGGCCACCTCGAATTCGCCGTCGCCCAGGTCGGACGCGAACAAAACCGCTTCCAGGCGCAAGGCCGATGCGCAATCTGCTATTGCGGGCCAAAGCATGGATGGAGCGTAGAGATAGGGGACGCCCTCATAAGCACAATGAAGGTCCAGCACGATGTCGTGCCCCATCGACAGCTGCAATAATCGTGCCTTGAGGTTCTGGTCAGCCGTAGCGACCTCTGCGTCTCTACGAAGAGACGAGGCATCCGGCTGGTCCAGCAGCGGAAAACCGCGATTGAAATTTCTGCGGGTGTCAAAATGAAAGCGGCCATGCAATTCGCCGAAAAGCATTTGCGTGCTGCCGATGGGATTGGCCGACGGGACGATTGTCATGGAGCCGCGGATGCGGCCCTCCACCTCAGCTTTGCGCAGCCGCTTCATAAGGGCATGGATGGCGACGGTTCCTGGCAGTTCGCACGAGTGGAGCGCAGCCTGAAGATAAGCCGTCGGCGCATCGGGCGATGAGCCTTCGATGCGGTAGACGGGAAATTCGTAGGTGACCCCTTCGGTGTCGCCCGCAATACGTTCGATCGATTTCTTCATTAGTTGTTCTCCCTAGTAATGGTTGGAAATTCCCGTGAGCTCGCAACGCACTCTCTCCGCAACGCACCGGCGACCGGCGGCCGCCCGCACATCTGGGAACTTCGGTCTGAAAAATGCCCGCCGCACACCGGCGGAGTTTCCTGCGAGCAACCAACGGCGCAGGATGCACAGTGAAACAACGAACGCATCGCTTGCTGTTCACGCGAGCCGGGCAGGAATGCGCCTTTCCAAGCGACTGAACAGGAACGCTATGATCCCGGCCATGGCCATATAGGCGAGTGCCAACAGCAGCAGCGGTTCGTAGGTCAGGTACGTGTCCTGTCGCACCTGGCTGGAGACGGCGTAGATATCGATCACCGTCACGGTCGCGACGAGCGGCGTGCTCTTGAGCAGCAGCACGGCTTCCCCACCAAGCGTCGGCAGCACCCGCCGTACTGCGAGTGGCAACCAGATGCGGCGCAGGATGGTCAAGCGCGGCATTCCAAAGGCGCGGGCGGCCTCGAGTTGACCGCGATCAACGCCGCGAAAGGCTCCCCGCATCACCTCGCCTCCATAGCCTGCGGCGCTGAGCGTCAGCGATAGCAGTGCATAGGGCCAGGCCTCGCGAAGGTAGGGCCAGAGAGCGGAGCTCCGCAGCCATGGGTAAGTCGGGAAGAGAGAACCGAGGCCGTAGTACAACATCCAGAGCTGCAGGAGGAGTGGCGTTCCTCGGATGACCGAGCAGAATCCCTTGGCCGGAGTTGCCAGATACCAGGGACCAGCGGCCTGGGCGAGACCCAACCAAAGCGCGAGGAACAAGCCAAGCAGCCACGACACGCCGAGAATCCAAAGCGTATTCCTCAGACCCTGAACGAGCAGGCCGTTGTTCCAGTAAGTTGAGAGCCAGTCCCAACGCATTGAGAGGCCGCACCAGATGACCAGGGCAATCCCGATGGCAAACATGATCAGGCGGTGCGGCCGAAACATTTGACGGACGACACTCATCACAATGTACCTCCGCTGGTAACGGGCGGCTGACCCTTGCGAGCCCAGCGTTCGATCCACCCGAAGACACGGCCTGAGGCAAAGGAGACGATCAGATAGAGGATGCCGGCAGCGACATAGAACAGGAAATAGGATTTCGTGGATCCGGCTGCCTGTTTGGTCATCAGTGTCAGTTCGCTGAAGCCGATGACCGCCAGCAACGCCGTATCCTTGGTCGCGGCTAGCCACAGATTGGACAGGCCGGGTATCGCATTGCCTAGCATCAACGGTAAGGTGATACGCAGAGCCATCTTCAGCGGCGTCATGCCGTAGGCCCGCGCAGCCTCGATCTGTCCCACCGGCACGGCAAGAATGGCGCCACGCAGCACCTCGGTCATGTAGGCACCGAGCACCACGCCAAGGACCACGATGCCCACCGGCATCTGCGGCAGCGTGACACGGCTGAAGCCAAACTGCACCAGTAACCCGTTCAAGGCCGCGGGTCCGGCGTAATAGAGGATCAGGATAAGGACAAGCTCTGGGACCGCACGCACAATGGTGGTGTAGAGTCCGAGGATGTCTCGAATGACCTCATTGCCATAAAGCTTGCCATAGGCGCCAAAGACACCAATGAGCAAACCCACGACATAGGCACCCGCCGCTATCTCCAACGAGCGCAATAGACCAATCAAGAGGCTCCCCCCCCAACCGGGAGGGGACAACGCAAACATCCCGAGCGGTTCGCCAGGTTCAAAAACCTGACCGAAAATCTCCAGCATGAGGCGCCCTTAGTTTCCGTAGATGTCGAAATCGAAGTATTTCTTGGTGATCTTATCGTATGTGCCGGTGGCGCGGACGTTGGCGATCCCCTTGTTGAATTTTTCTTTCAACTCGCTGTCGCCTTTGCGCAGTCCGACGGAGGAGCCGTATCCGAAAATTTCGGGATCGATCTTGACCTGATCCTTAACCTCGCAGCATGCCCCGTTCGATGATTTGAGGAAAGCGCCCGAGACGATTTGACCGTCGATCGTCGCATCGATGCGACCGGCGACCAGATCCTGATAGACCTCATCCTGGGTTTGATAGGTCTTTACAGTCGACTTCGGGAAATACTTCTCGACGTAGCGCTGGTAATTGGTCGCGGTCTGCACCCCGAGAATCTTATCCGCCAGGCTATCGGCCGTTGCCTTCAGATCAGTACCCTTGGGCCCGATGATGACAACCGGTCCAAAATAATACTTGTCGGAGAAATCGATTGTCTTCGCACGCTCCTTCGTGTGGCTCATCGAAGACATGATGGCGTCGATCTGTCCGGACGTCAGTGCCGGAATAAGGCCATCCCAGGCGACCGGCACAATCTGGCAATCCAGCTTCTGATCCGCGCAGATCGCATTCATGAAGTCGATCTCCCAGCCCGACCAGTTGCCCGAGGCGTCGGGGGTGCTGAACGGCGGATAGGGCTCCGCGGCAACGCCGATTTTGACGGTTTCAGCGTTCACAGCGCCAGCCAGGGCGAGCGATGCAATGACGGTCGAGACGACGATCGCCACGATGCGGGCTGTTTTAAGAACTGTTTTCATTGGTGTTCCCCTTTTGGTTTGCGTTACAGTTGATTTCCGACCGCTAGCCCACATTGCTGATGAACTGTTTGAGCCGCTCCGATTTTGGAGAGCCGAAGAGCGCGTCCGGTGGCCCTTCTTCCTCGACCTGCCCGCCGTGGAGAAAGATCACGTGCGTTGCCACTTCGCGGGCAAACTTCATTTCATGCGTGACCAGCACCATCGTGCGTCCCTCGCGCGCGAGATCTCTGATGACCGTCAGCACCTCGCCGACAAGTTCGGGATCAAGCGCGGAGGTGGGTTCGTCAAACAGCATCACGCGGGGCTGAACCGCCAGAGCGCGGGCGATGGCGCCGCGTTGCTGCTGCCCCCCGGAGAGAAACGCCGGGTAACAATCCTTCTTTTCCAGAAGGCCAACGCGCGAAAGCAGGCTCTCGGCATTGGCGACCGCTTCATCTCGTCGAACCCCCAGCACATGGATCGGCACTTCGATGACGTTTTCTAGCAAGGTCATGTGACTCCAGAGATTGAAGCTCTGGAAAACCATCCCAAGCCTGGAGCGGATGCGTTCGATCTGCCGGCGGTCGGCCGGAACGCTTCCGCCGTGGCCGTCCGGCTTGAGGCGGATTTCCTCGCCGTTGACCCGAATGATTCCGCTGGTCGGGTTCTCCAGGCAGTTGATACAGCGAAGCATCGTCGATTTACCCGAGCCGCTACCGCCAATCACGGCGACCACATCGCCGTCGCGCGCCGAGAGCGACACGCCTCTCAAGACCTCTAGCGCTCCAAACTTCTTATGCAGGTTCTCGATATGCAGGGCTTCAGCAGCGCCATCCGCCACCGTGTGTCTGATGCTGTGCAATGCCGGATTCATCTCATACATGGTCGGGCTTCCTGGAGCGAAATCCCTTGGAGAATCTCTTCGGAGAAAAGGGGCGCAGGTCTTGACCGAGAGGCTTGCCCTGGACGAGATCCGCCATGACGCGCCCGATCACCGGGCCCATTCCAAACCCGTGACCCGAGAAACCAGCCGCCATGAAAAGCCCGCCATATCCTGGAACTTCGCCAATTACGGGCAACTCGTCCGGCATGTAGTCGATGAAGCCGCCCCAGGCTCGTTCAAACGTGATCGGACCAGCCTCAGGGTATTCCTTTGCAAACAACCTGCCAGCTTCCTGCAACACTTTCCACTCGGGGCGCGGATCAAGGGTCCGGTGGGTGGTGAAGTCATCGAATTCACCCATCAGGCTACGGACCGAATGACCGCCCACACTGAGCCGAAAGCTACCCCAATGATCCTTGGCGACCGGCAGAAATTTCGTGCCGTACACGAAGCTGTCTGTCATGAGATCGTGGAAAGCAATTCGCGCCGCTGCGATATTCACACGGCCATCTGAACGCTGTCGGTAGGCGCACTTGCCCCAGACCAGGAGCTTGCGCATCTCGATGGGCAGGACGTTGGTGCGGGCGACATTGCCGCGGATCCAGAGTGAGGGATGCCGGGTCCCAAATGGCTTTAGAAGCCTACTGGTCCAAGCTCCCGTGGTGACAACAATGGTGTTGGCTTTGATCCGCCCCTGCTCAGTCCAGAGCGCGCTGGCGCTGGCGTTCTGGGTCTCTATCGAGGAAACACTCGTGAGTTCGAAGATTTCAGCCCCTTTAGCGCTAGCTGCGCGCGCGAACGCAACAGCGACCTTCTCCGGTTCTGCGCAACCATCGGAAGGGGTAAAGAGCCCACCACGGCAATCAGTGTCCCGGTAGTGCGGCATCAAATGGTGCACTTCTTTAGCGGTCAGCATTCTCGTGTCGAGCCCGTGCTCTCGACCAACGGGGATCCATTTCTCGAATTCCGCTCCTGTTTTTTTGTCGTACACCAAAGCAAGATGACCCTGCTGGTTCCAGTCGAGGCCGGTGCCAAGCTCCTCTTCAAGCCCCGCCCACAGTCGGACCGACTCAATCATCAGCGGCAGTTCTGCCGGATCACGTTGCTGCTGCCGAACGGCCCCCCAATTCCGGCTGGACTGCTCGCCTCCGACCCGACCCTTTTCAAATAGCCCAACGCTCACGCCGGCTTTTGAAAGGTAATAGGCCGTGGCGGTCCCCATAATTCCCCCACCGACGATCGCCACATCGTAGGAGCGCTCACGTGAGCGCGTTGCCATAGGGCTCGTCGTCATCACAGCCCCGCTCCGGCAAGTCTCGCCATTACCTTGGCGCTCGCCCCTGAAATGTCGCCGAGCTTTTGTCCTTTAAGCACGTTCACGTTGTTCCTTTCGGCTTCCTGCATTGCGAGAGCTTTCAGCGCGACCGAGCGCACCTCTTCCCGCGGGATGACGAGTACGCCACTTTCATCGGCGAGGATCGCATCCCCAGGCATGACCACTGCACCACCACAGGAAATCGGTATGTTCATGCCACCGCCGAGATCATAGAGGCGCGTGGTTATTGACGAGCACCCACGCGACCAAACCGGGAAATCCGCGCCCTCGATTTCGCTGATGTCCGTGCACGGCCCGTCTATGATACCGGCCACTGCGCCGGCAGACTTTGCGGCAGCGGTAACGCCGCCACCCCAGCAGGCATATTTGTCGTCGCCGAGACGATCGAGGACGACAATGTCGCCCGGCCGCAGCATCCCGGCGGCATGGTGCAGCAGGGTGGAATCCGGGCCGGCTATCGCGACAGTCACCGCCGTTCCCACAACCCGCCGCCTCGGTAAAACCGGTTGAATCCTGCGGTCCACGAAACCAAACAGACGCCAGTGCCCGACAGTTGCCGTTTCGACGCCTCTCAACAAATCGAGATCCTCTTGCGACACTGGATCGGGCATATCCTTGATGGTGTACATGCGCCCGGCCCCCTGCTATGCGCAAGCCAGGCGGCGATGCTGCGTCATCGGAATGAGCCCGCGCACCCGTTTGATTTGTGCCGCGTCGATCCGCGCCGTTACGAAGCCGACGCCATCGGACGCCCTGGCGATCGTGTGACCCCAAGGATCGCAGACGAGCGAATGACCATAGAAAAAGTGCTTCTCGCTCCCCTCGATCACTGCGCCGGTCTGGCCGCAGGCGACGAAATAGGTTTGAGTTTCGATGGAGCGTGCACGGGCGAGGACCTCCCAATGGTCCTTTCCTGTTTGCAGGGTGAAGGCCGCAGGCAGAACGATGATGTCGCAACCGGCCTTTTCCAGCTGGAGGAAGAGTTCGAAGAAGCGGATGTCAAAGCAGATGGCGCAGCCGATCTTGAGGCCGTCGATTTCATAGGTCACGACATCTTCGCCGGGTTTGACCGTAGCGGACTCCTTGTGTTCGGTCCCATCAGGCGCAACGATGTCGAACAGGTGAATTTTCCGGTAAGCCGCGACCTCCTTGCCATTGCGATCGAACACGAAGCTCGTGTTGAAGACCCGGTTTTCCCCGTCGACCTTTTCGAGGATCGTGCCGGCGTGGACATAGACACCATGCTCTCTGGCGAAATCGCTGGCCATTCGGTACGCGGGGCCGCCGGTGGTCGGCTCGGCCATTGCCAGCTTCGCTTCAATGTTCTTGCCGTACCACGCGAAGTACTCCGGCAATACGATGAGATCAGGCTTGTCAGCCTTTACAGCTGCCAGCATCAACTCGCGAGTGACGCGCAGATTATCTTGGCGATTTTGCTGCGGATTTGTCTGAATTAGGCTTACTTTCACGCTGTTCTCCCGCGCGTATCACTGTCGTGAGGCCCGCTAAGTTTCGCAGGCCGCGCTCATTCCAAATTTCCCTTTGACGAGACTCAGATTAAATGTTGATATCATAAGATACAAACGTTATTACGTTATTGGACATTTAAAAGCGATGGGGAAATGAGCGACAAACTCGACGCGGCTTGGCTTGCCGGAAGACTGTGTGACCGCACCATTCGCGGAATCGCATTAGAGACTAGCGCCCTGATCAGGGCCGGGATCCTGCCAGTGGGAACCAGGCTACCGGCGATCCGCGACATCGCCTACGAGCTCAAGGTCAGTCCGGCGACAATTGCGGAAGCCTGGAGCGAACTCCGCCGCCAGAAGATCATTGCCGGCAGGGGCCGAAACGGCACATGGGTGAGCGGTGACCGCTTCGTGGCGAAGCCCGAGCGGCTGGCGAGTTCAGGAAACTACGCGCCAGGAGCCTTGGACCTGACCGGCGCCGTGCCGGACGTTTCCCTCCTCCCTCCGCTCGCGGAAGCGATGGTCCATGGCGCGTCAGCAGAACAGCTCAACAGCTATGAACGGAGCCGCATTATTCCGGAACTGCGCCACGCCGCCATGAAGCACTGGCCCTATGAGCCGGAGGCGATGCTCGCAACGAATGGGGGCTACAACGCCGTTTATACGGCAGTGCGCGCGCTCGTTCTTCCCGGCTCCACCGTCGCGATCGAACACCCGACCGCGATGCGGCTTCTGGACATTCTCGAAGATCTCGGCGTGAAAATCGTGCCCGTGCTGTGCGACGATGAGGGACCACTTCCAAGTTCTCTCAGCGAGGCGATGGAAGAGCGTCCCGCCGCATTCCTTTTTCAGCCCCGCTTGCATTCGGTGACGGGGCGAACGGTCAGCGCCGAACGGCTGCATCAGCTTGGCGACATTCTGGAGAAGAGCGATGCGCTGATCATCGAGGATGACGGCATCGGCGATATCTCGGATGTCGAGCCGACGTCGCTCGGCAGCCGCTTTCCGGATCGCACCGTTCATATCCTCTCCTATTCCAAGACACTTGGTCCCGATCTCAGGCTGGCGGTGCTTTCCAGTTCTTCCTCGATAATCGAACAGATTCAATCCTACCGAGCTTTCAGCGCCGGGTGGACGAGCCGCCTCCTGCAGGGAGCCGTGGCCTGGCTTCTGGACCAGCCCTCGACCCATGCGACGATTGCGAGAGCGCGCGACACCTATAGTGCTCGCCGCGAAGCCCTCGCTGTCGCGCTGCGGGAGCGGGGAGTTGAAACCCTTGGCGGCAATGGGCTTTGCCTCTGGGTCCCAGTCGATTCCGAGCCGTTCGCTATGGTGACCCTTGCGGCGCGCAATATCGCCGTCAATCCGGGGGAGAAATTCTCGGTTCTACCGAGTAACCACATCCGCGTTGCCACGTCGACACTTGCCGAACGCTACGATGAAGTCGCCGATGCAATCGCTCTCGCCCACGCACTCTAGAAAACCTACGGTGACGCCCAGGACTGCGCCGCGAACAAGAAGCGAGACCTACCCACGCTAAGAAGCGCCTGCTCCGAGGGAGCGTGGTCATGAACCCCACTGCCACTATATCGGAAGTCCCGATGCAAATGATCGTGATCGCCTTGCACGTCGGACCAGCTCAGTTAAGGCCGCCGATATAGACGCTTTTCTGATAGAGGAATGCGTCGACGTGCTGGGCGCCCCCTTTCCAACCATAGCCGCTGGCCTTGACGCCGCCGAAGCCAACCGACGGGTCGATGGCGCCATAGTTGTTGACCCAGATCGTGCCGGCCCTGATCCCCTGGACCATTCGCATCGCCTTGCCGATATCTTGCGTCCACACGCCCCCGCCTAGACCGTACGGGGTGTCATTGGCGAGCTTGAGCGCTTCAGCCTCCTCGTCGAAGGGAATGATCGAAACCACGGGCCCGAAAATCTCCTCCCGCGCAACACGCATGCCGTTGTTCACGCTTGAAAATACGGTCGGATTGAGGAAGCTGCCTGCTTCCAAGGCCCCGCCCGGCCTGGTTCCGCCTGCAAGGAGACGGGCCCCTTCCTGCCGACCCGAATCAATATAGCCCATGACGCTGGCCAACTGATTTTCGGATATGAGAGGCCCGAGGGCCACATCTGGTTCCAGCCCGTTTCCAAGTCTGAGAGTTCCTGCGAAATTGGCAATGCGCTCCTCGAATTCGGGAAGGATGCTGCGCTGCACGAAAAGACGGCTTCCGGCGTAACAGACCTGACCGCTGTTCGAGAACACCGCCATCGCCGCGCCTGGAACCGCCCGGTCGAGATCGGCATCTGCGAATACGACGTCAGGCGACTTGCCGCCCAGTTCCAACTGCAGTCTCTTGATGTTCGTGGCCGACGCCCTGATGATCGAGCGGCCGGTTTCCGTCGACCCGGTAAATGCGACCCGGTCCACATCCTGGTGCTCGGCCAGCATTGCGCCAGCCGTCGATCCGCGGCCAGTGACGACATTGATGACCCCGCGCGGAACCCCGGCCTCGGTCATCAGTTCCGCCGTTCTCAACACGCTGAGAGAGGCTTCTTGCGCCGGCTTGAGAACAACTGTGCATCCCGTGGCCAGCGCCGGACCGAGGACCCAGAGCTGCCCGATCAACGGTCCATTCCAGGGCAGGATGCCGCCCACTACGCCGACCGGCGCGCGAAGCGTCATGGTCATCATGCCACCTGGAAGGGAGCTGGGCAGGGTCTGCCCTCCGATATTGGCCGTCTGCGTGGCGAAGAAGCGCAGGCAGCGGTCGGTGTAGTTCCAGAACGACCGGGTGCGGGCCAACGGCGCGCCCATGTCAACGGTCTCGATAGTGGCGAGTTCTTCGAAGTGCTTCTCGAGAACGCTCAGGACCTTCATGATCAGGGCGTGACGGTCATTGGGCGTAAAGCGCGACCACTCCCCCTCGAAAGCTCGCCGGGCGGAGGCCACCGCGAGATCGACGTCTTCCTTGGCGGCATCGGCAAACGTTGCGATCACCTCGCCTGTGGCGGGGTTTCGTGTCTCGATGCGTTTGTCGGAGCGCGCATCGCGCCAGCCACCATCTATGAACAGGGATTTGTCGCGAGCTTGGAGAAATGCGGGAAGATCAGGCGTTATTGTATTCATCAGTGTCACCTCGTATGTTGCCGTTTGCAGACAGGCTTTTCCGCGGCCGCCGCAAGTTCCACAGTTCTAACTGGCAAGGCCGGGGACCATTGTCGATGGTACTCAGCCTGTCCTACCCGGACTGCCGATCGCAGCGCTCATCCTACGATGATCCCTGCCCCTTAGCCTGATGATCCCGACGTCGTTCTCTATTTCGATTTCGGTTCCAAACGGCTCCGAAAGCCTTTGCAAGCGTCCCAGAATAGCTTGTGCTTGCGGCGGCGTCGCTGGACGTGGAACGCCCCGGTTGGCAAACCGCCCCGAATAGCCCAGCTCAACCGGAATTAGCCGCAATTCCGACAGCCGGTTTTGCTCGAAGCGGCTGATCGCGATGATGCTCTCGTAGTACACCGGGTTGGTGAAACCGCCATCCCCCTCAAATCCCTTCACCATGACGTCGACGATCAACTCCGCGTCGGTATGGACGTGTGGGTCCTTACCGTAGGTGGCGAACATCTCAGCTCCGACCGGCGTTCCGAGGTTGTCGAACATGAAATTCCCCAAGCTGTAAAAGATCGGCCGATCCTTGTAGATCTCAATTCCTCGCAACTGATGCGGTCCGTGCCCAATATACGCGTCAGCACCGGCGTCAATCAGCTTGTGCGCAAACTCCCGTTCGTAATCGGGCGGCTCCTGGCACCAGTTTCCGGCGCCGTGACCATGGTGCGCAACCATGCAGAAGTCAGACGACAACTTACCCCGGCGAATATTGCGCAAAATATTTTCGACGTGGCCCTGGTCCGGTTCAAAGCTGTAGCCAACCTCTTCGCCCGCTCTGAATGTCGCACCACCGAGCACGACCCGGTTTGGATCGTTGCCGCCCGCCTTAAACCCCGGCAGCGCGTCTCGGATCCGCCTGACGCTCTCCATCATCTCTGGCAGGACAACGATGCTTTGCGAAAGGCGAAGCGCGTTAAGCCCCGGCCTACCCGGCGCCTCGCCGGCAGGATCACACGCGGGAGACATGGACTGGAACGTTGAGGCAAACGACAGCAGTGCCACGCGGCCGCCTCCAGTCTCCAGAAACCGTGCCGCGCTCGCTTGGGCCAGGTTCTCGCCCACGCCGGCATGAACAATGCCGTTCTGATCGAGAACGCGGCTTGTCTCGCGCATACCCTCAATGCCCCAATCGAACACATGGTTGTTCGCTCGACTGACGACGTTGAAGCCCATAGCTTTTAGATCGGCGCCCAGCTCCGGTACACTGAGGACGTAGTCAGTGCTGACCTGCGGACTACCCGTAAACGAGCGTATATCGAAGATGTTGGATTCAACGTTGCCGCATGTGACATCAGCGTCCTGGAGAATTTTGACCACGTCGTCGAAGCCGGGATGTCTTCCGTTGGTGAGCGGCCGGGAAGTGAGGAGGTCGCCAACTGCGACCACCGTGAAGCCGTCGGCGACGTTTGTACCAGTCGAACCGACGGTATCGTACCTGCTCTCTTGCTGGACCGGGTAACCGTTGTCCTCAGCTTGTTTCGCCATTTTTCGCTCCCATTTTTCGCACTCAGCGGCTGAGCATTGTGTCGGTTCGCTTCGGCCGCCGCGGCGCCAGGTTTCATTCATCTGGAGTTCCACCGCAGGGATGGCGCTCATCGAGCCGTCGCATGCAAGGGAAATATCTCTGCCGGCGACAGCAGGCGCGGCAGGATCTTTTGCTCGTAGAGTTCGACGGCGAAATCAGCGATCATTGTCTCGTTCTGCTCGAAGCCGCTGGCATTCCAGGACGGCGGTAGATCAGCGGCGCAACGCGCAAGCTCGTCGATCATCCAGGGCGTCGTATCCGCGTATTTCTCGCGCTTCTCGAGCCAGAGGCGCTGCGACTCGTCGATCAGCGCGCCGAGTTCGTCAATGACCCAAGGATATTCCCTGACAAAGGCGGCCTTTATCCCGATCAGGTGCATTCCGGGCACGTAACCGACCTCGTTGAAGTATGCGACTTCCGCCGTTCGACAATTATCGAGCACACGCCGCAATGAAGAGTTCCGGTCGAAGAATCCCTTCGGCATGAACGGCGTGAAAACCGCGTCCAAGCCGCCATCGAGCAGCAGGTCGACCATCGGGCGCTCACCGGCCACAGCCTCAATGCGGCCGGGTCGCCCGAATCCCTCAAGGCGGTCGGTAATCGGATGGGCTTCGGTCAGGCGGCCGGCATACCACATCGCATCCTCGATGCCGACGCCCTCCCGGCGCAAAGCCGCGCGCGTCCAGGTGTTGCCGGAATCGCGCCAGCCCGTGACACCGATCCTTTTGCCGGCAAGATCAGCCAGAGAATGAATGAGGCTGGCTTTGCTGGTGATGATGCAGCGATGGCGAAAGCCGCGCATGATGAAATTCGGCACCCCGATAACGCGCTCGTTTCCGTCGTGGCGCATTTGCGAATAGCGGCTGAAGGAGATTTCCGCCGCATCGTGCGCGTCATCTGTTGCGAGATCATTGACGAGGGTGCCGACCCGATCGACCTTGATGGCGAGGCGGGCAGAAGAGACGTCTCCGAGTGCCAGAGGGGTCATGTAGTCCCAGTCACGAAGAGCGATGCGAAGCGTTACAGGCATGGGAAACCTCAGGAAAAGCCTAGTGGTTCAATGAGTAAAAGTTAAAATCGCTAAGCACAAATGTTATTACGTTATTGAACATTTATGGGAGCAATTGGTATGACCTGCGCGAGTTGGACAGGTCCATGGCACAAGAGGCTTGCTTTCGCGCTGTGCGCGGTCGCGCAAGCAGGGCTCATTAAGTTGCTGATGTTGGCGGGAATAGCCTTTCACCGCCTCGACCAGTGGTGACGTCCGTGATCAACCGCTGCCGGTTGGCATCAGCTCTTTGCGTTTATGTCGGGGACGCCCACTCCAAAATATCGCGTGTGGGCGACGTCGAGGATGCGATTGACCACAGTCGTGTAGCTGTAGCCAGCGGTCGTCGCGGCCAAGACGTAGGTGCCGTGGGTACCGAGTCGCGGCATGGAGTTGATCTCCAGTACAAAGGGTTGGCCGGAGCGGTCGATCCGAAGGTCAACACGGGCGTAATCCTGGCACTTGCAGACACGGAAAGTCTCAATCGAAATATCCCGCACTATCGCCGCAAGCTCGCTCCCGATTTGCGCCGGGCAAATCAACGGCAGCTCCTCGGCTGCGCTGTACTTCGCTTCCCAAGTCACAAGGCGCGTTTCTCGGTCGCCAAAGTCCTGCTCAAGAAGAGGCAAGACCTCAAGCTCTTCGTTTCCCAACATCGCGACACAGATTTCCCGGCCTTCGACATACTCTTCCACAAGCGCGTCCTGCTTATATTGCGTGACGATCACGTCTACGGCCTCCCGCAACCCAGTGGCCTCATGCACCAGCTGCAATCCGAAGCTGCTCGATTCGTGACGCGGCTTCACTACCACTGGGAACCGCAGATCGCCGATACTGCCATTGCTGCTGCGCATGACGTGAAAGTTTGGTGTGGGTACGCCGTGATCGCGGATAAGCCTCTTCGTGATGACCTTGTCGAGGGCCAGCCCATGCCCGAGTGGGCCCGATCCGGTGTACGGAACGCCCGCCATCTCGAGCATGGCCGGAACGTGGGCAAGGCGGCACTCGCCCTGAATTCCGTACGCCATGTTGAAGACCATCCCGGAGGGGCAGGCTCGCGGATCAGGGGGCATGAACTGCTCAAGCGTGGCGAGCAGTCCTTTATCGCCTTCGCACACCAACGTCTCGTGGCCGCCCTCCTGCAGTGCCGCCACCACGCTTTCGACCGTCTCGCGATCGTATGCCTCCCGACAAGACTGACCGAACCGGTTGATCACGCCCGTATGATCATCGTTCCACACGACGGCTACCCGCATGAGCTGCTCCTTCATTTTTGTGCGCTGTCACGTTCATTCGCTTGGATTTGGTCCTCGTCAACGGCACGGCAAATGAGAGCGCCGACACTGTCGGGAAGGCGCTTCGACCCGCGTCACCCACTGCACCTGGTGGAGCACATTCGGGTCGATGGCGCCGCCAGAGGGCCGCGTACCCTGCGTGCTGCCTTGGCAATAGGCGGCGGCGTCGTTGGAGTGGCGTTTGAGTACTCTCTGCTATCCGTCGACTGAGATCAGGTGCGCATGGCGGCCAGCAGTGCGCCTGTGCTGCATCAGTTCCGCGATCATCGCCTCCGCACCCGTGGTCATCCAGATGCGATGGGAACCAGAGCCGCTGGATGGAAAATGACCGCGCCTTCCGCAACGGACTCGGCAAAGCTCCACTTGACGCGACCACGCTAAACAGCGCGGCATCAAGCGCATTGCTTTGCATCGTTCGAGCACGTTTCATATGAACCTTCGACCGAAAGTAGCCAGACCGCTATGGTCTAAGCGTTCACGTGTCACGGCAATCGGCGTGCCAAGAAGGAGGGTATAGGCGCACAATCATTGAATCCGTGTGTTTTACCCGCGCCGTCAGAATACTTATGCCTCAGGAATGTCGGATTGCGAACGTAGGCATCTTCATTCAAACACGGTTGAACACAACAACAAGGAACTTCGAACGACGGCTTGTCGCGCCAAATGCGAACTTCCATTGACGACATCCCATGCGCCGCAGTTTCAAACCGCGTGATACGAGATGCGGCAGACGACCCCATGGTAAGCCGCTTGATCCGAGGCCTCCGTGCTGGAAGTCGAAGCATGGGCTGTCATCGTTCCGCTGGATGGTCGCCATAGGCAAGATCTGCTCGATGACGGTGTCCGAGTTGCCTATCACAACTGGGACACGCCCGCACCAACAATGACCGCGACTGAAGCAGGGGCGGCAATCTTGCCCTCGATCAGCCATTCGCGCGCGAGCAGGCGGCAGCGTCTGCAGCCGAAAGCATTGCACCGGCTTTCAGTCTTCGTGTCGAGCTACGCTGCGTCAATCACCATCGTTCGTCTTCTGTGGAAACATGAGCGCTCCGAAGGGGGAGGGCGGAATTCACGCGTCAGCGACGTTCTTTCCGCTTTACGCAATGTCCTTTATTCGACAATGTCGGGCATGCGACATAAAGAGTCGTGACCATAAGCCCTTGTTTTCGCGGGCTTGTTTGCCTTGGCATAATACATGCGGAGGTCATCCGCAAACGTGTCACCGACTAAGGAGGAAGCCTTTGTCTCCGGCAAAACGCTTCTCGAATTACATCATCGTTAGACTGCCCGTGAGCCAGCTTCGACCGACCGAGGAAATCAACATTTTACGTGCACGAACACTAGCTAAGATGATCATCGACAAGGGGCGATGGACGCGGCCCATCTTGGTCGAACACCGCCATTCGGTGATCATGGATGGTCATCATCGCTATTTCTGTGCCGGAGAGCTCGATCTCTCGTCTGTTCCGTGCGTCCTGCTCTCCTATGATGATCCAAGCTTACATGTGAGCTACTGGTCCCAGCCGGGGCCTGTTGATGTAGACCGTATCATCCGGGCCGGCCTATCCGGCGAACTGATGAGCTTTAAGACGACAAAACACAGATTACAGACTGCACTGCCATGCTGCTCGATCGATCTTGACGACCTGAGATGAGGATCGATCAGTGTTCCAGAAATATGACTCTGACGAACCGGAGCCGCTACTCAGCGATTGGACGCTCGATTTGCTCAATAGTCGATCCGAGCTGGCCGCTTGGGTTGACGGTTTTGGGTCGCCGTTGCATGTGGTGTGTCCAGACCAAGCCAACAGAAACTACCTCCAATGGCTGGACGAATTGCGGACCGTCTATGACAATTGTCAGGTCCAGTTCGCGTTGAAGGCCTGTAAGTCTGCTTCGCTCCTACGCGCATTCGCGCTGGCTGGCGCTGGCGCGGATGTTTCTTCTGCCCACGAGATGAGTTCGGCCTTCATGAACCTCGTTCCATCGGAGCGCATGTCGATGACGGGTCCGGCGAAGTCCGATTACGAAATCAATCTTTGCATTCGCCATCACGTGGCCATCCACATCGACTCCATCGAAGAACTGAGACGCGTTCTCGCGCTGGCGGACAGCGTGGGAGGTATTAGCCGTCTGTTCCTTCGGGCTCGTCCCATAAACGAGCCAGATTCTCGCTTTGGAATGACCGAGGATCAACTGATGGCGTGTCTAACGCTGCTCGAGAAGACCAAGGTAGAGCGGATTGGAGTGTCATTTCATATCAACGACTACCAGGTTCAGACGCGCGCAGAACAATTGCGCTTCTGCATCGCCATCCTTCGGCGTCTCTGCGCTAAGTGCCTGACGCCCGGCGGCATCGACATCGGTGGTGGGTATCCCATGCGCTACCTTCAGAGGTTCGATCCGGTTGCATACGGTAGTGGCGTCCACTGGGGCAGCGTAGCAAAGCTCGGCAACTATCCTTACGCTTCAGAACTTGCTGGTTCCTATCACGCAGCTGCAGTGATCCAGACCGCTCTATCCGACCCGGCAGACCGTGACTTCCTCCACCGTCACCGGCTGCCGATCTTACTGCAGCCTGGTCGCTCGCTTCTGGACCAGTGCGGGATCAGCGTCTTCGATGTGATCGACATCAAGGACTTTGGAAACTGTCGATTCGGGGTAGTACTTGACGGTATGTCGTTTTCACTCTCCGAAACTTGGTTTGGCGCCGATTTCGTGCCTGCTCCGGCGGTTGTCCGGCGAGAAAAACGCGCGGTGCCGCGACAGAACACGCGCTATTTTCTGGTCGGGCGCAGTTGCCTTGAATCCGATGTCATCCGCTGGCGCGGCCTGGCAGTCGAGGGTGGCATTGCCCCGGGTGATCTCGTCGTCTTCACTAATACTGCCGGTTACCAAATGGATTCGAATGAGAGCTCGTTCCACCAAATTCCCTTGCCTAAAAAGTTAGCCGTGGTCCGGCGTCCGTACGGGTGGAAGATTTTATCCGACGAAACCCTTAGCACAAAGGGGTTGTCCTCCAATGATCGTCAATAGCATTCTTGAAACTATTGGACGCACGCCCACGCTGCACGTTCCTTTGCGGCGCGGTGAAGTCAGCCTGTATATCAAGTTAGAAATGTTCAATCCTACTGGCTCGATGAAGGACCGGATGGCATTGAGCATGGTCGACAGCCTGCCTAACACTCCAAAAGAGGCTGCTGCCACTATTGTCGAATCCTCATCAGGGAATACGGCAAGTGCGTTGGCTATGATCTCCGCCGTGCGCGGACTCGAATTCACTGCCCTCATGGACTCCCATGCAAGTCTCGATAAGATCTGCACTGTGCGTGCATTCGGCAGCAACGTCCGAGTCGTTGGTGGTGGCGATGGCGCGCTAGCCACCGACCAGCGTGACGAGGAGGCCAGGCGGGTTGCCATCGAAGAGGGTGCCAACTGGACCGAACAGCACAACAACCCCGCCAACGCCGCCGGCTACATGGGACTAGCGGCCGAATTGTTGGAGGATCTTGGTCCGAGCATCACGCATTTTGTATCGGCCATCGGTACCGGTGGATCGCTTTGCGGGACCGCGCGTCAACTGCGGCTGCATATCCCTGAGATCCAAGTTATCGGCGTCGAACCCGTCGGAAGTATCATCTTTGGCGGTCAGGGGGGGTGCTACCGTCAATCGGGGACTGGTACGCCCGAAGGGGCGAATGTGGGTATGGTGATCGATTATGACGCAATCGATTGGGGGCGCAAGGTGGGCGATGACAATGCCTTCTCGATTTGCCACTACTTGGCGCGGCGGCACGGATTGCTTGTCGGGGGCTCAACTGGCGGTGCCATCTATGAGGCGCTCAGCGTGGCCCGTGAAGCGCCGGCTGGAGCACGCATCGTCAGCCTAGCCTGCGACAGCGGCACAAAGTACCTGGACACAATCTTCAATCAGGACTGGCTGTCCACTCACGACATACACATAACTGACGTTGAGGCGGAATTTGCCGAGCTCTTCGCGGACGAACCGCGTCACAGCAGCAGCTAAACGTTTTTGTGACTGTTAAGCGACAGAGTTCGTCGAAGTCTTTGCGGCGCTCGGCTCCGAAGGAAGCGCCGCATGACATAAGAACTGTCGAACCAGGAAGCAGGCCGGTTCAGCAATTAGGCAGAGGAACGCGTCTACGCCCGCGTCGCACTTAGGGTGTTGCTCGAGTTGTGAGATTATTATCGCCGCGGTTCACTCCTTCTGAGACACGAAAATGAACGAAAAAGCTTTACGCACTAACACCGGTTCTGAAATTCCAAGTTGGCATTTCACAATGCTGCGCGATGCGGGGCGAAATGCAGCAATAGAGGCCGCGATCGCGTCTTGTAATATCGTAGGCAAGACTGTCGTTGAAATCGGCACCGGAGCGGGCCTTCCAGCGATGCTCTTCGCTAAATACGGTGCTAAGAAAGTGTTCTCATGTGAGAAGGATGAAAGACTCGCTGACGTTGCGCGCGAGGTTATCCGGTCAAACAATTTGCAGGATCGAATTGCGGTGATTGCAAAATCGTCGAGGCAAGCGATTCTCGACGGCGACCTGCCGTCGGCACCTGACGTTATATTCACAGAAACATTGGACTGCGGAATCGTTGGTGAGGGATACGAGGCAATTGCTGAAGATATCCGCCACCTTGCTGGTTCTAATTCAGTTGTGATGCCGGAGCGGGTTCACCAATTCGGTGTTCTCTGTAGTGACACACAAGCTTTCGAAAAGACTTCCGTGTCGACCCAATGTGGTCTCGACCTATCGGGCTTAAACTCAATCGGCCGGCGTCCATATTTAGCGGTCAACAAAATGCTACACAATCCCGAATCTATCTCCGCCACTGTTCTTTTCAGGGAATACGACTATCTCGATCCTAACGCCTTGGATGCCGTAGAGCACCGAATAATAGCCCACAGTTCGGGCCTCTGCCACGGAATGACGTCATACTTCAACGCCTATTTTGGAAAATTCGTCGTCACGTCCAGAGACCTGAAAAGCCATTGGGCCACTGCTTTTCACCCTTTACAAGAACCTATCCCGGTCGAGTCTGGGCGGCATTACTGTTTGAGAGGGGAGAAAACTGGTTTAATCGAATTGGTTTCGATATGAGCGGATCTCCGGACCAAACTCTTGCATCGTGTAGATTTCTGCTCAACTGCCCCCAAGCACACGGGCGACAAGCGACGTTTGGATTGTGGCCTGAACACAGGGCGTAAAGCTTCCAAGCGGAAATTTGCCTTTCGACCGGCTGCGATGCCTTTGGGCTGCAAGTTGGCTAACCCATGACCGCAGCGCGCATCGCAACGCTACAATCGATGCGCCGAGACACTCTTCTAGGAATCTGCATCGACTACCGTCATCTTCTCTCTTGGATCAATAAGTCGTGAGCCTAGGTGACACGGTGATTTTCCGATGCCGAGTACATCTTAGGTGAAATCGCTACGCGAAATCATTGTCGAGCGGACGTTCGAGCTTGGCAGGGGAGGCGACGCTCGTCATTCAAAGCTCCCTCCGATTGAAGACGTCTATGTTCAGAGCCAGATACACTGAGTGCAAGTATTCCGCCTGCGTGGCGCGTAACACATGCCCACGACTTCTTCGGTGGCACGCGGGTTGCATGGTTATACGGTGAATAGCGAGGTCCAGTAGCTATTCCTCTCCAAAATTCAAATGCGAGCGAATGATCGTGACAGCGCGCAAACATTTAGGGAGTAGCCTCATGCGGGTAGCCGTCGTTTGGAACCATGATCATACGGGCGTGATTAACCGGTTCGGTCAGCCTAGTCCGGGGGAATACGACCGTGAGACGGTCGACGGCGTGGTGGCGGCACTGCAAGAGGGCGGCCATGAGACGCTGCTGTGTGAAGGCGATAAAGGACTGCTGGCTACGCTTGAGCGGTTCATGCCCCCTGATCCGCAAGCCCGCCCCTCCGGAATGGTGTTCAACATGGCGACCGGAATTCAGGGCGAGTGCCGTGACATCCACGTTCCGGCCATGCTCGAGATGGCAGGCGTTCCGTACACCGGACCGAGCCCGCTCGGGCATGGGCTGTCGTCCGACAAGGTTATCACCAAAAGGCTCATCGCGATCGCGGCGTGCCGACGCCGAACTTTCGCGAGATGCGTCGCGGCACCGAGAGTGCCGGGGACATGCGATTCCCAGTGGTAGTGAAGCCGCGCTACGAATGCACCAGCTTGGGATTGCAGCTCGTACACGAGCCTGCTCAGCTAAGACAGGCCGTGGAAGTGATCGTCACGCAGTATGCGCAGGATGCGCTCGTAGAAGAATATATCGAGGGTCGGGAACTCTGTGTCGCGCTGCTGGGTAACCGAGAGCTCGATGTGTTGCCTCTGGTGGAGCATGACTTCGGCGACCGCGAAACCCGTATGATCACTTGGGAGGACAAGCTGCACATGGCAGTCACGGAGCCGCAGAAGATTTGCCCGGCGCACATCGGGAGGGAACTTTCGACTGCGCGCTTCGCAAAAGCCGGACATTGAATCCGCTAATTCCCGGACAGCAGTTTCACTAAAGTCCGGACAGTTTGACGAGGTTGGTCCTCGGCGGCCTGGTTACCATCAGGGCTGATTGATTTCGCCGTTTTCGGCAGCCGTCAAGAGGGTTGCGCTTTTTTGCTTTCGCATGCTCTCGCCGCGGAGAGTGATGCGATGGGCATTGTGCACGATGCGGTCGAGTATGGCATCGGCGACGGTGCTGTCGGCAATAAGGTCGTGCCAGCTAGCCACGGGGACCTGGGCGGTGATCAGGGTGGATTTTCTCTGATAGCGCTCCTCGACGATTTCGAAGAGGTGGAAGCGCTGCTGATCGGAGAGCGCATGTGTTCCAAAGTCATCGAGGATGAGGAGCTGGACGCGGGTGAGCTTGTCGATGAGGCGAGGGAAAGAGCCATCGAGGCGGGCAAGCGCGAGATCCTCGAACATGCGCGGCACGCGCACGTAGAGCACGGAGTGACCGAGCCTTGCCGCTTGCCTGCCGAAGGCGCAGGCCAGCCATGACTTTCCGGTGCCGGTGTGGCCGGTGATGATCAGGCCCTCATGGGCGGTGAGCCATTGCCCCTGGGCCAGCGCCATGGTGTTGCGCCGGTCGAGACCGCGGGCGGCGGCGAAGTCGATATCTTCGATACAGGCCTGGGCGAAGCGTAGCTTGGCGGAGGCGAGCCGGTTACGGATGCGCTTGTCGGCACGCAGGGTGACTTCGCGGTCGAGCATCAGGCCGAGCCACTCATCGCGGCTGAGCTCATTGGTGCCGGACTGCTCGGTCAATTCGCGCCAGACGGCGGCCATGCCCGTCAGCCCGAGGGCCTGCATCTGGTCAAGGGTGGGGTTTGTCAGCATTGTTGCCTCCTTCACTGATAGTAGGATCGGCCACGGATATTGGTATGCGCAGGCGTGGGGGCCGCATGTTCAGCCTGCGGTCGTTCCCGGTCGAGGCCGGATTTGAGGATGGAGGCGACGGAGGAATAGGTGACGGCATTGATGGTGAGCGCCCGTTCACAGGCCGCATCGAGGCGCTGCGATCCATAGCGCGGCGCCAGCGACAGAATGCCCATGGCCGAGCGATATCCCTGTTCCGGATGCGGCCTGTCGCGCATCATGCGTTCGACCAGGATAGCGGCATTGGGGCCGATCTGGGTCGCACGGCCGATTAGATTGGCCGGCGTGGTGTTGGCATAGCGCTGATGCGCCTTGGGCATATGGTCATTGATGGTGACGTGGCCGGAACGCTGGGAGCGGCGGACATGGCTGGCGACACGCTGGTGATCGTGGAAGATCTCGACCACCCGGTGGGTGAGCCGCACCTGGAGGGTGCATCCGATCAGCCGATGCGGCACCGAGTAGAAGGTCTTGTCGACCTCGACATGATAGTCAATTCGAACGGCACCGCCGGCAAGGGCTTCAAGGCTGCCCGTTCGATCTCCTCGAACAGTTCGCGGCGGCTTTTGCCGACGTGGCGCATCGTTCGATTGTTCAGCTCCTCGAGCAATTCGGCAATCGCCGTGTTGAGGGCGGCAAGCGAGAAGAAGGTGCGGTTCCTCAGCCGGGCCAGAATCCAGCGTTCCACGATCAGTACCGCGCCTTCGACCCGGCCTTTGTCGCGCGGTTTCCTGCTGCGTGTCGGCAGGATCGTGGTGTCGTAATGCTCCGCCATGGCGGCGAACGTCGCAGTCAACGTCGGCTCGAACCAAAGGGCCTTGGCCACCCCTGATTTGAGGTTGTCGCACACGATTGCCTTGGTGACCCCACCATAGAAGGTCAGAGCACGCACCTGGCCGTCGATCCAGTCCGTCAACTGCTGGCTAAAGCTGGCATGGGCGAAGGTCAGGTTGGAGGCGCCCAGCACCGCGACAAAGATTTGGGCCGGATGGATGACACCGGTCGCCGGATCGATCACCGGCACCGTCGGCCCGGCATAGTCGGTCTGCATCACGGCGCCTGCCGCGTGCCGATTGCGAAACGCTACACTCGTACGCTGCCGAAAGGCGGCAACCTGTTCGCAGAACCACGTGAAGCCGTAACCATCGGGATGGTTGGCACGGTATTCCTGCCACAAAAGCGTCAGCGTCACGCCTTTGCGCTTCAGCTCCCGAACCACCAGCCCCCAGTCCGGCTCGCTGAGATCGCGCGGCGGACGACCGGCACGGCCGAACAGTTGCCGCTCCAGTTTTGCGTCCTCGTCCGGGCCAATCGGCAAGGGCCATGATAGCCCGGCTTCCCGAGCACGTAGCAAATAGGTCGATACCGAGCTCTTGCCGATCTTCAGCCGCTCGGCAATCTCGCGCACCGAAAGACCCTCTTCATGGGTCAGGCGCAGAATCGTCCGGATATCCCTCACTGTCGTTCGTCTTGCTTGCTTCCGTCTCGGCATCGGCCCCTCTCAACGTTGTCGTGAGAGGCCTAACAACCAAGACGGCGCAGCCGCGAACCAACCTGTCACACCGCCGCCGGAAACTGTCCGGGATTTAGCGGAATCACTGTCCGGGAATTACTGAAAACTCTGTCCGGAGATTACCGGAAATCCTGTCCGGACTTTTCCGAAACCCGCACTTTCGACCATGCTGAGAGATATTTCGGTTGTGGCCTTCCGTACCTGCGAGTGCCGGGATTACGCCCGCGTCGACGTCCGGGTCGATCGCAATGGCCAGCCCTTTGTCTTGGAAATCAACGCCGATCCGGGAATCGGTGTGCGCACCTCTTATGGCCTGGCCGCGACGACCGCCGGACACAACTTCTCGAGCTTGGTCAATCGCATCCTCGATGTCGCCCACTTGCGGCATTTCGGAACAGGCCTCCCCAAGGTCTAACTCGCCCAGGATCGCACAGATTTTTCCGTCCCTGGCGGACTGCTGACTGTCACTCTGCCGATTAAATGGATTCGGCAGGCATGACGGCGAGGTCGGCACAGGCGAAATGCAGTGCGACGTTTGCTTGCTGCTCTCGATTGGCGACGCTGCAGCAAGAGCGACAGCGTTGAAACATCGGCATGGATAGCCGTTTCGAGGAACGGCCGAAGATAGGTGAACAGAAGACTGAGGAGCTGCCACACGAAAACAATCACTGCGACCGGGACGACACAGAAGAACGCCCCGCGCCAGCCGATGAGGCTGCCGAGGAAGCTCCCCAGCGGGGCGGCAATGACCGTCGCCAGCGCATTCCCGCCGTTGAAGATCGCCAGCGCCCGCGGCACCTGATCGTCCGGAACAAGCCGCATGGCGGTCGCGGCGGAGATCGACCAAAATCCGCCGATAACGAGCCCGATGAGCGCGCGCCCAACCATGAACGTCATATAATTCGGAGCAACCGCTACCATCATCTCCGAGACGATCATCACGGCGGTCAGCGCCAGTAGCAGGATCTTGCGGTCGAGTCTGCCGACCACGGACGAGATGAAGAGGCTTGTCATAACCGCAAAGGCGCCGGATACGGATATCGCCTGACCGGCCTGGCCTTCGGTTATAGCCAAATCCGAGGCGATTGGGGTCAGCAGGCTGAGGGGCATGATTTCCGCCGCGATGAGCGCGAAAACGCAGAACGACATCGCGAATACCGCGCCCCATGCGGCGGGCCGCTCCTCGACTACGCTGCTTTGAGGAGAGAGTTGCACCAACATGGTTCTTTGCCTCGAGAATGTGACGGCGAGGCGTCCTGCCCTTCATTGCCGGGGAGTATGGGAGTATCCGGAAAGGCAGGGTTTTCGTGGCGCAGATGCTGGGCTGATCCGATAGTCGAGGCCCCCAACGGCGACTAGCGCTTCTAAACGGTATCTAGTCTATGCTTAGGTGTCCCGCGCGCTCTCACCGTTTGTGCAAAGAGTGGTGATTGCCAATCCGCTGCAGGTCAAGGCGCTCGCGGATGCGCATGTAAAGACTGACAAGTTGTGGCCAATAACACGTCGGTGATCCATCCTCTCAGCCGCCGCAGCCTCCTTGATATGCCACCAGACGCGCGGACAACGCCGGCACGCCATCTCGGGGGCTACTGCAGCCGGGACATACGGCTGCCAGGCATCGGTGGCGGCAACGCCACATTCTCTTGGCGGTCGCCTGGAAGATCAGCAGATCTCCGGAGGTGGGAGCTGCGTCGGTGATGCCAAGATGCTCGAATTGCCGTGTCTGAGTGGCAATAAATGGAGCGTTCCGCGGTATCGCACCTTCATTTTGCAGCAAATCGATCAAGAGAATACCACAAAAAGGGGGCGCTGAACGGATCCTGTAGAAAGTGTGAAGGCTAAAAATCGAATTTTCAGACAAACGATCCAATTATGGCCGCCAAACGTGACGAGTTGCTGCTGTCTTCATTGCAGGTAAGACCGGCGACGATCCGCGGCAGGAGGACCCCGTCTCGCCAAAGCGGGACTGGTTCTCACCGGTGAGCGTTGTGAGCTGATGTGAGCTTCTATGTCTGCAAGTAGTTCTGTTGGTCTGGGGGCCGCAATCTGCTGGATACAAAGTTTAGGAAAGCGGAGTAAAACAAGGATGAAGAGATGATCTGCGATGAACTCGACGATATCGTTCGCACCGTCCTTCAGGCGGGGCAACAGAGGCGGATTGGCTTTTCGGTACAGCAAGTAAATTCCGTCAAGGCACACCATGAAGTTCTATATTCCGAATGTCTGGCCAGACTTGTGAAGGTCGACGGCACCGTGGTCACGGCCAGCGAATTCATGCCTGCCCTGGAGGCATCGCGGTATGCACCTAACTTGGATCGGCATATGTTGAACTTAGCAGTCGAACTGTTGTCCAACAAGGCGTCAGGGCCGCTCGGATGCAACATTTCGACGTTGAAGATGATGGGCGAGGGCGGCTGAGAGGTGCAGTGGAGAACGACAACAAGTTCCGTGGGTACCGGCTTCCGTTCTTAATCATGAAAGTGCAGCAACTCGTGCGCTTGACCAGCGAGTGGGTTGCGCCGCAGATAAGCAGTCCACCTTCCCCGTGGCCGAACTGCGGCACTTCGCGAGCGCTGCGGGCGGAATCTCCATCGGAAATTGCTCGACCTGGGCGGCGCTAGGCATTCCTGGCGGAGCATGCGACCCTGATTCCGCGTCTAAACGTCGATGACCATGCCGCCATGCTGCCGTGGCCACTAAAGATGCTCTCGAACTGGACCGTGGGGCGGCATGGCATCAACAAGAGCCGCATGCTTCCGCACGCAGGTCGGATACGCCGGAATCGCCCGTTACGTGCAGAGGTGGACAGGGGTAGGCTCACGTTCGGGACCAATCTTGGTGCGCGAACCGGATGATTTTGGGGCCGAGCGGATCAATGCCGCTGGCTGCCGCTGTCATCGGCAGAATCTGGGGTGGCGCGCCTCTTCCTCGATTTGACCTCCTCCTTCATGCGCTCGGATTGGATGGCCATCAAGCTGTATGGCAATGGTACCGAAAGCATAAACGAGAAGGTGGAAAAAAATGTAAGCGCATAAAATACGAAATTAAATCCACTGACTTTATTGTCGACCATGGTGTTTGCAATGACTATTAAGATAAGTGACACCATATATGAGAAGAACAGATGCGAAAAATTTGATATTTTTCGCTGCATTTCCTGCGCGTGCTCTGCGCCAACCCTCCAATTCCCTGGCAATAGCATAGATGGGTCGCCCACGATGGAGATGACAGCGACTAAGACGCCAGCCAGTATTGAAAAGATGTCAATCATTGCTCCGCGCGCCGAATCACTCGCACGGAGTGCATCACTTGCAGCGTAAGCCACAAGAATCGCGACCGCCAGTGAAACAATAATGTAGTAGCCTCTACCAGCCATTATTCGTCCAGGACACCGTCGTTTCTCCATTGCCGAAGGCAGTCACGCAGAGTGGCAAAGGTGCTATCCGCATTCAAGGTTATGTCATCTCCCTCGATATTTACATCCTGTTTTACTACGAGTTTTTCGCGGGTGATGACCACGTCGTGCTTGGTTACTATTGAGAACTCTTCGCCGCTATTGGCCACTCTTTCCGCGACATCAGTCATGAGCTGCGGCAAAATTGCGTCCGCTCCTCGACCATCGTAACCCAGATGGATCCTTGCCTGAATTTCGCTGGCGGCCTGGATTTCCTCCGGCGTGCGATGACGTCCGAACGCGTTGCGCATAACTTGCGACAGGCCATCTCCAATTTGCCTAATTCCATCCATCCCCCTCGGTGGGGCATGCGCGCGCTGATGGTTATTCACGTCCTCCACTGTCGTCAGAAAAGATGAAATTCCCAGATCGATCGACTTCACGCCAACACGCAACAGTCTTTCGATCTCCCGCCGATTAGAACGAGGCATAAACGCAAACTGGGTGTTCGCTCGGTTTACGCCTTGCTCCTCAAGAAACTTGGAGACCAAATTTGTGATCTGGCCATCATTTGTTTGGCCGTTCGCAAGATAGGCCATATGGTCGCCTTCGATTACAAGATGCACCTCGGTCTTAAGAAATTCCCTGCCGCGTGGTGCGGGAGTTCGGGTAATCTGCGGGCCCCCGTTCTCAACAACGCTTGCACTCGATCCTTCGGAGAACATCGCAAATACGACACCAAGTCCGCGCCCTTGGGTCGAGCGCCGCACTATCTGCGCATCGACACCCGCACGATAGGAGAACTTCGTGTCGGCCACCTCGGGCGCCCGCCCCAGTGCCTGCCTCAGAAAATGTTCCACACCTCTATTGTCTGCGCCCCAAATTGCCCGTCTATATTGCGCTGTCTTTTGCATCCCCTTGCCTCTGTTCGGATTTGCACGGGGTAATTGCAGCGCGAATATTGCAATAGGTCACCCGCACATTCACTGCGATAATCAATTTCTTGCCGGACTCGTCCCACAGTCTTCTGGCCGAGGCGGCATCACGGCACACTTTGGGCCGGCTCAAACGTGAAACCATCCAGTTTCAGCGCCAGCGGTTTATTGACGTCTGAAGGAGTACTAGGGCCGGGTTGTCGCCGCTGACCTGTGCTGCAGATTCGGTGTCAGCGATGCGAGGTCCAAAAGTAGCGCTCGAATATGACGGCGGTGACCGGCCGGTGGCGAGCGGCTGAAGGCTCGTGAGGACGAGAATTGCAAGTCCATTCGACGCGATGTTCGCAGCGCCGCGCTTGCGGACTGGTTGGCGGCCCGCCTTCCGGTGTCGCATGACGCGCGGCGACGAAGCGCCTCGATAGGTCGAGCATGCGCTGCAGAAGCAGAACCGGCATCGGAACTTGCAGATCCAGCTTTACGCGGATGCCGGCGATCATCTCCGCCGCGACCGACGTGCTTGCGACGATGCATCCCGGCCCCCTCCATTGCCATGACGGCCCCCTCTTTTATCGTGCAGTTTATTCGCGCGCGGTAGTCGACTACAGTCATCGGATGCACTTACGTGCGAACGATCTCTGGTTGCTACGACATATTAGATACGTACCATTCAGGAGCCTCATGTCCGCTCCAAAATGCGGTGTTCCCTGAAATGAACACCGCACAAGCTAGCATCTTCTGGTATTTTCGCGTGCATGACCCACGCGGCAAGTCATCTGCCGGCACAACGTACGCATTGCTGGGGGCCGTCTCTACATTGGAAACATTAGTCGCATGCCTTCCTTCTTGAAGAATCTAATGCAAGTGCAACACAAGTGAAGGAAGGATTACCGCATTCGCGAAAATGCACTATAAACCCTTCGGCCGGCGTTCGAATAGCCGAGGCACTTGCGCGGCAGCGCACATTCAGATGGTGGGCGAGGGCGATCCATTTGCGGCTGGCTGACGCCAGACAGATCGGTGTCGACACGCATGAAGCGGCCGATGCGTTTGTTGACATTCTTGCCACGGTGAATTCGGATCGCAAAACCAGCTCCTGGCACCGATCCCGTCTTCCAAAGCCCTGAAGCCGCGCAACCAGATACTGCGGTCGAAGGTGAAACTCTGTCGGCAAAGACGGGCAGCGGTGCGAAGGTATCGCCGATCTTGCCGATAATCGGCTGCGAGTGGCGGTTGCCATTCTTAATCAACACCGTGTAGCCGCTCTTGCGCTCGACCAGCGAGGTGACATTGGCGTTCTCCAGAGCGCGCTCGAGGATCAGGAGGTCGCCTTCCCAGTGCCCCGAACTGTGAGCGATCGGCAATGATCCAGAAGATTGAAACTCGGTAATTTCGCCGTCGTACAGACGTTGTTGATGCGGTCCCCGTGGCTTTAGTCCGTCCAGAGTTCATAGAAAGTGGCTGCCGTCGGGACCTGCTCGAGCGCCTTCATCGCCAGGGATGGTGGCGAGATCGGTCAGCTTGTGTAGCCAGTGTTGCATTCTAGCTTCTCCGGGAATGATGGGCGGCTCCGGCATGGTGCTCCCGTGAGTGTTCTGCGGAAGAACTTTCCAGTTGATTATGCCGAGCTCATCGTCGCGCCCGTTCGGACGGTGTCCTGCGGCAGCCCAAAGGACACCGATACCGGTTGCTCCTCCACTGCGCTGTTTCTTCACGTCAATTGACTCCTGCAGGGAGCCCCTGCGAGACAAGCAGATGGATCAGCGTGAACAGCCGGCGGGCCGTCTCCTGATCGATCTCGACCTTGGATTTGAGGCGCTCTCTGAGCAGGGCGGAGGCTTCATTGTGGATCACGCGGCGCCCCATGTCGATGGCTTCGAGTCGGTCGGGCGGCAGCCGCGCCGCGCCGTTGGCAAAGCTCTCGCACACAAGCCGGTAGTCCTTGAGCAGTCGGCGGAATGACGTCAGTGAGAGGTGATGGCACAGGACGGGCGCGCCGCTCTCTGTGGTGACGGTAAGCACCAGACGCCTGTCCACCAGTTCAAGATGCAGCCGATAGGG
This sequence comes from Sinorhizobium sp. NG07B, assembly GCF_002532005.1. Classification (NCBI taxonomy): domain Bacteria; kingdom Pseudomonadati; phylum Pseudomonadota; class Alphaproteobacteria; order Hyphomicrobiales; family Rhizobiaceae; genus Sinorhizobium; species Sinorhizobium sp. NG07B. The sequence continues at coordinate 10,338 of NZ_NWTD01000017.1, read as the reverse complement.
GCCACCGCCATGTGCGACCGGCGCAAACCGATTGTTGTCCAGGAGGTCGAAAATGGCGACGGCTTGCTCGTGCTTCTGTGCTGCATCCGTCCGGCCGTTGAAGGGCGGCTCCAGCGAGATCGCTGAAAGCCGAAACCGGGATGGCGTGGTGCTCATGCAGGTCATCGCGCGCGGCCTCCCCGAAGAGTGTCGACCGCGCGATCGCGCTTCTTCGCAGTGTCAAAAGACGTGGCTGCCGCCGGAACGGGTCCAGCGACAGCCACTTTGCCCTGGGAGGCTGGGCAAAAAGAAAAACTCGTCCCGCGAATTCGGCGCGGAAACCGGAGGCGGTCTCTGTTGCTGCGCAGTCGCTTCCCAAGGTCATCGCTGTCGCGGGGAATATCTTGGCGAAGCGCCACAAGCGTGCCAGGCGGCAGGCCGATGGCACCACAAACCGAAGAAGAAGCGGCTGCCGTCGGGACCTGTTCGACGGCAGCCAAGTGACCCTGCGAGGCCGGGGAAAATGGCGCTCGCAGGTCGGGAACTTCTTCAGATCGCCGCTGACGCCGGTCAAACGTCGAGGTTTCAGCAAACTCGCCGCTTGCGCGCGCTGGGTGCAGATACTGGCGATGTTTGCTGTTCTGCCGCATCTCAAACGCTCCTCAGGGACGAGAGACGCGGGTTATTGGCTGGCTCCGGGCGCGGGCCGGGGTTGTCCCTCGCTCGATCGCCAGCACGGTCTGAGGCGCTCCATCGTGGAAGGCGGCAAGCCGCTCGCCGAGCTCTTTATCGCTGGGCGATAGCCGATGGTTCAGGCGAAGATAGTCCGTCCAAGTCGGCGTTCGGAACGTCTCCGTCCACAGATAGGGGACCAGCAGGTTGCGCTGGAGCGTCCAGTTCCGTGCCCCCGCCCGGCTTTGGATACGCCGCCGCTCGCGCATGCACTCGAGGAAATCCTCGAGGTCCTGCTCGCCAATGGCGTATTCGACTTTGACGACGATAGGTCCGCTTCTCGGCGTCAAGTCGAGTGCGAGCGACGGCGGAACGAACTCCGAAGCTTCTTTCTCGGATTCTTCCCATAGCTCTATCGGCAGCACGAATGCTGCGGCGGCCACGAGGAGCAGGACCACGGCGGCCCCCTCGAAGGCCATGGTCAGGGAGTGGCTCTGCGCGACAGCGCCCCAGATCCAGCTACCGGCAGCCATGCCGCCGTAGGAGAGGGCGTAGTAGATCGATAGCGTCCGGCCGACGACCCACCTTGGGCTCGACAGCTGGATCGCCACGTCAACGCTGGTCCAGGTGAGCAGCCATCCGGCGCCCCCGATTGCCAGCGCAAGCGCCGCTACGGGGATCGACGTCGTCAGCGGAAGCAGAAAGCAGCATGCGCCACAGGCGACCGAGGCGAGTGCGATCAGCCGGTCCTGAGGGACGATCCGTCTCAGATAGCTGCTGCTGAGACCGGCGGAAAACGCACCGGCGCCGAAAGCTGCCAGAAGCGCGCCGTAGACGATCGGCCCGCCCGCCAGATGATCCCGGACGATCAGCGGCAGCAGCGCGAGGATCGAAATGCTCGCGACGCCGAAGAAGGTCCCGCGCACGATTGCCGCCTTGATTTCCGAGGACATCGCGGTAAAGCGCAGCCCATCCTGAATGGCTGTCGTGACGCGCTCGCGTGGCAGCGAGGACGTGCGCACGTGCCACTTCGAGCGCGAGATCGCGGCAAGCGGCGCCAGATCGCTCAGCGCCGCCAGGACGAAAGCGGCAAGGGGACCGAAGAAGGCCAGAATGGCGCCGCCAATCGCAGGACCAGTGCTTCGAACGATGTTGTACCCGACTGACATCAGCGTGACGGCCGCCGGGATATCACGCTTTTCGAGAATATCCCCGACAGAGGCGTGCCAGGCCGGGTCGTTCAAGGCAAAACCACATCCGGCCAGAAAACCCAATCCCAGGATCAGCCATGGACTGACGAGGCCGAGTGCAACGGAGATCGCCAGCGTCAGCGAGGCCAGAGCGATCAGGAAGTGTCCGGCGAGCATCACGCCGCGCCGGCTGAAACTGTCGGCAATAGCACCTGCCAGAATGGATAGAAAGAATGCAGGCAGCGTGGAGGAGGCCTGCACGAGCGCAACCATAAGGTCGGAGGCCGAAGTCATCGCCATCAGCCAACTGATTGCCGTCGTCTGGACGAGCCATCCGAGGCTGGAGATCTGCGTCGCCGTCCAGATCGAACGAAACGCCCGGTTCCGGAGCGGAGCCAGGGTGGTCGATACGGCAGAATGCTGATCTTCACACTGCATTTCTTCCTGTCTTTCTCAAGCTCCTAACGCGTTGCTGCGACGCAGCAGAATATCTGGTACCCAAGGACGGATTCGCCGTTATGCACCTAAGCCGATGCCGGATGATGCGCGTTAGGCGAGTTATCCGGAGCGTTATGTTATAACATATCGCATAAGATAGCTTATGGAACTTCTCCATTCGGTGTCTTGAGGTCAAGCGCTATCGAGCCTTCCGATTTCACCGTTGGTTGACGTCGTTCATGGAGCCTTGCTTCTCTTCGGGATCGGGCATTTGCCCCTCCCATCATGGGGTCGTAGAATGAAGTTGAACAATCTAAAAAGGCGTCCTGGTCGGCTGGGACTTCAGACAAAGACGACGCCCCATAGGCTGCATGTTTCTCCGGTCGAAGAAGCTCAATCTGATGCTGGACGCGCAATGGCGGTTTCAACAGCTCCTAGTTTCACCCTTGTCGAGCGCCAGCCCCATGCACGAGCGGGTTCGATCCGGTGTACGAGATACCCGCCATCTCGAGCATGGCCGGAACGTGGGTGAGACGGCACTCGCCCTGAATTCCGTTTGCCATATTTAAGACGATTCCGGAGGGACGGCTTGCGGATCGGGTGGCATGAACCGCTCGAGCGTAGCGAGCAGTCCCTTATCGCCTTCGCACAGCAGCGTCTCGTGACCGCCCTCTTGCAAGACCGCCGCCACACTTTCGACCATCTTTATGTCGTCGCCCGGACGGAGCGGGTGTTCCCACTGGGCAACACGGTGCGGGACTGGGTGTGAAGTCCGCCGCTCTTTAGGATGCTTAGCGATGAAGCGGTTCCAGGCTGGATTCAAGCGTGCTGTTCGGTTCTGGGCTGCCAACATCTCAAGATCTCTATTCTGAGCGCGCCATTGACGCACACGCACACAGGGGAAGGCTACGTGGCCGTGCGGCCTACTGTCTTGCACCAGAGAACTCTAAGACTAGCAGGGACCAAGATGTCTTCAATCTGCCCCACTTTGTGCGGCTTCCATTTCATCCCTTCGGCTTTTTGATGGTTCTGCTGCTCGGATGACGACTTTAGGAAGAGCTAACAGCTTGACTATGAGTTGAAGTTCGCGCGTAACCCTTGCATCGTCAGGGGTATCCACACATGGGAGGGCGAGCTCTTGATCTTCCGTCGCGAGTTCGGCGGGGGTATACGGAGCATTACCGTCGCGAACCCTACAAACTCGACAAAGGCTTGACGTTTTCACAGGAATGCGGGGCTGGGTTCAACTGCGGGGGAGCGGAATCCACCCGTTGTTCAGTCGCGTTCAGCGTTACTCGAGGAGTACGAGACGTCGGCATCGGGGGGGGGGGGAGAGCCCTCTTAAACGTATTTCGCATTGGCATGGTGAATGCAAGGTTATCCGCAATTGCGTCTTCGTCACCGGTCGAGGAGAAGTCGCTCGATGTTCACTCTCACCGAAGAGGCCGTCTTTCTGCTGTGGGTGGTTCTGATCAAAGACGCACACCAGCGCGCTGGCAGTTTGTTCCGCGCGGGAGGGTACGGACCATGCCGGTAATTCTGGAAACCGCGCGGCTATCCTTGCGCTCACTAGCCCCAGCGGACCTGCGGCGGTATCAAGCACTTCACAATGACCCTTTCGTGGTGAATGCCGTCTATGACGGAAAGCCACCATCCTCTGCAGACACATGTGCCCGGTTCAAGAAGTCACTTGCCGATTGGGATATATATGGCTTCGGTTCCTTCGTCGTGTTCGCGCGCGACGGCACCGGCCGGAAAGGTCGTTTTCTTGGACAACGCGGTCTGAGTTTTCTGCCGGATAGCGACGATCTGGAGCTCAGCGCACTCTTTCACCAAGCGGCTTCCGGCAATGAATATGCCCCAGAGGCGGGCTGCGCCATCCTTGATTTTGCCTTCACGACCGTGGGAGCACCCCGAGTCCTGTGCATTGTTCGGCCTGAAAACCAGCGTTCCTTGCGTTCCGTGGGGAAGATGGGGTTTCGGCAGATCGAAGATCGATCTTTTGGCGACCGGCTGTGGCGCTGCTTCGAGGTAACACAGCAAGACTTGGAAGGGGCCATCGCGGCAAATCCACGCTTTGCGCCGATGCCGCTACCAACAACGATTCGCGGAAGGTAGGGTATTACCCGCGTTTAAGCACACGCTAGGTTCGCCGCTCTTGGAGCGGATCCGCACGACTGTCGCGGGGTCGATCCGTCATCGAGGTGATTGGTCGGCCATCGAACAATCAGATTCGCGATGGTTTCCAAGTTCTACACGTCGACATCTGAAGCATTCCTCACGCCGCAGCGCCGGCTGATCCAAGCAGTCCCTGCCGTGTGCGCGCGAACTCCTCAACCGCATCTACGAATCGGTCGATATCCGATTGCAGAACCGGAAGGCTCAGCGCAATCATTCCACGTCGGGCGATATAAAAACCCGCGTTTAGCATGTCGAGAAAGAACAGTTCCCGCAGACCATCTTCTCGAGCCGTCGGCGTGTAGGCGCAACGTATCAAGGGGGGGCGGTAGTGCGCGGTGGCAAGCGAACCCACCCCAGAAAAGTGCATCGCCCCGCCGAGCTTCATAAGCCGGTCGTTCAGTGCAGTACGTAGCCGCTCGCCGCGTAGGTACAACTCCTCCGCGACTTCCTTTGTGAAAATTTCTCCAAGCGCGACTCGTCCTGCGGCCATCGACAGGACGTTGTTATTGAAGGTACCTGCGTGCGGCAGACGCCCGTCGAAGAGCGACATCACGTCGGCCCGGCCGCCGAACGCCCCAAAGCTCATCCCGCCGGCCATGTACTTGCCGAGAGTCGTCAGATCAGGAGTAATACCTAAGCGCTTTTGGAGCCCACCATCCGACATCCGCGATGTCATGACCTCATCGAAGATAAGCAGTGCGCCCACCTCCCGCGTAGCCTCCCGCAATGTTTTGAGGAAGCTGATCTCCGCAGGGATACAGCCGCCACTACCGAGCATGGGTTCGACCATCACCGCAGCGAGCCGATCTCGATACTGCTCAATCATCGCGGTGGCAGAGTCCGTATCGTTGTAGTCGACCAAAAGGAATGGGAACGGAACCGTGACCGGGGATGGTCCCTGGGGGGTAAACAATAGAACACCGCCATGGTAGCCGCCGCGAAATGCAAGGATCATGTCTCGGCCGGTATGCACGCGGGCCGCCGTCAGCGCCATTAGACTGGCTTCCGTGCCGCTGTTGGTGAAGCGTACAAGTTCTATTGACGGAAACCGCGCACAGATGAGATTTGCAAACTCGTATTCGGCCCTGCCCACTGCGGCGAGGTTTAGACCCCGCGTCATAGCTTGGTGAACCGCGGTGTGGATTCGAGTCTCCGAGTGGCCAAATAGGCCCGCGGTATATTCACCGCAAAGATTCACAAACTCATGGCCATCAATATCCCAAAGCGTACTTCCCTCGCCCTTGTCCATCGCGATTGGAAAAGGCTTATAATATAGCACGGAGCGAGTGTTCCCACCTGGCATCACTGCGCGGGCTTGGGCGTGAAGTTCGCCGCTTCTAGGATTTCTAGCGACGAAGCGGTTCCTCGCGTCTATGAGGCTCGATTCAAGTTTGCTGTTCGATTCTTGGGCTGCCAACATCTCAAGATCTCTACTCTACGCGTCGCAATCAACGCACATAGGGGAAGGCGATGTGGCCGCGCGGCCCACTGTATCGCACCAGAGAAGTCTATGATCGGCAGGTACCAAGATGTCTTCAATCTGGCCCACTTTATGCGCCTTCCATTTCATCCCTGCGCGCTTATTGATAATTCTGCTCATAATCAAGGTTTTTGGCTTTACCTGATGCTAGGATCAGGGTAAGCGCTTGAAGTCCGCGCGCAATGAGGTGTCGGGGGGACCGGGGGCGTTCCACATGCACCGAAGCCCTCGTTGCAGCGGGTCCAGTGCCGGACCCCACGCACATCAAAACGACCCCCCAAGTTGCAGGGCAATGTACCAAGCCCGCCTGCAGGCGAGTGTGCGTCCCAGCTGCTCGCTCGCAATCAATCGTTTGACGTTCCTGCGTTGTTTCGTTGCATGTCATGTTCGTGGTTCGAAGCATAACAATTGCGCTCAAATTGGCCGTCTCAGTGCCCTCGCCGGGTAGTGTCCCCACAGACCCGTGAACCCCAAGGGTCGCTCCTAAGAGAGTAGGACAACCCAGGAATACGGATGTACGTCAAACGGTCGGGCTCTTCCTGATCCACCAATGCGAACTGGCAGCCATCCTGGCTTGACCAACTGCGCTGCCGATGCGGCTTACTTCTGCGAAACATAAGGAACCGGGTAAGACTTGCGCGCTGCGCCAGTAGGGCGCTCGACTAGAATGGTCGTTCGCGGAGGGTTCGTGCCATCACTCAGTCTAATAAGTTCTTGATTTAGCTCCTCATCCGCCTCCGTGAGGCGATGATGAAGCCGGTGAAAGTCTGTCCAGGTCGGTGTGCGGAATGTTTCCAACCAGCGTGAAGGTTCCTGAACATCGCGCGTGAGCGTCCATTGCCTTGCACCAACGCGGCTTTGAGCGTATCGGCGCTTTTGCATGACATCCAGAAAAAGATCCGCGTTTTCCTCAGGGATTGTATATTCCGTCATCACGAGGATGGGACCGCTTCTCGGCTTCAGATCGAGTGCAACCGCGGGCGCGCTGAAGAAACCCGAGGGTTCGAGTTCAGATTCGGAACGGTTGCTAATCGGCAGTTTGAACCCGAGAGCGGCAACGACCAACGTTGCCGTGCCGGACCAGCCCAGCGCAATGGGAAGCGAGTAATTTTGGACGATGACACCCCAAAACCAGCTGCCCGCGGCAATGCCGCCATAGGTGAAGGCGCTGTAAATCGAGATCGTGCGTCCAACGATCCAGCGCGGGCTCGCCAATTGTACGTTCACGCCAAGTCCCGACCATGCCGTAACCCAGCCGGCGCCGCCGGCGGCTAGGCTGAACGTTGCGATGGCGAGGGGGGAGGTAAGAGCAAGGGAGATCTGACATATCGCACAGGCGATGCAGGCAAGTACCACCACACATTCCTGGGTGAACATTCGCCTGAGCGTCGGATTCATGAGTCCGGCGAGAAGTGCACCAGCGCCAAAGCCGCCCATCATAATGCCGTAGCTGATCGGGCCGCCCTTCAAAATGTCGCGAGCAATCAGCGGTAGCAGTGCCAGGGTAGAGATGGCTGCAAAACCGAACAGCGTCCCGCGCACGATTGTTGACTTGATCTCTGAAGAAATCGCCGTGAAGCGCAGACCATCGTAGATGGCAGTCATGAGTGCTTCGCGCGGAAGCGGCGACGTTTGAACCTTCCATTTGTTGCGACACAGAGCGGTGAGAGGGGCGACAAACCCAAGCGTGGTGAGTGCGAATGCGACAAGGGGCCCGAAAGCGGCAACGATTAGGCCACCAAGGGCCGGACCGACACTGCGTACCGTATTGAACCCAACATTCAGCAGGGTCACGGCCGCCGGCAGGTGGCGGCGCTCCAACATGTCGCCGAGCGAGGCACGCCAGGCAGGATCGCTGAGTGCGATGCCGCATCCGTCGAGAAAGCTGAACGCGAGTATCATCCACGGATCGGTTATACCGAAGGCGATGAGGATCGTCAGCATCGCGGCCGCGGCCATCATGAGGCTTCGACCAACGATCATCACCATGCGGCGGCCGTAGTTGTCGGCAATCGCCCCAACGAAGACCGCCAGAAAGAAGGCCGGCAAGGTCGATGAGGCCTGGACCAGAGCAACCATCACGTCCGATGTGGAAACGGTGGCCATCAGCCAACTGAGCGCCACCGTCTGCATCAGCCAGCCGAGACTCGAAAGCTGGGATGCTAGGAAGATCGAACGGAAGGTCCGGTTCTTCAACGGCGCCAGCAAGCCTGTAGATGCGTTTTCTTCGTTGCAAGGCATGGCGGTCAATCTCTTGGGGACGTGCAACTTCCGCCCGCTGTCGCGGACATCATCAGCCCATAAGGACAAAGCAGGGATTCGTCAGATGGATGGTTCCTCACGTGCTGGGCCTCGATCGAAAATTTCCGGTTGACCAGCAGAGAGATCAGTGTGAACAGCCGGCGCACTGTGTCTTGATCGATCTCGAGCTTGGATCTGAGACGCTCCCTCAACAACGCTGAAGCCTCGTCGTGAATCGCCCCACGTCCCATGTTAATGGCTTCCAGCCGCTCGGGCGTCAAACGCGCTTCCGCCCTCGTGTAGCTCTCGCGCACCCTCCGGCCAACGCCGGCCCTATGCGGCGCGTCATGTTGTAGCCGACAGACATGAGCGTCACCGCAGCTGGAATATGCCGCTTGTCGAGAATGTCGCCGACCGGCGTGCCAGGCAGGATCATTAAGCGCAAAACCGCAACCCGCAATGAAAACCAGCCCGAGGATGAGCCAAGGACTGACAAAGCCAAAGGCGGCAGAAATCGCCAACACAATGGAAGCGAGTGCAATCACGAGCGCGACCATCAGATCGGAAGCGGAAATCGTGGCCATGAGCCAGCTGATCGCGACCGTCTGCGCGAGCCATCCAAGATTGGCTACTTGGGCGGCCCAGATCGAACGAAATGCTGCGTTTCGCAGCGGTGCGAGGGTCGTTGGTGCGATCTGGTCTGCATTTTCGCGTAGCATGTTCTGTGACTCTCAAGCCTCCCAAACCCTTGTTCCGACGCAACAGGGTATCCGGTACCGCACGACAGTTTTCGGCGTTATGCAGCCTCCGGGCGCAGGAGACCGGCACTAATCGCTCGCGACCCAGGCCCTGAGGGCGACGCTCAAACCTAATGCTTTAGCAAGTTTGCGCTGTCAGACCATTCGCTTCGATTGCCACAACAGCTCCAGCTTCATCGTTGTCAGACGTGTCTCCTGTGATTCCGACTGCGCCAATCACTTCACCGGTATGATTGCGTATTAGGACACCGCCAGGCACGGGGATCATTTTCCCGCCGGAGACTGCTGTCAGCGCCGAGACAAAATGCGGGCGCTCTCGTGAGGTATTATCAAGCCATCGCGACCCAACCCCCACGGCGAGCGCGCCATAAGCTTTGCCGAAGGCGATCTCAAACCGAAGCATTGATGCTCCATCCTGCTTCTGGAACGCAAGCAGATGGCCGCCGCCATCGAGTACGGCAATGCTAAGCGGTTTAAGTCCTCTTTCCAGCGCTACCGAGAGGGCCCTCTCGATTATCGCATTGGCGCAAGATAAATTGAGTTTGTTCATATCACTCTCCTCTTGTTTTCGCTTGGAGCCGACGACGGTTTAGGACCGGCTCGGTGTAGCCATGCTCGAGCATCGCCGCCATCAGGTCGGGCATGGCCCACATGTCCTTGCCGATCTGGGGCATGCCCGGAAAGCCCGCAGTCGAGGCCGATATCGACGTTCCAGTTCTCGTAGGCACCGATCCAGGCGGCCTGCTTCATGTCGCCCTTGCGGATCATCGGGCCGGCTTCCATCGAGGTATGGATCTCGTCGCCGGTGCGGTCGAGGAAGCCGGTGTTGATGAAAATGCATTCCTTGAGGTTGACGGTCGTGCGCCGTTCCTCGTCCATGATGCCCATCTTGAGGGTGTTTTCCGAAAGCCCAAGTGCGGCCTCGACGCGCGCAAAAATCTCGCAGGCAAAGGCCACTTCCTCGGGCCCATGCATCTTCGGCTTGACCACATACATCGAGCCCGAGCGCGAGTTTGCCCTGCGACCGTTCGGGCCGATATCGTGGAGCGAAATCAGCGCCGTGACCATGGCGTCCATCAGACCTTCGGGCACCTCGCGGCCTTCCCGGTCGAGGATCGCCGGGTTGGTCATCAGATGCCCGACATTGCGCACCAGCATCAGCGAGCGGCCGGGCAGCGTCAGCGTAGCGCCGTCCGGCCTGGTGAAGACGCGGTCGGGGTTCAGCCTGCGGGTGAAGGTCCGGCCGCCCTTGGCGACCTCTTCCGCAAGGTCGCCCTTCATCAGCCCGAGCCAGTTGCGATAGACGACGACCTTGTCATCGCCGTCGACGGCGGCGACCGAATCCTCGCAATCCATGATCGTGGTGATCGCCGATTCGAGGATGATGTCGGAAATCCCG
>NZ_NWTD01000016.1:0-72691 GCF_002532005.1 Sinorhizobium sp. NG07B | reverse complement strand
GCTGCGCTTCATTCTCTGGTCCTCTCAATGGGCCAGAGCTTACTTCAAAATGGATTATTTCAACGGGGCAAGGTCAGTCGAAGTCGATCTATCGGAAGAAGGCTGGAAGACGGAGCTTCAAAAGCAAATCGTCGCAGCTCTAAAGAGATAAACTATGCGAATTCTTATCGTCGATGACGACAAGCCAAAGCGCTCCCGTGTTGCTGAACTGGTCGGCCAAGGGCTCATAGACTACGGCGTTCAGATAAAGGAGGCGGCAACCTATGAAGAGGCACTACGGACTCTTCAGGAATCCTACTACGATCTGGTTGTCTTGGACCTGTTGCTTCCCGCAGCCGACGGCACTCCGAGCCAAGACTCATCACGCGCGCTGATAAGGCAGGTCACCAACGGGACCGGCCTGCTTCCGCCGATGCACATCATCGGCCTCACCGCTTATGAGGCGGTCGCGGATCAGGAGAGGGCGTACTTCGATCAGCATCTGTTGTCGCTGGAATTCTATTCCGCCGAGCATACGAGATGGGCTGACAAGATTGTTTCCAAGATAATCTATCTGATGCAGTCTCAGCACGCGAGCATGCGCTTCCACGCGGAGAGCTTTGGAGTGGATGTGTTCGTACTCGCCGCTCGACACGAGAACGAGTTCCTCCCGATCCGGAAGAAACTTTTCAAAACGTGTAAGGACGAGACCCACCCGCTTTGGAAGGGCGAGATTACGAGAGGCGAGATCGAAATGCGGGACGGTCGCCTGCTGTCTGCGGTTCTCTGCTGTGTCAACGAGATGGGGATGGCCCCGACCGCAGCCGTGGCCAGCCAGGCAATCAACGTCTTTCGCCCCAAACTCCTGGGCATGATAGGCATGTGCTGCGGCTTCAACACCAAGGCATGCGTAAGCCCACGAAGGATCATGGATGTGATCGTCGCTCGGGAGGTGACCTGCTGGGAAGAAGGCAAATACGTCGACGGATCAAAGGACCAAAGCGATTTTCAGAATCGGGCAAAGACCAGGGTGGTAAACGAACTGATCCGAGATGACGTCGAAAAGATCATCGAGCAGTCGGAGCGCACTATCAAGCCGGCGCTCAGTCGGTTGTCCAAGAAGCCTTTCTTCAAGAAGGTCCATGCTCACTTCAACGCAGGGGCTGGGGAGGAGGTCGTCCGCGATCTTCCCGACGTGAAATATGCGCCGATCGTATCGGGTTCTAGCGTGATTGCGGACGACAAAATGGTTCAGGAAATCCTGACGCGGCACACCAGTGCGATTGGGCTAGATATGGAACTATTCGGGCTCTACACCGCAGCCGATAAAGCCTATGGCAAACGACCCTAGGTGTTGGGGGTGAAGGGCGTCGCCGACTTCGGAAAAGCTTCGAAGGACGACAACGCCCAGGAGGCAGCTTCCATCATTGCAACCGAGGTTTTCAAGAGTATCCTAGAAAACCTCGACGTCTTTAAGCGTTCTGGGCCGGGATGATTATCGCTCACGGACGCGTGCCGAGGGGCGCGGCTACCGAATCCGCAACGTTTGCCAAGGCGGCTTCCAGCCTTTTCACGGTTCGATCTATTGAGCGCGTAAGTTTTCCCAGCCTCATCTGAAGCCGGTGCAGGCGAGCGCTAATTTGAAGAGGGGTTCAACACCAGGCAGCCCGGGAGGGCGCACCGCAGGCCCGCCAGTGGCCGACCGTTTTCATCTGGTCCAAAATTTCAGGGCGGCGATCAAGGAACAGATGAGCGTTTGTGGTCACGCGCATGTCAGACCCATTCTCTCTGAAGATGCTATAGCCAGCGCTGCGGCACAACACCGCCGAGCCCGCTTGGCGCACAGACAATCCCGTCAGGAAATATTCGAGACGCTTCAAGCTTTGCGCCAGCAGGGCCTCACCTACAGCGAGATTGAAAGGCAGACCGGATACGAGCGCCGCAGCGCCGGTGATGACGGATATAGTCCGCTTTTCGGCCGCGGTGTGTTTTTCAGAGCCCCCTTTAGGAACTCCAACTCCAGCGCCTGCTTGCCGACCAGCCGCTCCAGCGCCGCGATCCGTGCCTCGTACTCCTGGATGAGGTCGACGGGCTGCGCATCCCCGTCAAATGCGCCCTCCTCGTACTTCTGAACCCAGATGCGGATAAGGTTGCGCGACATGTCGTGGCGTTTTGTCAGACCATGCAGCGTTTCGCCGGCGAGGAATTCCTGCACGACCTGACGTTTGAATTCGACGCTGTGACTGCGGTGTTTTGCCATCGGTCTTCTTTCCGAAAACCCGGTGGGCCGGTCAATTTCTCATCCCGATCTGTCCACCCCAAGGGGCGCACTCCACTAAGGGGTGATTTTTGGACGCCGGTTGCCATCCTACTTATGCTGAGTTTGCGGCCAAGAATTACAGGCTTAAATCAGATTATTGACGAGTAATCGTCGATAATGCTATTATAGCGCAGAATGAGGTGCGCTATGCTGTATAAGCTTGAAATCGAAAACTTCTTTTCCATCCGAGATCTGCAGATCCTCGACCTGACGGTCGATGCTAAAGTGCCTGATCCTGAAGGCCGCTATACCCCGGTGTTCGAGGGTGCAGACGTACGCGTGCCAAAAGTCGTCGCCTTCTATGGCGCCAATGCGTCGGGCAAGACGACGATTATTCGCGCACTCGAATTTATCGTTTCGATGATCCGCGACAGCGTATCGCGCACAATCCCAGGCTTCACCGGCATCGAGCGTTTCAACGACGTGGAATCCGCCAATCGGCGGATTCGGATTGCGATCGAGCTCGGTGGCGCCATGAACCTGAATCCGGAAGTCCATCAGCGTGCAATGGATGGCGAAAAGGTCGAGCAAGGCAACTATCGCTACGAACTGGAAATCGAACTTCATGACGGGCTCGCAGTGCGGATCGCGTCCGAAGCGCTGCGTCAGAAACCGAACGGCCAAGGCAAATGGCAGCGCGTGTATGAACGCGATGCCGAGGGAAGAGTGAAGGACTCTAAGACCTTCAGCCTTTCGGGTTTTCAGCACCTCGTGAAGACGCTCGCGCCAAATCACACGGTCTTGTCGTCCTTCGCCAAATTCCAGCATCCCACCGCGCAGCTCTTCGTGAATGCCGCGCGCAATGCCTTCTTTCAGATTGAGCCTGTGCATTCCTTCGTTGATCACGAGGTAATCGACTATCTCAGGAACCAGCCAAACGTCGTCTTGCGTCTGAAGGATGAGCTGAGCCGTATTGACGTCGGCGTAGAAGGGATCCGCTTCCAGCAGACGGAAAATGGCCCCCCACTGCTTTTGTTCAAGCACGCGGGGCTTGCGTCCGAAATGCCCTGGACGATGGAGAGCCATGGAACGAGGGCTTTCATCAAAATGTTCCCGTTTATCATCACCGCCCTCGATACGGGCGGTTTCGTGGCAATCGACGAAATGGACACGGCCATTCATCCGAATATGCTGCCGGAACTGGTGCGCTGGTTCTACGCGGCATCTGGGAGAAACAGGCTCAACGCACAGCTCTGGCTTACTTGTCATTCGGCCTCGCTGCTCGATTACCTCAACAAGGAGGAAATCGTGATCTGCGAGAAGGACAGAGAGGGTCGCACCCACCTTTACAGCCTCATGGATGTGAAGGTGCGTCGAGACGAGAACCACTACCGAAAGTATCTGAGTGGTGCATATGGCGGGGTTCCGAACCTAGGATGAGCCGCAGACGCCCCCCACATATTCAGCCTCGCCGAGTGGTGTACATCGGCTGCGAGGGCAGGTCAGAAGTTGGTTATGTCGGTCTTCTGCAAGACCTGATCCGCGGAGCCAATCTCGCAGTGCATTTGCATATCGAGGAGTTGGGGCCGGGAGCTGGCGATCCTCTGTCGCGCGTCACATTGGCTGTGCATCGCTTGAAGCAGCTCCAGAAGACACGCGGAGCGCCCGCGGACCGTTTCGCGCTTCTGGATTCTGATCAGGCTGATCGCGATACCGAGCGCGCCGCTATCGCGCGCAAGCTGGCCGCCGACAACAACATTACGATCGTCTGGCAGCGGCCCTGCTTTGAGGCGGTGCTACTACGTCACCTGGCGGGAAGGACGGCTAATCGCCCACTCGACACCCTGGGCTCGACCCGGGCGCTCGAACGGGAATGGCCGGGGTACCGAAAGCCCATGTCACGCGCAGACCTGGCGCGCAGACTTGATCTAGATGGCGTCCTTCGTGCGGCAAGCGTAGAGGCCGAACTGCGCGACCTACTACGAAGCGTTGGACTGTTGTAGCAAAAGGGGGGGCTCTTCATGCTGAACACGGCGGATTCCTCAGACGTCATGATCGAAACTGAGGCTGGCAGGCTTCCATATGCAGAACGTGTCAGAGAACCTTGATACCTTCACGATAGACGCTAGAGCTCAGCGCCGTGGACTTGACCCATCCCCTCATTTCCTTCCTGCAGCAAACTCCGCAGGGAGCGACCTTGAACATCTGGTTCATCCATCGGCAGGTCCATCGCGGGGCCTAGCATCGAACCATAGGCATGCTCCTCTCCCGAGAAGCTCCGGCTTACAACACCACGAATGACTGCGCCCCTTGCATCAAAAACGGGGGCTCCGCTCATCTTGCCTGGAACTCGGGCATTGAAATCGAAGCAGGGTCCAGGAGTTGAGACCTTCAGTTACAAAGAGGTTCAGCCGAAATGGTTATCAACAATCCGGCCCGTAGCTGGATTGATCTCAATGTCCGGCATCTCAGCATACCCCAGCGCGTAAGCATCCTCGCCCGGCGTGAACGGGTTCAGTGATATGTTCAACGGCTGATGAGCTTGGCCTCCAGGCATCTGGGGTATCTTGCACACAGCGACATCAGTGAGATGCTCCCACCGGTCATCTTCATACAGCAGCGGACTTTGCTTCCAATCGCCCCAAGCCCACATTTTCTCGAAGGGGAAGAACGTAAAGGCCTTTTGCAAATAACTCCCTCTTCCGTGCACCCAAAAGGGAATAAAGACCCCGAAATTCAAGTCGTCGCGATGCTGTACTTCTCGGCCGACACGCGCTGCCCCATAGCCTGCTTCCAAAGGATCCAGCAGCACATGCGCAGCTGTGATCAGGTAGCCTGTGCAGCTAATTATGGATGCAGTTCCTATTCGGATCGCGCTTTCACCTTCCAGCCACGCCACTACGGGAACGATGCTTTGCTGCATCAAAAATTCAGTAGTTCCAATGAGGGAAAGAACGTCCTCAAGCCGGCCCTTCGGGCTGTTCGTTAAAAACTCGAGGTTACCCTGCAAAAGAAAATACCGCTGATCGTCCCCAGCCTTTGAGGCTAGGGTGAGCCCTTTGAAGCTGTCTATGGCCCACAGCCCGTCGGGGAGAGCTTCCGAACTAGTGGAACGCTTGAAACAGCGCATTTAACAGTCAATCCGTCTCTGGAAAACGCAACAGTCCTGTCGGATAGCCTCCGCTTTCAAGGTGCTTACGGTACAGCAGCCGGTACCGCTGCCATCTTCACCGCGGTTCCTGTAACGACAACAAGCAGCATGCCGTACTTGCCACCACCTGCCACCTCCTGAAAATCTAGATCTATTCCCACGATTGCGTCCGCGCCGAGATTGCGCGCTTCGACCGGCAGCTCATCCAATGCCGCCTTCCGGCTGTTGGCGAAAACCTTTTGCTGCGCCTTTGCCCGACCACCGACGAGATCGCGAACTTCGGTAAAGATGTCCTTGAAATGTTCTGGCCAAACGCAACTTGAGCCGAGACGATACCGAGGCATTCTGTGATTTCTCGACCCGGTACCGTTGGCGTCGTCGCCATCATCATTTGCGCGCGACCAGCACGCCCGAGCTTCAGAAGTTTTTCTTCTTGTATCTGGCAGTCGCGGCAAAGGCGCGTTTCGGGATCATATTCGTGATTATCACAGCGGAATTCACACAGTCGACAATAGGGCATTCGATCTTTCTCCCGCTTCGGCTTTCCAGCTATGGGCTTGTTGGCAACCGCAGGCATCCAAACGGCTGATGCCGAAGGCGTCGTATCCGGCGCGCAATGATCTAGAAGAGTCGTCGAGACTCGTTCCGAAACAGAAGGAACCTCCTCCGTCGCAATCGCGTGGTCATGGTCGAGGCTGTCCACGAACCGCTGCACAGAGCGACGAAGTCGGCCGACCGCCATGGGCCTAGTCGGCGTGCCGCGTGTGTGAAGGTGAAGGACGAAGTCGGGCGACTGGAAATCGTCGATCGCTTGCAAGGCCTCGCGCATCCGCCTATCTCCGCCCGCCGCGACATTGTCCATGCCGGAGGCCAGAGTTGCCTCGAGATAGAAGCGCTTTCAGTCAGGAGCTTCGACCAGGAACTCGGGCACCTGGCCATTTGGTAGCACTGGTTCGATCTCGATGATTGCTGCTACAGTAGCGCATGCAACATCAGCTCGAACGGGAGCTGCGATGCAGGACGTCGTCGCGCGAGCGGAGCCGGCGGACTGGCGAGCTAGCGGTCGACGAGCGCGCGCATGGCAGCCGCCTCGGGTCTGCCGGAGGCGTCAAGATAGTCGAAATGACCGATAAGGTGGCCTGAGGACTGCCGCCCTTCGCGCGCGAGTTCGCCGAAAGCAGTAACCGGCTCGTCCTGCACTTCGCCGTCGCGTATGGTGCGGATATCCCCCGATTTGTCATCGAGATGTGACATCAGCGAAGGCCGAAGTGAAGGAGCGACAGAAATTGTGGTGAAACGGCGAGGCTCGGAAGGACGACATGAAAGCGCGATGCTGCCGTTCGATGATTTACGCGTGTAGGTCGCCTTAGAGGCGAATAGAATAGTGCTCCCAAAAGCCCGGCACGCCTTGTTGCTGTGATGTTCACCCTTTGGGCCAAGAAGGTCGCATAATGTATCGGGCCTTTATCAACGAAAGACAGCAAAAGTCTTGTTGTCTAGGGATTGCCGTGGGATTCTTCGGGCATTATTCGAAGGAGATGAAAATGTCGGAAACGATGCTTGCAGCGCTGACCAGCATTCGGACCGCGGAAGATATGATCGTGGCGTTTCGCGATGAGGAGCAGTGTCGGCGATTGCTGGAAAGCATGGTGTGGCCGGCCGGAAGAGTTTGCCCTGCCTGTGGTTACAAGCGCTCGATCGCGATTGCCGGGCGCGATATGGGCAAGCGACGTGCGCGTCCGGGTCTCTATCAGTGCTCCAGCGGCGATTGCCGGTTCCAGTTCACGGTGACGACCCACACGCCGCTGCATTCAACAAAGCTACCGTTGAGTGTCTGGTTGAAGGGCATGTGGCTTATTCTGCAGTCGGATAAAGGGTTGTCCTCGGTGCGTCTGGCCGAGGCTCTGGGGGTAAGCCAACCCACGGCCTGGCGGATGGGACACGCGCTGCGTCTCATGGCGGCGCGCGAGCGCATGCTCGATGGCACGGTGGAGATCGACCATTTTCATCTCGGTGGGCGACCGAGAATAAATCCGGACGATCCACCGCCTGGACGAGGCCGAAAAGGTCTGCCGAATACCCAGAAGACGCCTGTCATGGTGATGGTGCAGCGACCAGATGACGTCACACCCGGCACTCCGGCCGGTGACGCGCGTGCTGCGGTGGTGACTGGGCTTTCACTCCGTGCAGCGGCGCTCGCCGCTGGAACGCAGATCGACCCCGATGCCTGCTTGATGAGCGATGAGGCGACGGCGTTCATAGCCCTTGGCGAGGCCTATGCCAGGCATGACACTGTGAAGCATTCCAGCCGCGAATACGTTCGCGACGCCGTTCATGTCAATTCGGTCGAAGGTTTCAATGCCCGCGTCCGCCGCACAATTGCGGGCGTCTTTCATCATATCAGCCCGCAGCACGCCGACCTGTATTTCCACGAGATCGGCTTCCGCTGGTCACAGCGAATTGTTACGGGCCAGGCGGTGCGGAAGAGCCGAAATGGCAGGGAACGCATGAAAACCCTATGGTCGCGGGTGCCGCCGGCGCTGCAATTGCTGCAAGTCTTTCGCGCTGCTACCGGCCGTCAAATGCGCAGAAGTCCGGACGGTGAGATTATCGTCAAATCAGCAGTCGCTGTCTTTGGTTGATAAAGGCCATGTATCAACCGGAACCGGATGCGGTGCATGTAGCAGGGCTATTGGGGAGTGAAGCGATCCGCTGTGTTCTGCTAGCCGGTGGCGACGGCGGTTTCTGAGTGCCGAGATGAGACCGTCGTGATTTTTTGGCCGATCCACGCAGAAAGGTCAGCCCAAAGCTGCTGATCCAGGCCCACTTGGCGAGCAATGTCGATGATCTCCTGATAGGAGATCGGCGTGATTGGGCCTGGCCGCCCAACCTGGCATCGAACAGGCCCAGTTTTGCCTTCCGAGCCGTCGGAAAACTTGGATGGTCGGCAAAGGCGGCAACCGCAGCGGCGTGGAGGTTGCGGTGCTTGCCAATTGCGGCCGCCAAAACCGCGTTGCGCATCCATTGATAGGCCTCGCCGGCGAAAGGGCAGGGCGCATGCTCAGCGGCCGGGTCTATGGCGAAAACCTGAGGGATGTAATCCCAGTAACGAACTCCTTTGCCTGTGAGGGTGCAGCGCGAGCGGACGCCGTTGGCCGGATTGACCTGCTCGGCGTAGCTGCCATTGCACTGGGGCTTTCCGGTGCGCGACGCGGCGGTTTGGCTGCATTTACCTCCCGCCTCAGTAAACTTGCATTCAATGACCAGCACCGCTTCTGAACCAACCGCAAGGGCATCGACTTGTGTTGGCCGGGTCTCTCCCAAGAGCCGTTTAGCATCTGTCCACTCAAGGGTTAAGGACCAGGGACCGCCGGGTGTCACGCCCACATGCCGAGCAATGGCGTCGAGGACGCGGTCGCGGTCGATGCTCATCTTAAGCGTGCCGAACACATCAATGGCGATCGCTTGCGAGGAATGCGCCTTGTGCGCTTGAATTCGGTTGTTGCGGTCACGATGCCAGGGGAATGCAAGCCAGTCGCTGATCGCTGCGTGACTGGCCGGAAACAGGTTTTGGCGAACTGCCGCGAAATCTACGGTGATATCTGAAGCAGCCGGCCATTCAGGCATCATTCTACTCCCCATGTGATCAACCCGTCGGGCAGGCTGACCTTGCGGGCGGCCGTGCCTGTTTCGGCGCGGGTAGACCGGTGATGCACAGAATCAGTCAACGGAGGCAGAGCGCTAATTGACATTCGGCCTATCTACCAACTTCTCGATCAACTGCCGAAGCTCTGCCGGCGTCGTGTGCCCAGCTACGACCTCGTAATAGCCGATCCCTGCACGTCGCAGCGCTTCCTTCTTAACGGCATCGCGCGCGGCTGCGTCACCCTGGTAATGCGCCCCGCCCTGATATTCGATCGCGTGCCGAGGCTGGCAGTTACCGTCCACCAGCAGTAGGTCTACCCTCTTCGAGTTGATGCAACGGTGCGCGAGCGGATCCTCGCTACGGATGATTTCCCCCAACGAGACCTGCGCCATCACTTGCCAAGTCGGGTTGCGGCTGATCACGATGCGGTCAAGCTCTTTGAACACACGCGCTTCGCTCTTGTTGAGGAGCGGTTGAATGACGTAGTTCGCGCCCATTACGATCCGTAATTGTTCGGGCGCATCGAATCCTTTCGGCGCCTGCGGGACAGGCGTCGGAAGCCAGGGCCCGGCGACCACCTTCAGGCCGCTGCGTTTTCCCTGCCAGCGTGATCGGTTCCTTGGCCGCCACGCCTGGGCATCGGCTATATCCAGATGACGGATGGCCGCCTCCTGGCTCCGCATGTTGGAGAGGATCTGCTCAATAGCCATGCCGACGATAACGCCGACGAACAGGGCAGCGATCAGCAGCTCAGGCGCCTCAAAATCGCTTACGGTCATGCCGCCGGCAGCAGCTACCGCGACCACCCCGATAACGAGTCCAGGTGCAGCGAAGAGCACCGACTTCTGGCGATACTGCATACTCCACTCCGCCATTTTCGCACGAAGATCGTAAACGCGGGAGTGTGTTTGCGAAAAGCTACACAAAGTGGTTAATCCCTCGTCCTCAAAGCCCACGACAAGCGGTGCGTGATCACCGGACTGAAGTGATTAACGGCGGCGGCCGGGCCGAAGTCGATGCCGCGCACATTCGACCAGTGGATGCCAGCGGCCCTGATACTCTTGGGCAATGGGATCTCCAGGACTGCCCATGTTCGACCGAGGTCTGATCAGCCTTTCCGACGATCTGCAAATCCTTGTTTCACGGCAGGTGAACGATCCGGAGAGCATCCTGTCGCTCATCAACAGAACGGGTCGCGCAATCGTGCCGCAGCGGGCTTTCGAAAGGCCGCATCCGCACTTCCTCCGATGGCACCGGGAAAACTGCTTTAAACATTGAGCGTGGCCGTGCTTCTCCTGAGGCACCGGCACAGGGTTCGCGGTTCGATTCTCCTCAAGGTGGGCAGTTCCGATAATTGAGGTGAATCGCACACCCTCTTCTGTAGTATCGATGTTTTGAATAGTACTGATCTATTGCCAACATTGTGGCTGACAACGCCATCCAGTCTAGGACCTTTGCTCTTGACCGACTATCAGGCAGATCCAACAAGACGACTGCAATCGGTGCTGACCAGGCGGCACCTCAGCAATCCGTGGAAGCGCGGCTGGCGCGGATTGAAGCTGATCTCATACAATCACGGATCGATCATGAGCTGACAAATGTGCGCTTCAGCAACGCTCGCATCCGAAAAAGCGACTTCGAAGGCGCTCGAATCCAAGTCTATAAACGCGATGGCGACGCACCGCTTTTCTTCATCCCACGTCTTTCCGACGACAACCTCCTATCGGGCATTCGGATTTATCAGGAAGCTGCTCAGCCGAACATTTTCGAAAGTGTGTGGAACGCTGAAACTGGCGCGCGATGTGGCCGCGGCAGGGGAGCGACCGACTCTCGCCGAAAATGCGCTATCCTTCGGCCTGCTGATTGAAACCGTTACAACTAATTCAGCGCAGAAGCGGCAGGAGGCTGTGTTGATATTTGACCTCAGGACCGGCTCCCAACGGCTATATGGTGAGACGTCTGGGCTGACCCTCGACTATCGGACTTTCGAAGATTGTGCCAAGTGAGAACGAAATCCGCCCCAGCTTTCGCCATACCGCAGCAGACGTGTGAATCGCTCACGACGTTGCCTGGGCGATAGTTGTGCGAGGCGGCGCATTGGCACAGACCCCGGTTTCGGGAAGGCATGAGCACACCCATGCACGTTCGTAATCTTCACAGCCCTATTAGCGCAGATGTAACGCTTCGAAATGTTGAGCGCTGTCATTACGGGACAGCTACATTTCCCCGATGTATTTCTACGCTTCACAGCAACAATTGAAATTAAACTGTCACAAAACGTAAGGTAGTATAGTATACTTTCCTTAGGCGCGGCTCGCGCATTGGCGGTGAATCAAAGGGGGAAGCATGACCAGAGCAGATGTAGAAGCGCGGCAGCAGGAATTGAACCAGGAGCTGGATCGCTATCAGCGTCAGCGCAAGCCCTTGATCGACGAAATCAAGGCAAAGGTCGAGGAGGTAGGGCCTCTTCGTGCAGCGAGTGAAAGCGACCGCATCGCCAACGCACGCCACTCCACCTTCGCGGAGGGTGTTTTTCTTGAAGGAACGAACAACGCCGATGATAAGGCCCCGATCAACTTCCTTGCGCTTGGCCTGCGTGCGGCACGTGCCGTTTGCCACATCGTGGATGCCAACCGGACCTCACTTGGCACCGGCTTTCTGGTGGCTCCGGGCCTGCTGATCACCAACAACCATGTGATCCCGGACGCCGATAGCGCAGAAGGCGCTATCGCAGAATTCGAGTTTGAGCTCGATGGTGACGAGAACCCCGTCCGGCCTCGACGCTTTCTGCTTGAACCCGCGCGCTTGTTCGCGACCTCGCCACGTGGAAAGCTTGACGTCACCTTCGTGGCTATCTCCGCTGTCGGCGCGAATGGTGACCCTCTTGAGGCGCAGGGCTGGCTTCCTCTCGACGAAAGGCCGAACAAAATTCTCGAAGGCCAGCCCGTCGTCGTCATTCAGCATCCCAACGGCCAGATGAAGGCTCTCTGCCTGTTCGACAGCGTCCTGGTGCTGCGCGATCAGGATCCGGATCTGCCTTACATTCTTTATACCACCGACACCGACAATGGATCCTCAGGTTCGCCTGCTTTCAACCGGTTCTGGCAGGTGATTGGTTTGCATCATGCCTCTGTCGACACCGGCGAGATGCATGAAGGCAAACCCGTCATCATCAACCGGGGTATCCGCATAAGCAGCATTTTCTCGGCCTTGAAGGACGGTCCTGTGGATGGAACGTTGCACGGCTCTAAGGCGCACATCGAAACGATCTACAATACGCTGATGGATCCTCGGACACGGAGAAACGGGCGACCTTTCGCGACTGGCGCGACCATCGTGTCGACCACTACCACGCCTGCGGGCACCGTAGCCGTGATCACTGAAGGGAGCAGAGCTAGAGGGACTGTAATTCGCCGCAAGCCGGCAGATCATTTTGACAACCGGGCGGGTTTCAACCCGATGTTCCTTACAGATACGCCCGACCATGCTCCGGATCCAACGCATCCGCTTTATGTGCCGCTGCCCAAGCTTCCGGAATGGCTGGAAGAGGACGCGGCGCGGTTGGTCGGGCGCGACGCGGAATACGAGCTGAAGTACCAGCATTTCTCCATCGTGATGTCGGCTTCGCGCAGCTTGGCTATCTTTACCGCATGCAACGTCGATGGCGCACGGATGTTTAAGCTGGCGCGTGAAGACCGAGATCCTGATGATTTCCTCGATCCGAATGTCGTGCCCGAAGCGGCCGCGGACATCTGGTTCTATGATCCGCGTCTTGCCGAGAATAAACAGCTTGGCCCGGAACTTTACGATGCCACTAGCTTCGACTACGGACACCTGGTGCGGCGGCTCGACCCGGTTTGGGGACCCGACGACCGCACACCCCGCATTGCCAACGACGATACGTTCTGCATGACCAACTGCTCACCGCAAGAGACGCGCTTCCATCGAACCCGGAGGGGTGACGACGGCAATTGGAGCGCTCTTGAAGACGTCATCCTCAACGAGGCGAACCTGAAGGATCGAAAATTCGTGATTTTGACAGGCCCGGTTCTCGATCCTCGGGATACGACGATACTCGGGGTCAAAATACCGACGGCATTCTGGAAAATCGCCGCCTATGAAAGCGAGGGCGAACTCAGAGCGCATGGTTTCATGCTGTGGCAGGAAGAAGAGGTCGCTGACCTCGACGAAAGGTTCGAAGGAACGATCGACCTCAGCAGGGCGAAGCGGCCTGTCAAGATTCGCGAAATCGCTCGTTTGACGGGCCTTGATTTCGGGCCATTGTTCGACGCCGACGTGCGCGGCAGCATAGCTTAAGCGCGTTCCCCACCCCGGCTTGCCCGTCACGACTGGCTCTGAGCCAAATGTCGGGGCGGGCAACCGTCATGCATGCCGTTAGGCGGCCACGCACATCAGCATGGTAACGATGTCGCATACCAGCAGGTCTGGCCGAACCCAAGGCATCCCGGAACGTCGCCCCTGTAGCGGATCTCGTCCATTCGGCCGAGCAGGACTGTCCGAACGTTGGCTCCCGTTCTGCAGCAGATCGGCAGGTAACAAAAAAGGCCGGGCAAACCCGACCTTCCTCACATCGCTTCAATTCCAGTGCCAGTACATCCGTGGTCAAAAGTCTCAAGCGACTTGCGGCCCCGCGAACATCCTCAGATGCTCACCAGCAAGGCCGATGGGCAGACATATAGAGGCAGATTGTGTTCGTAACAAGATCATTCCCGCTTGCGGGCTATGATCTTGTCACCGCATCAGACCCCCAGCTCGAAGCGCATCGTTTATGACTTTGGCGATCTTGCCGTCTGAAGTGGTGCCGACGGCGGTCGCCCGCGACCTTGGGTAGAGCAATGCCCTTTCTATCGTGGATGACGCCACATCGGTTTCTTCCCGGCGGACATGACTGCCGGCTGCCTCAGCCTCCTCGACGTCTGCCTCCGTGGCCAGCCCCCATGCACGTGCGATACGAACGGTCGAGGAAATCCCAGTCTCAAGCATATGCGGACCGGCTCTCCCGATCGGGACATCGCTGTTCGTCGCCAGAGGCACGCCGTGGCCCATGCCTTTGACGAAGTAGGTCTCGACGATCTTGCCGGCCTTTCGCGTCGAGCCAAACTTTCCGGGAATGGCCGTGTATCATCTCGCTCCGAGTTGGCTGGGTAGCGAGGGCGTGCACGCCGCTCCATTGCTTGGTGATTTGCATTCCGTGCTCGGACCGTCTGGTCATGCGTGCCGTGCCAGATCGAAATCGAAGGCCAGGGTCCGCGGTCGTTTGATGCGCTCTTGAGCACGGACTGGAGCCTGGAGACAGTCGGCGGATTGCGGCCTTGCATACGCTCGAACGCCTCCGCGACCGTGCCTGCCACGCCATAGGGTAGCCCGCTGATGATTGCGCCGCCCGCGACGATTGCTGCGCCGCACAATGGAATTCTCTGATTAATCCGCATGGGCACGTCTTTGTGAGACATTACAGGGGCTGCAAATTCCGGTTGGAGCGGCGAAGCCGCCGACAAATCAGGGGCAGGGATGCCCCACGTGTTCTGCGGATTGTTGCGGCGGGTGCATAGCTGCAGTGCAACATAGACGCTGGCGGATGGTGCTGGTCCGAGTATGATTATTTTCATCGAAGCGATGCTCCTCCTCCCGCAACGCTTCGAAATTCAGACGGCCCACTCCTTCTCCCAAGGGGACGTCTGTTGGAACAGCGGCACTCCTCCTCCCAAGTCGCTGTTCGGCTCTTCTAGGAAAGCCTGCCGCACCTCCTCCCGCGGCAGGCTTTTCCATTTCGGTGCGATGGCCCGTCAGAGCCCGAGATCAAGTTGGGACTGTGTTTCTGCATAGCCGATTTCGGAGGCCGTCAGCGTTGAAAGCGTGACGCCGAGCAGCCGCACTGGCCGCTTGAATGGATAGACAGTTGCCAAGAGGTCCGACGCCGCAGCAAGGATTTCAGCAACGTCCGCAAACGTTACTGACCCGGTCCGGCTCCGCGTCGCCTGGGTGAAGTCCGAGTATTTGATTTTCACCGTCACCGTCTTGCCGCTGATGCCTTGGGCCTCGCAGTAGCGCCAGACCTTTTCAGCAAGGGGTTTGAGCTCCGCGGTCGCCAGATCGAGATCAGCAATATCCTCGGCGAAGGTGTCTTCCGCACCCACCGACTTGCGAATCCGATTGGGCTTCACCCGGCGCTCGTCAATCCCACGGGCAATGCCATAGAAATACGGCCCAGATTTCCCGAAATGTTCCTGCAGGAAAGCGAGCGTCTTCCCCTTGAGGTCGGCGCCGGTATTGATCCCGAGCCGATGCATCTTTTCGGCCGTTGCCGGGCCGACGCCATGAAATTTCTCGACGGAGAGGACCTCGACGAAGGCGGGTCCATTGCGCGGCGTGATGACGGCCTGGCCATTGGGCTTGTTCAGATCGCTCGCCATCTTGGCGAGGAACTTGTTGTAGGAAATCCCGACCGATGCGTTGAGCCCGGTGACCGCTTTGATCTTGGCACGGATTTCCAGTGCGATCTCGGTGGCGATGTCCATGCCTTGCAGATTCTCGGTGACATCGAGATAGGCTTCGTCGAGCGACAGCGGCTCGACGAGCGGCGTATATTCCGCGAAGATTTCCCGGATTTGCTGGGACACGGCCTTGTAGACGTCGAAGCGCGGCGGCACGAAGATCAGCTCCGGGCATTTTCGTTTCGCGGTCACCGACGGCATGGCCGAATGGACGCCGAAAGCGCGCGCCTCGTAGCTCGCCGCCGCCACCACGCCGCGCGCCGCCGGATGGCCGACCGCAACGGGCTTTTCACGAAGCTCCGGGTTATCCCGCTGCTCGACCGATGCGTAAAAAGCGTCCATGTCCAGATGGACGATTTTTCGGACGGGGGTTGGACTCATGTCGTTCATGGCGGCTTCGGCGATCACGATGGGATCGGCATGTCATCTGGAAGGCGGCGCCGAAACAAATAGAGAACATAGCAGTCTTTGCCGCGAGATCAACTATTTCAACTGGCCCGGGGCCTATGTCCGCGAAACTCCGGACCGCCCGCGGCGTTGTCGTCTTGTGAGCTTCGACAATCAGGAGGCAGACGTCGGCGGCGCCGCTCGTGCTGCTGGAGGATGCCGCGAAATGGCCGACAATCTTTCCAAATACCGTGCCAAGCGCGATTTCAAAAAGACCAGCGAACCGAGCGGTGAGGCGCAGGTCAAGCCGTCGAACCGCCGTCGGTTCGTGATCCAGAAGCACGACGCCACCCGGCTCCATTATGACCTGAGGCTCGAGCTCGACGGGGTGTTCAAATCCTGGGCGGTGACCAAGGGGCCGTCGCTCGATCCACATGACAAGCGCCTGGCGGTCGAGGTCGAAGATCACCCGCTCGACTATGGCGACTTCGAAGGCACGATCCCCAAGGGTCAATATGGCGGCGGCACGGTGATGTTGTGGGATCGCGGCTACTGGGAACCGGAGGGTCGCAAGTCACCAGAAGAGGCCTTGAAGAAGGGCGACTTCAAGTTCACGCTTCATGGCAAGCGGCTACACGGCAGTTTCGTCCTGGTGCGGATGCGCAACGATCGCGATGGCGGCAAGCGAACCAACTGGCTGCTGATCAAGCATCACGACGATCATTCGGTCGAGGAGAATGGCGCGGCGGTCCTTGAGGAGAACCCGACTTCGGTCGCCTCCGGCCGCAGCATGGAGCAGATCGCGGAGGGGCAAGGGCCGCAAACCGAGACCGTTCATGATGGCGAAGGCGAATGTCGAGGCGGATGCTGTCTGGGACAGCAAGCATGGCCTGGCGGCCGACGAGCGCAAGAAGAGATCGCGGAAGGATGTCGCGACCTCCACGGCAGCCGACCCGCCGCACTTCATCGCGCCGCAGCTTCATGCTGCGGAGGTGGCAGCTTGGCTCCTTCCTCCCGATCCAGCGCGGCGACCGCGTCGCGCTCGAGAATGAGAATCCCTGATCGCTTATCGTTCTACAGACGACGTCGTGATATCAATTTCGGATTAGGCGTCTGGCTTCTGGAGATAGAGATGAGCGTTGTAGATTTCCGGCTTATCCGTCAACTCTGGATGTTTCTAGCAATTGCCGAGGAAGAGCATTTTGGTCGCGCCGCCAAACGCCTTGGCATGTCCCAACCGCCACTCACCGGGCAGATCAAGGTCCTCGAGCAATCCCTGAAGCTTCAGTTGTTTGATCGTTCCCGCCGCGGCACGAAGCTGAGCGCGGCTGGCGCCGCCATACTTCCGGCTGTACGTCGTTTCGCAGACCAGGTGGAACAGCTGGAACGTGTTGTCAAAGAAGTCGCGGCCGGGCAGTCAGGGGTCCTGCATATAGGAGCGATCACTTCCGCTATGCTCGATACCGTGCCGCCTTTGCTGGAGGGACTTCGCCGGAGCCACCCCAACCTGACGGTGTTCGTTCGCGAGATTGATAGCGTCGAGGCAGTTCCAGGCCTTGAGGCCGGGGAACTGGATCTCGCATTCGTCCGGCTGGAGGGTGAGATTGGTAGCGGTATTGCGACCATGCCGCTGACCGACGATCGCCTCGCCGTTGCCATGCCAAAGGACCACGTGCTTGCCAAGCTTCCGAGGGTCCGTCTGAAATCGCTGGAGACCGAACGGTTGGTGATGTCGTCTCGACAGGTAAGCCCAGTCTATTTCGACATGGTCGTCGCGGTTTGCCGTTCGCATGGTTTTGCGCCGCGAATTCTGCATGAGGTCAGGTCCGTCGCTTCGCAGATTGCCTATGTCAGTTGCGGGCAGGGACTTGCACTGGTGCCTTCTTCGATGCGCAAACTTGCGCCTGATAACGTGGTCGTCAGGCCGCTTAAGGAAAAAGTGATGATCGTCACCGCTGCACTCGCGTGGAATGAAAATCGTTACCACCCGATGGTGGATTTGGTCGTTTCGCGCTTAAGATCTCGCAATGGGGCGAGTAACCCGACCGCCTGAGCCTGCCGCAGCAATCACCTGCATTCGCGCATTCGCTCATTGTTGGTCGAGCCGCTTCAGGTAATGGCGATGGTGAAGTCGACGATCTCTTTCCACATCGCAGGTGGGTTGGAATACATCGGGAAATGGCCGCAATGTTCGATCTCCGCGAGCCGCACACCACAGGACTTGAGCTGTGGAAGATAGGAGAGATTTGCGAAATCGACGCCGTACATGAACATCTTAGGGCATGGCAAATTGACGAACTTTGCCAGCAAGTCTCCATGATCGGAGAGGTCAACCATGGACTCAAATATTGCACGCACAGCGCCAATGCGGACCTTATGGCGAAGGCTTGCCGCATAAAGTGCGCTCGAGAAGGCAGGCGCTGAATGTGTCCGATGAATGAAGTCTTCGAAGAACTGCGCGGCGTCCGCTTCCGCATAGTCCACTATCTGTCTGGAGAGGAAGCAATCCTCCGGAGCAAGATTGCCCTTGATATTCGTGAAGCTGATCACGCGCTCGGGAGCCTGGTGAGCCAGCAACAAGGCGGTCAGCCCTCCCATGGAGTGTCCGACCAAGTGGAACCTGTCGAAGTTGAAGGCCTCAGCCACGCGAAGTGCCGCCCCCGCAAGAAAAGGGATAGAAAGCTTCGGCAGGTCGGAACAGTAGGTCTCACCAAAACCTGGCGCATCGAAAGCAATGAAGGGGTGACCATCGAAAGCGCGCTGGCGCACAAAATCGGCATAGTCTTCCTTGGTCGAGCCGAAGCCGTGAAGGAAGACGAACGGAGTAAGATCTCCATCACGATGAATCGCCGCGATCTTGAGATCGGCGCCCGCGAATTCTTGTTTAAGTTCCGTCTTGCGAAACTGCCGGCTCATCCGCCCAATCCTTTATTCTTCTTTCAAGGCGCCTGCGGGAGCATACTGCAGGCTGGTGTTTATCAGGGATGCGGCGAGACGGTCGATCATCAACGTCGGTCGGAAGGTTTGGCAGTGGCGGGTGTCGGTTAAGCGGGTTGACACTCATACCTTGTTTCTCCAAGCGCCGAGGCCCAGAAGATCGAGGGTCGTCGCGCCGCTGACGAGCTTTTCCATCATGATCCTTTCCTTGGCAGCGCGCGCGTTCGCATCGATGAGCGTTCGCTCGACGGCTAATCTCGGAAGGATGATGACGCCGTCATCATCGGCAACGAGGAGGTCGCCGGCCGCTGCGGGTACGCCGCCAAAAACAAGTGGGGCTCCCACCGAAGAAACGCTCGCCTTGAACGTACCGCGCATGGAAACGCCGCGAGAAAAGACCGGGAAGCGGCGCGCCTTCAGGGCTGCGACGTCGCGGACGCCGCCGTCGATGACTAGACCGACGATACCGGCTGCTTCCGCCGCGACTGTGAGCACCTCTCCCCAGTAGCCGGCCAGATAATCTCCCGTGGCAACCACGAGGACGCTGCCGCGTGGTGCCCGTTCCATGGCAATGTGGATGGCGAGATTATCACCCGGCGCGCAGGCAAGGGGATAGACGGGTGCGGCAATCGCAGCTCCTGTCGATAGCGGTCGAATTGCGGGATCGACCGAACAGGGAAGCGTGGAGGCTTCGAAGAGGGTTGCGCTTCCAAGCGCAAGCGCGCGCGATGTCGCGTCTTCAGGCAAGCAGACGAGAGACGAAGCGGCGTTCATTGGGGTTTCCTTTGAAGAAGATGGTAGCCAAGCGCCGCACGAGCCTGCTTCAGCGCTTGTCCTTTCGCGATCGCCTCGCGTATCTTCGTTTCAACGCCTTCGATCGCGTGGGCGACCTCGGCAACCTCGCGAGCGCGCGCCCTCGGCACGACGACAACACCATTCGCATCTGCAACCACGATGTCACGGGGCGCAACGCGGGTCTTGCCGACGGAAACCACTTCATTGACTGACCCAACCTCGACCCGGTCCTTTCCTGTGCGCATGAAGCGACCGCGGGTAAAAAGCGGGTAGTTAGCGCCAAGCGCCTTCGATACGTCCCGGCAAACCCCGTCGATGACGGTCGCCGCAATTCCGCGTGCGCCAGCATATTGGGTCATGATGTCACCCCAAACAGTGCAGTCGGTGCGGCCGCCATTGTCGATGACAATCACATCACCTTCCGCAACGTCACCGGCGAAATCGCCGACCGTGCCCGGTGGATTGGCTGCGGGCACGTATTGGACCGTGAAGGCCGGACCGACGACGGTGCCATCATAATTGGCGAGAGGCATCACATCGAAGCACTGCCCGCCAAGACCCAGCTTGTCCAGCGCGTCCGAAACGCCTGGCGTGTCGAGCCCTCCAAAAAGCTCGACGAGCTCCCGATCTTCTTTCCTCATTTCGGCAGCTCCTGCTTGATCGCGTCAAATTCCTTGTCGTGCATCACCTCTTCCACGGAGCGTCCGGACCTGACGGCCGCGACCATGCCGTCCTGGCGGCGCGCAATCCGCTCACCGAGATCAAGCACTTCCTCAATCCGGGAAGCGGGCACGAAGACGGTGCCGCAGCGGTCGGCAATCACGTAATCGTCCTCATGCACCGTCACGCCCGCCATCTGGACAGGTACGCCAGAACTTACCTGAACCACGCGATTGCGGGCGCTGACCATTGTCACGCCGCGACCATAGACTGGATACTCGATTGCTTCGCTGCCTTCGATATCGCGGCTGAAGCCATCAATGACGGAGCCACGCAGGCCGCGTGTCTTGGCAGCATTCGCGAGAATATCGCCCCAGCAGGAAATGCCCTCGATGCCGCCTGCGATGACAAGAAGCCGGTCGTCGCTCTTGACGCGGGCAATCACTGGGGAAATCAGATGAACGGTCGGCGCCGTCTCGCTTTTCGGTCCGAGCTGGATGGTGCTCGCATAACCGACGATCTTCGGGCAAGACCAAAGAGGGCGAAGGCCGACTGTGGCACCGGGAAGATTGAGGAAGTCGAGAGCATCCGAGACTGTGTTGGTGTCGAATCCTGCAAGCCGGTCGAGGTGAGAAGGATATGTCATGGCGCCTTACCCGTCATTGTTTGAGGCGTCCATTGTCGTTCAACTTCATTATTTTGAAAAATTGCAAGAAAAGATCGCTGTGATAGCTTTTTCGGATCACAAGAATCGGATGCGGGATTAAGCGCGCGGAGCTTCGGCGCAGACCTTTGACCATCACACTGCGCCTGGATGCCCACGGTTGTGATTCCGTGTTCTATTTCATTTCGGACAGGCCCATGATGGCTGCGTCCTGATTACCACCATCAGGGGGAACCTCGCGAATGAAATAGGCTTCGCTCTTCGATCTGATCAAGAAAACGTCCTGGAAGTTCGCCAGGGTAATTGAACCTGTCGTCCGTCAATTGAGTTAAGACGCTCGAGCAAAGACATTTTTCATGACCGAAAGCGCGCCGAGCGGAGGCTTAAGATTCGGTCGGATTTACTGGATTGGGACGTTCTTTTTGCGGCTTGCCTTGGCGGCTTCACAACTGTATAGCGGCGACCCTTATGAGGGACTGCCCGGCTGTGGCGACGGCAAGTTCTGTATAAACGAACGGATCGTGCTTTGGACCGGCGTCGTTGGACGGCCGATCAGCCGGGCGAGCTCGCCCCCATTGTCGAAAAGCGCGCCATTCGCCAAGCCGGCATCCGTGTCTGAAAGCATAATGGCAAACATCTCCGGCAAACCGGCTCTGATTGCCGCCGCCTTCAAATCATCCGGCGTCATGTCCTTATAGGCAATGGGCTTGCCAGCCGCCTCGCTTGCCAACGAGACCAGTTCGGACAAGGTAAAGGGTGCGTCGCCCGCCAGCTCGTATGTGCGTCCAACATGATCGCCACCCGCCAGAACCGCGGCTGCTGCCTCGGCATAGTCCGCGCGCGCAGCCGGGGAGATGCGCCCTTCTCCCGCCGCACCAATCAAGGTTCCGGTCTTCAAGGCAATCGGAAGCCGCCAAGTAAAGACCTCCGAGTACCATCCGTTTCTCAGCAGCACAAAAGGCAAGCCGGATTCTGCTAGCGCCGCTTCCGTATCGCGATGCTCGTCTGCAACGAAAAGGGGAGATGTGTCTGCGTGAAGGCCGCTGGTATAGGCGACCAGACCAACGCCAGCGCCCTTTGCGGCGGCGATGACGTTGCGGTGCTGCTCCTTGCGCTGGCCGATCTCGCTGCTCGAGATCAACAGGAGACGGTCGACGCCGAGCATCGCGGCCTCCAATGTCTCCGGTCGAGCGTAGTCGGCGAGGCGGAGCTCCACGCCTTTGTCCCGTATGGCCAGTGCCGCGTCCTTCGAGGGATCGCGCACACCGGCTGCTATGGCGCTTGCAGGGACTCTCTCGAGAAGGGCGTCGATTACCAATCTTCCGAGTTGGCCGGTCGCAGCGGTGACGAAAAGTTTAGGCGAACTGGACATAGTGGCTCTTCCTTGTGCTTTGTTTCAGGTGCAAACTACGTAAGTGAGACCGTATTTGATGTGAAGGAGGCACGATTTTGGGACAGGGTGAGGCAGGCGTAACCATCCCAGCCGCCAGTGCTACCTTGCGCGGCGCGCTTGCAGATTGGAGGCACGAGGGATTGCCCAACGGGCAATGTCCGGTCCGCGGTGTTCTTGATCGTATCGGAGACAAGTGGTCGACGCTGATCTTGGGTACGCTTGCGGCTGGTCCACACCGCTTCAGTGCAATCAAGCGCGCAATCCCTGAAATTTCGAAGAGAATGGTGGCGCAGACGTTGCGGGACCTGGAACGCGACGGCCTGATCGCGCGCACGGTCTTTCCTACTAAGCCGCCGAGCGTTGAGTATAGGCTGACACCTCTGGGGGAGACGATCCTCGAGCCTCTGGCCGTTGTGGTCCGTTGGGCTGATCGCAGCCACGCCGAGATCGAAAAGGCTCGCTCGGCCTTCGACAGATCCGGATGATCTTTGCGGCAAGCTTTCCGCTTGGGTCCGACAAGGATGCTGCGGACTGCCAAGTGGACGCGCGCTGGTTAGAGAACCGCGATGGAACGAATTTCGAGGAATGCCATTGCCCGGCCGCCTATGCATGAGAGTATGCCAAGCCAGTCAATTGACATAGGCTACCTGGAACAATCACCTCCATTGCGACTGTATGCGCAATCGTTGACCGTCCGCTCCAAACTCAGATTCTGAAAATCAGACAACGGTGATTTCCAAGACGGCTTCCGCACGGCGCTGGAGTGTCGGTTTTGGTCATCCTGTGCTCCTGTCCCCCCTCCCTATGAGCCGCAAATATCCGACCGTCGACCCGGAAAACGCTTTGTCGTCTGAAGTGCGCCGCGGAAACCGGGCTGGCCTCTTGGTCGAGAGGCTCCAACCTGCGACAGGCAAAGGAGCACAGCGACCGAACCATAACTGAAATGACTGCGAAACCTCGGGTGACTCGATCAATAGTATCGACAGCAACGTGGCGAATTGCCTTCACGTCCAGTATTGCCTCAAAGGCTGCTAATCCCGCACAGCGACGATCCTCGTCGTTTACAAATCACCTCTAAGAACTGCGCTCGCCCAAGGCCGAATGACCATCTTCATCCCTGTTTTGCGCAGCTCGACGGTTCCGGCGCGCGTCTCCCAATCCAGCCCGCGGTAACCGTTCCGCTGCGCCAGCCGCAGCGGGTTCTTCTCGCCATAGCCGGCGCCGGCGGCAGCGCCCACCTCCAGCTCCATCAGCCGCTCGGCGGCAAAGCCGATCATCTAGCGCAAAAGATCCGCATCGGGGGTCTTCTCCACGAGCGCGCGCAGGTTCATCATGTCGTCCGTCATCGGTGGTTCCTTCGAATCAGGTTGGTGTCAGCAACCCGACCGGAACGGAAGAACATCGATGACCACCGCTGCGCCGCTCGCTCGAGGGCGCGCTCGCGAGCGGCTTCGCTACCGCCGAGCTACACCACCTCGCGGGACACGACCAGATGAACAGCATCACGCGGTGAGCGGTGTCGAGCAGACGATCGACTTCTTCATCCGTGCGGCCCTTCAGCAGATCAAATTTCATAAGCGGCAAGACCGGTCTCCTTGTTTCGATGGTCTAGCATTGTCACGATCGCCCAGGCGTCAACTTGAATGGCGTGGGCATCATTTCAGAGTCGAGGAAAAGTCGCCCGTCCAACTGCCCGTTCAAACGTTCAACGAAGCCGGACGCTTCGTCCATATGCGCGCGCATGAGGTGACGGACTTTTTCAGCGTCCCTCTGCCGGGCCCCCTCGAGTATCTTGATGTGGCATTTGGCGTTTGCGCATCCGAATTCGGCGTGCTCCTCGGGCGGCGTGTGGGTGCTAAAGACGACCAGGCGTCGGAGCATTTCATTGATCATCTGACAGAGGAAGCGCAGAAACGGGTCCGGGTTGGCGGAAGCAAGAATGTCGTGGAAGTCGAGGTCCGCCTGCCTTTGATGTACGAGCCGCGTTTCATCACGAGAGGTAGGCTGGCAATTCTCAATGTTCTCTTCCAGAGCACGGAAATGCTTCTCGGTAAGATATGGGACCGCGCCCGCGGCGAGTTCAGGCTCCAGTAAACGTCTAGCGGAATAGATGTCTTTCATCGTCACGTTTTGGAAGAACAGGTAGTTCTGTAAAAAAAGCAGAGTCCGCTCCAAGGGTACCTCGACGATGGTGGCGCCGCCAGTCGGACCCGTGCTGATTGTTATCAGCCCTTGCACCTCGAGTGATTTCAGAGCCTCGCGAATGGTGCTCTTGCTTACTCCGAACAGTTTTTGCAGTTCCTTCTCCATCGGAAGTTTGTCGCCAGGACTCAGCTCGTGCTGAGTGACAAGTCGCTTGATATCCTCAGCGACGAGGTCGCCCCGCTTCTGCTGCCGCACCCGAGTCGTCTGTGATCGAAATTCCATGACGCATCCTCTGAATTTGTCCCTCACCTTCATACCATCCGTAGCCCCAGCTTCAAACAATTGATGACTATGGATTGTATAATACGGTTTATCATGATAAATATAACAAAAGCGTGCGAAGGGAGCTAATATGATTGAGGACCCTATCGGGATATGGGCAGCCATCCCGACGCCATTTTCACCGTCTCTCGAAGTCGACGAGCCTGGCCTGCGTCACAACGCCCGTCATTATATTGGGCTGGGATTGCGCGGCGTCTTTTGCAATGGTTTGATTGGTGAGGTCTGGGCCATGACCGTCGCCGAAAGAAAACGAGTGGTGGAAGTCCTCGTTGAGGAAGGCCAAGGTAGGCTGGGCGTATCGACAGTCATCTCGGCCAGTTCGATCCATGAAACGATTGAGCTTGGTGCTCACGCAAAAGAAGCGGGCGTGGACCACGCCGTCATCATGGTGCCGACGTCCGGTCCCAGATCTCGCGAGCAGCAATTCGAATATGTGAAATTAATCTGCGATAGGCTTGATATGCCGATCGTGATCTTCAATGCAGCGGGGGCGACAGGAAGCCCGTTATCCTCCGAGCTCTTCTCTGACATCTGTGCTTTGCCTCAGATCGTCATGCTCAAGACGACCGCTTACAATTACAATGCCGCTCTTCGAAAGGCAGCCCACGGCAAGGTGGTCGTTTCCGACCCGCTGGAGGAGCACTTTCTCGAAAACCGGCTGCAGAGCCAGCAGCCAATCCTTTATGCCGATCCTGAGCCGTACCTCTACCAATTTCCGGGGGTCTGCCCGATTGCGGACTATGTCGCCCAACTCGACCGCGGAGAGAACGATGCCGCCCGCGCAGCCCGCGAAAGGCTTGAACCACTGCGCCGCGCCTTCAACAAATGGGTGATGAGACCATTGATCGAAGGCCACATGCCGAACGCGGCCGTCAAGCGGTGGTCTGAGATGTTGGGAATGGCCGGTGGAGCCGTGCGCGCGCCGATCCGGCCCCTCAGCCCGATCGAAAAACAGGCTCTCGAAGAAGAAGTGCAGATCGCCCTCGAACAATCCGGCCTTCCAAAACCGGAGGTCGTTTACTCGTAGCATAAGTGTTCAACCAAGCAAAAGGGGAACCAGAATGAACAAGACCTTTGCAATGAACCGCCGTGCATTCTTGAAAATAATGGGAGCTGCGTGTGCTGTGCCGTATGGGCTGGGCAGGGCGTTCGCGCAGGAAGCGAAGCCTCTCACCGTCGGCGTAATCTACCCCGGCTCGAAGGAAGACTACGGCTATAACAAGTCGCATGCTTCAGCCGCAGCTCAATTGAAGGCGTTGCCGGGAGTCACCGTGATCGAGGAGGAGCGTGTTCCTGAGACAGTCGC
Organism: Sinorhizobium sp. NG07B; assembly: GCF_002532005.1. NCBI lineage: Bacteria > Pseudomonadati > Pseudomonadota > Alphaproteobacteria > Hyphomicrobiales > Rhizobiaceae > Sinorhizobium > Sinorhizobium sp. NG07B. The sequence continues at coordinate 46,511 of NZ_NWTD01000016.1, read as the reverse complement.
GGTGCAACGAACCATGGAAGGTATGATCCAGCAGGACGGCGCCAACTTGATCATTGCGACGTCATTTGGCTATTTCAAACCTCACGTGCAGCAGATCGCTGCGAAATATCCCGACGTAATGTTTGCGCATTGCGGCGGTGTGTGGGACGAAACGATGCCAACGAACATTGGCACGTTCTATGCTTACATCTATAGTGCGCAGTATGTTTCCGGCATCGTCGCGGCTCATATGACGAAGACGAAGAAGCTGGGAGTCGTTGCGGCCAAGCCTACCCCGAACCTCATCCGCAGCATCAACGCTTTCGCGATTGCGGCACGGTCCGTCGATCCGAGCATCACAGTCCAGGTCATCTTCACCGGCGATTGGGTTCTGCCGGTGCGCGAGGCCGAGTCGACCAATTCTTTGGTTGATCAAGGCGCCGACGTCATTGCCTGCCAGGTCGACAGCCCCAAAGTGGTGGTGGAAACGGCAGAGAAGCGTGGCGTATACTCCTGCGGTTATCATTCGAGCCAAGCCGACATCGCCCCCAAGGGTTTCCTAACAGGCGCGGAGTGGAACTGGTTTACGCCCTACAGCAACTTCGTCGATGCTGCGCGCGACGGCAAGCCCCCCGTTCACTATCTTCGCGGCGGTTTCGCCGAGAATTTCATCAAAAACACTCCGTTCGGCTCGGCAGTAACCGCAGAGGCCCGCGCGGCGGCTGAAAAGGCCCAAGCGGCGCTCGCGTCCGGGAGCCTATCGATTTATGCTGGTCCCTTGAAAGACAACAATGGCAATGTTGTGATTCCGGAAGGAACGAGCTTTGCCGAAAACGATCATCGACTCGACAAGATTGACTATCTCGTCGACGGCGTGATCGGTCAGAAGTGAGGTCGGTCCAATGGTCGATCTGACACGAGTGCTGACGACAGTGCCAGCACGAAAATGGAGTCCAAATTACGTCGCGGTGACGGCCCAGCTGGGAACCGTCCTGGTTGCCTCGATCATTTTTGCGATGTTTGTAGGTCTCTATGGGTTTGACCCCCTGAAGGTTTTCACCTTCATTGTGGAAGGGGGGTTCGGCAGCGGTTTCGCCTGGCAGGACACCCTTTCCCGTGCGGCTCCGCTCATTCTCGTGGGGCTTGCGGTGGCGATACCCGCGCAAGCCGGTATGGTCATCATCGGCGGGGAGGGAGCCATCGTTCTCGGCGGGCTTGCGGCCGCCGTCATCACCCTGCCGTTCGTGGGAGCTCCACCACTTCCAATGCAGTTAATAATGATCCTTGCAGGGTGCGTTGTCGGAGCCTTCTGGTTTGGGCTTGTTGGTCTGCTGCGGCAATGGCGCGGCCTTAACGAAACTATGACGAGCCTCCTCCTCGTTTACATTGGCCTTGCAATCTTCAATCAACTCGTTGAGGGCGTGCTTCGCGATCCGGCCAGCCTCGATAAACCGTCAACGCACCCGGTCGACGCTAGCTATATGTTACCGACTATCCCAGGCACATACATTCATATCGGCCTGCTAATAGCTACATCAATGGCCCTCATCGCCTTCGTTGTTATTCGCTTTACGAAATGGGGATTCGCTCTTCGCGTGGTGGGCGGCAATGAACGCGTCGCGCGAATGATCGGCCTGCGGGTCAACCGCTGGATCATCGGGGCGGCCGCAGCCGGTGGCGCAATGGCGGGCTTAGCAGGCGCCATCGAGGTAGCGGCGGTGCAAGGCACAGCCAATTCCTCGCTGCACGTTGGTTATGGCTTCAGTGGTATTCTTGTGGCCTTCCTCTCTCGCCATTATCCCCTGGCCGTTATCCCAGTGTCGATATTGATCGGCGGCGTTCAAGCCAGCGGCAGTCTCCTTCAGCGCCGCCTTGGCCTGCCGGACGCTACGGTGCTGGTCTACCAAGGCATCATCTTCGTCTGCGTTCTGCTGGGCGACGCGATGGTTCGTAAACTCAGCGATGGTGGGAGGAGCTGAGCCATGGACATGACCTCTCTTGGTTGGACCGTTCTGCCGCTCGCTATCCTGGCGGGTGCGATCCGGGTCTCGACTCCCTTTATCTTCGTCAGTCTCGGCGAGAGCATCACTGAGAAATCGGGGCGAATCAATCTCGGTCTTGAAGGTAACCTCGTGCTGGGAGCGATGTCCGCCTATGCCGTTTCGTTCCTTACCGGATCGCCGTGGGCTGGTGTTTTCGCCGCGGGTGCGATGGGCATGCTCTTCGGCACGTTGCATGGTCTCCTTTGTAGCGTAAGGCGGGTCAACGACACAGCAATCGGTATCGGTCTCATGGTACTTGGCACCGGCTTGGCCTTCTTCTGGGGTAAGCCATTCATCGAACCGAAGGCGCCGTCGCTGCCGACAATTCCCTTGGGATTTTGGACTGATATTCCGCAGGTTCAGTCCGCTCTCGATGTAAACGCGCTTTTCTTTGTTGGAGTGGCACTGGCGTTCTTGCTGCGCCTCTTTTTCACCCGGACCGGTTGGGGCCTTATGCTGCGGACTGTTGGAGACAGCGAGGACGCCGCACGTGCCTTGGGTTTTCCAGTTATGAAAGTACGGATTCTCGCGACGAGTGTCGGCGGATTTCTCGCGGGCGTGGGCGGCAGCTTCCTATCCCTCTCTTATCCCGGCAGCTGGAGCGAAGGCTTGTCCAGTGGACAGGGGATCATGGCGGTCGCTTTGGTGATTTTTGCGAGGTGGGACCCGGTCAGGGCGCTGTGGGCGTCGCTCTTGTTCGGAGGCGCTGGCGCAATTGGCCCTACTCTCCAGGGAATGGGAATTACCGGCTTTTATTATCTTTTCAACGCGGCTCCATATGTCCTGACGTTGGCGATCATGATTGCGTCGACCTCACGAGTTCAGACGTTCACCGACGCACCGGGTGAACTTAGTCTGCACCGATAAGAGCGAAGGGAAACCAAAAATGAATGCGATCAGTTTGGACCTGGTGGACATGACCAAAAAGTTCGGCACGCTCACGGCGCTCGATCGTGTTTGCCTTTCCGTCAGGGCCGGAAGCGTCCACGCATTGCTAGGCGAGAATGGCGCTGGCAAGAGTACGCTCGTAAAATGCCTTGTCGGTTTCTACCAGCCAGACGAAGGTTCGGTCTTGGTTGACGGTCGAGGAGCCAATATCGCAACGCCAAAAGACGCTGACGCCCTGGGGATAGGCATGGTGTATCAGCATTTTACCCTAGTTCCGTCCATGACCGTTGCTGAAAATCTCGTAGTGAGCGAAGCACGCTTGCCACGCTTTATCGATTGGCACTCGACGGGCGAACGGTTGCAGGCGCTGATAAAGACGATGCCTTTCCACGTTCCTCTCAACGTGCGTGTGTCTCAATTGTCTGCTGGTGAGAAGCAGAAAGTCGAGTTGTTTAAGCAACTCTATCTCGGTCGCCGCCTCCTGATACTGGACGAGCCTACCTCTGTTCTGACGCCTGATGAGGCTAAGGAGGTTCTGGGCTTCGTACGGCAGCTCACTGGGACCGGAGAACTCAGCGCGATCCTCATCACACACAAGTTCGAAGAGGTGACCCGCTACGCCGAGGACGCGACGATTCTTCGCAAGGGGCAGGCCGTTTGCACAGGCCGGGTGTCGGAAATGACCACAACGGAGATGGCGGAGGCAATGATCGGCCATGCCTTGGAAAAAAAGAGCACCAAGCCTCGGAATCCAACATATTCCAAAACCCATTTCTCAATCCAGGGTCTCTCCGCGCTGGGGGATATCGGCTTGCCTGCAGTCAAGAACGTTTCTCTTGATGTTGGAAGGTGCGAGATCGTCGGTGTCGCCGGAGTATCCGGGAATGGCCAGAAGGAATTGGTCGAGGCCCTGATGGGGCAGCGAGATCGCTCGGGCGTCGTAAAAGTATTCGGCAGAGCCTTCCATGGAACCAGGAAAGAAATCGCCGATCTCGGAGTCTACGGTCTTCCGCAAGAGCCCTTGAAGAATGCCTGCGTTCCACGCATGTCGCTTCAGGAAAACATGGCGCTGCGAAACTTCGACAGAAGGCCGGTCGCCGTCGGTCAGTTCATCAGCGGCAAAGCAATGGCAGAGCAAGCACTGAACTTTGTTCAGCAGTTCCGCGTAAAGGCAGCAGGTCTCGATGCCGAAATGACCACGCTGTCCGGAGGTAACGTGCAACGGGCCGTGCTGGCACGCGAGCTGACAAATGAGGTGCAGGTTCTCATTGCCTCAAACCCCACCTTCGGCTTGGACTTCAAGGCCTGCGAGGAGACTCGCGAAAGGATTGTCAACGCTCGCAACAACGGCGCTGCCGTCCTCCTGCTTTCCGAAGATCTCGACGAGCTGTTTGATCTTGCCGATCGCATCGTTGTCATGAGCGAAGGCAGGTTTGTTTACGAAGTTGACGTCACAACAGCGGACAAACAAACCATCGGCCGGCATATGGCCGGTGCAGCCTGACGAGCTTAGATGAAGCGGCTTGCAAACATAACGGCCTCTGCTCGCCATAATGTTGCTGGTGTTGCGCAATAGCTTGCTCCAGCTCGGCCGCGATCGGCTGACGCTCGCAGGCGTCGATCGATGCTGCTAGTTTCGGCGGGAATTCATAAGATGCTGCCACCGTTCGAATGACTTGACTGCGCTGGGTTCTCGGCGCAAAACGCTCACCGAAATCGCCCTCTGGAGAGACGAGCGTTACAGAGGTCGAACTTTGCCTGGAACGTGCGCTAGCCTTGCTCGATGCGAGTCAGTAGACGAGGCCATTGCGAAGGCGAATGGATCTCATTCCAGAGTTGGGCGACCAGCTTAACGGGATTGGGGGACGCCAACAACGTGGCCTGCTAGTTCGACGACAAGCAGTAATCTGCCGCTGGGCAGCGGCGAGGACCTGGCACCGAGCTCGAAATCGTCCGGTAACCGGTGTCTCAAACGGAAGCAAGCCAATCCCGCTCTCTTGTGATGGCGTCCTGGCCCGGTTCCGGATCTTCCACGATCAATCCGAGAGGGGTAAGCAGCGGCCGCTTCCGCTTCGCGTTGCGGTGATCGCGCCCGGAGCCCAATCCTTTCGAGGAGCCATCGAGCGGGAATTGGCCCGCTCCCGAAGGAGCCTCTCAAATGTTGCACGATCTTTCCCTCGCACGCCTTGCAGCTCTCCCGCGACCTGATGGTCCCGGTCACCCTCTTCGAAGTCGACGGCGAATACGGCGTCCGTCCTTCCAAGGAGATCGAGACCGACGACGAGCTGGCGGATCGCCTCGGCCGGTTCATTGAACCGGCAACTGCCTTGGCGTGCCGCTGAGCGCGGGCCGCAGCTGCGCCGCGGGGCGACGGCAGCATTGCATGATCCGACGATTGCCAGCCCCGCCCGTTCGGCCTTTGGTCTTCGCGGCCTGCCGAAGGCGCCCCTGAACAGACGGGCAGGGAAGCATCACTGAGGCCGATCGCATGGCGATCGGAAGGAAAATGAAGAGAAGAGAGATAGAGGTGCTGCGCAAGCGGGTGAGCTGCGGGGCCGTTCTCGAACGAGCCGGTTTTGCCATCGACGTCAAGGAAACCACGCGGCGAGCGGTAAAGTTTCGTCGCGGCGTCGAAGACGGAGTGCAGCAGGCACAGACTTGGCGATAATTTGGAGGGCGCGTCCATCGTCAGGTAAATCCCGTCACCATGCGGCTGCAGACATCCATCGCCAGTGTCAGCCAGGGCCGGCCGATCGGCTGCCTCCTCGTCGACGACAAAGATGTCCGACTTCGTATGGTCCACCTGAACAACCTGCAAAGGCCGGGAGGCGGCAAACACCCCAGCAACGGCCTGTGTCTGCTTCACGATCTCGGTTTCGCCGCGTCGTTTGGCGCGCCTCTGCAGATCGATCTCCTCGAGACGAGCCTTGATCGTTCGCGATGCGGCGGCTTGAGGCCGACCGAGATGCAGTTTGTTTGCACATCCCGGACCAGCTGCGAAACTGTCGGCCGGTTTCGCGTTAGGTGGTATCGGTTGATCGTCGTGCGGATGATCTGTTCCCGTTTGTACATCCAGCACCCGGTGTCCCTCTGGTCGACCGCGCTTGCGGTCCCCCAACGACATGACCGTTCCAAAACAGTTTGATACGGCGGTACGCAGTTGCCCGACTGGGGCAAGGATCAGTGCGAAGGACCGCCATTTGCCGTCGCTCCAATGCCTTCCGGGTGGGGCGGCAAGCGAGCGCGCACCTTCCGATTGACCCTCTTGCCATTTTCTTCAGGCCCGGATCTCGGCAAGACGCGCAGCACTGATGCCAACGCGGTGGAAGTCTCGCCCGAAATATATGAGCCCATCACAACCGGCCTGATATCGAACGGCCGTCACTCCGCAATAGAAAACAGTGTGGGTGCCCACTTCGGAAGCAGAATCGATCTGACAATCGAAAGCCCCATCGAGCACCGGAGCGCCCGTTTCAAGGACACTCCATTTAGCACAGGCGAGGCGTTCGCTGACTGACAGCCCCTTCGTAGCAAACTGCATCGCCACGTCACGCTGATCGGCTGATAGAACGTTGACACAAAGATTTCCATTCTTGCGAATGATTTCGTTGTTGGCGCTCGAGCGATTGATGCAGACGAGGAGCGTCGGCGGCTCGTCCGTCACCGAGCAGGCTGCGGAGACTGTACATCCTGCAAGGCCGCAGCGCCGTTCGACGTGACGATATTAACTGCCGCAGCCAGACCTGCCATTGCGTCTCGGTACTGGGACCTATCAACCATGTGAAATCCTGCAACTCACAAGTGAAATCACTTGGCAGCCGCATCGCCGCGACACTTCGCGGCCGAATGCGTTTCTTTGCTGCGCGACCCACACCAGATGATGGTAATCCACCTACTTGATTCGGAGGCGAATATCAGAACACGTCGTGGTCACACTTGCCCGAAGCATCTTCGCCAGAAATCTTTGACTCGAACATCGTGTGCCCGCTTCAAGTCTCGGGCCTGATATGAGGCACATGTTGGGATCTGGACAGCATTCGAAGCGTAGATCTGCATTCAACCTCCTACATCACTTCCGACTTTAGCTCTGCGCCAACGACGTCGATCGAATGGGAACATAATGTAGTCGCGCACGGTGAGCGGCTCGGGCTGGTCTCGGAGGCCAACTTCTGGCCACTCATTCTTTTGTGGCCAATATGCCGTCAGAAAAATCGTGTCCCAGATGGTTGTAAAGAACCCGTAGTTTCGGTGCCGGTGATGCGGTTCCATCGAGTGGTGGATGCGGTGGAACTTATTATCGCCAATGATGTAGCGAAGCGGCCCAAGATTGATGCGAGTGCTAGAGTGTGAAAGATGCGCCTGAAAGGTGATCAGGGTCATGGCAACAACCGGCACCACGCCAGATTCGAAGTGGATCAGCGCGAGTGGTAGTGCTACCAACGCTGCGTAAATGAGGGGCTCGGTAATGTGATGATTGCAATTCCATGCCGTCAATTCGCGGATCGAGTGGTGAGTAGCGTGGAGGCGCCAGAGAAATGGAACAGCATGCTGAGCGCGGTGCATCCATTAGTAAAAGAAGTCGCCGGCAATTGCGACCAAGACCCCTGAAAGGACGGCCAATCCAGTGTTAATTATTGCGTTCTCAGAGTGAAGCAACGTCCCGAAGTCGATTGTTACGAGCGGCTTTACCCCTAACCAGTCTAAGCTTACGGCGTAGAGGTGCCAGATCAAGGCACCCCATCCGAGACGAATAATCCAATTCCGCACGCCGCGAACGTATGAGGCAAAACTGTAGCGATAAGCCGGAAAAGTTAGCTCCAGCGCGGCGCAAAAGGTAGCGAAAATCACAACCAGCTCAAGCGATTTCACAAAGGACTGGATCATCTGATCAACATCGAGAATGTGCATTTGTTCTGCTCCGGCGAATCTTTCTGATCAACGCGGTCGCCTTCGTCACGAGGGCAGTCCAACCGGGATCGGTATCCGCGCAGAAAGCACGATGGCCACGTCATGCAAATTCCTCGCACGCATCCAAACGGTGATCATTCCGCCGTACGGCGGGGCACCGCGAGGACGCTATGCGGTATTCTCGCCCTTGGTAAAATCCATTGTTTGGATAACGCCCATCCGTGGCCCAAATGGCTGGAGGAGCCCAGCAGACGAGGTGGCTTACGGGAGGCGTTTGGATTGGTCGACTACGGATACTACCAAAGCGACGCAAGCCATCCCCGGTCACGGCAGTATTCGTTCGGGTCTCCTGCGCGACTTTCCCAAGTATTGGGGACGGGACGCCCTCTGGCTGATTACGAGGTATCAACCGCGGACCGAGGTCGCGAACATCGCGATGCTGGTACCTTTGATGGTAGTTCAGCGGGTTGCAGGCGCAGCCAGCGATGCGATGCTCGCGCGGGAAACTGACTGCGATGGTGGTGGAAGCGCAAGGACACGGCCATCACCACGAAGCTCGCCGTAGAACGGGACGACTCTTTCACCTGATCGGTGCGGATAATGGGCCCCACCGGCAAATGAGGGAACCCATGCCCGCCCGAAGGCCTTCGCATCAGGCCTCTTCGACGCGGCTCGTCATCCCGTCGTCTTCTGCCAAGCGAAGCGGTCATCGAGGTCCTCTTCGATCACCCCGGCCGCGTATAACTGTTCGAGCAGGTCGGCGACCGCAAGTACGCTTGATCCGTCCGTCGCGACCCGCCTAACGAGCTCCGAGGCTGTGCAGTTGCCGCACGCGATTAGTTGGCCAACGGAAATCGGAGCGACATCGTCGAGCACCCTGTGTTCCATGTTGCGTGACCGGAGCTCGAAGTACCCGTTTCCTGGCCTGTATTGCAGGCCGCTGCGGAAGCGAATTGGCAGGCCTGGGGCTGGGCTCTCGAGCATATGCTGATCCATCATGCTCTGCAGCCCCTCCCGAAACTCATCAGGCGTCCTGAAGAAACGTTGATCCACAATGCGATACCCGAGAGGCCACCGTTCACTGCCCGGTACCGGCGTCACCAATTGTGAACGTCCCTGCGGCATATTTACGAGGAAGCCGGAAACACAGGCGATTGTCGTGTGATAGCCCTCCGGCAAGGCGATTGCATCACCTTCGTTGGCTACCCTGAGCTTCTGCTTGCGCGCGCGTGCCCGCCCGGTGAAAGCCTTCGCGGTCGGCGCCTCCTTGCCCTGCAGGATGAGTTCGACCCCGAGCAGCTCCTCAGGCGAAAACGCCATGTGAATCTTATTGAGATGCGCTGTGCTCAGCACAGAGAAGCGATTGGTAGTAGCGCCGTAACGGTCGAAGAGTCTGAGCACGCGCCTGGTGAGGGCCTCATCCTTGAGCGGGGCGGCCGTCGATGTTTGCGGCAATGCCCCGGTGATTTGATAGTAGTCGTACAGAAACTGATCGTAGTGCGGGTTGTCCATAGGATCTGTGGCCCAGTAGCAGAAACCAGTGCGGGCTGCCGAACCAAACATCTCGCTTGCAACACCAACTACACCGCGCCAAAGCTCTGCATGCTCTTCGTTGTAGTCATAAAAGCCTTTAAAGCGATCGGCCGAGAGGCCACAGAACCAGCAGCCGACGGTGCAACCTTCGCTCAGCTCGAAGGCGATAACGGGGTGCGTGATCGACGGCGCCGATCCGCCCAATTCTTCGTTGCAGCGCCGCATCTGCCGCTCACGCCAGGCATGAAATCGAAGGTTGATCTTCGACATATCGCCTTCGATGCGTAGGCGGTCGCGATGGCGCGACATCTCGCGGATATGGTCATCCCACATCATAGCCAATGGCCAGGGGGCAGACTCAGGCTTGAAGCGATATTTCAGGTGGTCACTGCGCCAGAGCGGCAGCATTTCCATTGGGTCAACTTCGATGCCGTAGCGCTCTGATACCGCTCCAGGCGCGTCGACGTTCTCCGAAAGCGCCCTGCGGAACTTTATGTCACCAGACAGCCGTTCCATGAAGCGCTTGACGTGTGACAACGTGCGCCGTTGCTCCGGTGTGCGCCGGTCAATATTCGGTCGGCAGTGTTCGCCCCGAGGGTACGAGTAGGCCCCTGAAGGCATATCTTGCTGGCCTGATGTCATGTTTCATTCTCGATGAGGATGGCTTTCATGTTCCCTTGGCACCGGCTCGGCGAACTCGATGCCGGCAGAGCCAGAATCACACCACCACAACAACAACTACAACAGCTACAACGACCGCGGCGAAGCCAGGCAACTTTTCCTCGGCGCCGATCCTCTTACTGGTTACCTTCTGTGGGTTGGCTAACCGTATGTAACTTTTCACCTCATCAGGCGTGATGTTGTAGTCGAGGCTCTTTCCGACCGCCGCGATCGATGCAAGGCCTGTAGCAGTTGGTTTGACGTTTTCAAGCAGGCTCACTTTTCTCCCTAAGTCGTTGACGAATCGCTCTACATCAGTTTGCGGCATAGCTGATTTCCGCCTTTACTCAATGTTGCCACGCTACCCATCTTGCTCTCGCAAACGCTCAAGTGAATGATGCCATGAACGAGGCAAGCGGCGTACCAATCTGAGATCTCTGATTTTGCGCCTTGTCTGACCGTATACATTGTCAACTTGCCGACATTTGGCTCCCGAACCCGACGATTGGACTGTCCAAAATGTCGCCAACCGAGCATTCTTTCAGTCAGCGCTCTGCGGCGCCAGCTCAGTTGTGGAGACCCCTGGTGGATTCCCCAGCGCAGCATCGATCGGGTGGCGGGGACGACATTTCATCTGACGCACGAATTCCTCTCGCTGATGCTTGCCGTCCGTCGACCATTCTGGAGGGTAGCGATTTCATACGTTCCGTGGGAGGCCACATAAGAATCGCAGCAGGGAAGCACTCAAGGGATTCGCGCGCGAGCCTGTGGCAAGCCCGAGACTGAATAAGTAGCTATCGAGCCGAGCGGGGGACGAGGAGCAAGACGTCAGAGCGGGGACCAAAAGAAGGGGCCGCTGCCCACGCCATGGGCCGTCAGCCAACGGTCGCCGCGAAGGCTCCTACGGGTCGACGGTTAGATCCCATAGCGGTCGAAGATCTCGTTCCCAGAACAAGGACCGGCCTCCGCGGCCGATCCACCAATTGGACGATCTCAGTTAAAGAACGCGAACGTTTTCTGCCTTCGATTTTCCGGTCTTGCGATCCTGACCTAGGTCGTAGCTCACTTTCTGTCCTTCGCTCAGCGAACTGCCACCTTGCAAGGCAGACACATGCACAAACACGTCAGCCCCTCCATTTTCGGGTGTAATGAAGCCAAATCCTTTGTCTCCATTGAAAAACTTAACCGTGCCAGTGGCCATGAGCATATCCTCGACGCTTTCACGGCTGATTGCCGCTTGAAGAGCTTTAAGCCGGCAATGTGTCGCCCGCAATCTGTTTGATCCTGATCTTGTCCCGAACATCGGACCACTCACGCAAATGGAGGCGTCCAGAGGTTCATCATGTGTCGGCCGAAAGGATCAGTGGTTACGCGGTTGCCGGTGACGACGCGGGGGACCATCGCTTGGTTTAGGGGCGACGAGGTTCCAACAGTTTCATCGGCACCTATTCTGCTGCGATACCATGGCCGATATGGTGTTCATCCGTATCGTGGTCTCGCGCGACAGCAACCCTACGCATGACGATGGGACGGTCCTCAACTTCCTTGTCAATCCGGATGCGCGCTTGAATGACCGCCGGCCGATGGATCTGTTGAAGCCCGGCGACGTGAGACCGGTGGTCGAGGCCGCAACAAGTGCATGACGGCACCGCTCCCCCCGGCTGACCTCGCGATCTTTGTCCTGCCTAGATTACCAACTTGAGATGACTGGACAAGACCAGGCCTGCGGCCCCCCGTAACGCGGTGTGACCTTCTCCGATCCCGTTCACCGTAATGGAAATCTCCTGGTTTGGCCGCTTCCTGACCAGGCGTTCGACATGCTGCCTGACGCGTGCGGCGGCGTCTGGGCCGCCACCTGCGATGTCGCCGTGCAGGACATAGGAGTTGAGCGACAGGGTCTGTTGCAGGTTGAGGATCCCGAACGCGACATTGCGAGTATAGCGATCGAGCAGAACATCGGCGGCCTCCGATCCTTCGGCGGCCTCTTTGACGAGGCGAGCGGAGGTGACACCTTCGGGATTCGCCAAACCGAGTCGAGCCGCTTCTCGCCGTAGCCAGGGCAGGGCGGCGACGGTTTCCCAACATCCATGCTTGCCGCAGTTGCAGAGCTCGCCATCTATCTGGACCACCGTATGGCCAAGTTCGCCTCCGGAGCCGGCAAGCCCCCGATAAACCCGTCCGTCGATGTAGAAGGCTCCGCCCAACACTTCACCGGTGTAGATTGCCGCGAACGTCTGCTGGCCCCGTCCCGGTCCAAACCACCGGTCGCCGACGAGGAGTGCGCGGGGGTGGTGATCGATGACCACGGGAAGCGAAAAATGATTCTGCAGGATGTCGACCAGGCGCAGACCGCTCAGAACCGGCGCGAGATTGACGGCAAGGATCACACCGTTATCGCTGTCGATCATTCCCCCCGAGGCAATGCCAATTCCAAACGGCGCCTGGTGGGCTTGGGACAGCGTTGCCGACAAGGTCTCCTTCATGATCGCCAGGAACACATCCCTGTCTCCATGCGGATCGAATTCTGCCTTGGTGAGCGCGTTGATCTCGCCGCTCAAAGTCACCAGGCATGTCTGGATTCTGCCCGGCAAGAGAAGCACGGCGCCGAGCATCGGGGCTTCCGGATTGAAATAGATCGGACGCGCCGGCTTGCCGCCCTTGAAGTCGGAGGGGACCGCGTCGCCTTCGACGAGCAGGCTCTCTTCAATCATCGGCTGGACGATGCCGGTTATCGTCGTCCGGTTCACGCCTGCCAGACGGGCAAGCTCCGCGCGGCTCTTGGGGCCGTGGTCGTACAGGGCCTGCAGCACTCGGCCACGATTGATCTCGCCCAGCGTCGACTGTGAAACAAGCGTCACGTTGCCACCGTCGCCAGCGTCCTTGTGGGAAGGACTGCGCTGCCCCAGCGAATAAGGTGGTTGATTCTCGAATTTCAACTTGCATCTCCGATTTGGCAGCTGGTCTTTCTAGCCTGTGAGCGCTTGCTCGACCAGACGGAGCCTGCGCGCACACACGAGGACCCAGCGCGGTTTGGCGACTTCTTGACAGTAGCATAAGTTTGTGCGAAGTACAAACTAACTGCTGCAAAACGGCAGACGAGGGGTAACAATCTACGTCGAGCAGGGCGCCAAACGCGTCCGAAAATCGATTGAGGTTGGATTACAGATAACTGAGGAGGAGACATTCATGACATATATCGGAAACATGTCGCGCCGGAACATGCTGAAGTCGGCGTCCGCCGCGGCGCTCCTGGCGTCAGGCGTCGGCGCGCTTGTGGCGCCACGGCGTGCAGCCGCCGCCGGCACGGTACGGGTACTGTCTGTCGAAGACCCGTTCTTCTTCGCGATGAAAGCGATGATCCCTGAATACGAGAAGGAGACCGGCATCAAGGTCGAGCTGGAAAGCCTCTCCTATGATGCGCTGCAGACCCGCCTCGTCTCGGCCTTCGTCGCCAAGACGTCGGATGCAGACGTCATCGCCGTCGATCAGATGTGGCTCGGTCAGTATCTCGACAATGGCTGGATTATTTCGCTCAACGACTTCATTGCCAAGGACAGCGACATCGATCTGTCAGACTTCATTCCCGAGGTTCTCTATTCTTCGAACATGTGGCGCGGGCAGATCGGCACGCTGCCGGTTGCGGCCTATGCGCAGGGCGTCATGTACCGCAAGGACATCTTCGATGAGTTAGGCATCGCCGTGCCGCCGGCCGAGAGCTCGGAAGACTGGACCTGGTCGAGATACCTAGAGACGCTGAAGGCGCTCGAAGGCAAGTCGTTCGGCGGCAATCCGCTGTTCCCGACGGTGGTCTGTGGCTCGCAACCCTCGCCGATCACCCATATGTTCACCCAGCTTTCGGTGAGCCATGGTGCGAACTGGTTCAAATCCTTCCCGGGCGCTCCGTGGGATTTCTCGCCGGAACTGACCGGTCCGGCCTGGATAAGGACGGTGGAGATCTACCGGCAGCTCTACAAGCTCTCGCCGCCCGAGGCGATCAATTACGTCTGGTTCGATGCAGGCACCCGCTTTGCCAAGGGCGATATCGGCATGTTCTACTGGTGGACGCCGTATTTCTACCTGGTCAAGAATTCCGGCTACATGACCGGCAAGAAGTCGGATGTGATGGACAAATACGCAACCGCTGCTTTGCCGAAGGCCGAAGGCCTGCCGCAGACCGTCAGTCTCGGCGGCTACAGCCTCGGCGTCCCCTCGAGTTCCGAGCGGCAGGAGGCGGGCTTCGCGTTCATCAAATGGGCGACGTCGAAGGCGACCCAGAAGAAAATGGCGCTCTGGCCGGACCTCAACTACCAGTTCTCCGACTTTGCCCGCGCCTCGCTCTACGAGGACGCGGAGGTGAAGGCGGTCTATCCTTATCTCGACGTCCAGTACGCGATGATGAAGCAGGGCAACGGCAAGATCACCCGCCCGCCGGTTCCTGGCTACACGGCCATCGAGAGCGTACTCGGCCTCACCTTGAACCAGCTCCTGACCGGCACTGAAGACCCGAAGACGGCGCTCGAGCGTACCAACGGCCTGTTCGAAAGCATCCTCAAGGGCAATCTGATGATCCCTTATCAGAAGGAAAGCTTCACGGACACGCTCGACGGGGCCAAAACCCTGATCAGCACGCTCAGCAAGGCGTAATAGAGTTCTCCTCGTGCCGGCGCGGCAACGTTCGCGCCGGCAAGCCGAGTGAAGAAGAACTGGACCTTGAAATGCACTCTAGAACTGCTCGCATGCCACAGGCGCTTGCGCCTGCCCGGATAAGCTTTATCCGGCGAAATCTGCCCTACCTGCTGATCGCGCCTTCGGTCATCATGCTGCTGGCGCTGATCGCCTACCCGCTGCTCTTTGCGCTCAAATCGAGCTTTTATTTCTGGAACCTGCAGGTCGGGCCGCAGCCCTTGGCGTTCGTCGGCTTTGACAACTACGTCCAGGCCCTCAATGCCTTCGATTTCCGCGCGGCGCTCACCAACACGCTGATCCTGTCGGTCCTCGGTACCGCGATCGAGTTCGGGCTTGGGCTGGCAATTGCACTCGTCCTGCTCAAGGCGCTGCCCGGCATGAATGTCGTGCGCGCGCTCCTGATCCTGCCAACCACGATCGCGCCGATCGTCGTCGGCTTTCTGTTTCGCTATCTCTACGATCCCGGCGGCGGCTTGGTGACCTGGGTTCTGCAGTCTCTTTCGCTGCCCATTCCGGCGGAAGGTATTCTCGGCTCGCCCTCGACGGCGCTCGCCGCGATCCTCTTCGTTGACATCTGGCAGTGGACGCCCTTCTTCGCCATCGTTCTCTATGCGAGCCTGCTCGCCGTCGCCGACGAGATCATCGAGGCAGCCAGACTTGATCGCGCCTCGGCCTGGACGATCCTGATGCGCATCAAGCTGCCGCTGATCCGGCGCACCGCGATCATCATCGTCATGCTGCGCTTCATGCAGATCTTCAACACCTTCGACACCGTGCTGGTACTGACTCGCGGCGGACCGGGGACTTCGACGCGCACGCTCGGCTATTCGCTCTACGAGCAGGGCCTGGTGAACTTCAATGTCGGGCTGGTCAGCGCGATGACTTGGATCACGGTGCTGATCATCAACATCATCGTCGCCCTCTACGTGTTCTTCGCCTTCCGCAATGAGGAGTGGTGATATGTCAAGACGCACGACGTTCTACACTGCGCTTACCTATGCTGCTGGCCTCCTGTTCCTGGCGGTCTTCATCGGACCGATCATCTGGTTCCTGGCGCTCGCCATCCGTCCAGCCGAAACGGCGTTCGCGATGCCGCCGGAGCTCACCTTCGAGCCGACACACGATGCCTTTAGGCATATTCTCGTCGACCCAGGCACCAATGCGCCGCAACTGGTGAACTCTCTCATCGTGGCCATTGGCGCCGTGCTGCTCAACCTGCCGTTCTCGGTTCCGGCGGCCTATGCGCTCTCTCGTTTCAAGCTGCGCGGCAAGAAGAACATCATGCTCTGGTATCTCGGCTTGTTGATGGCGCCGCCGATTGCCTTCCTGATCCCGTATTTTGTGCTGATCAACCGGATCGGCCTGCAGGGCTCCTACCTTTCGATGGTGCTGGTGCTGCAGACGCTGACGATCCCGTTCTCGGTCTGGCTGATGAAGAGCTTCATCGACGAAGTTCCGGCTGAACTTGAGGAAGCCGCCCGCGTCGACGGGGCCCGCTGGTATACGATCATGTGGCGGATCACGCTTCCGATCGTTCGCCCCGGCATCATCGTCACATCGATGTTCGCCTTCGTGTTCGCCTGGAACAATGCTGCCTTTCCGCTGGTGCTGAGCTCGCGCTCGACCGCCACGCTTCCGATAGGGACGCTGGGATATTTCGCCACCAGCGGCGTGACCTGGAACTACATCGCCGCGGCCGCGGTGCTCGCGATGATCCCGCCGATGATAATCTTCCTGGTGTTCGACCGCCACGTCGTCAGAGGCCTCACCTTCGGTTCGGTGAAAGGCTGATCGCCCCCTTTTGAATGGAGTAGAATTGAATGAGCAAACTTCGCATGGGCGTCATCGGCGCCGGCCTTTGGGGCAACAACCACGCCCACACCTTTAACGTCCTGCCGGAAACCGAACTCGTCGGCGTCTGCGACCTCGATGAGGGCCGGGCGTTCAAGATGAAGGAGAATTTCGGCGCAGCTGAGGCCTTCACCGATTATCAGAAGCTGATTGCCAGTGACGATATTGATGCGGTGTCGGTGGCAACACCCGACTTCACCCACACGCCGATCATCCTCGCGGCGCTCAGGGCTGGCAAGCATGTCCTGAGTGAAAAGCCTTTGGCGACGACAGTGAAAGAAGCCAAAGACATTGCCGAAGCTGCGGCGACGTCCAAAGGCAAGCTGATGATCGACTTCCACAACCGTGTGAACCCCATCCTGTCCCAGCTTCGTGACATGATCCAGGACGGCCAGATCGGACTGGCAAAGCATGGCACCGCGCGGCTTTCGAACACGACATTCGTGCCGTTCCAGATGCTGAGCTGGGCTGCGAAGTCTTCAGCGCTCTGGTTCCTGGGCAGTCATCTCGTCGACGTCCTGCGCTTCATCCTCGCCGACGAGGTTACCCGCGTCTACGCTGTTGCCCGTTCAGGCACATTGTCAGCCGGAGGCGTCGATACAAAAGACTTCCACGTGTCGATCCTGGAGTTTTCAAAGGGTACGGTCGTGACCATGGAGAACAGCTGGATCCTCTCGCGTGACAACCCGTCTCTTGTCGATTTCAAAATCGAGTTCGTCGGCGAGAAGGGCCAGATCCAGGCGGATCCAACCCATA
Source organism: Sinorhizobium sp. NG07B (assembly GCF_002532005.1). Lineage (NCBI taxonomy): Bacteria > Pseudomonadati > Pseudomonadota > Alphaproteobacteria > Hyphomicrobiales > Rhizobiaceae > Sinorhizobium > Sinorhizobium sp. NG07B. The sequence goes on along the minus strand of NZ_NWTD01000016.1, from coordinate 29,208 downwards.
ACGGCGGTCTTCGCCGCGTCATGGAAGGCGGCCTGAGATACAACGACTACATCGGCGTAACGCCCACCGGCACAACCCGGATCGGAGGCTTCGTGCAGGAGTCCATCGCCCGCTTCGTCGATAGCGTGGTGCGCGACGTCCCCTTGCTCGCGGACGCTAACGATGGCCTCGCCAACACAAAGGTTCTAGCCGCCATCGAGGAGTCGGTCGCCAACAGCAAACCCGTGAACATCGGCTGATGTTTTAACCCTCACGAGGCATTCCGGTCCGGAGGATAGTTGCCTCGCCTCTTGATGCTTGGAGTAGAATTATTATGGCGTCCATGACCTTCGACGGGATTGGAAAAATCTTTTCAGACGGGACCGTCGCCGTCGCCAATGTGAGCTACACGGTTGCCGACGGCGAGTTCGTCGTGCTGGTCGGACCTTCGGGCTGCGGCAAATCCACCTTGCTCAGGATGGCGGCGGGGCTGGAGACGCCGAACAGCGGCCGGCTTCTGATGGACGATCAGGATGTCACCAACACCGAGCCTCAGGACCGCGACATCGCCATGGTGTTCCAGAACTATGCGCTCTATCCGCATATGACCGTCTACGAAAACATGGCTTTCGGCCTGCAGCAGCGCAAGATGCCGAAGGACAAGATCGAAAAGCTCGTCCGCGATACGGCCGAAATGCTCGACCTGACACGCTATCTGCAGCGCAAACCCGGCGCGCTGTCGGGCGGCCAGCGCCAGCGCGTGGCGATGGGCCGCGCCATCGTCCGCCATCCCATGGCCTTCCTGATGGACGAGCCGCTCTCCAATCTCGACGCCAAGCTCAGGGTCCAGATGCGTGCCGAGCTCAAGCTCCTGAACCAGCGCCTCGGCGTCACCACGCTCTATGTCACCCACGACCAGGTCGAGGCAATGACGATGGGCGACCGGGTCGCGGTTCTCAAGCCCGTCGGCAACGCCGGCGAAAGCAATCTGCAGCAAATCGACACGCCGCAGCTGCTCTATGACCGGCCGGCAAATATCTTCGTCGCAGGCTTTATCGGCTCGCCGGCGATGAACTTCGTGCGGGCCGAACTCCGGGCGGAGGGGGCAGGCCTGCGCGCGGCGATCGCGGGGACCGGGATCAGTTTTCCGGTTCCCGCGAGCGCTGCCTTGTCTGCCTATGGCGGACGCCAGGTCGTCGTCGGAATACGACCGGAGATGTTTCTGGTGTGTCCCGAAGCTGAGGCGCTGTTCAACGAGCCAGTCCCGGTCGCCGAGGCGCTCGGGGCCGACACCTATGTCTTCTTCGACATCGCGTCCCCGCCCGTCGATGTCAACGGCGCCGAGGAGCCGGAGGATTTCAATCGCAAGGGCACCAATCGCCTGGTGGCGCGTATCCCGCCGGCAGCGACGCCGGCGCCCAATCAGCGACTGCCGCTGACAGTGGATTTGCAAAAGCTGCATTGGTTCGACCCGTCGACAGGAACTGCTATTCGCGATTGATCCGGATGGAAGATCAAGCACCGACTCGCTTTTACAATCGTTTCCCGACCCTCCCAGGGCGCCTTGGCTGCCGTCGATCAGGTCCCGACGGCAGCCCTTTTTTTGGTTCAGCATTTCGGGGACGAGCGGTTCCGGACCTCATCAGCAACATCATGGGGAGTAGCGTGTGAGATACGTGTCGACCTTTGGGAAGTTCTTCCTGCTCATGGCTAACGACGAGTTTTGAGCTTTCGTTGCAAAAGTCGAGAACAGGTTCCGATGACGAGGTAACAGACTGAATTTGGGTGTTTATGACGACGTGGAAACTTCCGCCCTTTGAAAGATCGTGCCTTAGGTGGATATCGCTGGGCAGGAGCGTCTCCGAGATCGCCTTACTCGAGGGAAAAAGCGAAGCAGAGATCAATCTGTGCTTGGATCGAGCCCTTGTCTTACTTGGGGCGACCTCGTTGGAGGAGGCGCTCAAGAAGGCGGATCTCATCTAGATAGACTGCACGCTGCCATAATTGGCAGACGGAATTTTTCTCATTCGGGTTAGCTCACGTGCACACCTTTGCAAGCGCAATCACAACCCCCGCGCCGGAAGCACCATCATACCCAATGCTGGACCAAACGTGCGCTGCCATAGCACAGGCAGGGCAATTGGGAATAGCTCTGGCAGAAGTCATCGCTGGACGCTCATGAACTGCTCGCTATAGATGGATGCATTCAATGATCGACCATTCACAACGCCCAAAACGTGTGTTAGAGCGCGTTGTTCGAAATCAAGGTGGCTCATCAATGCGGATTGCACCACGCTCGTTGCTTTGCCTAGCTGCGGCATCGCATCCTTCAGCGTTGCGAGGCTTCTCCTGAATGAGTGGGAATGCTCTGACGCGGTTATTTCCACGCGTAAGGGGTGCGTGCAAAAACAGAATTTGTCGATAATCTTGCACATCTCACAATTCGATGCCCTCTGGCCGATTTCAGTGAAGATCGCTTCCGCTCGGCGCGCGGGTTCGGCCGATGACAATGCTTCACAAGATGCCGGTTGGTAGCGAGCCTGAGGCTCTGCGCGGGCGAGTGCGAAGGCTAGGATTTCTCGTGCCACAGCATACGAGTCCGCTATGGCCCATTCGGTGAGGGGCCTCGTGAAGTAGCCCTTTTGGGGGATGGATATGACCTTTCCCTCAGCTGCAAGTCGGATAAGTGCTTCGCGTACCGGAGTTCTTCCAATGTTGAGTTTGGCCGATAACTCAACGTCACTCAGCTGTTGCCCCGGCATAAGCCCGTAGCTGTACAGCAAGTGAACTACTGCATCATAGGCCGCATCCGCTTTTCCGCGCGTTCTTGGTGGCTCAATTCCACGACATTGGGCGGCATGATCACAGACCCACATCTTCGCACTCTCCTTTGTCGATGTCGTTTGACAATCTACTGCAGGATGCCAGAAACAAGCTTGTTGGGTCACATTTCACATAATGGCGGGTCGAGCAAGCGTGCCGTTGGCACGACCTTGACGAAGTTTCGCGTGCTTTTCAGATGTTCGGCGGTCACCAGCGGTACTGCTTCGCTGGACCTGGGCATCCGAGATCCGGCCCAGCTCGACAGCGTGTTCCTCCAATCACTGAGGCCACGCCAGCTGATAGATGGCGGGAAAAATACGGAGGCATGGTGTGCAGCTCAAGAGGACTTGGATTGAGGCGAGACTAAATATCGGAAGATTGGTATGCTTAGCGGAGCAAAGGCCGCAGTTTGAGGAATTATATTCAAAAATATATTTTACATGTTGCTTGATTATTGTTGCCCGTGCATTCACTTTTCGCCGCGGTAGTCTTGGATGAGCAGAGCGAACAGTGCCAAGAGGCTGATGGATCGTGAATGATTTCGTGCACTAAATTCATGTCGGCGTGATTTCATTTTGGGTGAAAGTCGGTGCCGATGGTCCTGGCGAAGCAAATAACACTTCCAAAGTGTAATCGACTTTCCCGCAGCTGACCGGGAGGTCTGGAGATCTGTGGAGTAGCTTGAATTGTGAAGGCTTAACGGATGACTGAATGCATGCCCGCCTGCGAATTCCTAGAGCTCCTCATATTCGATTGCGATGGGGTCCTCATCAACAGCGAAAGCATCGCCACCGAGGTACACGTCGAGGCTCTCGCAAAATTAGGGTACGCCATAACTGCTGAGGCTTATAATAGTCGTTTCATAGGCATGACCGATCAGCAAAGCTACTCTATCATCGAAGCCGAGGCAGGCCTGCGCCTGCCGAATGACCATCATCAACGTGTGATGATGGAGATCTCCAAGCGATACTCGTGCGAACTCAAAGCCATCGCGGGTATTCGACAGGCTTTGAACGCCATCAGCCTGGCAAAATGCGTGGCCTCGAGCAGCGACCCGACAAAGCTGCGTTTTGGACTCGAGATTACAGATCTTTACGACCTTTTTGCGCCTCATGTCTTCAGCGCGTCCGAGGTTCCGCGCGGCAAGCCCGCGCCCGATCTCTTTTTGTTCGCAGCGGAGAACATGAAAACACAGCCCGCCAACTGCCTGGTCATCGAAGACAGTGTTGCTGGGGTTCAAGCGGCGGTGGCAGCCCGGATGCGGGTGATAGGCTTTGTCGGCGGTTCTCATTGTGTCTCGGGCCACGCAGAGAAATTGTTGGAAGCAGGCGCCACGGGAAGCTTCAACCACATGGCAGTTTTACCGGAGCTTCTTAAGAAGCTTCAAATGAACAGTTTATGTGAGTAGTTGCTCACGCAGTCCACCGGTGTATCAAACGCGTGGGCTCTGTCGGACACTTCGGGCATTACCGGCACAAAGCACAGCAGTTACCGTGACGTTTCTTAATCGGCGACCCTGACGCTAATTGCCGCTCCTTGAGCTTTGCTTTCGCGCTGAACGCCGTAACGCCTAGAAGAAAAGAGGACTAGTTAGAAGATGCACGGCGCTAGCAGAACCACAGTCGAGTACTTGGAAACATATCCGAATTTCATTCCTGTGTGTGCAAGCTGGGCTTTCGGGCAATGGGGTTGCCAATCGAATGGCTCATTCGCGCAGGCAGAGCGTGAGTTCTTTGAGGGAGCACAGACAAAATCAATTCCGCTGACTTTGATCGCGATCGAGGCTGACAGACCTGCAGGCATGGTCAGTCTGTGGGAAAGTGATTTCCGAGGAAGATTGGATCTGACTCCGTGGCTTAAGTCGCTCTACGTCCATCCGTTTCATCGCAAAAAAGGAATAGCATTGCTGCTAATCAAGAGGCTGGAACAAGAGGCTTGGCGGCTCGGCCATCGAAGCCTTTACCTTACAACCGAGGACGCAAAAGACCTCTACGCAAAAGCCGGTTGGCAGGAGATAGAGTCCGTACGAACACCATATGGCGAAGCGGCATTAATGACCAAGGCGCTGACGCAGGCCAACGATGCCTGTTTAGAGTGATCACGGATGCAAATTGCGAACTGCATCTCGCTTCGCGGCTAGGCATTGCCTTGGTGCCTTGAGGGGAATCAAATTGAAGTCCGCATTAGTTTATTGACCCAGCAAATCCATCGAGCATGGAAAACTCGAACTAAGTCGCTGCCGCTCCAGACTTGTGGGCAAGTGTTTCGCAGATCGCCCGATCGGCGGAATTCAGGTTAGCCAACCTTTCGGATAAGGCGGAGCCTGCGAGGATCCATACGGCGGTGGAGGAACTCTTGCAGCCAATGACCTTGCCGACCACGTCGCCGGAGTTTGATGGCGGTCTCTGATAGCAACCGATCAAGGCCGCCTTGGCACGACGGCTGTGGTGAGTTGAACCCGTCGCTTCGTCCATCAACGATGAACGGTACGGCGTGATCACGCCCTCGGATGATGCCGAAGCCATCGGGCGTCTTGCCGTCGGGAAAGTTCTCGGCCGCGTGCGACCATCAAACCCAGCGAGATGTCGGAGAGGTGGCTTCGTTTTCCGGATAGCTACAGCCGACATCGAAGTGGTTTCCGGCGAACCACACCTGCTGCAGCCAATCCGGATGCTTGAAATATCGCGCAAGGGCTGCCCCGCACATTCAGCGCGAGAGCAGGTCTTTGTCGGGCTCCTGCTGCGCCGATTGTCGGCAATGAGACTCAATGCCAGAAACCTGACACTACGCGCCGCTACGAAGTGCCTGCCGAGCCTGCGAATTCACTTCGGCACGCGATTTGCTCTGTTCACGGCATCGTCACCAATCGCAGTGCGATGGTCTTGGGACGGACACCTCTCGTGGCTGTTCGCGTCTGGTCCGTTCCGACGGTTGCTGTGGCAATGACTTGGCGCTCGGTTGTGAATCGCGAAAATGCAGGGAAGTGTTGGATGCGATCTAGAGTTCTTCTTTTGGGACTGCCTGGGCGCTGCGCTGGCGCGCCTGGAATTGCGATGCGCCTTTCCGCCGCTGTTCGTGCGGCTGGAGGATCTGGCGCTGACCGTCGTCGCGCGGGACCTCGTCTACATGCTGTCTTACGTCATTCGCTGCCCGCAACGCCTGCCGGTCACCTCCCGCCCTTCCATCGCTTAGAGAAGTGAAGTGCCACCATGTCCGAACAACCCTTGCCGACGCTGCCGATGTGGCGCGTCGATCACATCGAGCCCTCGCCCGAGATGTTGGCGCTACGCTCCAACGGTCCGATCCACCGCGTGCGCTTTCCGTCCGGGCACGAAGGCTGGTGGGTGACAGGCTACGACGAGGCCAAGGCAGTGCTGTCCGACGAGACGTTCCGGCCCGCGGGAATGCCGCCGGCGGCATTCACCCCGGATTCGGTGATTCTCGGTTCGCCGGGGTGGCTGGTCTCGCACGAGGGGGGTGAGCATGCCCGGCTACGCGCAATCGTGGCCCCGGCCTTCAGCAGCCGCAGGGTGAGGCTGCTCGCGCAACAGGTCGAGGCGATCGCCACGCAGTTGTTCGAGACGCTGGCGACCCAGCCCCAGCCCGCCGACCTGCGGCGCCACCTCTCCTTTCCGCTTCCGGCCATGGTCATCAGCGCACTGATGGGCGTGCCCTACGAGGATCACGCCTTTTTCGCCGGGCTGTCCGGCGAGGTGATGACGCACCAGCATGAAAGCGGCCCGCGCAGCGCGTCGCGCCTGGCCTGGGAAGAACTGCGCGCCTACATTCGCGGCAAGCTGCGGGAAAAGCGCCAGGATCCGGGCGACAACCTGCTGACGGATCTGCTCGCGGCGGTCGACCAGGGCGAGGCGACCGAGGAAGAGGCGATCGGCCTGGCGGCGGGCATGCTGGTGGCGGGGCACGAGAGCACCGTCGCGCAGATCGAATTCGGCCTGCTGGCCATGTTCCGCCATCCGCAACAGCGCGAACGTCTGGTCGGCGATCCATCCCTGGTGGACAAGGCGGTGGAGGAAATTCTGCGAATGTACCCGCCGGGCGCGGGCTGGGACGGCATCATGCGCTATCCGAGGACCGACGTAACCATCGCGGGCGTGCATATTCCCGCAGAGAGCAAGGTGCTGGTCGGCCTGCCGGCGACGTCGTTCGATCCGCGCCATTTCAACGACCCGGAAATCTTCGACATCGGACGCGACGAAAAGCCTCACCTGGCGTTCTCCCACGGGCCGCACTACTGCATTGGCGTGGCGCTGGCCAGGCTGGAACTCAAGGTGGTGTTCGGTTCGATCTTTCAGCGCTTTCCCGCCCTGCGTCTGGCCGTGGCGCCCGAAGAACTGAGGTTGCGCAAGGAGATCATCAGTGGTGGGTTCGAGGAGTTCCCGGTGCTCTGGTGATGCGCGGACGCTGCCGGTTATCGCGATCTTCTCCGCAATTTGCCGGCGCGCCTGGCGCGCGCCGGTGGGATCAGCCAGCCAACAGGTAACCGAGATGGACGTGCAAGAAACCACGGCAGCATGCCGGGACGCTTTCGCCGAGCTGGCGTCGCCAGCGTGCATCCACGACCCCTATCCGTTCATGCGGTGGTTGCGCGAGCACGATCCGGTGCATCGCGCGGCGTCGGGCCTCTTTCTGTTGAGCCGCCACGCCGACATCTACTGGGCGCTCAAGGCCACGGGCGATGCCTTTCGGGGACCGGCACCGGGCGAACTGGCGCGCTATTTCCCGCGTGCGGCGACCAGCCTGTCCCTCAAACTGCTGGCGTCCACGCTAGCGATGAAGGAACCACCGACGCATACGCGTCTGCGTCGGCTGATCTCGCGCGATTTCACCATCCGCCAGATTGACAACCTGCGGCCGAGCATCGCGCGCATCGTCGCGGCGCGCCTGGACGGCATGGCGCCCGCATTGGAGCGCGGGGAGGCGGTGGACCTGCATCGCGAATTCGCGCTGGCCCTGCCCGTGCTGGTCTTCGCCGAACTGTTCGGCGTGCCCCAGGGCGACATGTTCGGGCTCGCCGCCGGCATCGGCGCCATTCTGGAAGGCCTGAGCCCGCACGCCAGCGATCCCCAGCTCGCCGCGGCGGACGCGGCCAGCGCCAGGGTGCAGGCCTACTTCGGCGACCTCATACAGCGCAAGCGCACCGATCCCCGCCACGACATCGTGTCGATGCTGGTCGGCGCACACGACGACGATGCCGACACGCTGTCGGATGCGGAGTTGATCAGCATGCTGTGGGGCATGCTGCTGGGCGGTTTCGCCACCACTGCTGCGACCATCGACCATGCGGTCCTGGCGATGCTGGCGTACCCCGACGAGCGGCACTGGCTGCAGGGAGACGCCGCGGGGATTGAGGCATTCGTCGAAGAAGTCCTGCGCTGCGACGCGCCCGCCATGTTCAGCTCCATTCCGCGTATCGCCCAGCGCGACATCGAACTGAGCGGCGTGATGATCCCGAAGAACGCGGACGTGCGCGTGCTGATCGCGGCCGGCAATCGCGACCCGGACGCCTTCGCCGACCCTGACCGCTTCGATCCTGCGCGGTTCTACGGCACCAATCCTGGCATGTCGACCGACGGGAAGATCATGCTGAGCTTTGGCCACGGCATCCACTTCTGCCTCGGGGCGCAACTGGCCCGGGTGCAGTTGGCCGAGAGCCTGCCGCGGCTCGAGGCGCGCTTCCCCACGCTCGTACTGGCCGAGAAGCCGACCCGGGAGCCCTCCGCGTTCCTTAGGACGTTTCGCTCCCTGCCCGTGCGGCTGCATGCGCAGGCGGGGGGCTGAGATGCGCGTCGTGGTCGACCAGGATCTGTGCGGAACCACCGGGCAGTGCGCGCTGACGCTGCCAGTTGTCTTTCGCCAGCGTGAACCGGATGGCGTGGCCGAAGTGTGCGTGGCGACGGTCCCCGAGGCGCTGCACGCCGCCGTGCGGCTCGCGGCCAGCCAATGCCCGGTTGCCGCCGTTCGGGTCATCGAAAGCGACGCTGGCGATGACGATAGCGCCAGTGCCGAACCTGTGCCTCCTCCGGCAGAGGCCGAGCGGCATGCCGCGAAAGAGCAGCGCAATGCAGGAGGACGAGATGGGACGGTTTGAAGGCAAGGTTGCCGTGGTGACCGGCGCCGGCGCCGGCATCGGCAAGGCATGCGCGCTCGCCATCGCGCGGGAGGGGGGCCGAGTGGTGGTGGCCGACATTGATGGCTCGGCGGCCATCGCCTGCACCGCGCAGATCGCGGCCGAAGCGGGTCAGGCGCTTGCCCTGGCCATGGACATCGCAGATGCGCAGGCGGTGGCCGCGCTATTCGAGACGGCGGAGCAGCACTTTGGTGGGGTCGACCTGCTGGTGAACAACGCAAGCGCCATGCATCTGACCCCGCGCGACCACGCGATCCTCGACCTGGACCTGGCGGTTTGGGATGAGACGATGGCGACCAATCTGCGTGGCACGCTGCTCTGCTGCCGGCAGGCCATCCCACGGATGATAGCCCGTGGCGGTGGCGCGATCGTCAACATGTCGTCGTGCCAGGGGCTCAGCGGTGACACCGCGCAGACGTCCTACGCCGCGTCGAAGGCGGCGATGAACATGCTGTCGGCCTCGCTCGCCACCCAGTACGGTCATGCGCAGATCCGCTGCAACGCGGTTGCGCCGGGTCTTATCATGACCGAACGGCTCCTCGCCAAGCTGGACGAGTGCATGCAACGGCATCTGCGTCGGCACCAGCTCCTGCCGCGCGTCGGCCGCCCCGAGGACGTGGCCGCGCTAGTGGCTTTCCTGCTCTCCGACGATGCTGCGTTCATCACCGGCCAGGTCGTGTGCATCGACGGCGGCATGCTGACGCATGTGCCGACATACGCCGACGGTGGCAACAGCCGAGCCGCGCGGCCGGCCGGCGACACCGCCGAAGCGGCCGCTGCGCCAGGGAGGTGATGGACATGCTGCTCAACCCGCTGAACCGTCGGCACCGGCTGCGGTACGACATCCCGGTCTTGCCCGGCGCCTTCCCCGTGGTCGGGCATCTTCCCGCCATCGTTTGTGACCTGCCGCGCCTGCTGCAGCACGCGGAACGGACGCTGGGCAGCCACTTCTGGCTGGACTTCGGCCCTGCCGGACAGCTGATGACCTGCCTGGATCCGGATGCGCTCGCATTGCTCCGGCACAAGGACGTGTCCTCGGCGCTGATCGAAGAGATCGCGCCCGAAATCCTTGGCGGAACGTTGGTCACTTTGAACGGTAGCGCGCATCGGCAGGCACGCGATGGGATCAAGGCGGCGTTCCTGCCCAGGGGACTGACCGGGGCCGGCATTGGCGAGCTGTTCGAGCCCGTCATCCGGGCCCGCGTGCAGGCGTGGCGCGACAGCGGTGAAGTAACGATCCTGCCCGAAACCGGCGACCTGATGCTCAAGCTTACTTTCATTCTCATGGGCATCCCCGCCCAAGACCTGCCGGAGTGGCATCGCAAGTACCGGCAACTGCTGCAGTTGATGGTCGCGCCCCCGGTCGACCTGCCCGGAACGCCCTTGCGGCGCGGCCGCGCCGCCCGCGACTGGATCGACGCGCAGTCGCGCCAGTTCATCCGCGATGCGCGCGCGCATGCCGCGCGCACCGGGTTGATCAACGACATGGTGAGCGCCTTCGATCGCAGCGAAGACGCGCTCTCCGATGACGTCCTGGTCGCCAACATACGCTTGCTGCTGCTTGCCGGTCACGAGACCACCGCCTCGACGATGGCCTGGATGGTGATCGAGCTGGCGCGGCAACCTGAGCTGTGGGACGCCCTAGTCGAGGAGGCGCAACGCGTGGGCGCGGTGCCGACTCGGCACGCGGACCTGGCGCAGTGTCCGGTCGCCGAGGCGTTGTTCCGCGAGACGCTGCGCATGCATCCGGCGTCCTCGCTCGTACCGCGTCGCGCGACGCAGGATTTACAACTCGGCCAACGGCGCATTCCCGCGGGCACCAGTCTATGCATCCCGCTGCTGCATTTCTCGACCTCGGCGCTGCTGCACGAGGTGCCTGATCAGTTCCGCCTGGCGCGGTGGCTGCAACGCACGGGGCCGATCAGGCCGGTGGACATGCTGCAGTTCGGCAGCGGCCCACACGTCTGCATCGGCTACCACCTGGTATGTCTGGAACTGGTGCAGTTCAGCATCGCCTTGGCCCTGACCATGCACAAGGGCGGGGTGCGGCCGCGGTTGCTGAACGACGCCGAAAAAGGCCGGCGCTATTACCCGACAGCACAACCCTCCATGAAAATCCGCATCGGATTCTCATGAGCTGGCATCCGTATACCCCGCCTGGCGTGGCAGCGGCGCCGGCGAACACTGCAGCGGCTCGCCGCTCGCTCTGGCCGTCTCCTGCCAGATACAAGGACATGAACAACATGCAGACTTTTCCGACGCTACACGACGACATAACTGGCGTTTCCCCGCTTGGCGGATTGGGGGCGCAGGCGAGCGGTGGATCCGGCACGCTGCTGCCGGAGATCTGGATGCAGGACGGCGCAAAGCGGGTCGAACAGGCGCTGGCGCGTCGTCTTTGCCCCGGAGACGACGGTGAGACCGAGCTGATGGCGGCGATGCGCTACGCCGCCTTGAATGGCGGGAAGCGCACCCGCGCCTTGCTCTGTATGGCTGCCGGCGCACTGGCCGACACGCCGGCGCACACGCTCGACGACGTCGGGGCCGCCATCGAGATGATGCACGCCTGTACCCTGGTTCACGACGACCTACCCGCAATGGACGACGACGTGCTTCGCCGCGGCCTTCCGACCGTGCACGTCAAGTTCAGCGAAGCCACTGCGATTTTGGTCGGCGATGCGCTGCAGGCACACGCCTTCCTGACCCTGGCGAGCCTGGATGCTCCCAGCGACAACCGTATCGCGCTCGTGCGCGAACTGGCGCAGGCGGTATCCGCCGAGGGTGCCGCAGGCGGCCAGGCCATGGATCTGTCGCTGGTTGGAAAGCACGTCGAGCTGGACAGGATCGTGGCGATGCACCGGATGAAGACCGGAGCGCTAGTGCGCGCGTCCGTTCGCATGGGCGCGCTATGCACCATCACGGAGGATGCCGCTCACGCTGCCCTGTACGGAGCGCTCGATCGCTACAGCGCCTGTATCGGCCTGGCGCTGCAGGTGATCGACGACATTCTCGACGCGACAGCGGATCAAGCGACGTTAGGCAAGACCCCCGGCAAGGACGCGGCGGCGCATAAGCCGACCTGCGCGTCGATCATGGGGCTGCAAGCAGCGCGCCAGTTCGTGGCGGATCTGTTGCGCGATGCCGCGGAGGCCATCGCCCCGCTGGGGCCGCGTGCGGAACAGTTGGCGCAGATGCTGCAGCGGGTCAATACCTATCTGGTCAAGCACACGCCATGCGCATGAGTGCGCCCGTCCGCATGGAGTCGCCCCTGTGCCGCTGCGATTGGCCGGCAGCAGCGGTGCATAGTGCTCTATGTCCGAGTCCTCGACGCCGGTCGCAGCGGTGGCCCAAGAAGGGTGCGTCGCGCCCTCGCAAGCCTAGGCGGACCGGCGCCAGCATCGGGGTCGGCGACCTGCGCGACGTCTGCCCGAGCTGTGTTCCTGTCAACCGTCTGCAGAAGGAACATTCGGCGTGAACGCGCTGTCCGAACAGATCCTTTCCGAGTTGCGCCTTCTGCTGAGCGAGATGAGCGATGGCGGCAGCGTCGGTCCGTCCGTCTACGACACGGCGCGCGCTCTGCAGTTCCACGGCGTTGTCAGCGGCCGGCAGGACGCATACGCGTGGCTCCTTGCGCAGCAACAGGCCGATGGCGGATGGGGAAGCGCGGACTTCTCGCTGTTCCGCCATGCGCCCACTTGGGCGGCGTTGCTAGCATTGCAGCGTGCCGACCCTCTTTCCGGTGCTGCCGACGCAGTCCAGGCTGCAACCCGGTTCCTCCAGCGCCAGCCCGATCCCTACGAGCATGCGGTGCCGGAAGACGCGCCGATCGGCGCGGAGCTGATCCTGCCGCAGTTTTGCGCCGAGGCCGCATCCTTGCTGGGCGGCGTGGCGTTTCCGCGCCACGCGGCGCTGTTGCCGTTGCGGCAAGCGCGCCTGGTCAAGCTGGGGGCGGTGGCGAAGTTGCCGAGCGGCCATCCATTGCTGCACTCCTGGGAAGCCTGGGGGACGTCGCCGACCACCGCATGCCCGGATGACGACGGCAGCATAGGCATCAGCCCGGCGGCCACCGCAGCATGGCGTGCGCACGCCGTGACACAGGGGAGCACGCCGCAGGTCAGGCGCGCCGATGCGTATCTGCAGGCGGCATCGCGGGCGACGCGCAGCGGCATCGAAGGTGTCGTTCCCAACGTCTGGCCGATCAATGTGTTCGAGCCATGCTGGTCGCTGTACACCCTGCATCTGGCCGGGCTGTTCGCGCATCCCGCGCTCGCCGAGGCGGTGCGCGTGATCGTTGCGCAGCTCGACGCCCGCCTGGGTGCGCGCGGTCTGGGCCCGGCCTTGCACTTCGCGGCCGATGCGGACGACACCGCCGTTGCATTGTGCGTCCTGCGCCTTGCAGGCCGCGACCCATCGGTCGATGCGTTGCGCCATTTCGAAATCGGCGAGCTGTTCGTCACCTTCCCCGGCGAGCGCAATGCCTCGGTGTCAACCAACATCCATGCCCTGCATGCGTTGCGACTGTTGGGAAAGCCCGCCGCCGGCACCAGCGCCTACGTCGAGGCCAACCGCAACCCGCACGGTCTATGGGACAACGAAAAATGGCACGTTTCGTGGCTGTATCCCACCGCGCATGCGGTCGCTGCGCTGGCGCAAGGCAAGCCCCGGTGGCGCGATGAGCGCGCGCTGGCGGCGCTGCTGCAGGCGCAGCGCGACGACGGCGGCTGGGGCGCCGGTCGCGCGTCCACATTCGAGGAAACCGCCTATGCGCTGTTCGCGTTGCACGTGATGGACGGGAGCGTGGAGCCGACAGGGCGCCGGCGCATCGCGCAGGCGGTGGCGCGTGCGCTTGAGTGGATGCTCGCCCGCCACGCGGCGCATGCGTTGCCGCAGACGCCGCTGTGGATCGGCAAGGAATTGTATTGCCCCATCCGGGTCGTGCGCGTGGCCGAGCTCGCCGGGTTGTGGCTGGCGCTTCGTTGGGGGCGGCGCGCCCTGGCCGAGGGAGCAGGAGCGGCGCCATGATCGAGACCGAACGCGCGCTGCAGCAGGTGCTGGAGTGGGGGCGTTCCCTGACCGGGTTCGCCGACGAGCATGCCGTGGAGGCGGTCAGGGGCGGCCAGTACATCCTGCAGCGCATCCAGGCGAGCCTGCGCGACACCAGTACCCGCACCGGCCGCGATCCGCAGGACGAAACGCTGATCGTGGCGTTCTATCGCGAACTGGCGCTGCTGTTCTGGCTCGACGATTGCAACGACCTTGGCCTGATCGCGCCGGAGCAGCTCGCCGCGGTGGAGCAGGCGCTGGGGCAGGGCGTGCCGTGTGCGCTCCCCGGATTCGAGGGCTGCGCTGTGCTGCGCGCTTCGCTGGCCGCGCTCGCCTACGATCATCGCGACTATGCTCAGCTTCTCGACGATACCCGGTGCTACTGCGCGGCGCTGCGCAACGGACACGCGCAGGCGGCAGGGGCGGAACGCTGGTCCTACGCCGAGTACCTGCACAACGGCATCGATTCGATCGCCTACGCGAACGTGTTCTGTTGCCTGTCATTGCTGTGGGGGCTGGACATGGCGACCTTGCGCGCGCGTCCGGCGTTTCGCCAGGTCCTGCGGCTCATCTCCGCGATAGGGCGCCTGCAAAACGATCTGCATGGACGCGACAAAGACAGGTCGGCCGGCGAGGCCGACAACGCGGCGATCCTGCTGCTGCAGCGCTATCCGGCCATGCCTGTGGTGGAGTTCCTCAACGACGAGCTGGCCGGCCATACGCGCATGCTGCACCGGGTGATGGCGGAAGAACGCGTCCCCGCGCCGTGGGGACCGTTGATCGAGGCCATGGTGGCCATCCGCGCGCAGTACTACCAGACCTCGGTCAGCCGCTACCACAGCGACGCTGCGGGGGGAGGCCAGCGTGCGCCGGCCTGAACGCGCGGGAGGCGGCGGCGTGCGCGCGCTGCCGTCGGTGCGATCCGACGCAGCGCCGTCGCCCGATGCGACGCATGGAGCGAGCATGAGCGACACCGCCCTGAGCCGGCGCAAGGACGACCATCTGGACATCGTGCTGGATCGGCGAACGGCGCCGGCCACGGTCGCCGCCGGCTGGGAGTACATCCGTTTCGAACACTGCGCATTGCCCGAGTTGGACCTGACGCAGATCGACCTGCGCGCCTCGCTGCTAGGCAAGACCATGCGCGCGCCGCTGCTGATCAGCTCCATGACCGGCGGCATGCCACGCGCCGAGGCCATCAACCGGCATCTGAGCGAGGCAGCGCAAGCCTTGGGGATCGCCATGTGCGTCGGTTCGCAGCGCGTGAGCCTGCAATCCCGCAGCTCCCAGGGGCTGACGCGCGCGCTGCGCCGCCTGGCCCCAGACATTCCGTTGCTGGCCAATATCGGCGCAGCGCAACTGCGCGTGGCCGACGGCCTGGACCTGGCGCGCCGGGCGGTGGATGCGCTGGAGGCCGATGGACTCATCGTTCATCTCAATCCGCTGCAGGAAGCGGTACAGCCGGAGGGCGACCGCGACTGGCGCGGCGTCCTGGCGCAGATCGCTCGCGCCGCGCGCAGCGTGGGCGTGCCGATCGTGGCCAAGGAAGTGGGGTCGGGCCTGTCCGCCTCGGTGGCCTGTGCGCTCGTCGAAGCGGGTGTGGCGGTGATCGATGTCGCCGGCGCCGGCGGCACCAGTTGGGCCGCGGTGGAGGGCGAGCGCGCCCGCGATGCCGCCGACCGTGCAGTGGCGATGGCGTTCGCCGATTGGGGGATTGCGACCCCGGCCAGCGTGCTGGCGGTACGTCGGGCGCTGCCAACGGTGAAGCTGATCGCGTCGGGTGGGATCCGCGACGGCGTCGACGTAGCCAAGGCCATCCGCCTGGGCGCGGACATCGCCGGGCAGGCGGCCGGCGTGCTGCGCGCGGCGACTGTGTCCACCGAGGCGGTTGTCGCGCATTTCGAGATCGTCATCCGCCAGTTGGCCGTCGCCTGCTTCTGCACCGGCTCGGCTGATCTGGCGGCGTTGCGTCAGGCGCGCTTGCTGCCGTCGGCGCATCTGCCCGCCAGTTGATGCCGGCTCGCCCGCACGTGGCGGCGGGCGCCTAACAGGCTGCTGAAAAAGCTAGGCCAAAGAGAGCCTACTGATCCACCTTGGCGAGGCGGTTCGATGCGCGGGTACGATGGGTTCATGGAGCAGCTGTTCACGATGAAGCGGTTGGAGGATTTCGTTTCAGCCGATCATTCACTGCGCCCGATCCGCTGATGGTCAATGTAGCGCTGGTGCGGCTAGACGGCTTGTTTTCCGGCATGCACGCCTGCAGTGCCAAAGGCGGTCGCCCAGCCTTGCGCCGGAGAATTGCTGCGGGCCATGTTGTTGCGGGTGTTCTACCGCGTCACTTCGAAGCGGCTGACGCTGGAGACGGACAAGGGCTATGACGCGGCCCGAGTTCATTAAAGCGCGAAATTGAGCCTTGCCAACTCGTCGACTAGGCGGCGACAGCGGCGGGGTTCTGGCCCTCACCGTTGTAAAGAAACCTTCTTGCGCGTTGATATTCAGTTTGTCGTCCTCAGACCAGCGACACCGCCGACCCGATCGCTACCTATTTCTCACCGACGCAGGGCGGCCCTCACCAAAGGGATGCAGCTCGACTCAGAAGCTAGACGGACGTCGCATGCCCTTTCCCAACCAGTCTCGGAAGGGCCTTCCAGACCTTGTGAAAGGCTGCAGCGTAAAGTTCCATCACGTCGGCATCATTCGGCGGAGCAATCTCGGATATGTAGAACATCGTGTCCAAGAGTTTCATCGTATTTGGAAAGTCGGCAGCCCTCCAACTGTCGTGAATGTTGGGGAGATATTCGAACACGGGTTTCCTAAGCCAGACCCAAACGGGCACACCTTCAGCCTTGAGCAAGTTGACGATGAAATCCCTTCCTGCGGGGCCCGCGCTGAATCCGAGGGATTCCGGTTCGATACGAAGAGGAAAATTGAGCATTGACTGATGCTGATCCGACGGATTGAAGAGTGGGAGTAGTCCAGGAAGTTCCCTGATCATGCCCCATAGGAGCTGCCCGTTATTTCTTCGCTTCTGCAGTTGCGTGTCGAGATTTGTTATTCGCGTGTTTGCTATGGATGAGGAGAAAACGTTAGGACGATAATTATATCCTTGTGCGCAAGGGGAGAATATGCGCTCACCGTTTCGAGCTGAGCTCGCCAGTGACACGCGATCGACATGCTCGATCAGATTGCTGTCTTCCGTCAGGATGAATCCTAGCTCGCCCGACCCCAGATGCTTGGCCCCGTTTCCTGATAAAGCGAGTGCGTCGCTATCGAGGTGCGTTCCGTCGAAGATCGCTTTGGCAGCTGCGATTGTCTGGCAGACATCGTCAATCAGCGCGACACCTTGGGTACGCGCAGCTGATCTTGCATCGGGAACAAGAATGTTATTGCCAAAGAGATGGGTGGTGAGGAGTGCGGCGACATTCGGTGCGAGCTTTTCGGCGGTGGACTTTTGATCAATGCCGGCCAAATCTAGATCGACATCGACGAAGATCGGCCGCAGACCACAAATTGCTATCGGCCCGACCGCTCCGGGCCAATTCAGGGCTGCGGTAACCACGCGCTCGCCGCGGCTTTTGAAGTAGTCGAGTGCAATGTGGATGGCCGCCGTACCACTGCCGACGGCGCGCACCATCCACTTCCCGGTCCACATGGAGAGGTTTTGCTCCAACTCGGTCACAATCGGGTGGTTGACCCGATGATATTTCCCGCTCTCCACTACTGCGCGGAGAGCATCTAAATGCTTCTTCTGTGCGGCTGGCCAAGTCGTTATGCGCTCAGGGGAAAACACAGGATCGCCGCCAAAGAACGCCAGCTTCATTTCCGGGGAGGCCGAGCTGGCTTGGTTTGCATCCGTATCAATGCGGGCACGTTTATTCATCCATTTCTCCGGTTAAATCGGGGAATACGCAGGTCATTCTGTCGGCGACATAAAGTACGATAAAACATGCTCATGCCAGTTCAACTGAGTATAAGAAATATATTTTAGAATATACTTTGAATTATGTTCGCGTGGACTCTAAATTGCCGTCGTGTAGGCGAACAAATAGGAAGGCGTACAATCTGCCGTGCCCTTGTGCCGGACAGCATCGCGGGTGATCGGTTCGTGAAAAACTCAGTGATGTCTTCCGCGATGAAACCTGAACTGAACCATGTATCCACCGTTGTGGGCGGCAGATGCTGCAGCAACTCTCCGCCCCGCGCGTCGATCGAGGCACTTTCACGGAGGCGCGTCTGTGCGACCCGGCAACGGATCAACCGCCATCAGGTCATGAAGCCCGAACAAAGCTCCCCAATAGCGGGGAAATTGTCAAAGAGCTGGCGTGGTGTGTTTGGAAGCAGGCACGAAAAACCGCAGGCCGCGAAGGCAGTGCGGCGACCTCGTTATACACAGCACTTCAGGCGCTACCCGAGCTCTCGACCAATGAGGGTCCATCAAACGAACGGTTGCCAAGCCATCTTTCGTCTTTGCGAATGACCTGAGATGCGGGCAACAAACTTTTGGCGCGAGAGGATTACGCGATGGATCTTCTGATAAGGCGACTAAGGGAACAAGACTTAGGCGAACATACGACGGCTCCTGGTGATCGTGACAGGGCCGGTTCCGTAGGGCTGGTTAAGGGAGGCCAAAGCAGTCATCGGTTGATGCCGGCTCAATCTCTAATTTCAGCGGGAACGTTAGGGCCTGCAAATCGGGGGCGTCTACTACAAGCCTTATATGACATGGGACCGTCTAGCAGAGCGGATCTCGCGCGCTTTACCGGCGCCAGTCGAGGAACCATCGGCGGGATTGTTCAACCTCTGCTCGATCAGCATATTCTCGCAGAGGGAGAAGCGATTCCGCCTAACAAAGCCGGGGGAAAGCCGGCCACTAAATTGTGGTTCTCCAAAGAGGCCAAGCCTATATGTGCGGTTCTCCTAATGCATGATCGTGTGCATACGTGCTTGGTTTCGCTGGAGGGTGAGATCTATGCCAAGAATGTCGCGGAGGTGCCGCAAGCTCTGACGAGCGCTTCCGACGTGTTCCAGATTGTCAGCGGCTGTGTCGAAAGAACCATCACATCCGGTAGTTATCCAATCTTGGGGATCGGCGTTGCAGTTGCAGGAATGATCGATACGGAAACCGGTGCAATTGTACGCACCGACCTTGTGCCGTATCTCGACGGTTTTCCAATAAGAGCGGAGTTGACCAAAAAGTTTGGCGCTCCGGTCGTAGTCGACCAAGATACCCGGGCGTTGATTGTTGGCGACCGATGGTTTGGCCAAGGGCGTGGCCGGAGAAACTTCGCCGTGGTTTACATCGGTGAGACTCTAAGAGGGGCACTGTTCCTGAACGGACATGTTCATCGGGGAACTGCGGGGGCAGGTGGCGAAATCGGTCATACAATCGTGGAGCTCAATGGTCGGGCATGCCACTGTGGGCGACGCGGATGTTGGGAAACAGTCGCAACGCTGGAGTGGTTAAGGGAGCAAGGTCAATCAAAGGGGCTGCCGAAAGCTCACGCGCTCAACGCCGGCCGTTTGGTGATACTAGCCGAGCAAGGCGTTAACGAGGCCGAGGACCTACTGCAAGAGTACGCATTCAATGTTTCGGTTGGGTTGGCTAATCTTCAGCATTTGATAGCACCAAACTGCATTATTCTTCATGGAGATGTCGTGCATGGGGGAAGGCGGATGCTCAGTCTGATCGAAAGAAACTTTCGGGATCAGCTACTCGACCGTCCTGGTGACGAGATTATGCTAGCCCTTGGGGACAGGGAAAATGTGGCTGCCCTGCGAGGTGCAGCTGGACTCATTCTCTCAGAACTGCTTAATTTCGTTATCTGACCAATGAGCAAAGGCATTGTCACGTCCTCGGGATCGGAGCCCGCCTTATCTTACTGGAACCGTCGGAACGTGCACTTCCCGATCCTCTAGTCTCCCCGCTTAACCTCACATCCGCCTCTCAAACCGTTCCTCCCGAGCCGAAGCCTTTAATGCTATGAAAACACCATGGAAATTCTTTGTTAAGTTGACGTCGCGGCGATCCTCGGCGAAAGCGCCAGACAGTTCGGATGGCTATGACACCGATCCCGAGGCTCTCGAGCGCAATGTGGAGCACACGTCAACACTTCCGACCAATTCGACGCAAGCTGTCAGCCAACCTGGTCACGCTGAGGACGTATCGGTGGATCAAGTGTCGGCCGCATCGGACGAGGCGAAAGTTGATGATGAGATCGAGGAGGCAGAAAAGCCGCCGTTAGATTTTGAAGAGGCCCAACCGGCAGCGCGTCTCGAAGCAGATCATTCGGGGGGCAAAACGAATTCGACGGCGCTAACAAGCACGGCGGGCACAAAGTTGCGAATGAAACCGGCAACAAAGGGTCGAGAAGGGAGGAAGAAAGCCAGGGCCCACGTGGCTGCGCAGAACACCGCTTCAAAGAATGATAAAAGTGTGAAACCCCCATCCTCAAGAGATTTGTTCTTCCATGATGTGGCAACACTCGACGAGGAAATCAAGATGCTTAGAACCCAGCTGGCTCGGAAGCTTTATCTGCAGAATGTTCAGCTTAAGAAGATGCTTGAGCGATTCGAAACTTCGTGAGCGTGTGTCATGTCCCTCATACTTGCGTCATCTTTTGCCCGGCCGTTCGCCGCCTCGTTGAATGATCTCCAGCCTGCTGGACACGATCCACTCCGGTCCAAACGCTACGACGCCGCCGTCACGCCAGGCTTACTCCTTCCTAATCGGGCAGCGACGCTCGAAAAGGGCACGATGGCGTTTGTGATGTTTGGCCAACCCATAAAGGCCAGTGAGGACAGTTGCGCTCGATTGTCGTCTTTCTGACACCGTCGGACATGAAGCACTGGTCCACAGAGTGGCCCATCGTTTCAAAAGGCTTTTATGGGTTGGCACGGCACTTGCTCGACTAAGCACAGCTCCCCACGGATGATCGAGCAGGACACATCCATGAACAGCCCCGTGGAGCTGCAGTCGGCACCGCTCTGCGTGGCCTCTACAAGCGAAGCCGCCCCCGCTCAAAATGCGCTTGGTCGGGCGCGCGACAGGCAACTCCCCACTGCAGATGGGTAAGCCAACATGCGAGGCGGCAGTGCCGCTGGGTCGTCGGGTCGTCGCGCCTGATGAAGCGTTACGAATTTGGAGCGTGCCGCCAAGGCGGCCGCGCTTCCGTGGGTTCCCGTTCAGACGAATATGAAGTCCGACGCGGTCAGGCGCAGACTAGCGAGGTTGGACACACTGTCCACCTCAGACAGGTGAGCGAACACATCCACGTGATTTCCCGAGGTGACATAGGCGAGATCCGCCGTATGGGTCTTGTAGTTGTGGTAGACGATGATGTCGCCGGCGCTCTCGCCGGATATCGCGCTCGCGGCGGCAGAGCCATCGGCGAAACTACGGTCGGTGATAACCACGACGTGCTCGCCGTTCGCACCCGGGGCGTTGCCGCTGTAGAAGGTGTCCACCGGGTAACCTGACTGCACGCTGGCGTGGTTGATGAAGTTTGCGCCAACGCCATCGTTGTAAAGCCCCGGCGCATCGAAGGCGAAAGTATCCTGCTCCGGGTCGAAATCCGCGATGGTGGTGATATCCGGGTCGGGCCCCTGTTTCGGAAGCCCGGGCATTGGGTTATGCTGCCCGGGCATCGGGTCATGGAACTGGAACACGAACGTGTCGCGGCCTCCGTCACCCCTTAGCCAATCCCTGCCGTCACCGATGAACAGAACATCATCGCCGCCACCGCCGCGGACATAGTCATTGTCCTGACCGGCCACGCGGGGTTGGTATCGATCATTGCCGCCGTATAAAACGTCGCTGCCGTCTTCGCCGTAGACCTGGTCATTACCCGGGCCGCCAAACACCCGGTCATTCCCGGCGCCACCGAAGGCTCGGTCAGTGCCCGCGCGACCGTCGATCCAGTCATTGCCGCCGTAATTCCAGAGCAGATCGTCATGATCGCTGCCGATGAGGGTATCGGGGCTCCTCGCTGCCCTTGAAGAACTTTTCCCAGAACTTGAAATTTTCCATCGCAATGGTCCTTGTGTTGCAGCGCCCTACCGCTGCGGGACGCCTTCATACCGTTCATCGCATAAGCCGAGTAATCTATTGTTGTGATCGAATGCATCGACGTGACGGATGGATGTGCGCGCGCCCTTCGTGAACGAGGCCCGCGGCAGGTCGCCGAGATACCGTGGTTGTCGGTAACGAGTCGCTGCGTAGCGACAGTAGCGGCATCATCCTGTCGCCCTGGGTTTCACGATGGCGAAAGTGCGGCAATTGATCAGTAACAAACCCGTAAACGTGCAAACTTGCCAATGTGATGCCATGGCAGCGCTGCAAGTCGCCAGCCCAGGGATAGCCGCCGGGATTGATGAGCTGTATAGCTTCTAGATGGAGGAGACCTCGCCACAACGAGCGTAAGGGCCATCGTTTTCAGCAGGCCAGCGTGCCTTCCCTCCGCAATGATCGCCCCTTGTCCGAGGACCACGATCTTGTCGGCCCCGCGAATGGTGCTCAGTTGATGAGCGATGGCGATGATCGTTTTGCCGGCACGACGTAGATCTTCAACCACATGGTGGTGGCCGTCTCGATTTGCTCCCGTTTAAAGCTAACCTGAGGCTTGGTGGTTTCTTCCGCCGGAAGTTTTGAGGAGAGTGTGACCTCGATGATGTTGGCCATCAGTCCTTTGCGTTCGCGGCTTGGGGTATCCGGCTCTTTCCAGAGCTCGTTGAAGTCGGCCGTCATTGCGACCAATCGCTCGTGGACGGCTTTATCGAGGATGAGTTGACCGTGCTCTCTGCCACGTTCGCGCTCTTCGCGGGCACTGGCCAGCGGTCAGAAGGACAGATCGGCTCCAATGGATCCACCCTGTCTCGCCACCTTCATAGGCCGCACATCGTTGAATCTCTCTTGCCAGAGCAAAAATACTTCTTTTGATCACGATCCTTTGGCGAGACGCCGTCGACGAGATGCGCTACGAGCGAGAATTCGCTCCCGGATTCACACAGATATCGCGCTAACTGCCAGTTGTTCAACTCACGGGTATAACTCGGAGCGCGCCTCAGGACGGTTCGCCGCTGCCTGACCGTCGTAATCTCCTCGACCCATGCAGCGTCACTAAGTCTCAAGCTGGCGGTTGCGATAAGGCTCCTCACCGGAGAGCTCTTTTCAGCCTTCTCGATAAACAAGTAATCTAAACCGGTCGTCAATAAAGTCCGGACGGCGTCGGTCACGTTTTGGACGACGGGTTCGTATCGGTTGTTAAACGAGGTATTGAGAAGTACCGGACAGCCCGTTCTTTCTTTGAAAGCCGATATGAGCCTCCAAAAACCGAAGTTAGCAGATTTCGTGACGACTTGTACCCGCGCTGTCCCGCTGGCATGAGTAACGGCACCGAGTTCGGCTCGTTTTTCTTCTCGCACCTTGGTCACAAAGACCATGTGTTCCATGTTTGGATTCGATGGTAGCGGGATGAAATAGTCATTGAAGTCCTCCGCGAGTACTGCTGACCCAAATGGGCGGAAGCTCTCTCGCTGCTTGATCGCGAGATTGATCCCTTGCCAGTTCTGTCGAGGTCGAGTGTCTCCAAGTATGCTTCTGTTGCCAAGCGCGCTCGGCCCGAACTCGGACCTGCCTCTCGCCCATCCGACTATTTTACCTTCAGCCATTTTTTCAGCGGCGGCCTCGAAGACGTCATCACATTCAACAATGTGCAGCCCTCCTTCCCACGTTTTGATCTCGCGACGAATATCATCATCTCAACTATAGTCGTCGTACCGCCGGGGGCAGTCAGCCCAATTCGATTAAGAGTTTGCAGTCTGGCGGCCATGAGCATTCCGCGTTTCTGACATGCGATGCCAATGAGACCATGAAACCTATTCACCCGAAAGCGATGCCGGCCGATCGACGGACCCGGCAAACACCGAACTATGGCTCGCAGCGGAGTGGAAGGACGCAAAGAAACTGAAGGGGCCATTCGAGCCTGACGATGCTGCTGCCTGATGAAAGGGCCAACAATGACATTGCGACTCCGAAGCCTCTAGTAATGCACTGCTAGGGCGCACTACTGTGGCGCACCACCATGACGCACTAGTAAATCTATGGGGCCAAGGCAAATGACGGCAGAGATCGCTGGGTATTGCGCGTTGTGTCGGTCGAGGTGCGGCACAGTCAACAGGGTTGACAACGGTCAGCTCGTTTCTGTGCGACCGGACCTTTCCCACCCCACCGGCAAAGCGATGTGCATGAAGGGTCGGGCCGCACCCGAGTTGGTCCATAGCCCGTATAGGCAACTTTATCCGATGCGGCGAACAACCCCCAAAGGGTCCGCGGATCCCGGATGGGTACGCATCACGTGGGAAGAGGCATTGACGGAAACAGCGGAAAAACTCGCCCGCGTGAAGGCAGAAAGCGGAGCCGAGTCCGTCGCCTTTTCAGTGACTACCCCGAGTGGGACACCGCTCTCGGACAGCATCGACTGGATCGAGCGCTTCATTCGCCATTTCGGCAGTCCAAACAGCTGTTGCGGAACGGAAATCTGCAACTGGCACAAGGATTTCGCTCACGCGTTCACCTTCGGCAGCGGCATTCCACCCGCAGACTATGCGAACGCCGACACGATCCTGCTGTGGGGCCACAACCCCGCCAATACCTGGCTCGCGCAGGCCAATGCCATTGCAAATGGTCGTGACAAGGGAGCTAAGCTTGTCGTCGTCGACCCACGTCCGACGGCTCTTGCAAAGCAGGCCGATGTCTGGCTGCCGGTTCGCCCGGGAACCGATGGCGCCTTGGCACTCGGCTTGATCCGACTGATGCTTCTGGAGCGGCTCTATGACAACCAGTTCCTGAGGACCTGGACGAATGCGCCGCTTCTGGTTCGAAAGGACACTGGCCTTTTCCTGCGCGAACAGATGCTATGGCCTGACGCGTCACTCAACAGATACGTCGTATGGGACGAAAAACACAACGTGCCCTTCCCAATTGAAGGCGACAGAGTGCTTCCTTTCGAACAGAGCGCGACACTGCGCCTTCGCGGCGACGTCGACGTAATTGTTGCCGGGAAAGCCCCGGCCCGGATCGTCTGTACCCCGGCTCTTGAGCTCCTCGCCCGTGTCGCGGCGCCCTACGACCCGGAACACGTCGAACACATCACCGGTGTTGCACCGGCTTGTCTCACGGCAGCAAGCAAGCTCATGGGCGCCGGGCGCCGGATCGCCTATCACGCTTGGACCGGCATCAGTCAGCACAGCAATTCCACTCAAACCGAACGCGCCGTCGCCAGCCTGTATGCCCTTTCCGGCAGCTATGACGTCGTCGGCGGAAACCGTGTTCGTCGCGGCCCGTTTTACCGTCCCGTCAATGGGCTGGGAGCGCTTTCTCCAAGTCAGCTCTCGAAGGCTCTCGGGGCGGACAAGCGTCCGATCGGACCGCCTGCTATGGGGTGGGTGACAGCCCGGGATATGTATCTTGCCGTCACGGAAGCAAAACCCTACCCAATACGCGTACTCCTGGCCTTCGGTACGAATCTACCCCTCTCCCAGGCTGACAGCGCCCTTGCCGAGGAAGCACTAAAGACGCTGGAGTTCTACGCCCATTGTGATCTCTTCGAAACGCCGGCGGCTCGCTTTGCGGACATCTTCCTCCCAGTCAACACACCGTGGGAACATGAGGGCATCCGCTTCGGTTTTGAAATCAGCGACGAAGCAGCGTCGCTCGTGCAGCTACGCCAGCTCGTGGTCGAGCCGCGCGGAGAATCGCGCGCTGACAACGAAATCGTGTTCGATCTGGCCTGTCGCCTCGGAATGAAGGACGAGTTCTTCGGCGGCAACCTGGAAGCGGGCTGGAACTACATGCTGGAACCGCTTGGCCTTTCGTTGGCGGATCTGCGCGCAAATCCGCGGGGCATCAAGTGCGAAATCGATTCCCGAGAGCGCAAATATCAGCTGCCGCACCATGACGGTAGCGGCCGAATCCGGGGTTTTGATACAGAGACGCGAAGGGTCGAACTCTATTCAGAGCTTTTGTATCGAAACGGCCAGCCGGCCGTTCCCACCTTTCACCTCCCCGCGGAGGACGAAATCATCAGACGCAACGGCACCGCGAAACGATTCCCACTAGTGCTGAGTTGCGCCAAGAACGGCTATTATTGCCATAGTCAGCACAGGGGGCTTGTCTCGCTGAGAAAGAGAGCTCCGGAACCGATTGCGGAGATCGGCCCGGGCCTCGCCCGCAATCGTGGCATTCATGAGGGTGACTGGATCCGGATTTCGACACGCAACGGCGCTGCGCGTTTTGTCGCCCGTGTCGTACCGAACCTCGCTGACGACGTCGTGATGGCCGAATTCGGCTGGTGGCAGGCTTGCCCCGAGCTCGACCGCACCCTCCTTCCGATCCGCGGGCCGGAAAGCAGCAACGCGAACAGCCTGATCTCGGCCGATGTCGTCGATCCGGTGAGCGGCTCGATCCCGCACCGCTCGTTCCGTTGCAACATCGAGCTCGATCCGCTGACTGAGCGGCGACAGCGGGCCTGGTCGGGCTTTAGCCCCTTTCGCGTCGTCAATGCGATGATCGAGGCGGAGAACGTTCGCAGCGTGACCTTCGAATCGATCGACGGACATGAGTTGCCTGATTTCCGGCCCGGCCAGCATATTCAGGTTCGCATTGATGACCAACTTCAGACAAGTCGTGCCTATTCGCTGACCGGAGCAGCCTATGTCCAAGGTCGCAAGAGCTACAGTATCGCTGTCCGGCATCAGAAGGGCGTTGCGCCGGATGGCACGAACTTCGAAGGCCGGATGTCGGGCTATATTCACCGTGAACTGAAAGAAGGCGACATCGTCGAGCTAAAGGCGCCTTCCGGGAACTTCATTCTGCCGCGTAACTCCCCGCAGCCTCTCATATTGCTCGCCGGCGGCATCGGCATCACGCCCTTCATCAGCCTTCTGGAATCGCTGCCGGATGGCGACCAGACGGAGATCTGGCTCTTATACGGCAATTTGAACAGTAGAGCGCATGCCTTCCGAAACAGAATTGCCGAGCATCGCCAACGCCTGCCCGGCCTGCGGATCAGGGATCACTATGACGCTCCGCTGCCCGATGACGTACAAGGCCGTGATTATTTCAGCGGCACCCGGATCACCGCGGAAGTCGTGCCGAGTGACGTGATCCAGCGACAGCCTCGGGTCTACATGTGCGGACCGCCCGGTATGATCAAGGTTTTTGCCGATGGCCTTGTGGCGCGCGGTATACCGCGTTTCGATATTTTCAGCGAGGTCTTCCGTTCGCCAACAGGCCCGATTGTTGATGATGGTCGGCAATATGCAGTGACATTTTCGCAATCTCGCAAGGCTCCGGATTCGTGGTCTGCGGCACAAGGGCCATTGCTTCAATTTGCCGAGAAGCTTGGCCTTTCACTGCCGAGCGGTTGCCGCGTGGGGCAATGCGAGAGCTGCGCCGTCCGCGTCGTGTCCGGAACTGTCCGCCACCTTCATGGAACCGAGCCGGATGATCCAGCCGTCTGCCTGACCTGCCAGGCGATCCCGACGAGCGACGTCGTGCTCGACGCGTGAGCGTCCGCGCCCAGATTGTCGAGGCGCCCGAGGCTGCCGGAGCCGTCGCTGGCGGCGATCGCGAGATCAGCAATTTCTCGTGGAATTGTTGAAGAGACGTCCCGGCCGCTTTGCCTGCGTTCATGGAATACGGAAAAGGGCCCTGTGTTCGCCACCGGCATCTTTGGGGCGCTTCGCCAAGCGAAAATTCTTGTCGCGACGGGTGCCACTGTCAAGCATTGCAGGCCGCGCGCGGAGCGGGAAGGGATCAATCGGCTCCTGTGCGGTCTTCCAGAGTAACTAAACGCACTCCAAATGCCGTCCTTTTCATGCCGCTGACAAAGTCGGCGGATCGCAGGTGAACAGGTCAATGCTCGCGCTGGTTCGGGCGGTGAGGGGCTTGGCCGTGGGTAAGCGGCGAAACCATAGCCGCCACCTGGGATAGTATTTCGCGCATCCAGAGGCTTGCCGGATCACTGTTGTGAAGGGCGGGCCATTGAACGCTTTCGATCAGCGGGGGTAATGGCAGCGGGAGCTCGACGATCCGCAGGGGTATTGTTTTACGAAATGCTGCGCTAGCAGCAAGGGCACGGTCGCTATGCGTTCGGTGCCTGACACCACCGGCATAATCATGCTAAAGCCCTGCACGACGACTTCGATACGTCTCTTCAGACCGTGCTCGAGCAAGTACCATTCCTCGGCGGAGGGCTTCCGGGTGTTGCCGAACTTGACCCCAACGTGCCCCATCGACATGTATTTCTCGAATGTAAGTGGCTCTGATAGCTGCTCGTTCGTGGCACAACCTACGCACACAAATGTATCCTCAAACAGTGCTGCGTGAGGATGCATCGACATGAACATTTCCGGTACAATCAGAAAATCGATTTCGCCGCGTCGGAGAAGCTCCTCGTAGTCGTCGGCAAGAGGCAGACAATCGAAGCTGACTCCGGGAGCTTCCTGCCTCGCACGCTCCACGACCTTTTGAAAAAATACGAGTGTCACGTAATCGGAAAACACGACTTTGAAGCGGCGATCCGACCGGGCCGGATCAAAGGGTTTTGGAGAAACAATGGAGAGCTGAATGTGCAGCAGAGGATCATGTCCCAGGGAGTGGTGTAGGTGGCGGCTTTGGTCGCCGCGTTCTCCGGCATGGGCCGGGATGATCAGCGCGCCACGGCTGGCAGGCTGATGAGCGGATCATCGCTCATCTGGCTGATGGTTTCTAGCGTCATGTATCTGGCGCGTTGGACAGCCCATTCGTCGTTCTGCTCGAGCAGGATCGCGCCGACGAGGCGGACGATGGCGTCATCATTGGGGAAGATGCCGACGACCTCGGTCCTGCGCTTGATTTCGCCGTTGAGGCGCTCGATCGGGTTGGTGCTGTGCAGCTTGGCGCGGTGCTCCTTCGGGAAGGTCATGTAGGCGAGAACGTCTTCTTCGGCATCATCCATGATGGCGGCGAGCTTGGGCACCTTCGGCCGGATCTGGTCGGCGACGGCGCGCCATTGGGCGCTTGCGGCTTCCGGCGTCTCCTGGGCGAAGGCGGTGGCGATGAAGGCGGAGACGACACGCCGACCGCTCTTGCCGGCGTGGGCAAGAACGTTGCGCATGAAGTGGACCCGGGGGCTGTTGAAGAAGTCTCATGCATCTGATTCAATTGAGATAATCGG
>NZ_NWTD01000015.1:0-628 GCF_002532005.1 Sinorhizobium sp. NG07B | reverse complement strand
AACTCTATATGTGCGGCTCGCTTCGGGATCTGATCCCCGACGATCACATCCTGGTTAAGGTCGATAGAGTTCTCGATCTCTCCTGGCTGCACGATGAGGTAACTGAGCTTTATGCGGTGGGCGTCGGCCGCCCCGGCATTGATCCGGAAGTGGCCGTCCGGCTGATGCTTGCGGGCTTTCTCCTCGGGATTGTTCATGACCGTCGGCTGGTCCGCGAGGCTCAGGTTAACATCGCTATTCGCTGGTTTATCGGCTTCGGCCTGCACGAGGCGCTTCCTGACCATTCGTCGCTGACCCGCATCCGTCAACGCTGGGGCGCAGAGCGTTTTCGAACGATCTTTGAGCGG
This sequence comes from Sinorhizobium sp. NG07B, assembly GCF_002532005.1. Classification (NCBI taxonomy): domain Bacteria; kingdom Pseudomonadati; phylum Pseudomonadota; class Alphaproteobacteria; order Hyphomicrobiales; family Rhizobiaceae; genus Sinorhizobium; species Sinorhizobium sp. NG07B. The sequence goes on along the minus strand of NZ_NWTD01000015.1, from coordinate 281 downwards.
ACAGTAAAGGTCTGCGTAGCGGCCAGGATTGCCAAGGGTGAGGCCGTACATGTCGACGCCTCACTCATCCGGGCCGACGTAAGTTGGGAAAGCCTTGCGCTCCGCCACGTCGACGCTCTCACCGACGCCAACGAAGACCCAAACGAACGAAACAGCCGTAAAACAGGCAAGTACAAGAAGGTTTGCGTTACCGATCCGGACGCGTCCATGGCGACCAACGGGCGCAATCGTCGGCTGGAACCAGCCTACAAGCAACATGCTGTCGTGGACGATGCTTGTGG
>NZ_NWTD01000014.1:0-83511 GCF_002532005.1 Sinorhizobium sp. NG07B | reverse complement strand
TCGGCGAGTAAGCCATAGGCTGTTGAAATTTCATCATCGGCCGGCTTCAACAGCGTATCGAAGACAAGCGACAGTCCTACGGCCGGCTCCCCCTTTGTCGCCAGGAGCGGATTGAAGCTGTCGAAGGTGCCGGTCTGCGAGAGTCTGATATCTCCGCCCTTGGGAGCGTCCGGATTCACATAGTCGAAGTGGGCAAAACCCGGCCGATATTTGAGCTCGTCCACGAGCGACAGCCCGTGATGCCAGACCAGCTGCTCTTGAGCCTCTGCCGTTGGCATCAGAAATAGTGACATTGCCAGGAACGCGGTCGCAAACTTCATTCCTCCAGTACCGCCAATGTCAAGCATCCCATCGTTTTCTCCTTGTTTTCGGTTATTCTCGTAGACCAGAATAGGCGAAATTCGAAAAATCGATTATTTGGATGGCCTAAATCCGCGCTATGGATAGTCAAAGGCGCTTCCCTAACTGTTGGCCCGCAATGATATGTTGTCGTACAGTCTGGACTGGACGTCTGGTCAGAGGCACTGCGGACATGTGCGAAGGATACGTTGTATTTAGAGTGGGCTTCGCCCATCGTACGAGCGCACAGCGGCGCTCCCGCCGGACGGACGGGCAGTCGTTCGCTGGCCACCCATGGCCACGACTTCGAACTGACCAGACGAGAGATCGAAGAGCGCATCAGCCTGTTCTTCGTAGCTTTGCGCTTCGCCAAAGGGAACGTCGCACCGCACCTGGCGTCATATCTCCGCCCATCGTGAGTGGATCCCGGGAACTTTCCGGCCGGACTCTGGTAGTCGCAGGATTGTCTTGGTGGGCTGGTACCACGAGACGGTTCTCTAGCCCGATACTTGAACTTCACCATCGGGCCGAGGACCATGCTATTGGATCGAAAAAATGTCACTACTACGAAGTGGCAGGGCCCGTTTGGCGCTTGCCCTGCCTCGGCATCGAGAACTCCTTTACCGCGCTAAGAGCCGCGAGTTGGACGACCTATTCGAAGCTTATGCTGTAGCGGCCGAGACGCTTGAACGTCATCGGAGGGATTTTCCTCACCGTGAGGACCTGATAGTCGAATACGTGGATTCATGCCTCGATATCCAAGCCGATGTTTTAACGATCTTGGAAAAGCTGAAGACTGCGGGGGACTAGGTCTACGGGTTTTCAGGTCCGGATGGCCGTCCTTTCCACCGCCGAACGTTCAGTCGCCTTATGGAAGCCGAACGCGTCGAGATGCGAGACCCCAAGCAGCGAGAGCGAAGAAGAAGCTACGCGCACTGGCGAGGTTTCTGCCGGCGGGAAAGTGAGGCTGGATTTCAAGGTGGAAAAGCACTATATATAGCTAAGTTAGCTAATCGGGGTTTCTATGCAGGTTACAATTCACAACGCCAAGACGAACTTGTCCAAACTTATAGAGGCGGCTAAAGCTGGCGAAGAAGTTGTCATCGCCAAGGGCAAAACCCCTGTCGCCCGGATTGTTGCTATCCCGCAGGGCAAGTTCACAATCGGGCTACTTAAAGGCAAGGTTACAGGAGACGGGCCGGATTTCTTCGAGCCAATGAGTGAGGATGAGTTGGCGCTTTGGGAAGGCGAAGCGTGACGACTGTCCTTCTCGACACCCATGCATGGGCATGGTCGCTGACCGGCGATGCACGTTTATCGGCTAAGGCAACCGCTCTCATCACAGAGGCCGCCAGCGTTTTCGTCAGTCCTATTAGTTTTTTTGAGATCGGGCAGAAGGTTCGTATCGGCAAGTGGCCGGAGATGAAGCCATTCGTCAACGATCTGCCGAACTTGCTGGTGGAACAGGGTGGTAGAATTGCCGCCCTGGCGCCAGAAATCTGTTTGAAAGGGGCAACTCTTGAGTGGGAGCATCGCGACCCATTTGACCGTCTGCTCGCGGCGAGTACGTTGGATCTTGGAGCACCGTTGATCTCAGCGGACGAGGTGTTCGATACCCTCCCAGTCGTTAAACGGTTGTGGTGAACTGCAATGGCGTCATCGAAGAACCCTTGAAAACTCCCTGGCCGCTGACCGCCGCGGGAGTGTTCACAACGCTTTAGATGAAGGTGGTGCCGTACCACCAAGGTGTCTATTTTGCGCCTGAACTGGATTCTTCCAACATCATACGCGCAAGGGAATTAACGCCAGATCTGCGGATTCCGGGAATTAAGCGGACGGGATTCCGATCAAAATCCGGACAGCGTTCCAATCTGAAGCCGGACAGCTTTCCGATCAATTACCGGACGGTTTTTCCGTCCTGACGATGCCTTTGGGTCAGCAACCTTGGCATGAATCTCCTCAGTATCCACGAGGGGGATTTCATGCCGTCAAAGAGAAGGCTGACCATGCGACACATACGACAGATGCTGCGGCTCTCTGCCGGCGGGACAAGCGTCCGCGAGATTGCGGTGGTGCTCGGGATCGCCCGAAGTACGGTGCTGGGCGGAGCTTTCCATCGAGCTGAAGAAGCCCGGCGTGACGCTGCTGATCCTGTGGGAGGAATATCGCAGCGTCCATCCCGATGGTTATGGCTATAGCCGTTTCTGCGAGCTGTTCCGCGGCTTCGAGCAGCGCCTGTCGCCGACGATGCGCCAGGAGCATGCGGCCGGCGACAAGGTCTTCGTCGACTATTCCGGCAAGAAGGTGCCGATCGTCGATCGCAAGACCGGCGAAGTCCGCGAGGCAGAGCTGTTCCTCGGCGTGCTCGGCGCGTCGAGCTTCACATTCGCTGAGGCCACCTGGACCCAGACCTTGCCGGACTGGATCGGCTCACATGTGCACATGTTCGCCTTCTTCGGCGGCGTGCCCCGCCTGGTCGTGCCCGACAATCTGAAGTCCGCTGTCAGCCGCGCCAGCTTCTACGATCCCGAGATCAACCGCAGTTACGGCATGATGGCGTCCCACTATGGCGTCGGCGTTCTGCCGGCGCGGCCGCGGCGTCCGAAGGACAAGGCCAAGGTCGAGAACGGCGTGCGCTTCGCCCAGAGCTGCCTTCTCGGTCGCTTGCGCAAGCAGACTTTCTTCTCGCTCGCCGAGGCCAAGCCGCGATCGCCGAGGTGCTGGAGCGCATCAACAATCATGTCATGCGCCGGCTGGGCGTCAGCCGCCGGCATCTCTTCGAGACGGTGGAGCGCGCGGCGCTCGCAAGCCTGCCCGCCGAGGATTACGAGTTCGCCGAATGGCGGTTTGCGCGGGTGTCGACGGACTATCATGTCGAGGTCCAGAGCTTCTTCTATTCCGTCCCGCATGGCCTTATCCGTCAGCAGGTCGATGTCCGGGCGACCGCGCGGATGATCGAGATCTTCCATCGCGGCAACCGCGTCGCTGTGCATCAGCGCCGCTATGGCGGGCCGCGCTATGGAACAGACCCCGCGCACATGCCGAGCTCCCATCGCCGCTACGCCGAATGGACGCCGGAGCGCTTCCGGCGGTGGGGCGCGTCCATCGGTCCGCAGACCGAGGGGCTGATCACCGCCATCCTCGCCAGCCGGCCGCATCCCGAGCAGGGCTTTAGAACATGCCTCGGCATCCTGCGCCTCTATCGCGACATCGGCCGCGAGCGCGCCGAGGCCGTTTCGGCACGGGCCGTCGAGATCGGCGGCCTGACCTGCAAAACCATTGCCTCGCTCATCGCCACCCACAAGGCCACCAGACATTCCACCGAACCCGCGGCCGTCATGGAGCACGCCAATCTGCGTGGCCCCGGCTACTTCCATTGAGGAGACACGAACGATGCTGACCAATCCCACCATCGACATGCTGCGCGAACTCGGCCTCTCCGGCATGGCAAGCGCCTATCACGAGCTTGAGGCGCAACCGGAGGCGAGACACCTGGAGCATGGCGAATGGCTTGCCCTGCTGCTCGAACGCGAGGCGACCACGCGCCGCCAGAAGCGCTTCGAGGCGAGTGCCCGCGCCGCAAAGCTGCGCCATGACGCTCAGATCGAGAACATCGACTTCCGCGCCGCCCGCGGCCTGGATCGCAATCTCTTCATGAAGCTCGCCGGCTGCGACTGGATCTCTCAGCGCCACAGCCTGCTGTTGATCGGACCCGCCGGCGTCGGAAAGAGCTGGCTTGCCTGCGCGCTCGGACACGAGGCCTGCCGCGAGGATTTCTCCGTCGCCTATCACCGCCTTCCCAGGCTGTTCGCCACCCTTGCGCTCTCGCGCGGCGACGGCCGATATCCCAAGGTCCTCAAGGCGCTCGCGAGAACAGACCTGCTCATTCTCGACGACTGGGGCCCGGAGAAGCTCAACGACGAGCACCGTCGCGATCTCCTGGAAATCATCGAGGACCGCTACGAGAGGCGATCGACGATCGTCACCAGCCAGGTGCCCGTGGATCACTGGTACGACATGATCGGCAATCCAACGATCGCCGACGCCGTCTTGGATCGCCTTGTTCACAATGCCTATCGCATCGAACTCAGCGGCGAGAGCATGCGAAAACAGAAGGCCGTGACCACCGACCAAACAACCCTGGCTTGACCGCGAAACGGGTTCAGGTCAACTGTCCGGCTTCAAATCGGAATCGTGTCCGGCATGAGATCGGAATACCTGTCCGGCTTCGGATTGGAATGGCCGTCCGGCTTCATCGGAATACGCACCAGATCCAAGGCGCCACCATCTCGCGATTAACCGAAGAAGCCAGCCGGAACAGGCGCCACCACACAGTGCTGCGCCACACCAGTTGGGGGCGGCTAACTGCGTCAACAGAATATGCGTGGCGCGAGCATTGTTAACGGAAGCGCCATAGCGTGCGAATTTGAGAGTGATCTGAATACGGTACGCGATCGGAACTCCAATCGCTCCCAGCGGTGCTTGGCCGCCGAATCAACTGAACGCGCTCGGGCCGTCCGATGCGTGAACCAGCAAGGGTGGTATGCCGCCTTTTAGAGCGCTGGCCCTGATGAAGCTCGCAGATCGGAGGTGAGCAGGTCAATACTCGTGCTCGTCTGGCCGAAGAGGGGCTCGGTCGTGGCAAGCGGCGAAGCCATACGCGACGCCTCCTCTACTAACATCTCGCGCAGCCAAAGACTGGCCGGATCACTATCGTGAAGCGCAGGCCATTGAACTGCCTCGGTGAGTGGCGGGAGTGGCAGCGGAAGCTCGACAATCTGCAGCGGTATTTTCTTTGCGAAAAGCTGCGCCAGCCGTAACGGCATGGTTCCTATTCGCTCGGTTCCCAACAGCATCGGGGGAATCATGCTGAAGCCCTGTACGACCACGTCGACACGTCTCTTGAGGCCGTGTTCGAGCAAATACCAATCCTCGAGGCCCGGACTTCGGCTATTGCCGTACTTCACCGCAACGTGGCCCAGAGACACGTATCGCTCGAATGTAAGTGGCTCCGACAGCTGCTCGTTCGAGCGGCAGCCCACACACACGAACACATCGTTGAACAACTTCGCGCGATGATTAGCGTTCGACATGTATATTTCCGGGAGAATTAGCAGATCGGCATCGCCCCGTCGGAGTAGCTCCTCAATGTCATCGCCGGGAGGCAGACAATCGAAGCTGACGCTGGGGGCCTCACGCGCCGCGCGCTCCATGATCTTTTCGAAAAACACGAGCGTGACGTAATCGGAGAGCACGATTTTAAAGCGGCGATTTGAGTCGGCCGGTTTGAACGCCTCCCAGGAAACAATGGAGTGCTGGATCTGCAGCAGAGCCTCACGCACCGCGGAGGCGAGCCCTTCCGCACGCGGCGTCGGGATAAATTCGCGCCCCGCCATTGTAAACAGCTCATCACGAAAATAGCTGCGCAGCCGGGCAACGGCCGCGCTCATCGCCGACTGGCTGAGGTTGATGCGGCGCGCCGCCGCCGTGAGGTTGCGCTCGCTCATCAAAGCGTCGAGCGCGACGAGGAGATTTAGATCAAGACCCTTGAACCGCATGCGTTCATCTATCCATACCGTGGATGGCTTCCATCCCAAATTGCCAGCATTCTTTATTAGTAATACAAATCGTTCGAAATCATGGCAGCCGTCGCCGCATCTACGCAGGCGGCCTCCGGCGCTATCAGATGGCAGTCTTACCCTGTCCGCCTAGCGTCTAGCGTGACTGCGGGTCCGAAAAGCCGCTACGCACATGGGCCCACAGCGTTGATCTCTTGCACCAGCTCCTGCCGCACGGCCTTGATCCGGCCTCAACGAAGGAACCCAAGCAAATCGTGATACTGAGCCGCACGGCATCGCAGTTCAACACCATCCACATCCCGCGACATATGTTGAATTTGCTGGCAAATAGGGGCGGCGAACTGAAAGGCATCGGCGGCCAGGCTTAACTCGCCCCACAAAAACTTTGTTGCCCGACGCTCGAAGAGATTGTATGCAAGAAGCTCTTCAACCAGATGCGGAGTGTCGGTTATCGACGCGCAAAATCGCCGCTCGCATGAACTCACGCACTAAAGAAGCACCCTGCGACTATCCATAGCCTGGATGCGTGCGATCCAAACATTCGATTTTTCCCGACCGCATGGTATGTTGCATTAGAACAACCCCTCCGCGAGCACAGGCGAGTCGAACATTTCTGAGGTGTCCGTCGGCCATGTGCCGACGGGTGCGATCCTCCCAGAGTGAAGCCAAGGCGAAAAAGATGCTGAGACGCTCAAGCCTGACAATTGGGATCTCTGCGACGACGAATGCGCGATCTTCGCAGTCACTTCGCAGATGTCGAATGTTTGAACGAGCGGCTCGCCCGGATTTCGGGATCTCCTGTGCGTCATTTGCGACGGTACGCGGGCAAATATGTAATGAAAGGCAATAGAATGATTAGTCCCGCTCACTCTGATCCAAAGGACCTCGAAACAATCGCCCGCAGCGGCGGGACGATCCGCCGGATGGCTGCCCGAGTTCCCACCTATCTTACCGATGTGCGGGAGAATCCAGCTTGGCTGCCGATGTTCCTATTGGCGCGCTTGATGCCGCTCCGCAAGGCGCATTGGCTGACCGCAAGACGCGTAGTGCAGGACAAGAGTGCCACGCCTTCCATTTTTGGCGACCTCCAAGCAGAAGCGATCGCGGCGGAACTGAGAAGAACAGGTATTTTTACGGGCCTGACCCTGCCACGCCCGATTCAAGAGGAAATTGCGCGCTTTGGGCACGAGACACCCTGCTTCGGCAATTTCGAACGCAGGCTCGAGTTCCTGGCCGGCGATCATGCCGAAGCCGAGCGGCGTTTCGGCCGAACTATTTTGAGCGGCCATCATTATGAGCGGATTCTGCAATGCGGCGCCGCCTTAGCCGTGCAGCGAGACCCCCTGCTTCTCAACGTGGCAAGGCACTATCTCGGCGGCGAAGCGAGGTTGATCACCACGAGGACGTGGTGGAGCTTCCCGACTCGAAATGCCTCAGAAGCGGATCTTAGCCGTGCTTCCTTCAAGTTCCATTTCGACCTCGATGACTGGCGAATGCTGAAGTTTTTCTTCTATCTTTCGGATGTGGATGCCACTTCCGGTCCTCATGTCTACGTGCGCGGCAGCCACAATCGCAGGCGTTTGAAGCATCAACTGACGCTCCTCGTCGGCCATGCCGCCGATGAAGTCCTGGCCTTCTACGGCGAAGAAAATGCCATCACTCTGACTGGGAAGGCGGGCTCGGGCTTCGTCGAAGATCCATTCGGCTTCCATATGGGCACCTTGGCAAAGGAGAAGCCGCGTCTGATGATGGAGGTCGGATTTGGGGTCTCGAAACCGTCGAAGCGACGCTATCACGGTGAGCCAGTTGTTCGGTAGTTAATAGCGTGGCTGTCGGGACATGCTGATTATGCAATCCAAGTTTGGGGTTTCGAGACTGGATCTTTTCCAGCTACACAAACTGGCTTCTCGGCAATAGCCACTCCTATGGTCCAATGGACCGTGCACAGAAAGAGTCTATCTAATAAGAAGTGCCGACGCCAACATCGGCATCAAGGCAGAAGCAACAGCAGAGCGCGATAGGTCGGGGGAGATACCCATCGCGAAGTAAAACATGGAGAAATGCATGCTTAGCCCGAACCCTGAACAGAAAAAAGCGAAGCCAGAGCCTGTTGACATTCATGTCGGCCGTCGAATTCGCATGCGGCGAGTTTGGATGGAAATGTCGCAGACGAGTCTCGCCAAGCAGGTCGGCGTGACGTTTCAGCAGGTACAAAAGTACGAGAAGGGCACTAATCGGGTCGGAGCGAGTCGCCTGCAACAGATCGCCGAGGCGCTGGAGGTACCGATATCCTACTTCTTCGAAGATATGCCTGGCGCCGGCTCGACCGGCGTCGACAGCGGCGCCGTAAAATCTGGACTTCAGCCTGAAATTATTGACTTCGCGTCTAGCAAGGAGGGACTTGCGCTGATTAGGGCCTTCTCCCGTATCAGTGATGCGAACGTTAGAAGCCGGGCCATTGGCCTCTTAAAGGCTGTTGCGGACGGGATCGATGAAGATTTGGCTATCTGAGAGGCCAAGTACCGAGCGCGGCCCGTTTATTCCTGATGACTGCGGGTCATGAGGTAGGTTCGCTTCTCTCCACGGCGGCGAAGCACACGACTTCCCAGCATGAAGCGCCGCCCACCCCCGACCACACCTACCACTTGCTGGCCGTTTCGCTTGTAAAATGTTTGCGAAGCGAAATACCGCAAGCTTCGCAACATCGACTACTGCACGTTCGACGCTTTCTTCTTCCCCCGGTGGTCGACCCCTGCTCGGGACTTGGCCTCCGACTCCTTCGCCGTCGAGCTGATCAGTGGCTTCCGCAAGGCGGGTCGATCTCGATGGTGTGTCATGCACCGGCGATCCTGGGCAAGAATGCGTCTGGTGTGATCAGGGCTTGCGAGTCCCCTGAGCGCTCAGACGTAAGCGTACGGCTGAAGGACGTCGCTGTGAGGCGGTCAACGTTCGGTTCTGGCTGCGGCCTGATGGGACTTGCCATGGGCGTTCTGATCGCGCTCTACTGCGCTACCATTTCAACGAAAGTGTCCAGCGAGCCGGATCGACTGGGTGCCCACGATCGCCGGTCGGGGTGTCGCCATGGGAGCTTCTCCCGGAATCCCATGTCTTGTCCGGAACCCCAGTTTGACGGTAATTCTACCCTTGGCAGGTCGCCATTCAGCCAGAGGGCAATCTCGTACAACAGCCGAATGAGTGCTGACGTGCCCGATCCTGAAATGAGGAATCTGCCATGACCCATCTCGACAGCCGCGGCCTGCCACTTTCGACGACGTCCGACCTCGCGGCCGAACGCTACCGCGATGGAGTTGATCTGCTCCTCTCGAGCTGGCCAGGCGCTGCGGAAACCTTGGAGGCGGCTCTTGCAGCCGACCCGGATTTCGCTCTCGCCCATGCGGCACGCGCGCGCCTGCATGCCATCCGCGCTGAGCCGGCTAAGGCAAAGGCGCGCATCACTACAGCAGAAGAGATCGTCGTCCGGCGCGGAAATGAGCGGGAGTGGAGCCATGTCGAGGTCCTGTCGCTTGCCATCGACGGCCAGTCGGCAAAGGCGCTGGCGCGGGCGCTCGCCCACGCCGACGTCTGGCCGCGGGATATCCTGATCCTTTCGTTGCCTCTCGGCGCCTTCGGGCTCTTCGCCTTCTCGGGGATGGCGGATCACGACCAGGCACGCGTGGATCTGTGTGAGCGCCACGCCAGGCACTTCGACACTGACGATTGGTGGTTCGTCACCTACCGGGGCTGGGCCCATGCCGAGAACGGCAACCTGCCACTTGGCCGAGCTCTCACGCAGCGTGGTTACGACCTCAGGTCCAACAATGCGAACGCGGCCCATGCACTATCGCACGCCATGTACGAGGGCGGCGCGGGCGAAGATGCCGAGAGGATGATCGCAGACTGGCTGCCTCGCTACGACCGCACCGGCATCCTCCACGGTCACATCGCCTGGCACTCAGCATTGGGCGCACTGGAGCGGGGTGATCCGGAGCGAGCACTTGCGATCTACGAGGATTACATTCAGCCATCGGTCACGGCCGGAATGCCGGTCAACGTGGTCAGCGACACCGCCTCTTTCCTGTGGCGACTCCAGGCCTATGGCCACACGGTGCCGGCGGGGCTGTGGGCGGCGGCGGCGACCTATTCCGAAGAATACTTCCCGAAGGCCGGCTTCGCCTTCGCGGATGTCCACATGGCCGTTATCGCGGCAGCAACGGGCGACAGGGCCGCAGTCGAACAGCGGGTGAGCGCATTGACAGGCTTGATCGACGCCGGAACCCTCGCCGCCGGGCCAGTCGTCCCGGCGATCTGCCGCGCCGCCTTGTCTTTTGCGGAGGAGGATTACGCAGGCTGCGCCCATGTCCTGGAACCTCTTGCGGCCGAGGTCGTGCGCATCGGCGGCAGTGGCGCCCAGCGCGAGATGATCGAGGACATGCTCCTCCTCGCCTTTATGCGGAGCGGCGAGGCCGTAAAGGCCCGCGCGCTGCTAGACCGCCGTCTGCACCGCCGCCCGTCGCTCCGCGACATGCACTGGCACGGTCTGCTCGGCGCCTGAAGTTGCGATGTCAAATACTGATGTCCACGCTGCGACCGGATTCGGGCCCGAAAGGCGTCCGCCGATCCTGAAGCTTCGACCCCAGCCCGCTGATTCCTCCATCGGCGTGGCTGCACGCAAAAACGGATACCAGATCGCGTTGCCTTTTTTGACCAGCAGGTCGATTTTCCAGCGACTGCGCGATGGTCAACCGCGCAACGTTGCCCTTCGCGCAGGCACTGGGTTCGAGCACATTGTTTTGCGATGATTTCTGACATCCGCCTCCACAAGGCATGAGACGATCGATTGGGCGCGAGGTGTGGTCGAGTCCGGCGGTGGGATCACTTGGCGTTGATTTGACGATATTAGAGCTTTTCTATTCGGCTGTATTTCAATGGAACGAAATCTATGTAGCATATCTGCCAAAATGGAGAATTGGCATGCTCTGGCAGCCGATCACAGCACCACCCGGTCTTCGTCCTCCTCAGCCGATTACGGTGCGCGCGCAGTCCATTCCGGCGCGCCATTACTTTCCGGAGCACTCCCATACCTGGCACCAGTTGGTCTATGCGATCTCCGGAGTGCTGACGGTTTACACGGAAGCCGAATCCTTTGTAATCACGCCGGATCAGGCGGTGTGGCTACCTACCAGCGTCGTGCACCGGGTCGGTTCGCTTCTCGGCGCGGCATTCCGAAGCCTCTGGATTGCGGATGAAGCCGGAGCAAACCTGCCGAAGGTACCGACGCTCTTTATGATGTCGCCATTGCTGCAGGCCTTGATCGTCGAGGCCACAGAGCTCGAGGGCAAGCCGGAAGGGACGGCTATCCAGGCCGTGTGACCGCCCTCATCCTTGATCAGCTTGTGCGGGTCCAGCCGCTGCGATCGGCTTTGCCATGGCCGCGTAATGCGCCGCTGACCGTGCTCTGCGAGGCACTCTATCTGGACCCCGCGGATGACCGGAGCCCGGAGGAATGGGGGTTGGCACTGAATATCTCGCCTCGCACTTTGGCGCGCCGCTTCAACACGGAGGTTGGCATGAGCCTGCGCTCATGGAAACGCCGCCTGCGGCTCTTCCGGTCAATAGAGCTTCTCGGCGGTGGTCTGGGCGTGACACAGGTCGCCATGGAGCTTGGATACGGCTCGACATCGGCTTTTGTGTATGCGTTTCGCATCGAAATGGGCATTAGTCCCCAAGCCTACACGCGCCGCCATGTCATGGCCAGGGCAAGCCCTTAAATGGACTCTGCTCTTCAGAAGGCCCAGAGTTGAAGGATTTGCGGTGGCCCCTTGGCTACCGTGGCCGCATTGTTGAGGCGTATTTGCGCGAACGTCAGTAAAATTCTTCTCTGGGACCCAATTTGCAGTTCGACTCTTCCCCAAAACCCTGAAAGGCATGTCTTCTGCTATCAATCGCGCCGATACGTTTCATCTAAACAATGAATTTTGCCAATCCGAGGTAATGTTGCATGAAGACGATCAGACGAGACTGGAGGTGACAACAGTGGTTTGGGCGTCCCTGGTGAATATCCTAGAGTACTAAGGCTCCGGGGCAGTCAATAAGTTCTCCATACGGAATGAGCTCGTGCCTGAAGCCCTTGGCTGCCGCTCCGGCGCTTATCGAGCTTGAACCGATCAGCGGTTATGCCGCCGCCGTCTCCAGCGGAACGGTCGTCGGTGACCAACATCCCGACACTTCCTTGGTCAGCACTGGAGAAAGGCGCCGATTATGAAAACGCGACAGGCTCAGCCATACCAAGGAAATACTTCCAGAGCAGACCCCCGGCAATATCCGTCCACCCACGGTGATCTCAGCACAGTAGCCACCGATAACTTGAGGAAACCTTCGTCGGGCCCTGCCGCCCATCCAAATCTCGGCCCCGTTCTCCGGGCAACGTCGCTGGGCCTGGTCCTGGACGCCTGGGCTACCGAAGAGGGTCAAGGGGCAAATGAGGGACGGCAAGAGGCGGTGAGACGAATCAGCGCTTGGGTGAATGCCGGCGATCTCAGTGCAGCGCTGAATCTGTCATGCCTGGGCCTGAGTACCCTTCCCGCGGAGTTTCCGGCCGGGCTCCAGCGGCTCAACGTCGACTGCAATCAGCTGACCAAACTGCCGGGTGAGTTCCCCGTGGAGCTTCAGACGCTCAACGTGAGGTACAACCGATTGACCAGCCTTCCCGAGACGCTGCCGGCCGGACTCCAGACCATCGAGGCCAGCTACAACCGACTCACCAGGCTGCCCGATGTCCTCTCGAATACGCTTCGTTGGCTCGGCGTCGGCGAAAACCAATTGACCAGCCTTCCAGACAATCTCCCCGCCGGGCTTCAAACCCTCAACGCAGACGCCAATCAACTCACCAACATTCCCGCCAGCCTTCCGGCCGGGCTCCAGACGCTCAACGCCGACGGCAATCGGCTGACCAGCCTTCCCGACAACCTCCCGGACGGGCTTCAGACCCTCAACGCCAGCGGCAATCAACTCACCAACCTTCCCGCCAAACTCCCGGCCGGACTGCAGACGCTCGGCGCCGCCGCCAATCGGCTGACCGGTCTGCCCAAAGACCTTCCCGTAGGGCTCCGGAGGCTCAACGCCAGGTGCAACCTTTTGATCAGCCTGCCCGATAAATTGTTCGCTGAGCTGGGCTCTGGGTGCCTGGTTTTCCTCGAATCTAACCCGCTGCCAAAGGGGGCGCTAACGAATCTAGTGGCAGCCCTGCATGCAGCGAACTACACAGGCCCGCAGGTCTTCCTTTGATGGGCCAGCAAGATCAGGCGCAGATAGTCACATGCGGCATTGGCGGACTGGGCGGCAGCGCCCGTATTTCACAATGTTGCAGGAAGAGCCGGTGGCCAGGATGATGCGCGCTTACTAGCTTCGGGGACGTGAACGGTCGCGAAACAACAGGTTCCGGCACACAGGTGGCCGAGGACCTAAGGCGTCCGTCAGCCATAATCGCTTCGGCGAGGCAAACTCGGCGAACTGTCAGGCCTGCGGCAGGTTTGCTTGGAAGCGCTTTGAACTGATTGCGCCACAGAAGGTGAGCCTACTCTGTCTTGGTTGCAGAGATTGGTGGCATTCCCGCCTATTTGCCTTAGCTCAGTGGTAAGGTCCGAGGACGCTCTTCTTGTAGATCCGCGTCGGGTTGCCAATCGGCTAGGTTTAGGCGCCATCGCTCGGTCCTCATGCTCGTACAGTCAGCCGCCACATTGAAACTGTTCGAGCACGTGCCGGTCGCGGATTTCAATTGTCCTGCCACTTACGGTGACGCCAGCTTGGCGCAGAGCCGAAAACGCGCGCGATAAGCCTGCCGGGGCGAGGCCGAGCTTGCCTGCGAGCACGTTCTTTTGAAATGGCAGGCGAAAGGAAAAGTTAGTCGAACCCTCCGGGCACTGACTGAGTATGTAACTTGCTACGCGTTCTATTCCGGTAAGCAAGCGATCCTGCGCAAGAATGTCTTCCGTTATCTCAGCGCGGTGACAGAGGAGGGTTATAAACGCTTGCGCCACATCCGGATCCGAGACGGCAAGGTTGCGAAGCATGCGGCTGTCCAGCCTCGCGATGATTGATGCTTCGGCGGCCTGCGCATTGGCAGTAGCCCTGCTACCAAGAAACATGGCACTTTCGGCGAACATTTCCCCCATCGGCAGGATGGCCAGATCGGCCTCCCGGCCGTCCTTGCCCACCCTATAAAGGCGGATCAAACCCGAAAGAACCCAAAAAACCTCATCGATGTTCTCACCCTGGTGGAACACAAGATCGTGCTCCTCATGAGTAGAGACGGTCACGTCCTCCAAGATAGCCTCGCCCGTGGAACGCGGCAGCCGCACAAAGAACCGAGAACCCAAGAGCATGGTCCTGTCGTTCGCAGTCAATCGTGGCGTCGCTCCGAGCCACGCCAGTGTGACGGGGCCCGATTCACTTCGCATTGCTTGCCTTCTCCAACCGTTCAGCAACGCCACTGTCGCCATCGGAGAATCCCTGGCCTTCGTCGAACACGCGCCAAGATGCACCGTCTATATCGTCGTACTGCCCGTTCTTCAGCGCCCACAGAAACGCGGCGAGACCGAGTCCTTCCAGGAAAAGCGCAGTTGGAATGAGATAGATCAGCGTGGTCATAAAGTCGCTCCGGGCGGATCCAGCAACGGATAAAGAACTTTTGCCTCGCCAACAGCGCCCTTCACTCTCAACGCATTTGCTACGACGATCAGAGACGACGTGGACATCGCGATTGCAGCGACGAGCGGCGTCGCGTAACCGACGATGGCAAACGGCACCGCGATCACGTTGTAGGCGATCGCCAGGGCGAAGTTCTGGCGGATGAGCCGGCTCGCGCGCCGCGACGTCTCGATTGCGAAGGGTACGGCCGACAGTCCTCGATGCATGAAGACAATGTCCGCGGCCTGTCGGCCGACATCGGCAGCAGTCGCCGGCGCCATCGAGACATGGGCAGCCCGAAGTGCCGGCGCATCGTTGATGCCGTCGCCGACCATCAGGACGCGATGGCCACCGGCCGCAGCGACGGAAGCCTCGACCTTGCCGCGCGGCGAGAGCTCGGCCCGCCAGTTTGCAATTCCGACCCTGCGGCCGATCTCCGCCACAACCGGCTCGCGGTCGCCGGAAAGGATGCCGGTCGCGAGCCCCAGCTTGTCGAGCGCTGCGATGCTCTCGCGTGCGGCGGGGCGCAGGCGGTCCTCGAAGCGAAAGCAGGCAAGCTCGCGGCCGTCGAGCGAAAGGATCGCTTCGGGCAATCCACTCGCGACGCCGCTCTCCCCACAGGCAAAGCGGCGGCTGCCAAGCCGATAGATGCCTTCGGTCGTCCTCGCTTCGATGCCTGCGCCCGGAATTTCCCTGATTTCTCCTTCGAGATGAGCATTGCGGGCCGCATGCTGCAAGGCGACCGAGATCGGGTGGCGCGAATGCGCGGCGAGTGCCGCGGCGGCCGCCAATAGGCCGGGCGCAATCTCATCCGCATTGACGAGCCGCGGCTCGCCGAGCGTGAGGGTTCCGGTCTTGTCGAGAAGCACCGTGTCGATCTCGGCGAGGCGTTCCATGGCCGAGCCGTCCTTGACCATGACCCCGCCCTGGAAGAGGCGCCCGGCGGCAATGACCTGCACGACCGGCACCGCCAATCCAAGCGCACAGGGGCAGGTGATGATCAGAACGGCAACCGCGATCAGCATGGCATGGCGGACGTCGCCCTCCACCAGCATCCAGCCGATGAAGGTCAGGAACGCGAGCAGATGGACGGCCGGCGAATAGTAGCGAGCCGCCCGGTCGGCGATGCGACGATAGCGGGCCCTTCCCCCTTCGGCCGCCTCCATCAGCCCCATGATCTCGGCCAGAAACGAATCGCGCGCCGTTGCGGTCGTCTCCAAGGTGAGGGGGCCCGTGAGGTTGAGCGTCCCGGCCTGCACGAGATCGCCAGTTCCGACCGTAATTGGCACGCTCTCGCCGTTGACGACGGAGCGGTCGAGATCGCTGCTGCCGGAAAGCACCCGCCCGTCGACCGGGATTCGCTCGCCGGCAGCGATCATCAGGCGTTCGGCCGGCTTGATCTCGTCCACGGCGCGATACTCGCGCGAGCCATCGGCATGGACGATCGTCGCGCCGCGCGGCGACAGTCGCGCCAGGCCGTTGATCGCCGACCTTGCGCGCCCTCGCATCATGCGATCCAGGGTGCGACCGATCAGCAGGAAGAAAAGCAGGGTGACAGACGCATCGAACCAGGCATGCTCACGGTGGCCGATCGTTTCATAGAGCGACATGCCATAGGACAGCGTCACGGCGAGCGCGATCGGCACATCCATGTTGGTGCGTCCATGGCGAAGCGCGTTCCAGGCCGACTGGTAGAAGAAGCGGCCGGCATAGACCAGCGTCGGCGCCGCGATCATCGCCGAGATCCAGTGGAAGAGGTCACGTGTCGCCGCGTCGGCGCCCGACCAGACGGAAACGGAGAGCAGCATGA
Organism: Sinorhizobium sp. NG07B; assembly: GCF_002532005.1. NCBI lineage: Bacteria > Pseudomonadati > Pseudomonadota > Alphaproteobacteria > Hyphomicrobiales > Rhizobiaceae > Sinorhizobium > Sinorhizobium sp. NG07B. The sequence goes on along the minus strand of NZ_NWTD01000014.1, from coordinate 67,098 downwards.
TGTTCGTTGCCGCGAAACCCGAAACGGCAACGGCGCGGATCAACTGTTTTAGGAGCTCATCGCCCTCCTCCTCGCCGGGCGAAAGGAGATGCGCCTGGTAACCGAAGGCCGTGATCGCCTGCATGAACTCGGCGGGATCGCTCCGGCGACCGCCGGCCTCCTCCTTCCAGACGATCGATACACGGCGCGAGGAGAGATTGACACGGGCGCGCTCGACCTCGGATCTGGCGCGCAGCGCACGTTCAATCGTGGTGATGCAGGCGCCGCACTGGACGCCGGGCACGCTGAGATCTGTCTGACGCAACCCGCCTCCGAGGCTTCGGCTCGCAAGCCAGAGCTCTTCGGCGCTCGGCAGTGCGCAACCCGCGCGGTCTACGTTCGGCGCCGCTTCCGCGCCCACAGCGCAGCAGCTCATTTTCCCTCTCCCGCCACGACGAACCGGACGGCCTGGCGATAGATTGTCGCCTCCCCGGCGATAACCTTGAGGTCCGCAATCCATTGACCCGGTTTAAGCTGGCGGCTCGCAAGGAATACGCCATCAGCCTCGCGAGCGAGCTCCATCTCCAGGTCCTCATGCTCTTCGACGGGCCGCCTGAGCACGGCGAGAACGCGCTCTGCTACCGACAGCGGTTTGCCGTCCCTGACCAGGATGTAGCGGAGTCCGCCGGCCGTCGCGCTGAACCTGCCTACGATCCCGCTTTCGGCGAAATGCCGGGCCTCGGCCATTTTGCCGTTGAACTGTTGGCTGGCGACATAGGCGTTCTGAACGACAAGGCCGCTCCAGCTCCGGCTTGCGTTCCACGCCATCACCACGTTGATGGAGATGATTGTTCCGAAAGACAGGGACATCACGGCTACCATGTGCCAGCCGGTGAACCCGCGCGACGGGCTACGCGGTTTCCTGATCATGCCGCTCATTGTGCTGCTCCCGGGAGGTTGAAATTGGCGTGATAGACGTCGCGCTCGTGACTGAGCGGATCCTCGGCTACTAGAGCGAAGCCCTGCGCCACCTCGGCAGTTTTGCCCATTGGCTGAGTGACGAAGAGCTTGAGCGACGTGACCTTGTCCGGCCCGACGGCGATCGCAAAGCTACGGCCGCTTCGGGCAGCGCGTCCTGCCACGCGCATCGTCGCAGCGGGCATGCCCTCCATCGTCAACCTGATGGTGCGCGGCTCGGGGATCATGTTAAGCAGCTTGACCATGTATCCGTTGCGCACCGAACCATCGGACTCGACGACATATTGCGGGTTTCGGTCATGCAGCACGTTGAGCTCAAGCCGGTCGCGCGACGCAAGCGCGACGACCAGGCCGAGCCCCATCAGTGCCCAGACGGCGAAATAGACGATAACGCGGGTCCGGAAGATGATGCGCCAGTCGAAATGCCTGACCTTGTCCACGAAGGAGCCGTTCGGGCGGCGCACCCGCCTCGGATCGATCGCCGCCGTTCCGTTACTGGTCGCAAGCGCCATATTGGCGGCATAGTCGCTGAGCGTCGCATAGGAGATCAGCCCGCGCTCGCGGCCGAGCTTGTCCATCACGCCGTCGCAGGCATCGATGCAGAGCGCGCAGGTGATGCATTCGAGCTGCTGGCCGTCTCGTATGTCGATGCCCATCGGACAGACCGCGACGCAGGCATTGCAATCGACGCAATCGCCGACGGTCTCGCCCGCTGCCGCCGCCATCTTGGCGTGGCGCGAGCGCGGCTCGCCACGCCAGTCGTTATAGGTGACGACGAGCGAATTCTCGTCCAGCATCGTCGCCTGGATGCGCGGCCAGGGGCACATATAGGTACAGACCTGCTCACGCATCAGCCCGCCGAAGACGTAGGTCGTGGCCGTCAGAACGGCGATCGTGGTGTAGGCGACAGGCGGCGCATCGAGCGTGAGCAAACTTCGAAGAAGCGATGGCGCGTCGGCGAAATAGAAGATCCACGCACCCCCCGTCGCAAGCCCTATCGCGAGCCAGATCGCGTGCTTGGCTACACGCTTACGGATCTTCTCGACAGTCCAGGGACTGGCATCGAGGCGCATGCGCGCGTTGCGGTCGCCTTCGATGAAGCGCTCGACCACGAGAAAGAGATCGACCCAGACGGTCTGCGCACAGGCATAGCCGCACCAGGCCCGCCCGACCGCCGAGGTCACCAGGAAGAGACCGAGACCCGCCATGACGAGCAGCCCCGCGACGAAGAAGAACTCCTGCGGCCAGATCTCGACGAAAAAGAAATAGAAGCGTCGCGCCGCAAGGTCGACGAGCACCGCCTGATCAGGCGCATGCGCCCCGCGGTCCCAGCGGATCGACGGTGTCAAATAGTAGATGCCGAGCGTCAGCAGCATCACGAGCCACTTAAACCGGCGGAAGCGCCCCTCCGCCCGCTTCGGAAAAATCTTCCGTCGCTTCTGGTAAAGTGGCTTTCGAACGCGCGCAGCATTCACCGGTTCGAGATCGAGCCTTTCGACCAAGGCCTTTATCATGGGCGGTTGGAGCATCTAGGCAAGTCCCGGCAATTTCGCCTGTCAGCCGACCTTTGCCCGATGCGCAAGCCCCAATCCTTGATCTGAGTCAACTTCGCGTCAATTCTCGCAGAGGTATGGCGCGACGCGATGTACCTGCATAGCCTTTGAGCCGGATTGAACGCGGCGGGAAGGCATGTCTGGCCCGGCCATGTGCGCGATCGCCGGCGTTCAGCCTTATCGAGACTAACCTGCTACTCGCCACCACCGAGCGAGTGGACGAAGACCGCGAGCTCTTTGACCGTCGTGTCGCCAATGCGCGGCGACCACGCAGGCATGATGCCATTCTTCGGCGCCTTCATCTGATTGATGACCGCTTGCTCACCCTTGCCCTTCAACCATATGGAGTCGGCGAGATTCGGCGCCCCCATTTCCCGGTTTCCCTTCGCATCAGCGCCGTGACAGGAGGCGCAGTTTTCCGTAAAAATCTGCTTGCCTTTGTCGGCGAGCTCCAGTTGCGACGGCGTCGCGCTAAGGCTCACGACAAACGCCGCGGTTTGGCGCAGTTGCTCCGGCGTCAACATGTCGGCGAATGCTGGCATCTCGGAAACTCGCGTCTCCGCGTCGCGAGAATAGCGGATACCGTGGGCGATCGTCTGATAAATCTCTTCAGGTTTGCCACCCCATAGCCAGTCGTCGTCGTTAAGGTTCGGGAAGCCCTTTGCCCCGGCCGCACCCGAACCATGACATTGCGCACAGTTCACCTTGAATGCTGACGCCCCGGCCGAAATCGCAAACTGCTGCAATTGCGGATCCGCAATGATTTCCTCGACCGTGCTCGCGGCGATCCGCTCGTTGTAACCGGCCTTCGCCGCTTTGGCGTCAGCCAGATCAGTGGCGACCTGAGCGCGGCTCGAATAACCGAGTACACCTTTGGTCGTGTCCGTCAGCAGTGGCCAGGAGGGGTAGGCTATCGCGTAACCGATCGCCCAGATGATTGTCGTATAGAAGGTGTAGACCCACCAGCGCGGCATAGGGTTGTCCAGTTCGCGAATGCCGTCCCATTCGTGCCCGGTGGTTTCAATCCCGCTAACCTCGTCCACATGCTTGTGCTTGTCCGCCATAATCAGTCCTCCTTAAGCGGGATGGAGGCGGCCGTTTGGGCAGACTTCTTGCGGCCTGACCGGAAAGTGAACGTAGTAACGCCGAGGAAAAAGAGCACCATCGCAAGAAGGCCCCAGGTGTCGGCGAAATGGCGCAGGGCCGTGTATGTTTTCATGCCTTTTTCCTCCTCAGCGATAGCCCGCAGCGTCGTCATAGATGGAGAAGTCGACGAGTGTGCCGAGCATCTGCAGATAGGCGACAAGCGCGTCCATCTCCGTCAGCTTTTGCGGATCGCCATCGAAGTCCCCCAACTTGGCCTTGGGATATCGCGCCTCGATACCGGAGGTGTCGGCATTCGGATCGGCCTGCGCCTTGACGTCCGCCAGCGCCGCGTCGATCATCTCGTCCGTATAGGGAACGCCGACGGCCCGGTTCGCCTCGAGGCTCATGGCAACGTTCTTCACCTCGAGCGGCATCTCCTTGAGGAAGGCATAGCTCGGCATGACCGATTCCGGCACGACCGAGCGCGGCTCGATCATGTGCTGGACGTGCCACTCGTTGGAATAGCGCTCGCCGACGCGGGCGAGGTCCGGACCGGTGCGCTTCGAACCCCACTGGAAGGGATGGTCGTACATCGACTCCGCCGCCAGCGAATAATGCCCGTAGCGCTCGACCTCATCGCGAAACGGCCGGATCATCTGGCTGTGGCAGACATAACAGCCCTCGCGGACATAGATGTCGCGGCCCGCAAGCTCCAGCGGCGAATAAGGCCGCATTCCTTCGACCTTCTCGATGGTGTTCTCGAGATAGAAGAGCGGCGCGATTTCGACGATGCCGCCGATCGAGATGACGAGCAGCGAACCGAGCAGCAGCAGTGTGGCGTTGCGCTCTAGTATCGCGTGCTTATTGAAAATGGTCATCGGCTATGCCCTCTTATGTCCGCCACGGCTAGGAGCGCAGAACCGAGGACCGGACCATCATCGCGGACGCGTCCCAGGATCGTCATCGCCACATTGAAGGCCATGAGCACAGCGCCGGAGAGATAGAGGGCGCCACCGACGGCCCGCATGACATAGTACGGGAACATCGCAGCCACAGTTTCCGAGAAGGAATAGACGAGGAAGCCCTGATCGTCGTATTCGCGCCACATCAAACCTTCCTGGATGCCGGCAACCCACATGGTTGCGGCGTACACAATGATGCCGAGAGTGGCGAGCCAGAAATGCCAGTTGACCATGCCCAGGCTGTAAAGCCGCTTACGATTCCACAGCTTCGGCACGAGATAGTAGATGGCGCCGAAGGTGATCAGGCCATTCCAGCCGAGCGCGCCGGAATGCACGTGGCCGATGGTCCAGTCGGTATAGTGGCTAAGCGAATTGACCGTCTTGATCGACATCGTCGGTCCTTCGAAGGTCGCCATGCCGTAAAATGCAACGGCCATGACCATCATCCGGACCACCGGATCGGTGCGGATCTTGTCCCAGGCTCCAGAGAGGGTCATCAGTCCGTTGATCATGCCGCCCCAGGAGGGCATCCAGAGCATGATTGAGAAGACCATGCCGAGCGTCTGAGCCCAGTCGGGCAGCGCCGTGTAATGAAGGTGATGGGGACCCGCCCAGATATACATGAAGATCAACGCCCAGAAATGGATGATCGACAGGCGGTAGGAATAGACGGGGCGGTTCACCTGCTTGGGGATGAAATAGTACATCATCGCCAGGAAGCCGGCAGTCAGGAAGAAGCCGACGGCATTGTGCCCGTACCACCATTGCGTCAATGCGTCCTGAACGCCTGCGAAAGCCGAGTAGCTTTTGGACCCGAGGAAGGAGACCGGTATCGCCAGGTTATTGACGACATGCAGCATGGCGATCGTGACGATGAAGGCGAGATAGAACCAGTTCGCCACGTAAATGTGCGGCTCCTTGCGCCCCAGGATCGTGCCCAGGAAGACGACGAGGTAGGCCACCCAGACGATCGTCAGCCAGAGGTCGACATACCATTCCGGCTCGGCATATTCGCGGCTCTGGGTAATCCCGAGCAGGTAGCCGGTGGCGGCGAGCACGATGAAAAGCTGGTAGCCCCAGAAGACGAACCAGCCGAGATTGCCGCCGAAAAGCCGGGCGCGGCTGGTGCGCTGCACGACATAGAAGGACGTCGCGATCAGGGCATTGCCGCCGAACGCGAAAATGACCGCTGAGGTGTGCAGTGGCCGCATGCGCCCGAAATTGAACCATGGTTCGACGTTGAGATCGGGAAAGGCGAGTTGCAGCGCCACGACGACGCCGACGAGGAATCCGACCACGCCCCAGAACATGGTGGCGACGACGGCGTATTTTACAACTTCGTCGAAGTATTCCGTTTTACGAGTGACACGCGCGGCAACCGCCGGACGAAAATCCGTGCGGTGCATGAGCACTAAGGTGGCGCCGAGAAGCACGAAGAATAATACCCACATATGTGCTTCAAACAGACGATCCTGCGCGAAGCCCGCGCCGACCAGTGCCAGAAAGGCGCCGATGGCGAGCGCGATCGTCTCGACTGTGTATGTCATGGTTGAACCTCCAACTTGTCGGAGCGCTGCCGCGGGCTCCACACACAGATCTGCCGAAGTCTCGTGGAGAATTTGTCAGAGGCGGGGCTTGCGTACCTTGATTCAAATCAAGATCGGGTCGGGCCGGCCCGTGAACTCTCGGCGGTTGTTAACGAGGCGAACGAGCGAAAGAAGCGCTTTCCAGCATTAAAGGGTCCATCTGCGGCAGGATCGCGCCAATGATATTCGCCGGTTTGACAGACCCGCGCCCAATCTGAAGCGCCTGCAGTGTCGCTCAACGCGATTCACAATCAACAATACCAAAGGGTCGGCACCGCGTGCCGCCACCGCGATAGACGCTTATTGGCAGAGCGAACGGAGAGCTCCCGGTTTCATGATGTCTATCGCCCTTGTGTCTGGCAGTGCGATTATGCTTCGTTCCTTTAGCTTGGTCAGGACACGGGATACCGTCTCGATTGTCAGGCCGAGATAGTCCGCAATGTCCTGCCGTGACATCGGCAATCTTAGCTGCCGAAGGCGTCCCAGCCGGTTTGAGAGATCCAGTAGGAATGCGGCCATACGCTCCACCGCACATTGTCGGCCAACGGCCAGAAGGTGCTCCTGAGCCCGCGCCATACCGTCCAGGGCAAACCCCAAGAGTTCCCGTGAATGCTCCTTCACCGTATGTTGCCTGAAGACAGCCAGCGTTGTCTCGGTAATGGCCGCGGCAAAGAACCGATGGGTCGAGCCCGCTTCGACGCCGAACACCTCCCCTGCAAAGTGAAAGGATACAATCTGCCGTCGCCCCTCCGCGAGGAGGCGGTATACGCGGACAGTCCCGGTTTTGACCTGGTAGTACTTGGCTACGGTATCACCTTGTGCATAGATTTCCCGGCCAGCCTTGTATGTCGCAACAAGGTGCGGCCCCGGGATCTTTACTCTTCCAATGTTGTTGGGCGCTACATGGCTCCGCTCTAAAGGTCTGGAGGCGGCGTTCATCTCATATCCCCTGATGTTTCAGGGCAAGGTTGCCAAGTCGCGCCTCGGCGATAAACTCGGTTATATCACTAAGTAAAAATACTTAGAGCCCGCCAGTCGCGTCATGCTCGGTCTCTCCGAACCGCCATCGTTTCTAGGTCGTTCACCACGCTCACGAGATCGGAGCCGTTGATCGGTTTCGTCAAGACGATCGTGTCGCCTTGTTCTTTGACCGCCGTCATTCCATCAACTAGGAGGACTACACGACCATCGGGTGTCTCTAGGGACCTTGGCGTTTGCTGCTCGGACTTCAAAATCTCTTCGTCGACGATGGTGCAGAGCGCCCGCCCGGTGGAAGCCTCCGCCTTCCATAACGCGTCGTAGGACTCCGTCAAGTAACCTTCAACCTCTAGCGCGAACGCAAGGGATCGCCGGAGGCCCCGGTCCGGTACAACGAGAACGATGATCCTGGCAACTGACAACTTAGTGTTCCGCTTGTTCTGGCGTGCATATGCCCGCCCGCTAAGCGCCATTTGAACGCTTGCGACAAGCCGACGCATTGCGCGAGATCAAGAGGGCAAAAATTACGAAGGCGCGAACCCGGCCGCGATAGCCATCCCAACAAGATGCGGGAGGCTCTTGGCTCTCATTTTGGACATTACGTTCGCGCGGTGCACCTCCACGGTTCGGGGACTGATATCGAGATCGTATGCAATCGTTTTATTGGCGAGGCCAGAGACCACCGCTGAGAGCACCTGCCGTTCTCTGGGACTGAGTGTGTCAAGGCGCGCCTGGATGTCTGTGATCTCATCGGCCACCGCGGGAACAGTCAAATGTCCTGATGCCCGTTCAATAGCTTCCACGATCAGCGAGTCCTCAAACGGCTTCTCAATAAAGTCCAGTGCTCCCGCTCTCATCGCCTCGACTGCCATTGGCACATCGCCATGTCCCGTGATCACGATGGCGGGTATCTTTATTTTCTTTAAGCCGAGCTGGCGGATGAGACCCACCCCTGAAATATCAGGCATCCTGAGGTCTGTTACTAGAATTCCGTCGCGGATATTCGGAGCGAAGTCCAGGAAGGAGGCAGCCGACTCGTGCACCTTTACGGCATAACCATTCATCGTCAGCATGAAGGCAAGCGACTTGCGAACGGGCTCTTCGTCATCGACAATGTGAACTGTATAGTCAGTCATTTCCATCAATCCGCTCCACATAGGCGGGAAGCGTGAACCGGAAGGTTACCCCTCCCGCTTCATTCTTCGAAAAGGTCATCTCGCCGCCATGCGCTTCGACGATGCGCTTGGAAATCGAAAGACCGACCCCCATTCCGCTCGGCTTCGTCGTAAAGAATGGCTTGAAAAGCTCTCCGGTGACCTCCTCTGGGATTCCACCACCCGTGTCTCTTACCGTCACAGCGATTTCCCCCGCACCAGCCGGCATGGTGCGAACGATAAGCTCGCGGTGCTCTACCTCGCGCATCGCCTCGACCGCATTGCGCATGAGGTTGATCAGCACTTGTTGGACCTGGATCCGATCGACCATCACCATGTCGGCACCCGGCAAATACTCGAATACCGTTCGAACGTTATTCTCACGGGAACCGACAAGAGCCAGCGCGCCAGCTTCCTCCACCAATTTACGGATGTCCTCGGGTGCCCTTTCCTTCTCACCTTTCGTAACGAACTCCCGGAGATGCTTGATGATCTGTCCTGCGCGCAGGGATTGGCTCGCCACCTCCTCCAGCGCGTCGCGCATCCTCATTGCCATTGAGGCGTCCATATCGCGCAACAGCCTCGTACAACCATGAGCATAGTTCGCGATCGCAGATAGGGGTTGATTGAGCTCATGCGCAAGCGTCGTGGCCATCTCGCCCATCTCTTTGAGACGGGCGAGCCTGGCCAATTCCGCCTGGATCTGTTCAAGCCTTGCGGCCGACTCCTCCCGCTCGGTCAGGTCTCTAATGAAGCCGGTGAAGAACCGCTCGCCTCCAGACCGCATCTCGCCTACAGCCAGCTTCATTGGAAATGTTGATCCGTCTTTCCTCCGCCCTACGATGACGCGGTCAATACCAATGATGCGCTTTTCCCCGGTCCTCATGTATCGCTGCATATATCCGTCGTGTTCATGGCGATAGGGTTCTGGCATCAGGATGCGAAGGTTCTCGCCGATGACCTCCTCTTCTGCATAGCCGAACTGCCGCACGGCGGCGGCGTTGAAGGAAACAATCGTACCATTGGCTGCGCTGACCACGGTTGCATCTGGTACTGTGTCCAGTATGGACCTAAGATGTGCATCACGGGCTTTGACGGCAGCCTTTATCTTGTCCATGGCGCGTCTCCCTGCCTCCAGCACCTCTCCCAGGCATGCGATGAGAAGCATTGCCAAACCAAAAACAATCAACTCGACAAGCTCCGGGTAAGGAGCATCTTCGAGCCAGTGAAGAAAGATAGCTGCCAATATCGACATTGCGGCTGCAAGTACGACTGGCTTTTGCCCGCCGACGAACGCGGCGATCAGCATACCGGGAATAAACGAGGACAGAACAAGGCTGTCGCCGATGAACGGTGACAGCGCTAGTCTCAGTGCGAGAATGGCTACTGGAACCGCAGTTACGATTACATAGGATCTCATCCCCTCCCCTCGCCATCTGGCAAGCATCTGCCAAGGCGGATCGTTCCACAGACGTTTTGTGAATGCATTTGCCTGATCCATCAGAGGACTAGTTTACTGTTGCTGTGTCCAGTCTTTCGCCGAGGAAACGCCTTAGTCAAGCGCACGCCGCCTATTCCATAGGCTATGCCGCAGTCATCAGCCATCCCGCGGCTATGTTGCCGCACTTCGATCGCCCCGCATAATTACGTGAATTTGGAAGCAATCCTTGCTTTCGATCAAAGAGCTCGCGAGATGAGGCCCTAGAGTGCGGTACTTGCACCGCCCTCTAGAGAAGGATCTCCCTATGCAATCAGCTCTTGCTGCAAAATACGGCGATGCGCGCCTGCCCCGCTACACGAGTTACCCGACGTCGCTACAATTCTCACCCGACGTGGACGCAAGCGCCTATCATGACTGGCTCGCCGAGATACCCCGGGAGAAACCGGCGTCGCTATACGTGCACATCCCCTTCTGTCGCTCGAGGTGTTTGTACTGCGCCTGTCACACGACGATCACGCGACGCGACCTACCGATCGGCAACTACCTTCATATGCTGCGTAAGGAGATATGCCTCGTATCGGCAACGACAAAAGCGCCCCTCAACATCGACCATGTACATTTCGGCGGAGGAACTCCAACAATCATGCGACCGAAGGAAATGCTGGCATTTATCGAGCTTCTAAACGAGCACTTCGATCTCGCAAGTACCACCCAAATCGCCATTGAGATTGATCCTAGGACGCTAGAGCAGGAGATGGCGGCGGTTCTTGGCATAGCAGGGGTCCGCCGTGCAAGCCTCGGGGTGCAGAGCTTCGATCCGGTGGTACAGAAGGCGATAAACCGAAACCAGAGCCTCAAACAGACAATAAATGCGGTTTCCCACCTGCGCCGCGCGGGCGTAGACAGCATTAATTTTGATTTAATCTATGGCCTGCCACACCAGACGGTCGAATCCTGCATCGACACGATCAAGATGGCGCTCGAAATGCAGCCAGATCGTTTCGCCGTTTTCGGCTATGCCCACGTGCCTACTCTCAAGAGGCATCAGCGAATGATTAATGAAGCCATGCTCGCCAGTGCTGGAGACCGTCTTGCTCAGGCACAGGCGATTGCGGAAAATCTCCTTTCGGCCGGGTATTGCAGCATAGGGCTCGACCATTTCGCCCGGCCAGGCGACAATCTGGCAATTGCACAGGCAAACGGGCAATTGCACCGAAACTTTCAGGGTTACACCACCGACGCCTGCGAGACGCTCATCGGCTTCGGAGCATCGGCCATTGGCCGCTTGGCAGGCGGTTATGTTCAGAATGAGGTATCCCCTGGTGACTACGCGAAACGGATTGCATCTGGTCGTCTTGCCATAGTGAAAGGCTACCGCTTGTCGGCCGAGGACCGGTTGCGGGCAAACATCATCGAGCGCCTGATGTGCGACTTGCGGGTTGACATTCCGGCACTCGCCGCCGCCCATGGATTCGAGCATAGTGCCCTTTTAGACGGGAATGACAGGCTCGCCATGCTGGAAAGCGACGGAATCCTAGAAAACGAGGGCGGGGTCATACGGTTGCGGGAGGAAGGGCGTTTCCTGATCCGTGCAGTCGCTGCAGCTTTCGATGCCTATCTGAACGTATCGACGCGAAGCTGCATCAAGGCGGCTTGAAGCTATTTTCGATGACGAAGACGGCATGGCGTGAACCGAGAGGTTGTTCAGCATATAACGTCAACCGACTTCAGTCGGACATTTGGCAGACGTCCACTGGACGATCTCGTTCGACAGGCTAGAAGTATCGCGAGAGAGCTCAACCTGCAAACGCTCACACCTGTCAGAATGGCTCTTGCGGATCTGTTATTCGGGTATCCCCTGGTAGTGACAGTCACCGCTTGCGGCGACCCATATTTTCTTGGGAGCGTTTGATCTCGCTCAAAGACCGGCGACGAAGCATGCATCAATTAAGGTGCTTTTTAAAGTCGAGGCTTTTGTCACAGCCGGAAAGTAATTTTGTGACATAGCGCAAGGGAGGGCAGGCCTAGCCGCGTTTCTGGGATTACCCGCGGCAAGGTAAGCATCTGGCTTGTTTCCAACGCTAACACGAGGAGGAGCGTGATTATGGCCCACGCAGATGGAGGTTTTATACCTGGCAAGACGGACACGGCGGAGCTGAGTGACCAGGGCTCTCCGGCCGCGGATTTCCGCATTGAAAGAAAGGAAGCGCGAAAATGGCGCATCAGCCTTCTTTCGCTAAGGGCAAGTCCCTGGTTCGAGACTAACTTTTCAAGGAGCACTCGAGACGGGCACGTGTTCGAGACTGGTCTTGCCGGGGCGAACGCCTTTATCCGAAAGGCGCGAATGGATGGCTTTAGAATCGAATATATAGGGCCACTCGCACGATCGTATTTCTAACCGGACATTCCTCGAGATTCCCAATCTGCGTCGCCGCTGGCCGCTCGAATAACGGCCAGAAAGATCTCCTCGCTCGATAGTCGACCCGCGACCCCGGCGCAGGCAGAAGGCTGCCATGAGCATGAGACCGATCGTCGCGGGGGCGAAGCCGTTGTACAAAAGCGGAGGCCCAGCGAGGCTCGCGGCCCCGAACGAGAAAGTGCGTGCCCCGAAAACTTAGCGAGACTAAAGGGCCCACCACCCACGAGGATGCTGCTGCCGTCGACGAAGCGCTCGTCAATATCCGAAGCTACTTCATGCCAAAGCGCGCAAAGCAGAAGTTGTGAAACAACGGACGAAAGCCGTGCGCTGCTCGCCTGCGCCTGGTCGCCGGGAGAGGTTTCGAAAGGAACGCGAGAAAAGCCGTACCCAAAAAGGCATTGCGAATGGGCAGGGTCGCAACCTTTATACCCTGGCCGGCTTCGACTTACCTTCCTTAGCGCACTCAGGAGGACGCCGGGTCCTTTGAGACGTCGCTTTGATAGGTGGACAGTAAGCTGGCTCGCTCCTATTGCAGGTAGTTTTCACGGAGCCTAGCGGCGGTGGCGGTGCAGCCTCCTCATGTCACGTGGAACCGCGCAAGCATCCTCTTAAGCTGCAAGTTCTGTGCATAAAGCTGTTCAGCCAGCAGTCTCTTTAGCCGCTTGTTTTCTGCCTCAAGGGCCGCAACTTCCTCTAGGGAGCTCGCATTGTCAGCGGTCGCGGATGGCCCGTTTTTGCGCTCGTTTGGACGCGTTGAAGTTGACCCAATTGCCCGGGCCGGCGCATACCTGGCACGCTTTCGAGAACGGCCCCTTGGTGTTGCTTGCGGCCCCGACGTCGGCTGGGTTTCTTCTACCACTGCAACACGCTCGTCGGGCAGACGCTCGGCCTCACGCTGCTTTTGTTCTTCAGTTCCTGCGGCAAGGTCCAACGGCACGGCTTCTGCTGCAACGTCGATATCGCCCGAAGGTTCGCTTGCAGAACCAACATCGATCTGCTGAGATACCATGTCTCCACTTGCGTCAGGCGTGACAGGTACTTCAGTCGAATTGAACAGGTGGGACGACTCCTCTTCTACTGCGCGGGCCAAAGCCTTGAGGTCTGTGTCCCCCCAAATGGAGTTTGTCCTCGCCTTAGTCTGTCGACGCCCCGACTTGAATTCAACGATGAAGCTCCGTTGTGGTACTTTCATATACCCTGAACCTTAAGCATTTTAAAAAACCACTCCTAGCCAGCGCCGGTGAGCCCCTGGCTGCGGACGCATATATCTCCTCACCTCGCGCTTCAACTCACTAGCGCGCGAGCCGCGGGAACATTCGCGTGACTGATTGCCCATCATGGACAATATCATGCCAGCGGTTACGGGCCGGCGCGGGCCTAGCTGGCTTAGTCTAGTCCGAGTCTTTTGCGCAGGTCGGCATTCTCCGCTCGCAACTTTTCCGCCAGAAGCTTGCGGAGCCGCTGGTTTTCCTCTTCCAGTCGAACGAAATCAGCCAACTCGTCGTCACCGGCCAGAACAGCCTTCTCGGGCTTTTGTTCAGCGGGCTTTGCGGTCCGTTTCCACTGATAGTAGGTCTGCTCCGATATGCCGGCGCTCTTTATGGCGTCTTTGAGTGTGCCTTTGCCTTCATTGACTTGCGACTCGATGAGCTTGAGCTTCTCGGCTTTCTCTTGTTCGCCATACCTTCTGGGCTTTGCGGCCGGCGCCGTCGATTGGGTGCGAGCTGGTTCGGCAGCCGCCTTCTGGCGTCTTGGCGACTTCTGCTTCTTACCCGTTGGTGTTTTCACTTCAGCATTCGTCTCTGCAACTGCAGAAATCGGTCCTGTGTTACTCTCGTCAGCCATCCTAAACTCTCCTTAAGTCATCACCTGTTTTGATCTGAGTGAACTACAGAGTCAACAGACCGTCAAACTCCTAGTTTTTGCATACTTAATCTTGGGTCTGTGCTGTCGAGTGATGTCGCAAGAAGGACTTCCGCCTTCGCAATTGGAACCTCGTGTCTCATCTTCATCGCATCGACGCGAAATTACCTATCTGCAGGGGGATGGCCTTAGTACCACGCGCGGATCGGGAGCCGGCAACCCAAGCTGAAACTCATCCCCGCGTCTGTGCAACGGCGCGGCATGCGGTCAGCCGATGCCCGTCAACTCGGATTACAGTTCGTAAGCAACAAGATCGGCTGCAATGCCTCGCTGAGGAAACCGGCATAACGCGAGGATGCCCTCGCACCGGCATCGCAATCGTCGTGCTGAACAAATTAGTCTCGCCCCGGATGCAAGCGGCCCAGTGACTTACGCGAAAACCTCTGTGCGACCGTGCGGCCTTACTAGGGAAGGCGACGTGATACCCGCATTCGATCTCGCGAGAGTTGGCCCATTCCAAGGCAAAGTTAGGATGAATATAGTGACCGGCCAAGAATCGATTTTCGGGACCGCGTTATCCCCGTCGGTTCGCTATACAGCAACCGCCCCAGCAATCAGGAGAAATCATGGAAACCGTGGAAATCAGCAGCCGTAGCGAGTTTGTTCTGTGGGCGATACAGCGCGCGCAGGAAATTGTGACCTCGGAGGGCGCGGCGTTTGCCATGGCGGCTCATGACATGAACGAGGAAGCGGTGACGGATACTGCAGTGATGCTAGGCAAGGCCATAAGTGACGCGTTGTTGGAAGTGTTCGATAGCCTGACAGATGATACGTTATAGTTTCCGCTCTCCTCTGATGTCGCGCCATGTGGTCGTTTCGCGTCTGCTTTAAAGACGGCTGAAGCTTCATGAACAGGTTCGCTCGCCTCACGCAACGCATGAAGCATGTCAAGCTGTAATGCCATCCTCGTGGGCTCCCGTGCTCCGGGTACACCAGGGTGAGAGGAGCGTCGGACCCGGCAAAATGAAATCGTCAGCTCAAGACGAGTCAACGACACCAAAGCTGTTAAAAAAGACATCTTAGGCCTGTCCCCGCCTTCCTTCCGACCGAAATACCTGCACGCTGAGCGAATCTGAGCGACTTGCAAACAAAGGAGAAGACCGTTGAGCGAATGGAGTTCGGGCAATGAGGAACGGAGGCTCGAGCTGACGAGCCGAATTGTGGCCGCTTATCTGAGCCGCAATGTTGTTCCAGCCGCAGATCTGCCTGATCTTATCGAGCAGACGTATTCCTCGCTGAGCAGCACATCTCAGTCAGACAAGGCCGACGTTGCCGTTGAAGAACGTCGCCCCGCCATTCCGATCAAGAAGTCGGTGACATCCGAATTCATCATTTGCCTCGAGGATGGCCAAAAGTTCAAATCGCTGAGGCGGCACCTGATGGCAAAGTACGGGCTTACACCTGAGGAATATCGTGCAAGGTGGAACCTTCCGGCTGACTACCCGATGGTTGCTCCAAACTATGCTCGACAACGCTCCGCGCTCGCGCGTGCAGCCGGCTTTGGCAAGAGACGGGAGGTACGCGAGTAGACCCGCAGCTCCGACCGGCAAGACATCGCATGAGGTGTCGTTGAACTCTGTCCGAGACAGCTGTTGCACCCGGCGCGCAAGTTGCAGGATTCCGCGTCGTCGATGCTTTCCGAGGCGTCGACGGCCAACACAAGAGCCACGTCCACGCAAGGAGACAATCCGGCGGCAGGTAAAGCGGCGCAGAAAAGGACGCCGGCAAACGCACAGAATCGTACCATTTCCCTCATGGGAGCCCGCTTGTTACAAGGCTCATGTGGGCACCTCCTCGCCGAGGTTTTGAAGTCCAGGCGGCATCTCGGCTCGCGGGTAGGCATATCAACCCGTGGCGCGAGATCGCTGCGGAAGTTACCGGAACCGAAATAGGCTTCTGCTTTAGCTATGGCTGAGACGCGGGTCATATTGAAAGCCCTGTCGCCGCTGATCGAATACGGCCGGACGAGTTCGAAAGAGCAGCTTTCTCGTCATTCGTAAGCCTGGCGCCTTGGGTACAGGCCGACCACGGCTGACCACCAATGCCATCATGCGGCCGTCTGCCTGATAAGGAGGAATCCCAGTGGCTCCGCGCCCATGGCATCGGTTACCTCGCCGGAAACAACGACTTTTCGCGTCCGCGAGAGCATTCGCCAAGTGTCGCGCAATGCGGATGCGCTTGGCATTCGGCCCCCCTTCCACCCCCCGTGGGCACAACCAGTGTGGCGATCATATTGAGTGCTCTTCACGCGACGGCCTGTGGCTTCCGCTTTCGAGCGAAATCCGCCCGCGATCATCGTCCGTTCGGACGGCCCTCAGGTAAGGGAATGGGTCGTGACCGCATCAAGGGTCGGGCTGACGATCCAGCCTGTCAGGATGCCATCGCCCTTTTCCGATTCGGGACTGGACATACTTCGCGTAGGATACCGGGTCTTTCGGCCGTTTCGCGCGATGGCGAGTCCTGTTGCAGTGATGACAAGCGGCGACGATGTTGCGCTCGTCATCGGCCCCGCCCTTGCCTCTTTCGAGGAGATGCTCCGCGGTGCAGCGGTATCGCAGCGTTTCCCTCAATGACAGCGAGAAGCGCTTGCCGAAGGCGGTTTGGTCTTCGTCCCACATGGGTTCCAAGCAGTAGTGGCAACGCCCTCGCTGGCGTTGCGCGGCTTTGTTCCTGAGCATTCTTAGCTTGCGACTGTTTCTCATGAGTCCACGTCCTTTGCTTCATTCTGAAGCGGACGTGCAGCGAACCTTTGAAGGGCCGCCCCTCAGTCGGGAGGAGAATCCTCGCACAAGACGACGCATCTGAATGCGCCACTCCGCAGTCTTTGAACCGGACGAGCGCCGTTTGTAGGCAACCCGCTGTCTAGTCTTGACCAGCAAGGCAAGCTGATGTCTCGCCCCCGCTGTTTCAGGCTAAACAAAGCGGCGTGATTGTCAACTATCGCGCCTGCTCGCCCTACCTCCAGCGCCTCCGTTCATCACAATGCGGCTTGATACCGGGTCTGGTTGGGCTGACCTGCGAGTTCTGTTCCACCTCTGCGCCCCTCTCACCAATTCTGTTTTTCGAGCGGGCGGCTGAGGCGCGGCCGTCCGACGTGAAAATTGCAATCCGCGTGACGGAGATTTGAACAGAGGCAGACATCGTCCCTGCGTGATTCAATTATACGCCCAAAGGAGCGCTGTTATGGAGGAGGTGACCGGCCAAAAGTCGGGATACATCGGAACGACCAGGGACGTCATCGTTTCTGGCGCTAGGAAACTACGAATTCGCAACCCCTCGCGTCTCCGGCGGATCATCATTCGACGGTGACCGACTTTGCGAGGTTGCGCGGCTGATCGACGTCGGTGCCCATGAAGACCGCCGTGTGATAGGCGAGCAGTTGGACCGGCAGCGAGAAGATCATCGGCGCGATGATTTCGTCGACGTTTGGAAGTACGATCGTATGCATCG
Source organism: Sinorhizobium sp. NG07B (assembly GCF_002532005.1). Taxonomy (NCBI): domain Bacteria; kingdom Pseudomonadati; phylum Pseudomonadota; class Alphaproteobacteria; order Hyphomicrobiales; family Rhizobiaceae; genus Sinorhizobium; species Sinorhizobium sp. NG07B. Next base: position 49,589 of record NZ_NWTD01000014.1, on the reverse strand, counting down.
TGTCGAGCTTCGAAGCGGCAGCGCCCTTCCCGTCGGTAATCAGAATGATCCGTCCGCCACGCGCCGCCACTTCCTGCATGTTGGAAACGGTCTTGTCGAAAAAGCGGTCATGCGGCGCGATCACGATCACCGGCATGTTTTCGTCGATCAGAGCGATCGGACCATGTTTCAGCTCGCCGGCAGCATAGCCTTCCGCGTGGATATAGGAAATTTCCTTGAGCTTCAGGGCACCTTCCATCGCGAGCGGGAAGCTTGTGCCGCGACCGAGATAAAGCACATCGCGGCACTTCGACAATTCGCGCGACAGGAACTCGATCTTCGGCTGGATGCTGTTGAGCACCTGCCCCATGAGGCGCGGCATCTCGGCAAGGCTCCTCACCAGCGCCTGCTCCTCCTGCTCGCTGACAGTGCCGCGCGCCCTGCCGGCAGCGACGGCGAGCGCGGCCAGGACCGCAAGCTGGCAGGTGAAGGCCTTGGTCGACGCCACGCCGATCTCCGGCCCCGCGAGAATCGGGAAGACGGCGTCGGACTCGCGCGCGATCGTCGATTCGCGCGTATTGACGACCGCGCCGATCTTCAGGCCGTGTTCCTTGCAGTAGCGCAGGGAAGCAAGCGTGTCGGCTGTCTCGCCCGATTGCGAGATGAAGAGAGCGGCCGACTGCGGCGAAAGCGGAATTTCGCGGTAGCGGAACTCCGAAGCGACATCGATTTCGACCGGCAGTCGTGCATAGCGCTCGAACCAATATTTGCCGATTAGCCCTGCCAGATACGCGGTGCCGCAGGCGGAGATCGCCAGGCTCGGCACCTTGGCGAAGTCGATCGCGTCCGAAACCGGCAGCACCCGATGGTCAATGAAGTTGATATAATGGCTGAGCGCGTGGGAGATGACCTCCGGCTGCTCGTAGATTTCCTTCTCCATGAAATGGCGATGGTTGCCCTTGTCGACCGGAAAGGCGACGTTTAAGCAGACCTCCCGCGGCCGGGCGGCTACATTGCCGTCGATATCAAAGATCTGGGCACCGGTCTTGTCGATGATCGCCCAATCGCCATCGATAAGATAGGTGATTTCATTGGTGAAGGGCCCGAGTGCGATGGCGTCGGATCCAAGGAACATTTCGCCCTCGCCGTGACCAATCGCCAGCGGCGGGCCATTACGGGCCGCCATGATCGTCAACGGATCGTCCTGGAAAAGAACGGCAAGTGCATAGGCGCCCTTCAACCGCCTCAGCGTCGCAAACATCGCCTCGCGCCGCCCAAAGCCGTCACGGCGAAATCTTGCCAGCAACTGCGCGACGACTTCCGTGTCGGTCTCGGTCTGGAATTCGGCACCCGCTTCGGACAACTCGTCCTTCAGCTCGGCAAAATTCTCGATGATGCCGTTGTGCACGACAGCGACGCCGTCGGTGAAATGCGGATGGGCATTGCGCTCGGTCGGCGCCCCGTGGGTCGCCCAGCGCGTATGGCCTATGCCGATTGCGCCGGCCAGAGGCTGTTCTCTCAACCTTGCCTCGAGATTGAAAATCTTTCCCTCGGCGCGCCGGCGATCGAGCGCTCCGCCATCGATGGTCGCAACCCCGGCCGAATCGTAGCCGCGATATTCCAGGCGCTTCAACGCATCGACCAACCGCTCCGAGACCGGCTGCTGCCCGACGATACCCACAATCCCGCACATATCCCCTCTTCGCGTTCCTTCCCGCCGATACGGCGTACTCAAATACCCCGTCTGAGCGGGCAATGCCGATAGCTTCCCGGTTGCCTCGCACGGGCGATCGTGCCTTCGCTGCGCGTCACCTGCTGTTGTCAATCGGCCGAGCGAAAATGCCGGCAGGTAAGTCTGCTGGACTTGATTTTCGTTAGTTTCAGCACTTTCTAATGGCGCTCGATGGATCGGGAAAATTGATTGTTTGGATAACAGGCATTTGCGTTACGGATGCATTACGCTGATGCGCTTCAAGGGCTCTGGCCGCAAAGTGCTCGCTGTGCTCGACGCGCGGATGACAGAGCATCTCGCAAGTCGACATGCAGCCGGTGGAACAGAGAATTGAAGCTGATGTTATCTGCTCTCAGCAGATTCTCGGCAATTGCTCGCCCGTAAGCCAGTCGACGATCCGGCGGCCGCCGAAGGAGGTCGACATCTGCACGAAGCAGTCGTCGTCAGCGACGACATGTCCGATGAGGGCCGCCTCGCGCCCGAGGGGATGTGCACGCATCGCATCCAGAATTGCTTCGGCGCCTTCCGGTGCGGCGACAGCGACAAGCTTGCCCTCATTGGCGACATTGAGCGGATCGAGCCCCAGAAACTCGCAAACCGCAGCCACCTGCGGCTTGATCGGGATCGCTTCCTCATCGATATGGAAGCCGACCTTCGACTGGCTCGCGACCTCGTTGAGAGTGGCGGCGAGGCCGCCTCGCGTGGGATCGCGCATCAGCCGGATGTGCCTCCCACCGGCTTCTACCATCATGGCCACTAGCGTGTGCAGGGGAGCGCTATCGGAGACGATCGCCGCATCGAATTCTAAGTTCTCGCGGTTCGACAACACGGCGACGCCATGATCACCAATCGAGCCGGAGAGGATAACCGCATCGCGCGGCCGGGCGGCATCGGCGCGCAGATCGAGCCCGTCCAGGACCCTGCCGACACCAGCCGTCGAGATGAAGACACCGTCGGCTTTACCTCGCTCGACCACCTTGGTATCGCCGGTGATAATCGGCACACCGGCCTCGCGCGAAGCCACGCCCATGCTGTCGGCGATGCGTTTGAGATCGGCGAGCGGAAAGCCCTCCTCGATGATAAAGCTCGCTGAGAGATATAGCGGCCGAGCAGCGGCCATGGCGATGTCGTTGATCGTGCCGTGCACGGCGAGTGAGCCGATATTCCCGCCGGGAAAAAACAGCGGCGAGACGACATAGCCGTCGGTGCTCATCACCATGCGGCCGTCCGAAACGGCGAAGGCTGACTGGTCATTCCCGGCACGCAGCCATTCGTTGTCGAAGGCCTCGTGGAAGATACCCCCGATGAGTTGTCTCATGGCACGTCCGCCGGCGCCATGCGATAGATCGACCCGGCCTTCCGCAAGATCGAGCTTTCGATTGTAGCCGTCGGTCATCATGTTCATGTGATCACCCTCCGGGCGTTCACCTGCCCTGCCTTCTCGCGCAAGCGGCCATAGGTCCAGTGTGCGGCGCAGGCACCTTCCGAAGACACCATGCAGGACCCCATCGGCGTATCGGGCGTACAGACCGCGCCAAACAGCTTGCATTCGGCAGGTTGCTTGGCTCCGCGCAGAATGGCGCCGCATTCACAGGCGGGATTGTCCTTGGCCCTGGATGTCACCATCGAAAAACGCTTCTCGGCATCGTAGGCCGCATATTGCGGACGCAGCTGCAGCCCGCTCAAAGGCAGTTCGCCAAGACCTCTCCATTCGAAGCTCTCGCGCAGCTCGAAAAAATTCGCCACCTCCGCCTGCGCCTTCTCGTTGCCGAGTCTGGTCACCGCGCGGATGTACTGGTTTTCGACCACATGCCTCCCGTCGTTGATCTGCCGCACCAGCATCAGGATTGCCTGGATGACATCGAGTGGCTCGAAGCCTGCCACTACGACCGGCTTGCAAAATTTCTCGGCGAACAATTCGTAGGGCTTTGTGCCGATCACGGCGCTGACATGAGCTGGGCCGATGAACCCATCGATTTTGATCGTGCCGAGCTTGCGGACAGGCGGGCTTTCGACAATGTGGTGCATGGCCGCCGGTGTCACTACATGGTTGCAGAAGACCGAGAAATTGCCGAGGCCCTTGGCGATAGCCGTCTTGAGTGCAAGCGCGGTTGGCGGCGTCGTGGTCTCGAAGCCAATCGCGAAGAACACCACCTCGCGCTCGGGCTCCGTCTTGGCGATCCTCAGCGCGTCGAGCGTCGAATAGACTATGCGGATATCGGCGCCGGCCGCCTTGGCCTCAAGCAGGCTCGAACGATTTGTGCCCGGGACTCGCATCAGGTCGCCGTAAGTGCACAGCGTAATCTCGGGACGGGTCGCAAGCGCGATCGCCGCGTCGATGCGGCCGATCGGCAGCACGCAGACCGGACAGCCCGGGCCGTGGATCATCCGGACATTGGCAGGTAGCAAATCGTCAAGCCCGTAACGGGAGATCGCGTGAGTGTGCCCGCCGCAGAACTCCATGAGGCAATAGGAGCGGGCCGCATCGGCAAGAGCCGCTATCCGATCCGCAATAAGCTTGGCGAGCCTTCCGTCTCGATATTCGTCGATATATTTCATGACGCGTCACCGATCGAAGCCTCTTGGATCAGCGTGAGCGTCCGTTGCGCCTCCTCAGGTTTAATCTTCGTCAGCGCATAGCCGACATGGAGGATGACGTAGTCGCCCGGCCGGACATCGTCTATTAGGGCCGTCGAGATGACCTTCAAGACGCCGTCAAGCGTGACTTTCGCCATCTCGCCGGACAGGACTTCGGTGACCTGGACCGGTATGGCTAGGCACATGTCGGGCTCTCCAGCGCCGACGCACGCTTGTTCATGATGACTTGGCGCGCATGGGCCGCTTGCCCAAGCGCAACTCCCCCGTCATTGGCCGGCGTCAGACGTGGTAGATATGGGTGAAGGCCGCGCTGCCGCAGCGCCTGCGCTAGACCCGCCGCAAGGACGCGGTTCGTCATACATCCACCGCTGAGCGCAACCTGCCGCGTGCCGAGGCTTGCCGCACCCTTGGCCGCCCAATCTGCAAGGCCGGCAATCAGCGTACCATGGAAGAGGTCGGCGGCATCGGCGGCGCCGTTGCCTGTCTCAGTCAGACGCAGAATAAGCGGCCGAAAGTCGAGCACCCCGTTCTTTATGGCATACCCACCAGGAAGGCAGCGCGGCGCCCGAACCAGCGCCTCGAATTCCATCGCCGCCTGCCCCTCATAGGTCTGAACAAGGCGAGTGCCCGATATCGCCGCGGCAGCATCGAAGAGCCTGCCGAGGCTGCTCGTAACCGGGGACCGCATGCGGTGGCTGAACATCGCCGTCAATTGCGCCATGCAGGAATGAGCCGGCGCGAGCGCCAGCGCCAGGTCGATACGGCCCGCGGCCTGAAGCGCCGCGACCCCCATGCGCCAGGGTTCACGCGCCGCGCGGTCGCCACCCGGCAGCGGCAGCGGCATGAGGGATCCCAAGCGCCGCCAGTCATGTCGCTCGACTGCAAGCATCTCGCCGCCCCAACTGCTGCCGTCGATGCCAAAGCCGTAGCCGTCAAGCGCGAGCCCTAGAACCGACCCGGCAAGCCGATGCTCCGCAACGACGGCGGCGATATGAGCGAGATGGTGCTGGACTCGCACGACCGGCAGACCGAAGCTCTCCGCCATCCGCACCGAGCGGAAATCTGGATGCAGGTCGCAGGCCGCGAATTCCAACTTCACATCAAGGATCGAACAGAGATGGGCAGCCGCCTCAAGCTGGAAGCGTATCGCCTCCCTATTGTCGAGGCCGCCCACATGTTGCGACAGGAAGGCCTCGTCCCCCCTTGTGACGCATAGGGTGTTCTTGAGGTCTGCACCGGTGGCAATCACGGAAGGTCCGTCCTCGCCGAGGTCGATGGGCTCTGGCACAAAACCGCGGGCGCGGCGGATGAAGGCGGGAGCGCCGTCGATCACCTGCATAACTGAGTCGTCGGCACGCATGATGATATCGCGATCATGGGTGACGATAAGATCGGCGACCGCGGATAGGCGGAGCTCAACATCCATATTGTCTGCGACGAGCGGCTCACCACCGGGATTGGCACTGGTCGCAACCAGCGCAGGGGGACAGAACGGCGATAAACGATCGAGCTCATCGAACAGGAGGAAGTGCGTGGGTGCGTAGGCCAGAATGAGACCTATCCGGCGGAGCCCGGGAGCAATGAGATTGGAGAGTTCGCCGGCAACGGCCTCGACCAGAACGATCGGGCTCGCGGCGGAGGTCAGCAATTCCTCTTCGGCGTCGGTCAGCTGCGCGAGTTGCCGTGCCGCCGGGATATCCCGCACCATGACGGCGAAAGGCTTCTGGTCCCGACCCTTGCGCATCCTAAGGAGATCGATCGCCACGTCGTTGCGGGCATCGCAGTGCAGGTGGAACCCGCCGACCCCCTTAAGTGCGATGATCGCGCCGCCTTCTAGCCGCGCCGCCAACTCGGCGACCGGATGGCTGAGCCTCGGACCGCAATCCGGACAGGCAATGGGCTCGGCATGGAACCGCCGGTTCTCCGGGTCGTCATATTCAGCCGCGCAGGCACCGCACATCGAAAACGAGGCCATCGAGGTCTGGGCGCGATCATAGGGAAGCGAGCCGGTGATAGTGAAGCGCGGGCCGCACTGGGTACAGTTGACGAAGGGATAGCCAAAAAACCGGCTTCCCGGATCCTTGAGCTCCCGCCGGCATTCCTCGCAAGTCGCGGCGTCGGCGCCGATACGAGCCGCACTCCTGCCGCAGAGGCTGTCGAGAATTTCGAATCGTTTGTCGCCGACAGGCGCCAGTTCCAGTACATCGACGGCGTCGATACGGGCAAGGGGCGGCGCCTGAGTTCGGATCTCCCTGGAGAAGTCGTCTGCGCCCAGGCCCTCGATCTCGATCAGCACGCCCGCACTGTCATTAAGGACGTATCCGGAGAGCCGCATCTTGCGCGCGAGCCTGTAGATGAAAGGCCGAAAGCCGACGCCTTGCACAGTGCCGCGCACCCGCAGCCTAATCCGCCGGCGGACCTGGCGTTCGGCCGGTTGTGCGTGCACCCGCGCCATTGTTCACACCACCCTCGAGCGCGCAGCGGACGCTTCGAGCCAGCCATAGAAGGCTTCCATCCCCTCGCCCGAGCGCGCGGAGACAATCAGGCTGTGCAGCCGCGGATTCACGCAGAGCGCGTTGGTGATGCAAAGCTCGATGTTGAAATCCAGATAGGGCAGCAGGTCCGCCTTGTTGAGGATCATCAGGTCGGCGGCGGCGAACATGTCGGGATATTTGAGCGGCTTGTCCTCGCCCTCGGTGACCGAGAGCACCACGATCTTGTAAGCCTCGCCGAGATCGAAAGCGGCGGGACAGACAAGATTGCCAACATTCTCGATGAAGAGCGCAGAGCCCGGCTCAGGCGCAAGGTCCTCGACCGCATGACCGACCATATGGGCGTCGAGATGGCAGCCCTTGCCGGTGTTGATCTGGATCGCGCGTGCGCCTGCCTCGCGAATGCGAGCCGCGTCATTCGAAGTCTGCTGATCGCCCTCGATGACATTGATCGTCATACGATCCTTAAGCTCGCCGATCGCCTGCACAAGCAGGCTGGTCTTGCCCGAGCCCGGGCTGGAGACAAAGTTGAGCGCGAAAATCCCCTGGTTTACGAAAAACCTCCGATTTTCGGCCGCATAAGCGTCGTTCTTGGAGAGTATCTCCCTCTCGACCTGGATGATCCGTTCCTGGCTCATGCCGGGAACATGCACGCCGCCCAGGCCGTCGCTGCGGTGATTACGGGCGCCATCGCGGTGGAGATGATCGTGAGCATGACGGTCATGGCCGTGATGGTGATGATGGTCACGGTCGAGCCCTTCGCCCTTGCTATGGCCATGGCTGCCCGCCTCGTGATTGCAGCTTTCGACGGGTGAGGCTCCACAACCGCATACCGTGCACATCAAATCACCTCCATGTCCCTGATCTTCATTTCGTCGCCTGCGGTTATCTGGATTCGATGCCGCCCGCAGCCGGGGCAGGGACCGAATCGCTTCTGCAAAGCTACTTTCTTGCCGCAATCGAGGCACCAGCCCTCGCCGGCGATGCGATTGATCTCGAGCTTCGCCCGTCCAGCGAGCGTGCCGTGCCGCACCGCTTCGTAACAGAAGAGCAACGCGTCAGGATCGACGTGGCTCAGCACGCCGACATCGAGACGGATTGACTGGACCTGTCTTGCGCCATTCAGCCGCGCGGTCTCGCACACAATCTCAATCACGCTTTCCATCAGCGACATCTCATGCATCGTCGGCCTCATGGAGGCCGACATCGAAAGCGACGCAAGGGTCGAACAGAACGGCGAGCCGGGAGACGGAGCGGGGGGCGCAATCGTCTGAGCCGATCCGCGACCACAGAAGTGTTTCGACGAAAGGGCCGGCCGGATGAAAGTTCCATGCGGTCGGGGCAAGGATTCGATAGGCCGAGAGCCTGCCGTTGTCGGCTATCTCTGCCTGATGATAAAGCCGGCCGCGTGCACATTCCACGGCTCCATAGCCGCCCGCGCCCGGCGTCGGTGCGCCGCAGGCGAGAGTTGCCCAGTCAGCTTCGCCTGCGCCGGCGAGAGTTTTCAATTGCCCGAGGCAGTAGCTGACATCGCTGATCCGGGCCAGGAAGCGCTGCACGAGATGGGAGCCCGCGGCAGCTCCCCATGCGGGGCGGCGGGCGTAGGCCCCCGTCTCGACAACCCGGCCGGGAAGATCCGGCAGGTTGGTGTAATCGGGTTCATCACGGAGGCGGGCGATGACCTCCGGGTCATCTTCGACGGTCAGCGCATCAAGCCGCCGGTCAGCAAAAACTCGATCGTCGACTATGTCCTGCAGCATTGCTGCACAGGCCGAGCCCGGCAAGGGCATGTCGCCCGGGTCGGAAACTCCGATCGCCCTGGCCACTGAGCAGAGGCGAGCGACCGCCAAAGCGAGATGTTGGGGGTTCGTCTTGCCGCTACTCGCCTGCGCAATTATCTCCTGTGAGGCAGCCTGTGCCTGTCGCAGACATCTGCCGGCGACCCTCGCAAGCTCGCTCGGCAATGGAGACAGCCAATGGAGAATCAGCGCCCGCAGAGTTTCGAAGATCCGTTCGGCGTGCAGACCTGCGGCGGCCGCGACGCGCTCCCCTTCACCCATGGGCAGATCTGCCGCATTCAGGACAGCGAGCCTTGAGGCGACCGATTGCGAGAAGCCGCATAGCGAAAACAGCTGCCGTGCGAGTGTGGGCGCCTCCTCTGCCCGGCGGCCGACGAAGATGCGGGTTAGGCCTTGCGGCCGGTTCGTCTTCACTGCGACGGAAGATGCAACTCCGCCTGACACCGTCACCGCAATACTGATCGTGCCCTGCCGGCGAAGAAACGTCATTTCGACACCTCCTCGCACCTGAGGAACCGCCCGCGCAACAGTTCCCGCCGGTTGAAGACCGCGGCTGGTGCCCGCGCAGGCTCGGGCGTAGCGGGACCTAAGAGGGCACGGGCGGCCTCCTCCGCCGTTTCGATTGCCGCTTCCATCGTGGCGAATTCGAAGACCGGCGAGAGCAGCGCGCAGGAATCGACCCGGCCGATCCCGTGGAGCTCGCCGGCAATGAATTCGCCTCTCCCGGCAGGAAGGCCGATTCGAACGATGGTGCCAATGGCGGCAGGCGCGACAGGTGTCCCTTCAGGCAGATCGACGCCCACCAGATTCATGAACCAAGGTGTGGTCACAATGCCGAAGGCGCGGCCGCGATAGGTCCGGAAGCCTGTAGCCGCGACCTTAAGCGCCGGATTGCAGATCGGCACGTCAGTCATGGCGGTTTCGTGAATGTGTCGATAGCAGGCCACAACCCGTTCGCCGAGCGCCAGCGCCGTGCCGGATACGGCCTCGCACTTGTCTGAGGAGCCGCTCATTTGAAGTGGGCCTCCTCCATCTCCCGAAGCCGCATCCTTGAGTCCTGGAAATCCTCCTCGGCGGCAATGGCGATCGAGGGTATGTCGCAGATCTCCAGCGTATCGAGAATGATCGTGTCCATGACGTCATAGAACTGCACCGACCAGACCTTGCGAGCCCCGGTCGCGACAATTCGGCAAGTTCTATATCCGCGAGAGGTGAGCCGCACCGGCCCAACCCCTAGTGAATCTTGCAGGAAGGTCATGTCTTGCGGACTCATAGGGAAGAGCGAGAAGGTGATGACATGAGCTGGGTCGCTGTCGCGATGGCGGGTGATCCGATCACCGATTTCGGTGAGCAAGGGCATGACATTCATGGCGCCAGCCGGCGCAGCGCCGTGGCTGATCGATGCCGGTAGTCGGGAACAGGCCAGCCTGACAGCAGCGGGAATGCTGCCCACCTCGATATAGTCGGCAACGATCCGACCGTCACCGACGGTGAAGCGGATCCGCCAGACGCCGGCCATGACAGCCTCCTGCACCTGGGCGATGATGCCGTTCTCCAGCACAGCGACACCGGCAACCTCGCCCTCGCCGAGGATCTGGGTGATCAGCTCTCTGTCGTCCTCTGGATAGTCGGTGATGTCGAACATCCGGCTCGGCCGGTCGGACTTATAAACCGCCAGCGCATCCGCGAGCGCCGGCAGGAGCAGCGCCGTCCTCCAACATCGGCGGATCAGCTCATCTGCCCTATTGGTCGAGAGCAAATTGAGCCTGCGAGCGTGGAGAGGTTCGGCGTCAAAGGTGATCACGCTTGCCTCACCCTTTGGGGCGGCCCAGAAACCAGGCTTCATCGCACGATCGCCTTGGCGGCACGGGTGATCGCGAGGTTCGGCCCGCCGGTGCGCACCTTGATTGACACGACGGAAGAAAACCGGGCGCCGAATTTCTCGACGTTCACCGACCGGTCGCTGGCCTTGCCGACCACGCCTGCCGTTCGCTCACGTCCGATAGCGGCCAAGCTCGGCTCAACCACGTTCAAGCGGCCCTTGAGCTTGCCATTGGCCGTTCGGCAGACCACAGCACCGCGCTGGCCGCAAAAGACCTGCGGTAGATGGGGACGAACGACCGCGACTCCTTCGACCTCTAGCCGCTGCGCGGGAGTACCGGTGAAGACCAGCGCGGGGTTGTCGGGTTCGCCCTTCGATCGTACGACACACGCATCGATATTCGTCTCATCGATGACGGATAGCGCCCGCTCCCTCGCGGGGCGGACCAAGATAGATGGCATCGTCTCCTCCACAAATCAGCACTCCGAACGTTCCGGGGTAGTTTGCAAGCGCCGTGCCAAACTGAAGAAATCGAGCTGCGGTGATCTGGAAGGGGAAAACCACCATCGGCAGTCTGGACATGTTGCTTTCACTCGGTGCGAAGATGCGGCGGCAATTCGGGCTCGCGGGAAATAAGATCGGCAAAGAGCGGTTCGAAGGCCCGGCCTTCGCTGGCTTCAACGAGGCCGGCGAGCGCGTCGTCGATCGCGCGGGCCTCATCGGCGTCGAGCACGCGAATGGCGGAGCCGAGATGAGTGAGGAGGTGGGTTCCGGTCGGCTGTGGGCCGACAAGCAAGAGGGAGATTGTAGCTATTGCGCCATGACGCTCGCACTGCGCGACGAACTCATTGGCAGTGACGATCCGCATGGGAATCGCTATGCACATGGTGCTCCTCCTCTACCTTTCCGATGCTGCAGAATCCGCAGGCGCGGGAACAGCGCTGCCGTACGAAGCCCAATAGCGCCAGCTTGTGAGATGCGCAGGCGAGCAGAACCGCGTCCGCACAGGCGATGGCCGTCTGCGGCGGCGACCTGCCGTTGGGGAACCCGATAAACCCAGCTCGATGCCGAGGGGACGCAGGATAAATTATGGCGGCAGTGGAGCCTGCCATATCGCCCACGCGTCCTTTCCGGCAGCTTGGCGCCATGTGCATAGCCATGGAAGAGGTTTTTAGGACTCTTCTCACCAGTTCGACGCCACCCGTTCGGCACGGCGCTCATAGTTTTCCATGTCGATATCGTTTTCGAGAAGCGGCGGAACCACTGCCCCTTCAGGCCTCGCGGCAACGGCGACGCCCCAGTCCCGCAGTGTCCGGAAGGCGGTGTCGACGGCCGCCGGAATGACGGCCTTGACCGGAGCTGTCAACGAACCGCCCCAGTTTTCAAGATCAAGCGGCTGGCAACCGATCAGGGTCAGGCGCTCGGGGTATTGTCCCATGAGATCTGCCGCGCTCAGCACTTCCTGGAAGCCGGTCTGGTGCAGACTCATTTTCTTGGCACTGGTGAACTTCGGCACTTCATCGTCCTCGACCACCTTCATCGTCCCCGGTGCGAGGCCGTAGTCGATCGCGTCGAAGACGATGAGCCGGTCGTGCTCGTTGACGAACTGCACCAGGTAGAGGCCCTGCGTGCCGCCGTCGAGGACGGTGACGTTGGCAGGCACTTCATAGGCCCTGTGGAAGGCTTCGACCGCACGCACGCCAAATCCTTCGTCGGCCCAGAGAATATTGCCGATTCCGAGCACGAGAATGCGGGGCGCGGCGCGAATGGGGGTTTGATGATGGAGCAACCGTCTAGTCCTCCATGTCCTTGGACAGCCGCTCGCCCGAGATCATCGACGAGATGATGCTTTGCGAACTCATGATGTCCTCGCGGACCGCTACATAAATGTGGACGATCGCAAAAATGAGAATGACCCACATTCCGAGATGATGGTTGGTGTGGATATCCTGACTATTCGGCCAGATCGAGAATACCCAGCCAAAAAGCATATATTCCCAACTGTCTCGGCCCGCACCGTCGCTGTAGAGCGCAAAGCCGGTGATCACCATGAAGAACAGCGGCATGGTGAACATGAGGAACATGGTGAACCGCGCCAACGGATTGTGGCCTAGATACTTCCTTGGCTGGGGTGCCATGAACATGTACCAGCGAACTTCATGCGACCACTCCTTCCAGAAGCGGTCGCTCCAGATGGGTATGTAGAAGATTTGCCGGGCATGCACGCCACCCACAAAGACCCAATAGACCCGCAGGATCAGGAGCACTGTGAGGATCTGTGCCGCCGCGAAGTGGATGAAGCGGATACGGCCCATCAGATAGTTGGCGCTCGCCTCCCCGGACACGGACGTCAGCGGCGAGGCGATGAGGTAGCCGGTCAGAGCGAGGATCATGATCGAGGAGGCATTGACCCAATGCCAGATGCGCACCGGTGCATCGTAAACATGGACGCTCAGGCGCCCGACTTCCTTTTTTTCATGGAGAGCCATCAGCAAACCTCCTTACCGGATCTGAACCCTCGTCCTTTCCTGCCCGTTCGGGCCCATGATATGGGTCGAGCATGCCAGGCAGGGATCGAAGGAATGGATGGTTCTCAGGATTTCAAGTGGCTGAGCAGGGTCGGACATCGGCATATCCATAAGCGCCGCCTCGAAGGCGCCGATGTCTCCAGCGGGATCACGTGGACTGCCGTTCCACGTCGTGGGAACGACGCACTGGTAGTTATCGATTCTCCCGTCCTTGATCTTGATCCAGTGCGCGAGCGCACCGCGCGGCGCCTCCGTAAAGCCGACGCCCTTGACCACCCTGGGCCACGTCTCCGGCTTCCACTTGTCGACATGGGCAGTGTAGGAATCGCCGCTTCTGATGCTGGCGATCAGCTTGTTGTGAAAGTGGCGCATCTGGTGGCCGGCCCAGGTAGATTCAAGGGCGCGGGCGGCGGTGCGGCCGAACGTCGAGTAGAGCGCCGATAACGGCAGGCCGAGATCCTTGAGGACCTTATCGACCGGCTCCTTGAACTCGGCCTTGTCCTGGGCGTAGCCGAGGACCCAACGCGCCAGCGGCCCGACCTCCATGGCATGACCCCGCCAGCGTGGCGCCTTGATCCAGGAATATTTCGCGTTCTCGTCGAGCTGTTCAATATTGGTCTTGCTGCCCTTGGCGTTTGGCCCGAGCTCGTAATGAGGCTCGGTGACGCCGTCCCAGGGATGCAGGCCCTTGGTCTCGTCGGGATATCTGTACCAGGAGTGTGTCACGAATTCCTGGATCTGCTCGGGATCGGCATGGTCGACGGGATGCACTTCCGCGAGTTTGCCGTTGATAATCGCGCCCCGCGGCAGCTTTAGGTTCGCTTCCGAATAGTCGTTGGCATGCTCCGGCACGTCGCCATAGGCGAGCACATTTTTGCCGGAGAGACCGCCGCCATAGAGCCAGTCCTTGTAGAAGGTCCCGATCGCCATGATGTCGGGAATGTAGACTTTGTCGTTGAACTCGATCAGCTGATCGATGACGGACCCGACCATGTTCAGCCGTTCCATGTTGATAGCGCCGACACCGCCGGTTCCGTCGATATTGATCGGACATGGCACGCCCCCGACCAGCCAGTTCGGATGCGGGTTTTTCCCACCGAAGATCGCGTGGATCTTGACGATCTCCTTCTGGAAATCGAGCGCCTCCAGATAGTGCGTCAACACCATCAGGTTTGCCTCGGGCGGCAGCTTGTAGGAGGCATTGCCCCAATAGCCATTCTTGAACGGACCGGGCTGGCCCGACTCGATGAATTTCTTGAGCCGTGCCTGGACGTCCTTGAAATAACCGGGCGAGGAAAGCGGCCAGTCGGATACCGACTGTGCCAGCGCCGAGGTCGCCCTCGGATCGGCCGACAGCGACGAGATCACGTCAACCCAGTCAAGCGCGTGCAGGTGATAGAAGTGCACGACGTGGTCATGAACCAGCAAGGCAAGCTGCATGAGGTTGCGGATGGAATTGGCGTTTTCGGGAATCGTGATGCCGAGCGCGTTTTCCACTGCTCGCACCGAGGTCAAGGCATGCGTGCCGGTGCAGACGCCACAGATGCGCTCCGTGAAGGCCCAGGCGTCTCTCGGATCGCGATTCTTGAGGATCACCTCGATGCCCCGCCACATGGTTCCGGTTGACACGGCGTTGCGAATGACATTGTTCTCATCGACATTGACCTCGATCCGCATATGGCCCTCGATGCGGGTGACGGGATCGACGACGATGCGTTTGCCGGAATTGTCCAGCGTGTAGCCTGTCGGAGTATCGATCGTCATGGCGGTGTTTCCTGCCCGTGCGATGCTTTGGTCCTTCCGCGCTTCGTGGTTACGCGCTTAATGACGGTCACAGCGGCATGCGCGGCGATCGCGCCACCGACGACGCCAGCCGCGGTCAAGCCGATCTTGTCGGCATCGGCCTCGATGCCGAACTGTTCAAAGTTGGTCAGCCGGTCATAGAAGCTGCCCTGATCCCAGAAGCTTTCTTCGGAACAGCCGATGCAACCGTGGCCCGACTGGATCGGGAATGAAACGCCGCTGTTCCAACGCACTGTGGAACAGGCGTTGTAGGTCGTCGGGCCCTTGCAGCCCGTCTTATAGAGACAATAGCCCTTGCGCGCGCCCTCGTCGTCCCACTGCTCGACGAACTGGCCGGCGTCGAAGTGCGGGCGGCGATAGCACTTGTCGTGAATCCGCTGCGAATAGAACATCTTCGGCCGCCCCTGACGGTCGAGCTCGGGCAGCTTGTCGAAAGTGATGATGAAGGTGACCACGCCGGTCATCACCTCGGCAATCGGGGGGCAGCCCGGAACTTTGATGATCGGCTTGCCGTGGATCACTTTGTCAACCGGCGTTGCCCGGGTCGGATTCGGCTTAGCCGCCTGTACGCAGCCCCAGGCGGCACAGGAGCCCCAGGCGATGACCGCCATCGCATCCTCTGCCATCCACCTCAGCTTGTCGACGAAAGGCCGGCCACCGGTGATGCAGTACATGCCGTCCTCGTTGAGCGGCGGGTTGCCCTCGACGGCTAGGATGTACTTGCCCTTATATTTCGCCCTGGTTTCCTCGAGAATGGCTTCGGCCTGATGGCCGGCAGCGGCCATAATCATTTCATCGTAGTCGAGCGAGATCATCGACAGCACGACATCCTTTACCAAAGGATGGGCCGAACGGATGAAGCTCTCCGAACAGCAGGTGCATTCGAGCCCATGCATCCAGATGACAGGCACACGTTCCTTGGTCTGAAGCGCCTCGGCCATGGCGGTCGCCGCACCCGGACCGAAGCCAAGGCTCGCGGCCGTCAGACTGCAGAACTTGGTGAAGCTGCGTCGGGTGATTCCCTGGCGGCGAATGACATCGTAGAATGTCTCAGCAGTTGCCATCGTGCTCCTCCAGCAATCCGTTCTAAACCACGTCCCGATTGGCAACCGCTTTGTCACAGGGGCATCGTGCAAGAAGCGGACCGGTTCCCGTTGGCCGACCACGTCTTCGTCAAGGCTTTGTTCAGAGGAGAAAACGAAGGGGTGGCGTGCCAACGATGGGTGATCGTCGTCCTCAATCGGCATGCGAGAGTATGGCGGAGCATCGATTGAGTAATCTATCAAGTGGGCCCGTCTTCAAGCCCTTCGAGCGATCTTCCTCAACATTGTTCCGAGCGAACCGGAAATTATGCTTTCCGCCGCGCCGTCACCCGTCGGCTGTGTAAGCCCACTGTCGAGGGGCTAGTCGCCATTCACGCAAGATGAAGGCGATTGCGCACGATACTGTCGTGTTTGTCGAATGCGCGACACGAGTTTGTTTTGTCGTTTTTATTTAGTCGAAGATTACACCTGATAAGTCTCGGAAAATCTTCCTCTCCCGATGCCGCACCGGAGTCGGCATGAGTTTTGAAACCCTTATTGACGCGACAGGCACTGACGACTGGCATTCAGTGGCGGGAACCAATGGCTGACCTTGATGAAAGCATCCGGACGGCGGAATCGCATTCGATCCAACGGAAGAAGACGCGTGGGATCTGGACATCCTCGCGGTCCGACTGGAAACAAACCATCGCGCCGCCAACTTCCCTGCATACAAAGCATTATGATGCGCGCCTGCCATGGTACACGATCTATCCGACAGTGTCGGAATTTTCCCCGGCGGTCGCCGCGGAGGATTGCGAGGAATGGCTGAAGGGGCTGCCAGCTGACGAGGCGGTGTCGCTCTATCTCCACATTCCATTTTGTCGGTCAATGTGCTGGTATTGCGGATTCCCTACGCGAATTACTCGTAGGCAGGCCTCGATTGTCGAGTACCTTTCGGTGTTAAGTGAGGAAATCCGTTTGGTTGCGGAGCAAGCGCCGCAGGCGCTACCGGTAAGCGACGTGCATTTCGGCGGTGGAACGCCAACCATCATGCCGCCCGCTGAGTTTCTCGCCCTAATGCAGATTCTGCGCCGCCGCTTCGCCTTTGAGAAAGCGGCTACCGTTGCTATCGAGATCGATCCTCGCACTTTCACGCCGGAAATGGCCGAAGCTTTGGAAGTTGCCGAGGTGACCCGCGCGAGCCTCGGCGTGCAGAGCTTCGATCTAACTGTTCAAACGAAAATCAATCGGGTCCAGTGTGAGGCAATAGTGGCGGCTGCCGTCGAAAACTTGCGCCGGCATAAAGTAAGTCGCATCAATTTCGATCTCATGTACGGTCTCCCGCATCAAACAGTGCAGTCCTGTGTCCAGAGCGCAACGACAGCGGTCGACATGCGCCCCGACCGGCTTGCGGTATTCGGTTACGGGCACGTTCCTTCTTATAGAAAGAATCAGCGCCTGATCGCTGAGACAGCACTGCCCGACGTTGCTGCCCGCGCTGAACAGGCAGCGGCCATTGCCGATACGCTGATTGCCGCGGGGTATCGCCAGATCGGGCTCGACCATTTCGCCTTGCCGGATGACGAGCTCGCGCAAAGGGCCGGTCGTCTGCGGCGCAATTCCTTGGGCTACTCGGCCGACACATGCCAAACCCTGATCGGCTTCGGCCCGTCGGCCATTGGTCGTCTCGGCAAAGGATATGTCCAGAACGAGATCTCACAGAGTTCGTATAGCCGACGCATCGCAGCTGGCCACTTGGCGACAGCGCGTGGCTACCGACTCAGCGTCGAAGATCGCGTGCGAGCCGATATCATCGAACGGCTCATGTGCAATTTAGAGGTGGACGTGCCCGCAGTCTGCGCAGCTCACGGATTTGATCCGATCCCCCTTCTGGATCGAGCCGAGCGTCTGACTCCGTTGGTCGAGGACGGGATCGTAGATATTGACAATGGTTTCGTCAGCGTGCGGCAGGAGCATGGCTTTGTGCTTAGATCTGTCGCTGCCGCATTCGACGCTTATCTCGACCGCTCCCGGTACTAGCGCCGTGGGGCCGCGTCGTGCTGATGAGCTATACACTTGCTCCTTCTTCAGAGTTTTGTATTTCAAGGATAAAGAAGGGCTTTGGCTTAGCTGCCAATCCCGCTGCGACACTCGCAATGGAAGCGGAGAAGCACGAGAGAAGAACGGTCCATGAATGACACTGCTACCAAGGCGGCCCAACGTACGGATCACCGGAGGGGCAGCGCCGGCGAGGTCTTTGCGACCTTTCTGAAGCTCGGACTGACCTCCTTTGGCGGTCCGATCGCGCACCTCGGCTACTTTCGTGACGAACTGGTCGTCCGGCGGCGCTGGATTGACGAAAAGGGGTACGCGGACCTCGTGGCGCTCTGCCAATTTCTCCCCGGCCCCGCCTCCAGCCAGACAGGATTCGCGCTCGGCCTCCTTCGCGGCGGCCCGCTGGGAGCAGCGGCAGCCTGGGCCGCCTTCACGCTGCCTTCGGCGATCCTGCTCGTCCTCTTCGCGTTCGGGGCGGCCTCCTTCGGCGGGCCTCTCGGCTCCGGCGTCATCCACGGACTGAAGGTTGTCGCCGTCGCCATTGTCGCGCAGGCGGTTTGGGGCATGGCCAGTAAGCTGTGCCCGGACAGGGAACGCGCGAGCATCGCGCTCGCCGCCGTGCTGATCGTCGTTCTCGTTCCCGGCTCCGTCGGTCAGCTCGCGGCCATTGTCGTCGGCGGTGTCGCCGGGCTGTTGTTATGCCGGAGAAAGGGTGAGGCAATCACCGGGCATGTCAGCTTTCCGGTATCGCATTCCGTCGGCTGGATCGCGCTCGTCCTGTTCTTCGGCATGCTCTTCGGCTTGCCGATTGCGGCCGCGACAACTTCGTCGCAAGGCTTGGCAGTCTTCGGCGCCTTCTACCGCGCCGGCGCGCTTGTCTTCGGCGGAGGGCACGTCGTCCTGCCGCTCCTGCAGGCGGAGGTCGTGCAGCCCGGTTGGGTGATGGCCGACCAGTTCCTCGCCGGATACGGCGCGGCACAGGCGGTGCCGGGGCCGCTGTTCACCTTTGCCGCCTACCTCGGTGCGGCGCTTGGCCCCGAGCCCAACGGCCTGATCGGAGCCGGCATCGGGGTTATCGCGATCTTCCTGCCCGGCTTTCTGCTGCTGATCGGCACCATTCCGTTCTGGGATGCATTTCGCACGAGGCCTGCGGCGCAGGCGCTGATGCGCGGGGCCAACGCGGCGGTCGTGGGCGTCCTCGGAGCCGCGCTCTACCAGCCCGTTTGGACCAGCGCGATCGTTGGCCCGCACGAGTTGGCGCTCGCTCTGATTTGCTTTGTCCTTCTCATGTCCTGGAAGTCCCCGCCCTGGATCGTGGTGGTCGTCTCAGCCGTCGGCGGCGTGCTGATAGGCTTCGCCTGACCTCCACTTTAGAATCGCGGCGGGCAAAATCTTCGCCTGACGGGTGAACGCATCAACGATGTCAGCAGAGTGCCAACGCTCGAGCTTCGCTCGTGGGGATATGGAGGAGGTTCGCGCAAAGCTGCCGCGAGGTCGGTTTCCAATCAAAATCAGCAGAGGAGCGGAAGTCGACGAATGGGATGTTTGTCGCATCTGTGGATATAATCGACCGCCACCGGATCAGCCAGAGAACGCCTGTCCTGCAACAACCGGTTCAGGGCGGTAGGGAAGATGGGTCCCGTCTGCCGCCGACCCGTTTTACCCTTTCCTATCCTCAAGGGGTGGTCCGACAATCATCACGGCGGGGTCTTGGGAGAGAAGCCGTTTTGCGGCCGACCGGACGTCCTCCGCGTTCACAGCCTCAATCAACTGTTTCCGCCGCTCGATATAATCGATGCCGAGATCTTTCATTTGGATATCGACCAGAGTGTCGGCGACGGTGCGGAACGAGTTGAGATTGCGGATTGCGTAACCGGCAATCGCCTTTCTCTTCGCCGCTCCGAGCTCCTCCTCGCTGACGCCCTCCTCCGCGATCCGCCTCACCTCGGCGCGAATGAGGGCGAGTGTCTCTGCTGCCCGATCCGGGCGGGTCCCCGTGGCGATAACGAGAGCCGAGGCATGGTCATTGTTCACGAGGGCAGATCGAATGTGGTAAGCGAGCCCTCGCTTCTCGCGTACTTCGTTCCAGAGCCTGGACGTGAACGCGCCTCCGCCTAGAATGTCATTCATCAGATAGGCTGCAAAGAACTGCGGGTCTTTGAGGCTAACTCCCGGATAGACCAGGCGCAGACCAGTCTGGGGTAAATTATACGGGATGCGAATTTCCTGCGCCAGCTTAGGGGCAGTGTCCGCAACCGGCGCCAAGGAGGGCTCGGCAGGCAACCCGCCGAATATCCGATCCAGATCGTGCTTGAGTGCACCGGCGTCGATCGCTCCTGCTACGGCTATGGCAAGCTTGCCCCTCGCGAAGAGCCGCTTATGGAGCGCCTTGAGATCGAAGGTCGTGGCAGTGGCAAGGGTTTGCTCGCTCCCTTCGTTCCGCCAGGAATAAGGATGATCGCCATAGAGCGCCTTCCTCCATGCGCCCTGCGCGGCCGTCTCCGGATCCTTGGCTTCCGCGATGATGCCCGAAACGATCTGGGCGCGGATGCGATCCATGGGCGCTTGATCGAAGCGCGGCTGCTCGATGGCCAGCCGGAGGAGATAGAACGCATCATCCTTCTGATTGGCGAGCACTCGCATGAAGCCGTAGACCGCATCACGACCGGCCTCGAACCGCATCTCGGCGCCGGTATCGTCCAGCCGCTCCTGGAAGGCTTCGCTGTCAAGGTCGCCGGCCCCTTCATCGAGCAATGCGGTCATGAGATGGGCAAGACCTTCCTTGCCGGAGGGATCCTGCGTGGTGCCGCCCCGGAACGCGAACCGAATGGTGACGATCGGTACCGAATAGTCTTCTACCAGCCAAGCCTTGATCGCACTCGATGTCTCCACTTCCTGTATGGCCATGGCCGCCCTAGCCGACGTCGCTGCAAGACCCAGCAATACAATTACGATCAGCAGTGGCTTGGCGGCTCCGGTCGGCAGTCGGTTGTACCATGTCATGGGGTTTTATCTCCTGAGACCGCGTGCTCCCGCGGCAGCAGGTATCCTGCCACCGAGCGGTCAGAATTAAGGTATTTCCTGGCAACCGCCTGCACCTCCGCCGCGGTTACCGCGCCGACCCTCAACGGCCATACCTCCAAGTCGTAGGCAGTGCTGCCGGTCACAAGCGCCTTCCCGTAGATGTTGGCCATTCCCGCCTGGCTGTCGCGTGCGAAGACCATCGAACGCACCAAGCGGTTTTTGGCCCCCTCCAGCTCGAAATCGGGAACACCGGTCTCGATGATTTTCCGGACTTCAGCGTCGAGCGCGCGTTCCACCGCCTCGATTGTCGCCGCGCCGCGCGGCGAGCCATAAATCGTGAAGCTGGACGGATCGAGCGATCTTCCATGGAAATAGGCGCCGGCCCGAGAGGCTATCCCCTGTTTCACGACCAATTCCTGATGGATCCGGCTGCGCGATCCTCCACCGAGAATTTCCGAAAGAATTTCGAGGGCTTCCGCTTCATTCGGCTCGGCCGTACTGTAGGACGGCGTGACCCACGCTTTTCGCACACTCGGCACGGTCACGCGCGCGTCGGTGAGCGCCACGGTTCGTTTGGTGTTCTGCTCCGGCTCCTGGGGCCTTACGCGCTGCGGCAAATCCGGGCCACGCGGTACGGCCCCATAGGTCTTGTTCGCTAGCCACCACACCTCCCCGACGTCCACGTCTCCTGCCACGACCAGTATGGCGTTGTTCGGGGCATAGTGGCGATTGTAGAACGCTATGGCGTCAGAACGATTGAGCTCTTTCATCTCGTGCATCCAGCCGATGACCGGGATGCGGTAAGGATGGTTCTGATAGAGGGTCGCCCGCATCTCCTCCTCGAGAAGCTCCTCGGGGTCCCTCTCGACGCGCGAGCGCCGCTCCTGGAGAATGACATCGCGCTCCGGCACGATGACCGCGTCGGTAAGTTCGAGATGGCGCATCCGATCAGCTTCGAATTCCATCATCGTGCCGAGCGCCTCCGACGTGACCGTCTGATAGTAGGCAGTGTAGTCGGACGACGTGAAGGCGTTCTCTTCCCCACCGATCTCAGCGATCTTTGCTTCAAACTCGCCGGCAGGGTGCTTCTCCGTGCCCTTGAACATGAGATGCTCCAGGAAATGCGCGATGCCGGATTTGCCGGGTGGCTCATCGGCGTTCCCTGCCTTGTACCAGACCATCTGCGTGACGGTCGGCGTCCGGTGATCGGGTATGACGACCACCTCCATGCCGTTGCTCAGTACAAAATATCCAATCTCGGGTTTGCCTCGCGGGATCTCGGCGGCCAGCGTTTCCGGGGTTGTAAACGCCTGCAGCACAACCATGCTCAGGGCGATTGCACGGATACGCAGATCTATTCGACCATACATCATCTGCTCCCCTCAAAGGCACAATCGTCGGCCTGTTAGCTGGTTTGAATTGTTTTGTTTAGCACCGCAGCCAGGTGGGCCCTGATCGAAGATCGGCCGCTTCACGCCTGTGGCCACATCCACAAACATGAAGCACTAAGCGTGCCAAAGGGGAAACTCTTGTAAAAGCAACGCGGCCAGGCGACCCGACAATGAGGCATGTTCCCTGGATCGTCGTACATCGGACAATTCCGATATACATTTGAGGTGTTGCTCGCCCGGGATGCTCCGAAACCTGGACTGCCCCGTCGCAAATGCTGTTCAGGCGCCGGCGTTTGGCGTGAAGCGGAATGTTCTGGCAGCCCCCCAGGTCTCGTACTGGTAAGCTGCAGCGGCACTGTCGAACCGCCAGTGAAGAGTGTGCCCAAGCGCGGCCATGTTTGGGCGAATCAGGAACGCGACATCTCCGCGAACAAATTGTCGCAAAAAGGGCGCTCCGTCCGACAATTCAATGATCTTCCCCGACCAAACCGTCGCCGCTATCGAACAACTGCGTCGGCAAAGAAACAATAGACTGTACGTTTGACGAAAAACCTATCCATGTTTGGAAATAAACTGGACAATTACATTTGTGTTAATAGCAGCAATTGATTTTTGCCGGTACAGCATTGACCGAACGCCACATGCCCGCAGGAAAGTCATGTCCGGTCTCGGTTCTTCTCCTCTCGTTCTGCCTTCTAACCCTGTCCTGCTCGGCGGCGAGAACCGCTCCGGCACCACTCTGCTGAGTGTCGTGCTCGACTCCTACCCCGGTTTGGTCGTCGGCCCGGAGATCGATTTCACCGATCCCGTCGACCTCGGCCCGCACATTCTCGCGGTATGCGACATGATCGACCGCCGCGATCCACGGCTGGCAGGTGCCACGAAGGACACCGTTGATCCTGAGTGGTTCGACAGCGCGCACTTTGTCGTGCAGTGCGAGCGTTTCGGTCTCGACCGTGACGACGTGCGGAGCCTGGTGACCAGCCTAATGGCGGAGCGTGGTACCGATCTGTCGTCCCTCGACGATCGCTGCCGGCTCATCGACGCCATTGGCGAATTCCGACGTGAACAGACGGGAGCCGGACGATGGGGCCTGAAGCTTCAGCGGAGAATCCAGGACATCGGCATGTACGCGGCGATATGGCCTAAAGCTCATTTCATTCACATAATCCGCGACGGCCGCGACCTGGCTGCCTCACACCTTAAGACCGTCCCAGGTTGGGGCTACCGGACTATTGCGCAGGCCGCGACCGGCTGGCTGGAGATCGTCACCCGGCCCCGCCAGACTGCTCCTGACGGTCGTTATCTGGAAGTGAGGTATGAAGATCTGGTGACCCACCCCCGCCAGACCGTCGGTCGGATGCTGGAACACCTCGGCTTGCCATGGGACGAGGCAGTCCTGCACCACGCGGAGCACAAGCACGCGCTGTTCGACAAACCCTGGGGGCATCCCGCAGCGGAAGCCGCGGGTAAACCGCTGGATACCGGGCGTCGGGGACGGTACCGACAGGACCTCACGCCCGCGGAAATCGAGGAGTTCGAGCGGATCGCCGGGAAGGAGCTGCAACACCTGGGCTATGACTTGTCGATGCCGGATCCGGGGAGCGCAGGGTGACGCGGGAGGAACCCGAAGCGCCCCGCCGCCGCCTGCCCCGAAGCTTCTACCATTCCTCGCAGACAGGTACCCCATTTCATGCTCACTGACATGTCATCCCTCGATCTGTCCCCGGGCCGCCTCACCGTCTGGCGGGCTTGCGCCCCCTGCATGTCCGAGGCCATTTGGGCGGAAGATAAGCGTCGGGCGTCTCACGTTCAGGAAGCACACATCGCATATGCACTCGAGGCGGCCGATGAGGCCTCCCTGCCACCGTCCTGGCTGGGCTGCGTCTTCGATCTGCCCGCCGAACTTGATACGAATGCCTTCGCTACGGCGCTTTGCGGGTGGACAGACCGCCACGAAACCCTGCGGAGCCATCTCAGCCTACCCCCTCGCTCCACGCCAGGCGGTCGTCTCCAACGCAGGACGCTACCGGCCGGAGCCGTGAGTATCCACCACAGTGCGGCGGGGGACTTCACCGAGGGGCAGCAGCTGGCGCGGTACCTGGAGGAACTCTTCGACGCCGAAGTCGGCCCACTCGAGTGGCCCGCATATATTTGTGCCACCATCAGTCGCCCCGAGGCCATAACGGTCTGTCTCGTCGCCGACCACATCCTGATGGACGGTTACTCCATTCTCGCAACGGCGCATGAGATTCGCACTCTGTACGCCGCAGCACTTGCCGTTCGTGACGGCAAGACCGTCCCGACTCCTCTTCCCCCCACATCCAGCTATCTCGATTTCGCGGAGGGCGAACGAACCGAGGCCGACACGCTGACCCCGGACGACGAATCCATCGCCCATTGGCGGCAGTTCCTCGCGGAGGCAGGCGGCCGACTACCGGAGTTCCCTGTACCAGTTAGTGACGTGAGAAGCAGCTCCGCGGCCCAGCCAAGCGGATACACCGAGCTTCTCGACACATCCACGGCGCGCGCCTTCGACACCGTCTGCCGTAAGGCCGGGGGAGACTCGTTCTCCGGTCTGCTCGCCTGCCTCGCCAAAGTCGGCCATGAAATCACCGGTTCGGGTGAATTTCGAACCATGGTCCCCTTTCATACCCGGACAGCTCCCTTCCGGTCCTCCATTGGCTGGTACGTAGGAATGGGCCCGTTTGTTTTCCCGCTCGGCGCAACCGACTCCTTTTGCGACGCGGTGCGTCGGGCGGCCACCAACCTGGCGTGGTCGAAGAACCTGGCCAGGATACCTATTCCCCGAGTGGCGGATCTCCTCGGCCAGCCGCTCCGCGATCCCTTCATGGTCTCGTACATGGACCTTCGCCGTACCCCCGGCGCCCGGGACTGGAACAGTTGGCACGCTGTCACCCTGCGTAGCCGCAGCACCGATCCGTACGAGGTATGCCTCTGGTTCGTGCGGACCTTCGACGGCCTCGTCGCCAACTACCGCCACCCGGCCACCGGCCCCGCAGGCATCGCGGTTCCCGACTATGTGGCCCGCACAAAGCACATCCTGGCCTCCGTCGCGAGCACCGCTTGCTGGCCCGCCACTTCACATCGGACAGGAGACCGTTGCCAATGACGGACATCAGACACATTGCAGCGACCTCTTGTGATTACACAACCTTCGACGCGGTTATCGTGGGCTCCGGGCCCTCTGGATCGATAGTAGCGCGAACGCTTGCGGAAAAAGGCTGCCGCGTGGCCGTCCTGGAATATGGAGGCCTGGTTTCTCCTGGTGCCATGCACGAGCCCCATCAAGCGGCATACAGCAAGGCATTCACGTCCACTGGCGCCACTGACGGTAACCCGTGGACGGCGTGTTGCGTCGGCGGCGGAATGCAATTCTACAACGCAATCACGTTCAGATATCGCCAATCGGATCTGTCAGCTTCCCAATATCTTGGGACCGACATGGAGGTCGATTGGCCCATTACCCTTCAGGATCTCGAACCCTGCTATTCTCAGATCGAGCATCTCCTGGAGATCGGTGGCACGAACGGGCACGCATCGTACCCAGCCAGCCCCCGTGGAGTGATGTTATCCGATGCGATGCAGGAACTCGGCATAAGGCCGAAGCAGATCCCCCTGGCAATCCGGGCGCCTGGCGACAGCAGAGGATGTATCAAGTGTTCAGCTTGCGATGAGCTGGTATGCCCTACGAATGCGAGAGCATCAGTGCTTGCAAGAAACATATTGGATGACTCCGAACTGCCAGGAGCAATTTCGGTTTTCTACGGCTGTTTCGTCAACCGCGTCGAGATTGGCCGCGGCGGCCGGGCCGAAGCCCTGGAGTGCTATGTGGCGCTCTCATCGGAACTGATCCGGATCCCAGTTGAAAGGATCGTTGTCTGCGCAAACGCGATACAGTCGGCGGCATTAATGCTTCGGTCGAAGAGCGGGCATGCCCCGCACGGAATAGGAAATGAATCTGACCTTGTTGGGCGAGGCCTCTCCTTCAAGATCAGCGGCTACTCCGTCGGCTACGTGGATGCGGCTAATTGCGGCTCCGAGGCAATGGCTTCGCACTGGGGACCGCATGCAACCGTTTATACAGACGAGTTCTACGAACATACTGACGTACCATGCAGATTCGGTGGCCTCATTTATGAAGCGAATTTCCTCTTGCCGAGTGAGAACATTGGCCGCGTGCGCCTGCACTATATAGCCGGGGACGAGCCATGGTCGCACAATCGCCTAGTGCTTGATGACGCCGCTGACCGGTATGGTATCCCCTATATCCGTTTCGAATACAGGAACTCGGAAAATGACAAAGCCCGAATAGGCTTTCTCGCCGACCGCGCAGATGACATTCTGCTCCACTTGGGCGCATTCCGCATCGAACGAGAACCTTCCTCGCATGCAAGAGGCAGTTCCCACCTGCACGGAACCATGCGCGCCGGATGTGATCCCAGGAGCTCCGTCGTAGACAGTTGCGGCAAGGTCCATGGGTTCACCAACATCTATGTCATGGACGGCTCCGTTATGAATTTCGCGGGGAACAGCAATCCGACACACACAATCATGGCCAACGCGAGGAGAATGGCCCTGTCACTGAAGTAGAGGGGTAATTTGGATGCTCAATCCTGGAGTTACTGGACATTTAGCTGAATGGGAGGCTGACACTCCGGCGCCCATCGTCTTCCGCTCCGCCAATGGCGCAATAGCGGAGGACATCCATGGCAAGACCTACCTGGATATGACATCATGCAGCGGGGCTTCCCCGTTGGGCAGCAATAACACGGTATTCACGACCCGGCTTGCGCAGGCGATGGAGCAAGAAACTGACGTTCTGCCATCGCCAGTGAGCGAGCAACGCCAGCTACTTGCCGGAAAAATATCGGATATGTTCCCAGACACTCCTAGAGTGTTCTTTCTGAGAACCGGATCTTGTGCAACGGAAGCGGCCGTTCGTATCGCTCGCTACCGAACTGGTCGGCCGGTTATCCTGACGGCTGGCTTCCACGGCTGGCACGACATCTTTCAACAGCATCCTTGGTCGGACAATCCGCCGGCTAAGGATCAACACATCCAGGATTATCAATACGATCTCAGTATTCTGGAACAGCAACTGGCCCGGAACCAGGGCAGAGTCGCAGGCATTTTCTTCACGCCTGAGCCCTCAGTCTTTCCTTCGGGATTGCTCCAAGAAATCTCCACGTTGGCAGGACTGCATGGAGCCCTACTGATTGTGGATGAGGTCCTGTGCGGACTTCGTTATGCAAAGGGTGGCTATTGCCGAAAGCACGGTGTGAAACCCGACATCATCACATTGGCCAAGGGGATCGCGCAAGGCGTCGGCCTTTCCGCGGTCGCCGGCACCGCGGATGCCATGGCGGGAGCCGATAGGGCTTATCTCGGCAACACGTATCTGCGCGAGAACCGGGCCTTCGTGGCCGGCAACCTGACACAGGAAATATTTGAGGAAGCAAAAATTGTTGATCGCCTCGTCGAAAGGGGCTCAGCGCTCAAGAGGCAATTCCAAACCTCCTTCAAGCGCAGCGAAATACCTGCGCGCGTTCTCGGAAGCGATACGATGTTCGATATCCTTCTGCCCTCGCAAAAGCATGGAAGGGCCTTCGCTCAGAGGTGTCTGCAACACGGCATCTACACAGGCTATCCGGGAACATACATGAGCAATGCGTCCATGAATGGCGCATTTTTCAAAGCTCTGCAAACAGCATTGGAGCTCGCTCTCGCAGACTATCGCAAGGACGAGGACATGAATGCTCAGGTTACCGACGCATCGATGGTCAACTACTGCGCCGAGGCCTTTCACGCCACCGAGAAAGCATGTCTTTCCAACAAGCATCATTGGGCCTGATGCACGGAGGGAACCCGTGAACGATCAAACGAGAGCTACAATCCATTCGCACAATGGCTCGAATCCTCTAGACGGAGTGACGATCGAAGTTCAGCTTGCAGGTTATGATCACGTAGCCTTCGATCTGGACGGAACCCTTGTAGATTCCCAGGCTGTCGTCGAAAGCGCACTCCGCCGGTGGGCGCTGGAGGAACGGATTTGTCCGGATCACGCAATGCGGATGTCGGCCGCTCGCAGGGATATCGAGCTGGTGAAGGCGATTGCGCCGGGCCTCTCGCCGGAACACGAAGCAGCTCGCATCGCGGATTACGAGATCCAAGCAATGAGCCTGTTGCGGCCAATCCAGGGGGCCGCGGAGTTCTATAGCTCTATCCCTGATGAAAGGAAATCCATCGTCACCTCTTCGACAAGGGCTTCGGCCCTCGCCAGACTCGAGGCGGCCGGAATCTCCTGCCCGAGGATCATGATTGCAGCTGAGGACGTCAGTCAGGGAAAACCGCATCCGCAACCCTATCAAAGGCTGTTGCGGATGCTGCGCATGGCCCCCGAAAGATGCTTGGTGTTTGAAGATACCCAAACCGGAATTGAAGCGGCAACCGCTGCAGGCTGCGACTGCGTGGGTGTCGGCCCTGATGCCAAAGGTCACGCTGACACCAAGGGCTGGATTGAGAATTTTCGCGAGCTCCTTGCTTACCGGCCGGGCTGAACCTGCTTCCCAGACCAAAAGGAGGACTAGAATTTGAAGGTAACAACAAAACAGTGCACATCTCTATTTGACGAGGTGCTGGTAAAAGGGTCGGTCCTTGAGCGCTACGCCGAGGAACGGGCGGACTACGGGGAACTTCTCGATGAACTCTTTCGTTCGTCCAACGCAACTCGTGACAAGATTGGCGCCCGTTGTATTTGGCATATAAATTCCACCGCGTTCGGCGGTGGGGTGGCTGAAATGCTTCCCCACCACATTTGCCTCCTTCGGGAACTTGGTTTTGATGTTCGCTGGCTTATTTTCAAGCCGAAGGACGAGCATTTTTTTCAGTTCACCAAAGGGCTCCACAATTCTCTTCACGACACCATCGCAGCAGGTGTGAATGAGCTGCTGCCGTATTATCTTCAGACATCGCAGCAGGGCGCCTCGGAGCTGGAAAGGATTATCGGACTGGATGACTTCCTTGTTATTCATGATCCGCAGCCACTCTGTGCAGCCGCACAGTTCCTGGATTCTCACCCACACCCGGCGATCTGGCGATGCCATATTGGCTATCCGAAGCGCACTCCGACAGTCGAGAAAACCTGGGGCCTCCTGAAGGAATACCTCCGTCCCTTCCAGCGCGTTGTTCTGAGTGACGAGGCATATGCCTTTGATGCCGGTCACCCCATCGATTTCATCCAGCCATCGATCAGCCCCTTCTCGACCAAGAACCGCAACCATGAAGGGCCGCCGAGCCAGGCACTGGAGAATTTGGTTTCGTTCAACGGTCATGAATTAGAGTCCAAAGCGACCCTTCAGGACATTCTCGGCTCCCAGTATTTCCTGCATGTATCCAGGTGGGATGGACTGAAGGGCATTGACCGCATCATCGCTGCGTTCGATCGCTTTGTAGGAACGGCCCGCGACGAGATTTCCGAAACACGCCTGGTGATCGCGGGACCGGATCCTTTGGGTGTGGCAGACGACCCTGAAGGACGCGAGTATTTCGAGAAATGCGTAGTACTATGCTCTCAATTGCCCAAGGAAGTGCGGAGGCGCGTATATCTCACCTGTATCTCGATGAAGGACAGTGACGCAAATGCCGAAATTGTCGGGCGCCTGCAACAGAACGCACATGCGATATTTCAGCTCTCTCGCGAAGAGGGCTTCGGCCTGACAGTAACTGAGGCTCTATTCCGTGGCAAACCCGTCATAGTGTCTTCCGCCTTTGGCCTGAAAAGGCAGGTCATAAATGGGTCGAATGGAGTTGTCGTCGATACCCCGGACATCGAGATCAAAGCTGCAGAAATGATGCATCGCCTTGTGGCTGATTACGATAATTTCAGGGATATGGCGAGAACCGCGCGGGAAAACTCCCAGCGCTCCAGTACGCAAATTTCGCAAATACCAAAATGGTATGGCTCCATTCAATCGGCTCTATCCAGCTTCGACCAGACTCAAGGCCGGGAACCCTTTAAGCCAACCGTTAGCTGAGCCAGGCGGCGGAGGTTTGCCCGCCACTCAGCGAGGTATGCTTCCAGCTCCCCGGCGGGCCAGCGTGCCGTTTGCGACGGGCGGAGGTGAAGATCCGCTGCTCGTCGAGGGCTCGGCACACTTCAGGCACGGCGTACCGCCGATCAAGGAGCTGCTGGTCATAGGCGCACAAAGCTAAGGGGCGAAACGAGAGGCAGCCTTAGCCCCCTGCACTGGATCCGACCCGAGTGGGGTGGCCATCCGATGGTTCGTCGTAAGCAAACCACAGAAAAAAATGAACACGGCCTCCCGATCCAGGTGAACGCAAAAAGTACTTCAGAATTGGGGAATTGACAATGCCAGACAATGGCTCTCCAAAGTTTTCATTTCGTGGTTCCTCCTTCGACGGCATGATCGAAGCTCTCGGTGGAGCTTTCGGTACATTTAAGGCCGAGCCTATTGGGAAAATTGGCGACTTTCGTTGGGGAATAAATCTTGTTGCGTGCGACAATGCAGTTTTGATCAGCGGTTATCACCAGAACGAGTTCCAGTTCAGTATCGCCCCGACCTCCGAAACAGCAGAGTATTTGTCGGTTGTCATTCCACGAAGTGGCGGCATGGAGGTGACGTATGGGGGCCGCTCGGCCGGGGCCGGAAGGGGGAAGCTGCTGCTCTATAATAATTTTGAACCCGACGGAGTTATTATGCATGGCCAATCAAATATAATAGACGAGCTGTTGCTTGATTGGTCCGTTATTCTGCATGCTGTCGGCCAAACATTTGAGGTGCCGCTCAACGACTCTCTGGATCTATTACCGGAGTTGGAGTTGGCCACACCGACTGGCCAGACGATCGGCAATCTCGCATCAACGATGATTAACGGCCTACGGGACAACGGCGCACTGCTGCGCTCTCCAATAGCAATGACACATCTGACGCAGGCACTGGCCGATCTGGTGGTGCGCCAAATTCCTCACAGATTATCGCACTTGCTCGACAAGAAGCCTTGCTCGATCGCCCCTCGGCATGTCCGTCGCGCGATCGAATACATGCAGGCCAATATCAATCAGCCGATCACAATGCCGATGGTAGCAGAAGCAGCTGGTGTGACCAGTCGAGCGCTACAACTGGGCTTTCGCGCCTTCAGGGAAACAACACCTGCTGCTTACCTGATGATGCTTCGTATGCGGGCAGCGCGGCAGGACCTGCTCAATCCCGCCAATAATCAGGCTGTGAGGGAAATTTGCCTGAAATGGGGTTTCTTTCATTTTGGAAGGTTCTCAGCCTCGTACAAAGCGACTTACGGGGAGAAGCCATCTGACACTAGGAAGAGGGTGGATCGATCTGCATTTTCGGTATCCCCAAGACGATAGAGCAGTAGCTGAATATTCGGTATGTACTCGTTCCACCAGGGACGGGTGGTGCGGAGTGGCAACGGTTCGACATAGGCGCCGCGAGCCGCGAACGCAGCAGGGGTGCCTCCTCCTTGGCAGGCTAACGCGACTTCATCTCACCCTTCTATCCGTGCCATCGATGCCTGCCATCCAAACAATCGATTGTAATTATGCTGCGGCGTCTTGCATGAAGATTGATGTGATCCGCAGGCGGAGCGGCATGCATGGGGGGAGCGGGCAAACGGGCACTAGCATGCACTCTCTTGATTTCGCAACCGAAGAGACGGCAACGGTGAATACAGGTCAGGCCTGGTCGGGTGAAGGTAACATTTCGCTTCGGTGGCTCGATGCCGCCCTGGACCGACAGACGCACCTGTCCGAGACTGACCCGGCCAGGCTTCAGTGGCACGACGACGCTGCCAATGACTCGTTATCTAACCTGCCAGCCAGTCTCCCGGTAGAGCTGCAGACGCTCTACCGCAGATCCCGCCGCCAGTCCGGACTGCCCAACGCCCGCTCTTCCGCGGAAGTCAGATACATCCAGCTGACCAGCCTGCCCGGGAACGTCCTGCAGCGCTTTGATGTGTTTGGCCGGCAGCTCCTGAACACGGCGACATTCATCGCCTGGAGGCCCTGCCGACACGTGACCGCGACCGAGCGAAAGAACAACTCCATTGCGCTGAGGCGGATTTGGGAATGTGCTGATGCCGTGACCTACGAGGATTTATAGTTGAGAAAGCCGTCTATCCCACTCACCATCATCGCCTTTTGCACAGCACTCCTTCCCTTCGGGAGTTCCATGGCGGATCAGCCCGCAGCACCCGCCCTCACGGTTTCAGTGGTCGCGCCGGCGCAACGGGACTGGCCGGAAACAGTTCCTGCAAGCGGATGGCTCAAACCATGGCAGGAAGCTGTTATCGCCTCCGAGACGAGCGGCCTGCGCGTAACCGACGTTCTGGTCGATGTCGGATCGGTTGTTACCAAGGGGCAGACACTGGCACGGCTTTCCCAGGAGAGCGTGCTGGCCGACCTCCGAAAGCAAGCGGCGGCCGTCGAGACTGCCAAGGCAAATTTAACAAAGGCCGAAGCGAACGCGGACCGAGCCCGGCAGCTTCGCCCCTCGGGAGCAATTTCAGACGAGAAGATCGCCGAGCGCTTAACCGACGAGCAGATGGCTGTAGCAAGCCTTGAATCGCAAAAGGCCGCGCTAGACAGCCAAAAGATAAAGTTTGCTCAGACGACCGTCACCGCCGTTGACGACGGGCTGATAACGTCACGCACGGCCGATCTAGGTGCAGTCGTTTCGACTGGTACCGAGCTATTCCGCCTGATCCGTCAGCAGCGCGTCGAGTGGCAGGCAGAAGTTTCGGCGCGCTACCTTCCGCGCATTTCGGAGGGACTGAGCGTTGAGGTCAACAACCCGGATGAGCGCCCCATCCAGGGCAAGGTTAGGCTTGTCGGACCGTCTGTCAGCACCGACACCGGCCGAGCGATAGTCTATGTCACGCTTCCTAGCGATGTTCATCCGCGTGTCGGCCTTTATGTCACCGGCAGCATTGAACTGAAGACGACTTCGGCGCTTACGGTTCCGGAGACGGCGATCGTATTCCGCGACGGGATAAGCTACGTCTTCACGGTCGGCAACGACCAACGGGTGCAACGGGTCCGAGCGGAGACTGGCCGGCGCAAGGATGGCGAGGTCGAGATTGTCTCCGGCATAGATCAGACCTCGAGGATCGTTGCATCGGGCGGCGCATTTCTGTCGGACAACGACCTCGTGAATGTCGCCGAGTAAGGTAATGAATTTCTCTGCTTTGTCGATTCTCAATCCGATACCGGCGATACTGCTCTTCGCAATGCTCACTGTCGGTGGGCTGTTAGCCTTCGAGCGGTTGCCGGTCCAATACTTCCCTGACATGGATCTTCCAAGGATCAGCATCAGCGCAACACTCGAGGGCGCGGCGCCGACGCAGCTCGAGACGGAGGTTGCCCGCGTTATCGAGGACCGACTCGCGTCGCTGAGCAATCTGGACCACATCGCAACCACGATCGCCGACGGTACCGTATCGATCGACGTCACTTTCGAGCTGGAGAGGAACAGCGACGAGGTTTTGAACGAAGTCCGCAATGCCGTCGACAGTGTAAAGCCAGATCTGCCGGCGCAGATGCAGACACCGAGCGTTACCAAAATCACCATGCAGAGCGCCGCGCTTGCCACCTACGCGGTCCGTTCGTCCAGCCTTAACGAAACTGAGCTTTCCTGGTTCGTCGACAACAATATGACGAAGGCACTTCTGTCGGTACCGGGGGTGGGACAGGTGAGCCGATTCGGCGGTGTCGACCGCGAGGTTCATGTCGACCTCGATCCAGGAACGATGGCCCCCCTGGGAGTCACAGCAGCGGCTGTTTCAGAACAGTTGAAGTCGGTCCAGGCCGATACGTCGGGTGGGGTTGGCGAAATTGGCGGCACACGCCAGACCTTGCGCACGCTCGGCGCCGTCGCGTCCGTCGAAAGCCTCAGGGGATTGCAAATTCCACTAGCCAACGGCCAACGGGTCCGGCTCGACGACGTCGCATCCGTCACTGACAGCTTCGCGGACCGATCCTCGCTGGCCTATCTCGACGGACAGCCCGTGATCGCTGTCGCGGTCAAGCGCTCAAACGGGTTCTCGGACACCGGTGTCGCCTCCGACGTGGACAAGGCGGTTGCACAGTTTGCCGCCGAGCACCCCGGCGTACAGATCGATGAAATCTACAGTAGAGACGTAGCGATCCTCGAGAGCTACCAGGGTTCGATGCACATGTTGTTTGAGGGGGGGATCCTGGCCGTCGTGGTCGTCTGGTTCTTCCTCCGGGATTGGCGCGCGACTGTCTTGTCGGCCGTGGCACTGCCATTGTCCGTCATACCGACTTTCCTCGCGATGTACCTCGCCGACTTCAGTCTCAACATCATTACTCTGCTTGCGCTGTCGCTGGTGGTCGGCATTCTTGTAGACGATGCCATCGTCGAGATCGAGAACATTGCTCGCCATCTCCAAATGGGCAAACGGCCGATTGATGCCGCCCTCGAAGCGGCCAATGAGATCTGGTTAGCAGTTATTGCGACTACGCTCGCGCTCGTAGCGGTCTTCCTGCCGACGGCATTCATGGGCGGCATACCAGGGCTGCTCTTCCGCCAGTTCGGTATCACCGCCGCAGTCGCCGTACTCGCCTCCCTGGTCGTTGCCCGCCTGCTGACACCCATGATGGCTGCCTACTTCATGAAGCCGCATTCCACCGAGGTAAAGGATGGACGAATCATGGGCGCCTACATGGCGATTGTGAAGACGTCCTTGTACCACAGAAACAAAACGCTCTTCGTGACCGCAATCTTTGTCGCGCTCTCGCTTTCCACCGTCCCCTTCCTGAAAGCGGGCTTTCTGCCGGCTGCCGACGATGCGCGGACCCAGGTGACGCTGGTCCAGCAGCCCGGCGCGACCATCGACCAAATGGACAACACGACCAGGAAGGCGGCAGACATCGTGAGCAAGCTTCGCGATGTGACGCATGTCTTCTCGTCCGTCGGTTCGGCATCGTCGGGTGATATCGAGACGGCTACGCTTGACGTCCTGCTGACGCCGCTGAACGAGCGAGACCGTAGGCAGTCGGAGATCGAAAACAATATCCGCTCGGCCCTCTCCGTGCTCCCCGGAGTGCGGGTTGCGGTCGGGAATGGTGGCAACGGTACGCAGCTCGTCCTCACCCTTGCCAGCGATGACTCCGATGTTCTCGACAAGGCAAGCGAAGCGCTTGAGGAGCAACTCCGTACGCTCAACGGTATTGGAGCGGTGACTTCGACCGCCTCGAGGCAGGCGCCTGAGGTTCAGATCACGCCGGACTTTTCACGCGCAGCCGCACTGGGCGTAACCTCGAGCGCCATCGCCGAAGCGGTGCGGGTTGCCACACATGGCGATTACACTTCCGCCCTGCCAAAGCTCGATCTGCCTCAGCGCCAAATCCCCATCGTCGTCCGGTTCAAACCCGAGGCGCGCACAAATCTCGACGACATCCGCAACATAAGGGTGGCAGGGGCCCATGGCAGTGTCGATCTCGGATCAATCGCCGACATTCGTATTGGCGGAAGTCCGTCCGAGATCAATCGGTTCGATCGGATGCGCAATACAACTCTTTCCGTCGAGCTCAACGGCCGCATTCTGGGCGACGTCTATCGGGAGGCAAAGGCGCTGCCAGCTCTTGAGCACCTGCCGGCGGGCGTCACGCTCGTGAAGCAAGGCGAACTTCAGCGCAGCGCGGAACTGTTCCAAAGCTTCGCTATTGCGATGGCAATCGGGGTAGTCTGCATATATGCCGTGCTCGTTCTGCTTTTTCACGACTTCCTGCAACCGTTCACTATTCTGATGGCCTTGCCTCTATCGCTCGGAGGCGCGCTGCTGCCACTGGTAGCGACCGGGACCAGCTTCTCGGCGCCAGTCGTCATCGGTCTGCTGATGCTCATGGGAGTCGTTACGAAGAACTCGATCCTCCTCGTTGAATACGCGATCGTGTCGCGCCGCCAGGGAATGGAGCGGTTCGATGCTCTCGTGGATGCCTGCCATAAGCGCGGGCGTCCCATTGTCATGACGACCATCGCCATGGCATCGGGCATGCTTCCGGTTGCTCTTAGCCTGACGGGAGGCGATTCAAGTTTCCGGCGGCCCATGGCCATTGTGGTGATCGGCGGTGTGATAACGTCAACGCTACTGTGCCTTATCGTTGTCCCCATCATCTTCACGTATTTCGATGACCTACTTGAGACACTGAAGCGGCTCGCACGCCGTACCGGGCTATGCAACGAAACATATGAGCAGGAAACGGATGCGTTCAACAGTTGCGAGCCGAACTCCTTCAAGCTGTCACTCAGAGACATGGTCAGAGATGACGTGGCTCGGCCATAACAACCTCGGGAGATCGACGAGCCGCGCACGTTTGCGCGGGGCAGTGTTTTGCGGACGCATCAGCGTGCCAAACATCGAGACGAACCGGGCCAGACTTCTGCAAATGCCTGAGAGCAATATGCATGCCAAAGAAGAAACTCTTCCAACACAACACGATCGAGCGAACCGGCATTCAACATGTTCAAGATTGTCGCATCTCGGACTGTCGGATCTGCGGGCGAGCCCGCGGGTGCACCCGCATCCTTAAAAGCGTCCGATGTCAGCGCCCGTGGCAGGCGCGAGCCAGCCGACCGGCAGCCATCGTCAGAGGCGGATTAAGTCTCCACTGTTCCGCTGAATGAAAAAGCCAGTGAGCCTGCAAGGCGCGCCATCTTCAAGGCCGTTGTCACTTCGGTATTGTCGGCGCCATCGTTCGCTGTGGCGGGGCCCTCAACAATGGGAATATCGGCGTTTTTGGCGAAAACGGTCTTGCCGGGCAGGAATTTGTCTGCCGTACATAACGATTGCACAATCACAAGGCCCGTCAGCTGGACCTCTGACATGCCCGGTGGTGCAGGACTAATGTTCATGCTGCAAGAACTCAAATCGTACTCGGAATTGTTGCTCTTCTCCTGGGGCGAGATTGACATTGTGTTCTCGCTCGTCAAATGGAATGCGTCTGCCCTCCATGTCACCGTGCCCCGTACATGGTTCCAACGCCAGAAAGTCCTGCTGTGGAAGAGACCATACAACCCAATGACGTGCATCTGGCGCGTCAACTCTGATTGTGGCCTTCTGTCCA
Organism: Sinorhizobium sp. NG07B; assembly: GCF_002532005.1. Taxonomy (NCBI): domain Bacteria; kingdom Pseudomonadati; phylum Pseudomonadota; class Alphaproteobacteria; order Hyphomicrobiales; family Rhizobiaceae; genus Sinorhizobium; species Sinorhizobium sp. NG07B. The sequence continues at coordinate 12,196 of NZ_NWTD01000014.1, read as the reverse complement.
ACAAGCGACAGCCTTTTGCTGTTCGCATTCAAAAAACAAAGGGCATCATTTTCGAAAAGGGTCTCATTTAGCTGGAGAGACCTTCCGTGGAATGAAATTCTCCGTTGGTTACCTCGAATTAGCCCTTGAGAAGAGATGCAAGGAACAAGTGGAGATTCTGATTTCTCGAACTGCAGCCGCCAGCCATCTTTGCGCGACGACAGTAGTGGCCATCTAAACCCGGGATGTATTCCGATGGAATAAGGCAGGAACGCGCTATATGACTTGTTTTTTACGGAGATATCAATGCTCAGTTGGCTGTCCACAATTTTGAACTTAATCGTGCACCGGAATCGAAATGGAAACATTGTTTTCGTAAATTCATCGTCAGATGCTTCTAATATCACCTCACTTTCTGAGTTGGAAACCACGTCAAATTCCTGCATCCCGATAAAGCCGTGAACAGGCATCGGATAATATTGCCCTTCAATTTCGACAAGCGAAGACTCACTCCATCCGCATGAAGGGAACATCAGCGGACAAGTTCGGTTCCAACCTGGGGAGCCTCGCGGCCAAAGGAGGTCGTTTGCACCGACCTGCCACCTAATTAGCTCTGCTCCTTTGCGGTTGATAACTGCCTGTGCAGAACCGGAACGGATAACGACAGCATCATGCATGAATGTGGTTACCTTAGAAACTTCGGAATCGGCAGCCAGGCGGTCTTTTCTTCTACAATCGTCGCGCGATCGGATTAGTCTACTGTTTTTTTGACGGTTGCAACGATCAGGTCACAACAGGTTCCATTGGCCTCGGCGTCAGGCAACGGTGGTGACGCGGACGAGTGAGCAATTGCACCGGCTGCGTTTCGCCGTCGACACCGCATCCAGGGAATGAGTATCACGCCCGATTTGAAGGGGAAGCGCTTTGCAAAATTCCAGGGATGTCCTGAAGCTCACCGGCCTCATGCCATCTGCGTGAATGGACGGACGTCTAATAGTGTGTGGGATTGGAGGAGGCAGCCGAAAATTGCTGCCGTCCTTAGCGAAAGAGCAAACAGTTAGTGCGGTGGACATTTTACAAAGCTGTTTCAGGCATGCGCCGACGGCGCGTGTTCCTCCTGCCCCGGGTGGAAAGCACCGCAATTATTGCATCTCCGCCGTGACAAACGCTCTCCTCGGCCCCGTCACCTCGCTTTGTCCTTCGGCAACGCTAACGGAATGGCGTTCCAGTTCGGCGGGTTCTGCCCGAGAATGTTGCGAACGAAGAAGTCCAGGACTTTGCGGTCGGTGAACGTACCGGGTGCACCATGATCCGCACCGGGCACATAGACCATTTCGAAATCTTTTCCCGCCTTGATGAGCCGATCGGCAAGTTGAAAAGTGGAGGACGGATCGACATTGCTGTCCATTTCGCCGACGATGAGCATCAGCTTGCCCTGCAGCCGATAGGCATTGTCGATGTCGGAGGACTGCGAATATTCGACGCCGACCGGCCACCCCATCCACTGTTCGTTCCACCAGATCTTGTCCATGCGGTTGTCGTAGCAACCGCTGTTGGCGGCCGCGACCTTGTAGAATTCGGGATGAAAGAGCAACGCGCCTACCGCATTTTGGCCGCCGGCGGACCCGCCGAAAATCCCGACATTGGAGATGTCGTACCAGGGAAACTCCGCGGCAGCCGCCTTGTGCCAAAGGATGCGATCGGCAAAGCCCGCGTCCTTCAAGTTTTTCCAGATAACGTCATGAAAGGCGCGCGAGCGGTTGTTAGTGCCCATGCCATCGATCTGCACGACGATGAAACCTAATTGCGTAAGCGGCTCAGTGACGGTCGAGAACGATTTCGGGACGAACGAGCCTTGCGGCCCGGCATAGATGTCCTCCACCACGGGGTATCTCTTCTTCGGATCAAAATTGGCGGGCAGATGAATGACGCCCCAGATATCGGTCCTGCCGTCCCGCCCCTTGGCACGAAAGCTTTGCGGCGGTCGCCAGCCGGCGGCGGTGAGCTGGGAGATATCCGCGGTCTCGACATCCCTCAGTTTGGCATTGTCTAGGTGCGGTAGAGCACCATGCGGGGCGGCAGATCGACGCGCGACCACAGATCGACATAGTAGCGGCCGTCGGGCGAAAACTCGATGTGGTGGTTGGCCGGCTTGGGCGTGAGCGCGGTCAGCCCCTTGCCGTCGAAGCCAATGCGGTAGGCGTGGACAAAGTAGGGATCCTCCTCCGGGTTCATACCGCTTGCCTCGAACCAGATCTGACGCTGGATCGGATCGACATAGTCGACCGCCCGCACCACCCAATCGCCGCGAGTGATCTGGTTCTTGAGCGCGCCGGTCCGCCCGTCGAACAGATACAGATGCTCGTGCCCGTCGCGTTCCGATGCCCAGATAATCTCCTTGCCGTCATCGACATCGTAACGGTAGGTTTTCCCTGTCCAGCTCTGGTCCCTCGCCAGCGGTAGGTAATCGACGAAGGTCCTACTGGCCTCATCGATCAGCGCGCGCGTGCGGCCGGTGGCGGCATCCACCTCCACCAGACGATAGAGCTGATGGCCGCGTTGGTTGTATTCGAAGGTGAAGCCGCGCGCGTCCTTCCACCATTGGATGGGCGATAACTGGAATGGGTTCGAAAACAGGGTGTTGTCGATTGCTATCGCGCGCCGGCCGGCAACGTCGAACAGCACGGGCTGGGGAAGCGGAAGCACGTCGCCCGCCTTGAGATAATCGATGGAAGAAAATTCGGGTTGAAGCTGCTCCTTCGGCGACGATTTGAGATAGTGCACCTTGCGCTCGTAGCCGGGGCGGATGCGGTAGGCCGCGAGGTGGCGCGAGTCCGGGGACCAGCTCAGCGTCGAGAAGGCGTAGTAATTGCCTTCTGATCCGTCCCAGCTCAGCGCGACATCCTGGGCGCCGTCCTTGCTGCGCAGGAAGACATTGTAGTTTTTGATATAGGCGCTCCATTTGCCGTCCGGCGACACGCTCCACTTCTCGGGATCATTCGTTGCTGGCGGCGTGTAGTCGTAACTTACTCCCTGATAGTCCGTGTCGCTCGGATGCAATGCGGTGCGCGTGCAAGCATCATTCGCAAGGTCACAGCTCCACAGTTCATTCCCGCTGGCGAAGTTGAGCCTGCCACCATTGTCGGTCAGTTCGAAGCGGTCAAACGGAAGGTTTTCGGGCTTAAAGCTCTGCTGGGTCGCCTCGGTCAGCGCCGCCGCGAGGCGGACCTGATCGAAGGCCGGCCGCTTCTCGCCGGTGGCGGCGTTGACCAATATGAACTGGTGCTCGCCATGGCCGCTGCGGCGGTAGACGAAGCTGTCCTCGCTCGCCCAGAAAGGCACCTCGGGGAGATCGACGGTGAGTCGGCGATAGCGGTCGTTGATCGTGAGCGCCCGCTCGAAGTCGGTCACCGCCAGCGGCGGATCCCCAGGAGCCGGACCGTTCGGCAGTGCCTGCGCGCCGGCTGCTCCGGTCTCAACGATCAGCACGAGCGTTAAAGCCCAGATCTTCAACATGGCCATTTGCCTCCCTTCACTTCCTTCAGTTTTGTCGTTTACCGCTTGCTTTGATCGACGCCTCTCAAAAGCGGGTTTGCAGCAGCGTTCGGGCCCCGGGGAGCCTGCGGCCGCTTTGTTGCGCAACCGCCGCATCCGGACCTGCTGCCTAGACAAGTCTCCGGACACTCCAGAACCTGACGAGTCGATTGCAAAGTTGGCATGGACTTCCCGCCCCAGCCGCAGCCTGACCGAGCATTGTCATAGACCGACCCCCTGAATCGGCATCACGATGATCAGTGGGGAAGATTGAGCTATCACTTTGACTCGGCGTCATTAACGGGTTTGCGGGGTTTCTGCATACCCCAAGCATTATTCGTGCCAAAGAAGAACGTCTTATAAATACAACGCGGTTGGTCAAAACCCATATGTCGCATACCTGACATTGTCGGGAATCGGACATGTCGCTAAACACACCGGAGTTGATCGAAACGGTAATTCGATGAGTGGCGCGTTGCTATGGGCTAAGGCTAAATCTCAGAGGATCAGGAATGCGCTCGACACCGGGACCACCAATATGGTGGAAGCTGAGATCAAGTTGGCGCAAGAACTAAAGCAGAGAGTGCGAGATTATGTACAATGGTATCATCGAGACAAGCGCTCCCGTAAAGGCGTGTCGGTTCTGGAATATGGCCCCGGAACAGTGCGAGCATTCCAGCAAAAGACGCTTCCCCTTGTGACAGACTTGCGCGGCGAGGCCTCACGTTGCGTGCTGGTCGATCGGTCGAACGAGTTCCTTGGGGACATCGCTGAATCAGCGGCAGCTTTGGGTTAAAAATCGACTTTATACGCGATGATATATTCTCTGGACGACGCTATTTTTTCGATGATGAAACGGCTTTTGTTGTCATGTTTTGGCCGGACATTCGGGAATCTTGCTGCGTACATATGCGATGCACCCCCGGCGGAAGTGGTCGTGCAGGCGCTGAAGAAAATATCGAACTGCGCTAAGCGTTGCTGGGTTGCAATCTCGATTGGCTCAGATCTGAGGAGGGATGCTAGAAAGTCATACTATGAAGCGCATCCAGAGTTTCAGCTAAATGTTTTCTACAGAATGAAAGCAGAGTTGCCTGTCGACGGCAACTTCGCACACCGCCGTCGTAAAAAGAAATTCATCATTTTGCCTCAAGGGCAGCCATATCAGGTTATTACGCGGTGATCGATTGCACCTAAAGAACTCGTTTTCTTTTTCTAAGGCATTTTTTGAACAATGTGCGCACTTGGCAGGGCTCGCGTCGATCGATGTGATCTCGGATAATGCCGGCTCAGACATTCACGTGCTCGAGAAGGTGCCTTGAAGCCGGTCTGGCGAATATCGTTGATGAAACAGCTCCAAACTCATTTCAAGAAAGCTCACCCCCTGCTCTCCTCTCGATTCTAAGCACTCGTCGAAGTATTCCAGCTGAAATGGCTCACTTATCGTTCAAAAGCTGGAAGACCTGGTGCGCGTAAGCCGCCATCGTTTCACAGACTTTCGCCACATAGCGCGGACGCGCCTGCGAGCAGGAGTACGGCGCTATGTACGGGTCTTCTTTCCGAAAACCCGGTAAGCCGGTCAATTCCTCATTCCCGATCTGTCCACCCCAGGGGCGCACTCGATATCGGCATCAATTTTTGCACGCCGGAACACGCATGTCGTGCATACCGAGAGCAACCGCAACAATGTGCGGAAGTCCGCCGCTCCTCCCGACGCCGAAGCCGATCTTGGAAATCACTCGTTCATCCCTTTTGGACGCGATCAGTTCCTTCTTTAGAGCGGCGCTCCCACGATCATCACGGTAGGGTCGGCACAGAGAAGCCGTTTTGCGACCCTTCCGACGTCCTCAACGGTTACGGCGTCGATCAACTGCTTTCGGCGCTCGATATGGTCGGTGTCATCATCTCGCTCCTGAATTTCGACGAGGGTTTTCACGATCGCGCTGGAGGAGTTTAGATTGTCAATCGCGTAACCACCGATGAGCTTTTTCTTCGCCGCTTCAAGCTCCTCCTGACTTACGCCTTGCTCTGCCATCTGCCGGACTTCCGCACGAATGATTGAAAGCGTCTCAGCAGCCCGATCCGGGCGGGTCCCCGTATCGATCAAGAGCATAGAGCTGTGGCCGCTGTTCACGAGCTGAGATCTGATGTTGTAAGTAAGCCCTCGCTTCTCGCGCACCTCTTTCCGGAGCCTCGAGGTGAACGCTCCTCCGCCGAGAATATGATTCATCAGATGCGCTGCAAAGAACTGCGGGTCTTTGCAGCTAACTCCCGGATAGGCCAGGTGCAGCCCAGTCTTAGGGAGGTCATACGGAATGTGTATTTCCTGACCGAGCTTAGGGGCGGTTTCCGCCACCGGCAGCAAGCGGGGTTCGGTAGGCAACCCGCCGAATATCCGATCTAGATCACGCTTCAGGGCGCTGGCGTCGATCGCTCCCGCCACGGCGATGGTGAGCTTGCCCCGTGCGAAAAGCCGCTTATGCAGTGCCTTTAGGTCGGTGGCCGTGATTGCCGCGAGAGTTTGTTCGGTGCCGTCGGCCCGCCTCGAATAGGGATGATCGCCGTAGAGCGTCTTCTTCCAAGCGAGCTCTGCGGCAACGTTTGGATTCTTGGCGCCCGCGATGATGGAGGTGACGATCTGAGCGCGGACGCGGTCCAACGGCGCTTGGTCGAAGCGCGGCTGCTCGACGGGCAGCCGGAGTAGATCGAACGCATCATCCTTCTGATCGGCGAGCACTCGCATGGAGCCGTAGACCGCATCGCGCCGAGCCCGGAACCGCATCTCAGCGCCAGCATCGTCGAGCCGCTCCTGGAAGGCTTCGCTGTCAAGGTCGCCGGCCCCTTCGCCCAATAGCCAGGTCATAAGCCTGACCTCGCCTTCCTTACCGGAAGAATCCTGCGTGGTGCCGCCCTCGAACGCGAACCCAATGGTGATGATCGGCAGCGAATAATCTTCCACCAGCCAAGCCTTGATCCCCCCCGTTGTCTCGATTTTCTGTATCGCCGGGGCGGCTCGGCCCGACGCCGCAACGTCTAGGATGCGCGCGGCGAGCAGTGGCTTGGAGCTTTCGATCAGCATGCGGTTGAGCGTTGTCATTGGCATTTAGCTCCCGAGATGGCAGTTTCATGTGGCAGCAGGTATCCCGTCACGGAACGGTCAGGATTAAGGTACTTCCAGGCAACCGACTGTGCCTCGGCCGGCGTCACCGCGCGGATCCTCAAGGGCCAGGCGTGTAAATCGTCTACGGTGCGGCCGATCGCAAGCGCCCTCCCGTATATCTCGGCTAATCCTCGCTGGCGGTCGCCTGCGAATATCATCGAGCGCACTAAACGGTTCTTGGCCTTCTCCAGTTCGACATCGGTAACACCGGTGTCGATGATTTTCTGGACTTCAGCGTCGATTGCGTTTTCCACGTCCTCGATCGTCGCATCGCCCCGCGGTGCGCCATAAACACTGAAGCTCGATGGATCGAGCGATGTTCCGTTGAAATAGGCGCCACCCGAGGAGACTATCCCCTGTTTCACGATTAATTCCTGATAGATCCGGCTGCGCGTTCCTCCGCCCAGAATTTCCGACAGAAGATCGAGGGCTTCCGCCTCGCCGGCTTCGGAGCTCCCGTAGGAGGTGGTTACCCAGGACTTTCGGAAGCTCGGCACGGTCACGCGCGGGTCGGTGAGCACGACCGTTCGTTTGGTGTTCTGCTCCGGCTCCTGCGGCCTGACCCGCGGCGGCAGGTCCCGGCCACGCGGTGCGGCCCCATAGGTCTTCTCCGCCAGCTTGCGCACCGTTGTTGCATCCACGTCGCCCGCCACCACCAGTACTGCGTTGTTCGGAGCATAGTAGCGATCGTAGAACGCTTCGGCGTCCTCACGATTGAGCTGTTCAATCTCGTGCATCCAGCCGATCCTCGGAATGCGGTACGGATGGTTCTGATAGAGGGTCGCTTGCAGCGCCCAATAGCGACGAGCACTTGGGTTGTTCTCATAGCGCATGCGCCGCTCTTCGAGAACGACATCGCGCTCCGGTGCAATCACCGCGTCGGTTAGAACAAGATGCCTCATTCGGTCGGCTTCGAATTCCATTATTGTTCCGAGAGCTTCCGGCGTGACCGTCTGATGGTACGCGGTGTAGTCAAACCCCGTGAAGGCGTTTTGCTTGCCACCGATTTCCGCGACCCTCGCGTCAAACTCGCCGGCCGGGTGATTTCTCGTGCCCTTGAACATCAGATGCTCTAGAAAATGGGCGATGCCGGATTTCCCCGGAGGCGCATCGGCTCCGCCGGCTTTGTACCAGACCATCTGCGTGACGGTTGGCATCCGGTGGTCAGGTGTGACGACCACCTCCATACCGTTATCTAGAAGAAAATTTGCGATCTCGGGGCCGCCTCGCCAGTCCCCGGCGGCCGTTGTCACTTCCGGGGTCCTGAAAGCTTGCAGCGCAAACGTACTGATCTGCGAATCCATTCCTGTACCCATCATCTTCTCCCTAGGACAGGATCGTCAGGCCAAGTACTTCCTTTGGGCCGTCCTAATTTGCCCCGATGCCCCGCGTGCCGATCTACGGGCACGCACGCAACAAGTGTGCCAAAACGAACCAGGCTCGTTTTGCAAGGGAAACGCCCTTCAGATTCAGCGGCGGGAGTATGCCGCTGCCTATCCGTCGCGTCCTACTTTGTTTTGAACCGGACAGTCGTAAACCGAACATTCCGAACAAGACCTTTGCGCCAGGTTGCGTCCTTCGGGGTATCAAAGAACGCCTTCGCCTCGATAATCAGCGGAGGATCCCGGCGTACACGAGCGACGATAAACGGGTTTGTCTGCTGGCGTACGCGAGGCACGACGATGGCGCGACGAATGAAAGTGCAACGCGGAGGTTTGGATTTGCCACGAAGACTTCGCAAATGGATCGGCTTGCGCGTCTCGGGCGGCGTCGTCGGGCAGCCCTGCGCGTTCAGCGGCCGGGAAGGTCCCGCAACTCGCGCACGCCGCGACCGAGCCGCTTCCGCAGCAGAACGCGCAAGGTTACCCCGTCGGTGTATCCAACCTCTGCGGCAATGGTCTCGATGTCCGTGCGGCTGGTGCGCAAGAGGTGCACCGCGCGTTCCACACGCAGGTCCTGAAAATACGACAGCGGCGACTTTCCTAACACCGCTTCCATGCGGCGTTGAAGCGTACGTTTGCTGACGTGCAAGGCATCCGCCGCATCATCCAGCGAAAAACCGAGATGTAAGCGGTTGCGCGCCCAGCGTTCGAAGCGCTGAACCAGCGGATCGGCGTTCGCCAGATGCGTCGGGATCATGTAGGGGGCCTGGGAAGGCCGGGGGTCAACGAGCAGGTAGCGCGCCACCATGTCGGCCAACGCAGGGCTGGTTTGGCGCACCAGCCATAGGCCCAGTTCCAGATGGCCCATTGCTGCGCCGGCGGTAACTACGTCGCCTGATGGAACCAGCATGCGCGTTTCGTCGAGCCGAACTTCAGGATAGCGCTGCCGAAACATCGGTCCCAACCACCACGCAGTGGTAGCCTCACGACCGTGCAACAGACCCGACTCGGCCAACAGGAAAGTGCCGATGCATGCCGCCGCGATCCGTGCGCCATCGGCGTGCCAAGCGCGCAAGTGGCCTGCCGCGTCCTGCGACTCGCGCCCATTAAGCACTTGAGATAATGGTTCCGGCATTTTAGTGCCTAGTGCGGGAACAATCACCCAGTCGGGTTGCCTCATTGTACCGACTGGCTGCACCGGCACGCTTAGTCCAAGCGAGGTGCGCACCGCCTCCCTTACACCGACCACCACGCACTCGAACCGCGGCACGGGAAAGGATTCCAGGGCGGCGAGTTCGTTGGCGGTGGCAAGCGTGTCGAGCACGGCCGCCAAGCCGGTGTCGAACACATCGTTGATGGCGAGTACGACGAGCCTCATGGCGTATATGATACCGAAAATGTCATTTGCGGCAATACCTCATGAAATAAGCCGGATTTAGAAATGGCCTTCGTCGGATGTTCGGCGCCCCTCGAAGGAGCATTGTCCCATGATCCAGTATGCCCTGTTTGCCCGCCTCGAAGCCAAGCCCGGCAAAGAGGCTGATGTTGAGAAATTTCTGCGATCTGCACTCGAAATGGCGCATGAAGAGCGCTCCACCCCAATCTGGTTCGCACTGCGACTGTCGAACACGACGTTTGGCATATTCGACGCGTTCCACGACGATAGGGCACGGCAAGAGCACTTGTCTGGTCCAATTGCTCAAGCCTTGATAGCGAAAGCACCGGATCTGTTTTCTGTGCCGCCGGCCATTGAGCAGATCCAAGTGTTGGGACTGAAGAACGAGTCAACCGAAAACTGACCATCGTGTGAGGGCAAGTCATACCCCTCGACCCTAACGTGAAGGAGTGAATGTCATGAGCCTGAATGTACCAACCGTGCTTGCGGCGGTCCTAGTCGGCGTCACAAGCCTGGCGTCGGTGCCGGCAGCTGCGGGTCCGTCCGAAAAGTTCACACTCTCCAGTCCCGACATCGCTCCCGGCAGCAAGATCGGCGACAAGTTCGTCCTGAACGGCTTTGGCTGCAAGGGCAAGAATATCTCGCCCGCCCTGCAATGGAATAACGCGCCGGCAGGCACGAAGTCATTCGTCCTGCAATTGTACGACCCGGATGCACCGACCGGCAGCGGTTTCTGGCACTGGACCGTCTATAACATCCCAGCCACCGTCACGCAGCTGGCCGAAGGAGCCGGCAATGCCCCGGCAAATCTGCCGAGTGGCGCCTATGGCGGCGGCAACGACTACCAGGACACCGGTGCGACCGGCGTTAACGGCAACTATGGCGGCCCTTGCCCGCCGGTGGGCGACAAGCCGCATCATTACCAATTCTCACTCTACGCACTGGCGGTTGAAGACATCGACGCGGCGGCCGGCGTTCCCAAGACGGGCACGGCAGCACTGCATGGCTTTGTGCTGAACAAGGGGCTGGGCGACAAAGTACTGGGCAAGGCATCCTTTACAGCCGTGTACGGCCGCTAACCCACCACCACGTCTCGGAGATCATCATGAAGAAACTCGTTCTGGTGCGGGCCCAATGACCAGTGCTGTCCTTGCCGCTGGCGCGGCCCATCCCCGAAGCGTGCACCGCGATGGTAGCGCACGACTTCGAAACCACCGCCGTCGTCGAACGTGTCCAACGCGAAAGCGGTTAACGGCTGGACACAAGACGACCTCGCAGCGGTATCTCGGCCCGGAGCTGTGAGAGGAACGTGTCCCACAACAGACTCATTCTCGTGTGCTGCCTGCTGGAGTCCAGCCGCGATGCGACGGTCATCCGACGGCGTGGCTGAACCCACGCAGATTTGCCAGCCGTCTACTTGATTTGGAGCAAATTATATTTTTCTAATATAGTGGATAGCTGTTTTTGGGCGGCTACACGCTATAAATGGGTAAAGATATGCGGTTCAATGGTCTTGATCTGAATCTCCTGGTTGTGCTGGACGCTCTCATGACCGAGCGTAACCTCACGGCGGCAGCACGCAGTATCAACCTGAGCCAGCCGGCGATGAGCGCGGCCGTCGCTCGGTTACGCACCTATTTTCGCGATGATCTGTTTGTGATGGTTGGCCGCGAATTTATACCGACACCGCGTGCGGAAGGGCTCGCTCGCGCGGTTCGCGAGGCTCTGCTGGGTCGTGTCCCTACAGGTGGTGTAGCTCGGCGGTAGCGAAGCCGCTCGCGAGCGCGCCCTCAACAGCGCCGTAGTGAGCGGGCGGCGAAGCGGTGGTCATCGATGTTCTTCGGTAGGGTCGGGTTGCTGACACCAACCTGATTCGAAGGAACCACCGATGACCGACGACATGATGAACCTGCGTGCGCTCGTGGAGAAGTCCCCCGACGCCGATCTTTTGCGCGAGATGATCGGCTTTGCCGCCCAGCGGCTGATGGAGCTGGAGGTGGGCGCTGCCACCGGTGCCGGCTATGGCGAGAAGAACCCGCTGCGGACGGCCCAGCGCAACGGCTACCGCGAGCGGGATTGGGAGACGCGCGCCGGAACCGTCGAGCTGCGCATTCCGAAGCTCAGGAAGGGCTCTTACTTTCCGGGCTTCCTGGAGCCGCGGCGCATGGCCGAGAAGGCGCTGACGGCGGTCATTCAAGAGGCCTATGTGCAGGGAATATCGACCCGCTCGGTCGACGATCTGGTCAAGGCCATGGGTATGAGCGGCATCTCCAAGAGCCAGGTCAGCCGGCTGTGCGAGGAGATCGACGGCAAGGTCAAGGCCTTCCTCGAGCGGCCGATCGAGGGCGACTGGCCATATCTGTGGATCGATGCCACCTACCTGAAGGTCCGCCGCGGCGGCCGCATCGTCTCCGTTGCCGTGATCATCGCCGTTGGTGTCAACAGCGACGGTCGCCGCGAGGTGCTGGGCATGGAGGTCGGCACCTCCGAAGCCGAGCCGATCTGGACGGAGTTCCTACGCAAGCTGACCCGCCGTGGCCTCAGAGGCGTCAAGCTGGTTGTCTCCGACGCCCACGAAGGCCTGAAGGTCGCCGTCACTAAGGTGCTCAACGCAACCTGGCAGCGCTGCCGGGTGGGGCTGTTGAAGAATGCGGTAATGCGTCTTCAACATTATCGCGACGTTCGTGTGGAAAGGAAATTATTGTCGCCTTGGAGATCTTGGATTCTTCCCGAAACGCTTACCCAGCA
>NZ_NWTD01000013.1:0-109288 GCF_002532005.1 Sinorhizobium sp. NG07B | reverse complement strand
ATAGGTCCCGGCTGCTCCGTTGCAGCGTTCCGCGTGACGATTATGATCCGCTGGCGGCGCGAACGCCGCTCAGTTCAAATAAACGCAGCTTCCACTTGGGCGCACTCGCCCAATCGTCATCAACCAAGGGCTTGGCGCCGACAACACCGTTGGCCGGCGCCAGGCCATTCAAGGCTGCGCCTATGCGCGATGCGGTCCTGCGAGCAATTGCAGTTCCCAAGCCAGGCTAGTGCCAGTAGCTCCGCCATGCTCGAGGATGATGTCGGCGATCTTGGCAGCGCTCTCGGAGCGCGCCCAATCGCGCTGCAGTTCGGCCATGAACACACCAGATGTCAGTGGCACGGCCCCCGCTTGAATCATGCGGGCGATTCCCATTTCGTGCGCTTCAACGCTGGTGCCGCCTGAGGCGTCCGTCACGAAGTAGACCTCATAGCCATCACCAAGGGCATGAATGACGGGGAATGCGAGGCAGACTTCCGTCCAAAGTGCGGCGATAACCACTTTCTTGCGGCCGGTACCCTTAACCCATTCGACGCAACGCTCGTCTTCCCAGGTATTGATGAACGTGCGGTCGATTGGGGTCTGCTCCGGAAAGACATCCGTGATTTGCTTGAAGATCAGACCGCCTCTGTCCTTGAGAACGCTTGTCAGAAGCGTGGGGACACCGAAGGCCTTGGCGGTTTTGGCGAGCGAAACGGTGTTGTTGATCATCGTGGCAACGTCAACATTCTTGACGGCCGCAGCCTGGAAAGGCTGGTGATCAATGAGCATCAGGACGCAGTTGTCCGGCGTCAGCATTGCCTCAAGCCCGGTCTTCGAGAAAGCTACGCTTGTCATTGCTATTCCTTAATTAAAACAGTTGGTTACCCGTGCGCTGGATTGCGGAATACAAGCTGCCACGAGCTCACTTTGTGAAAAAGTGCGATAAAATCGTTCACGGAGTGCGATAAAATCGAACGTTGCGTGCTGCAGATTAGAGCTCTGCGAATCCAGAAAGCTTAGAGAGCATGAACGTCGCAGGTCCCCAGTGCCCAATCTGGAACTTGGTTGGCGAACGTCTCCATGAGGAACGTTCCTGCGGGTCCCGGTGGAGTGTCAGATCGGTGGATGGCAAAAAAGCGATAATTCCCACCTTTGATGTCGGGCAAGTCAATCTTTACCAAGCGGCCTGATATCAGGTCATCTCGAACCATCGGCACAGGCATGTTGCCCCAACCGAGGCCCTCGAGAAGCAGCATGTGCTTTGTCGAAAGATCGGCAACACGCCAGGTGTGGGTTGCAACCACCCCTAAATCTAGGCCCTTCGTGCGCTCCGACCTGTCGGTCAAAACGATCTGGATATGCTCTCGGCCAGCACCGATGCGCTTATCGCTGGCAAGGGCCAGCGGGTGATCGGGCGCAGCGACGGGAATCAGTTCGACACTGCCGATCCCCATCCTGTCGAGCCCGTCGATGTCCACGTCGGGAGGGCCGCAAACACCGATAGACGCAGCTCCATTCAACACGAGATCGGTAACGGCCCCCAAGCCTTCGGTGCGGATTTGCAGCGGAATCGTAGGAAACTCGCTGCGGAAGTTTTTTAGGGCATCAAGCACGCGGGAGGCCGGCAACATCGCGTCGAGAGCAATCGACAAGCTAGGCTCGAGTCCCTGTAAAAGACCCTGCGCCTTGGCCCGGAGACGGTTCACTCCGTTGGCAACCGAGCGGGTCTCGGAAAGCACAATCCTTCCCGCCTCCGTAAGACAGGGCCGGCGTGTGGAATCGCGGTCGAACAACGCAAAACCAAGCTGCGCCTCCAGATTCGCGATGGTGTAGCTGACCACGGATGTAGCCCGGTTCAGCTTGCGAGCTGCCCCCGCAAAGCTCCCTACGTCGACCACGGTAAGAAAGACTTTCAACTGATCAAACGTGGGTGTCCCCGGACCCTTCATGCAAACCCCACTATCGCAGCTGCGTTTTACCCTCCCTGGTCCCGATTTGATTGGTCTGAGCCGAAATTGCAACAGCGAGATGATCAGATGTGACCATCGTTCACGGATCATTCGGAGTTCCCGCTAGCGTGGCTGCGCCCTTTCAGCAGCTAGCCATTCCGGCGAGGGCGCAATCTACCAAGCCGTAATGGGCGTCTTCGCGTCCTGAGCTTGAAAATGTTCAATCAGAAAGCGGCCGGCAGGACCCGGCGGGGTATCCGTTCGGTAAATCGCCTGCAGGCGGTATGGGCCCCCCTTGCAGTCGGGCAGATCCAGTTGAACGAGACGACCGTCCGCCAGATCGTCACGCACCATCGGCTCTGGCATATTCCCCCAGCCGATCCCCTCCTTCAGAAGCATGTGCTTGGCGCCGAGGTCGGCAAGCCGCCATGTATGAGTGCCGACCACTGCGAATTCATGGCCTTGAGTGAGTGGAGAGCGATCGGTGAGCACGAGCTGGATATGACTGCGGGCCGCACCCGGGGCATGAGAGCCGCCTGCAAGGGGATGGTCAGGCGCGGCAACCGGCACGAGCTGGACGAAGCCGACGCCAATACGCTCCAGACCCAAGACGTCGACATCCAGTGGTCCACTAATTCCGACTGTAGCCGTGCGGTTCAGAACGATTTGCGTCACCGCGCCAAGTGCCTCGACGTATAGCCTCAGCGACACGCTCGGGAATTCCTTACGGAAGGCCTTCAGTGCATCCATCACGCGTGAAGCGGGCAACATGACATCGAGAGCAAGGTGCACCTCCGGTTCTATGCCACGCAGCATGCTTTTGACCTTGGCACGCAGATTATCGATTCCATTCGAAACGCTCCGCGCTTCAGCAAGGACCGTCCGTCCCTCGAGCGTGAGTTGCGGTTTCTTCGTCGACAGCCGATCAAACAGTATCACTCCGAGCTGGGCCTCGAGATTGGCGATCGTGTAGCTGATGACGGAGGTCGCACGATTGAGCTTGCGGGCGGCCGCCGCGAAGCTGCCGGTCTCGACGACCGCGATGAAGACGCGCAGTTGATCAAGCGTAGGCTGCCCCGGGTCAGACATTTCGAATTCCTCGACCGTTTTGAGCGAAATTATCTGAGTTTTCCGAAACGTCCAGTGCTCCTACCTTCGAATCATCAAACTCACCAAGCCAAGGAGCTGGCGATGTCTCATATCTCCACAGCCGATATCGAGCAGGTCATCCTGCCCTCAAGCCGCGATCTCGGCGGCTTCTCGGTTCGTCGGGCACTGCCTGCGCCGATGCGGCAGATGGTCGGCCCCTTCATCTTCCTCGACAGCTTCGGCCCGGTACGCTTCGGCGAGGGCGAAGGTATCGATACCCGACCTCACCCGCATATCGGTCTTTCCACCCTGACCTATCTGTTGGAGGGCGAACTCACGCACCGCGACAGCGAGCGGTATGTGCAATCGATCCGCCCCGGCGAAGTCAATGTGATGGTCGCGGGCGCCGGTATCGTCCATTCCGAGCGGACTCCAGAGCATCAACGTGCGACTGGCGGGAAGCTGGCCGGGCTACAGAGCTGGATTGCCCTGCCAAAGAAATCAGAAGAGACCGCCCCGCTTTTCCAGCATCTCGACGCAGGCTCGCTGCCAACCGTTAGCGGCGAAGGTATTGGCATGAAGCTGTTGGCTGGCAACTTGCATGGTCGTCAGTCGCCAGCCACGGTGTTTTCTGATCTCTTCGCCGCCGAGGTCCATCTTGAGGCGGGTGCCCGGTATCGGATCGATGGCGAACATGTCGAGCGGGCGATCTTTGTCGTCGCCGGCGCCCTCGAGATCGTAGGGCAGGACGGCAATTTCGGCCAGGACCGTCTTCTCGTCTTCAAGCCTGGGTCGGAAATCGTCGTTAAGGCGACCGAGCCCGCCCGTTTTCTCGCCTTCGGCGGCGAGCCGCTTCCCGAGAAGCGATTTATTCGCTGGAACTTCGTCGCAACCGATCAGGAGCGCATCCGACATGCGGCCGATCTCTGGCGCGAGCGCCGCTTCCCCGGCGTGCCCGACGACGACGAATTCATACCCCTTCCTGAAAACTTCCGCTGACTTCACCCATCCAACCACCTCACAGGAGATTTTCGCATGGCTACTTATGCAATCATCGGCGCCGGCGCTATCGGTTCGGCCCTCGCAGAACGCTTCAATGCCGCTCAGATCCCGACTGTCATCGCAAACAGCCGCGGTCCCGCCTCGCTTTCCTCTATCACCGACCGGTTCGGCGGCTCGGTCCAAGCAGCGGGGTTGAAGGATGCCTTGCAAGCTGATGTCGTCATTCTTGCCGTTCCATACGACGCCATCCCGGAAATCGTCACGCAGGTCAGCGACTGGGGTGGCCGCATCGTCGTGGACGCATCGAACGCCATCGATTTTCCGGCGTTCAAACCGCGTGATCTCGGCGGCCGGCTGTCCACGGAGATAGTGTCGGAGCTCGTGCCCGGCGCCAAGGTGGTAAAGGCTTTCAACACCCTGCCTGCTGCTGTTCTTGCCGCTGATCCGGATAAGGGAGCCGGTAGTCGCGTGTTGTTCCTGTCCGGCAACCATTCGGACGCCAATAGGCAGGTCTCGGAGTTGATTGCAGCGCTCGGATTTGCCCCCGTCGATCTCGGAACGCTGGCCGAATCCGGTCCTATCCAGCAGTTTGGAAGGCCGCTCGTCGCGCTAAATCTGCTGAAAGACTGACGTTATGCGGCTCGCCCGTGCTCAGACGGGCGAGCCGCCCGGACGATTAAACCAAGGTTGAAACCGGCATGGGGCCCTCCATCAGCTTCTGTCGGCTGTTCTGTACGGTCACGATGAATGGACTCTCCAACTATGCCGCCACTCTCAAGAACTGGATCGCGGCCACATTAGTAACTCGCCAGGAAGGCCGTCTGAGTGATGGAGAAAACCAGTGACAAGTTCGTAGGTCTCGGTCGAGGAACCCCCGCGTGGTTCACGTGCGCGGCTTAGATTCTGCCGGTCGGGATCCTGGGCCAGCTTCTCAGCGCTGCCTGGCGCTCTTCCGCGACAGCAGCTTATGGGGTCTGCTCGCCGTGCTTGGTGGCGCGTTGTCGTTTCCCGCCGTAAGCCTTGTGGCCGGAGCGCTCTTCTTTCCCGGTTGAGGAGCTTGTGCTGGTGGGCAGACCTGAGCTTCCTGCTCACCTCCTCCAGGTCATCCTGGCAGCGGACAGCATGCCGTTGCCGCTTTCCTTCCATCCGGTCAACGGCGCGGTAAGCCTGGTTCTCCTCGCCCAGGTTGAACGCCACCGCCTTGGCTGAAGACACTGCAACGGCGAAAGCCCGTCCCGGCTCTTCCTGTGGCAGGGCCGGGAAGTCGCCCAGCCGGTCACCGGAAGCCTGGTCGTCAACAATGGCGACACGATAAAATAGGTGGCGCTTGCCGGACCCGGTATTTCCCGACTGGGACTCTTTCACGTCGCGATCGATCTCGCCACCGGAAGGCTCGTGCCTCTGCTTGAAGACTGCAATCCAGGTGATCTCATTCACGACATGATCGAGACGGTGGAGCAGTCGCCGCTCCTGAAGGCATCCTAACTAAGCCTATGTTGGGATTTCCTGGTTACGGCGTCAGTAGCGCTCGAGCAGCTAGGTCACGCAGATGAACTGCCGCACACCATTGCCAGGCACATTATCAGAGCGCTCAGCGCCCGAAGCAGTCGCCATGTAGTTGTTTGGAAACTCAGTGCGTCGCGAACGCTGTAGTAGGCGGCAACATGCCAATCTCATCGAACGTAACACAAGAGATTATCCGCCTATCCCGAAATGTCGAAAACCCGGAAGTTGTCTCCATCGAATTCCTCATTAACCGATGGAGACCAAATAATGACCAGAGTACTCGTTCTTTACTATTCCTCTTATGGCCATATCGAAACCATGGCTGGCGCAGTGGCCGAAGGCGCACGCAGCACCGGCGCTGAGGTGACAATCAAGCGGGTACCTGAGACCGTGCCGCTCGAAATCGCCGACAAGGCCCACTTCAAGCTCAACCAGGCCGCACCCATCGCGACCGTGGCGGAACTCGCCGACTATGATGCGATCATCGTCGGTACCGGCACTCGATTTGGCCGTATGTCGTCCCAGATGGCGGCGTTTCTCGATCAGGCCGGCGGCCTTTGGGCACGCGGTGCCCTCAACGGCAAGGTTGGCGCAGCCTTTACCTCGACAGCAACTCAGCACGGCGGCCAGGAAACCACCTTGTTTTCGATCATTACCAACCTCATGCATTTTGGCATGGTGATCGTCGGCCTGCCCTACAGCCACCAGGGCCAGATGAGCACGGAAGAGATCGTTGGTGGCGCTCCTTATGGCGCAACCACGGTTGCTGGTGGCGACGGGTCGCGCCAGCCCTCGCAGATCGAACTCGCTGGTGCCTACCACCAGGGCGAGATCGTCGCGCGCACAGCAGCAGCGCTCGTCGCAGCCCGCAGATAAAGCTCCCAATCCACTCATAAATTCAGCTCCAACCAGACCAGCCGATCGCGATCGGCTGGCAAGGAGAGGTCATGTCCGCACTTTTCTCAAACAAGATCGTCGCTGTCACCGGCGCGGGCTCGGGGATCGGCCGGGCGATTGCAATCGGGCTCGCTCGTGACGGCGCGACAGTACATCTCGCCGATCGCGATGCCGCCGGGCTCGCCAAGACCGCCAACCTCATCCGCGCCGAAGACGGCCAGGCGTTCATCACTGAACTCGACGTGGCGAGCGAGCTTCAGGTCGTGGGATGGGTCGAGCAGATTGACGCTGCATCCGGTCGGCTCGATGCCGCCTTTAACAATGCCGGCATCACCGGTCCTGCGAAGCGGATTGAAGACTATCCGCTGGAAGACTTTCAACGGGTCATCGCCGTCAATCTGCAGAGCGTGTTTCTAGGGATGAAATACCAGATCCCCCTGATTAAGCGCAGCGGTGGCGGGTCGATCGTCAACACGGCCTCTGTCGCAGCGCTGACCGGTCCTGGAGGCATGAGCGCCTACGCCGCCTCCAAGCACGGCGTCCAAGGCCTGACCCGCGTTGTCGCGATGGAGAATGCTGCCCATGGCATCCGCGTCAACGCGATTGCCCCAGGCTGGACTGAAACGCCAATGGTCGTGGCAAACAGCCAGCAGAACCCAAGTTTTGCAGCACTTGCCCAAAACGCCATTCCCGCCAAACGCGGCGGCAAGCCGGAGGAAATCGCGGCCGCCGCGATCTGGCTTTCCTCTGACGCCGCCTCCTATGTCACCGGACACATGCTGACCGTCGATGGCGGCATGACGATCGATGGTTTTGAACTCTGACACAGAGCCCAGGAAAGGATCATCCCATGTCAGACCAATATGACGCACTGAAATCAATCGTCCGGCGCAATACGCTCGAAGTGCAGTCCGAGGGCAACTTTGAACTGTTCGACGAGCTCTTTGCCGACGACTTTCTTGACCACACGCCTCAGCCGGGCGGAACACCAGACAAGGAAGGTGCGCGCCGCCTGTACCACGCGCTCCGCGAAGCCTTCCCCGATTTCCATGCCGAAATCCATTGGCAAGCGGTCGATGGCGATATCGTCACAACCTTCAAGACCTACCACGGCACGCATCGGGGCGTGGTCCTCGGAGTTGAGCCAACCGGCCGGCGGATCAAGTTTGAAACCGTCGACGCAATGCGCATTCGCAACGGCCAGATCGTCGAACACTGGGGTGTCGCCAACCTCTACTACCTCCTGGAGCAACTCGACGCCCTGCCTTCCTCGGCTCCCAAAGTGCCGGAACACTAAGGATCACCACAATGAGCAACAGCCATATTCTCGACGGCAGGGTCGTCATCGTCACCGGCGCATCGAGCGGTATCGGCCGCGCCATCGCCGTCCGGGCTGCCGAACACGGCGCCAAAGCAATTATCGTCTCTGACGTCGTAGAGGCACCACACGAGGGCGGTGAACCAACCGCCTCCGAGATCAGGAAACTGGGAGCGCAATCCGTTTTCGTGAAAGCAGACGTCAGCCGCAAGGCCGACAATGACGCCCTGGTTGCCGCAGCAAAGGAGTTCGGTGGCGTCGATGTCATGGTGGCAAATGCAGGCATCACGCTGAAGACAGATGGTGCGGAGGTTCCAGAAGACGATTACCGCCGCCTGATGTCGGTCAACCTTGATGGCCCATTGTTCGGCGCCCAGGCAGCTGCGCGCCAGATGAAGGCACTGAACAAGCAGGGCAGCATTGTCCTCATGGCGAGCATGGGTGGGATCTCTGGCGCCGGCATCACCGTTGCCTACTCCACAAGCAAGGGCGGTGTGGTGCTGATGGCGAAATCACTGGCCGACGCTCTTGGACCCGACGGTATCCGCGTCAATGCAGTCGCACCCGGCACCATCGACACGGAGCTTCTTCGCACGAGCCCAGGTATCGCCCAGGCCTCCGAGGGCTTTCTTCAAAGGACGCCGCTTCGGCGGCTTGGCAAACCGTCAGAAGTCGGAGATGCTGTGGCTTTCCTTGGATCGGACCTGTCGAGCTATGTGTCAGGAACCGCCCTTCTTGTAGACGGAGGCCTTCTCTCCGTCATATAAGTTTTTCGACACTCCAGTCGGACCCGCGCCCTGAACAGCGCGGGTTTTTCTTTGCCTCATCATTCGATTTTCTCGACGATTATCGGCGAAATTATCCAGCTTTTTCGCTCACCCGGATAATGGCAATTTCTTCTCACGACGAAGCCACCGTGGCGACGCCCCAACTTAAGGAGAACGTCCATGTCTTATTCAGATGCAATTGCTCAGCGCGTTGAAACTCTTTCCCAGTCGGCCCTCTTCAACGGCGTCACACCCCTTGCCGGCCGTATCCTGCTCGCCGCAATCTTCCTTCTTTCCGGCATCAGCAAGATTTCGGATCCGGCTGGGACGATCGGCTATATCACTGTGGTTGGCTTGCCCTTCCCGACGCTGTCTTACGGTGCAGCCGTCGTTACCGAAATCCTGGGCAGCATTGCCCTGATCCTCGGCTTCCAGACCCGTATCGTCGCCCTGGTCCTTGCCCTGTTCAGCCTTGCCACGGCGCTGGCATTCCACAACAACCTCAGCGACCTGAACCAGTTCATCCACTTCTTCAAGAACGTCGCAATGGCCGGTGGCCTCCTGCAGGTTGTGGCATTCGGTGCGGGTCGCTTCAGTCTCGATGCCCGCCGCTAACTCTCCGCATAAGCTACAAAAGAGCCCGGACCTTGACCCGGGCTCTTTTGCGTTTCTATGATGCGGTCGTCATACATGCGGCGCCGATCGCTGCTGGAAACCTCTGATCTCGACGTCGGTGACACAGAGATCAGGCACCTTCACCAGAAAATCCCGCCCATACGAAGTCGCCATGTGTTCGTCGAAGTCCGATGGATAGCGCCAGTCTTCCACCACCATCCACTCATCAGACGATTCCATTGACTGGTGGATCTCGTATCGAACGCCTCCGGCTTCCTGTCGCGAGGGCGAAACAAGTGCCAGAAGTGCTGCGCCAAGATCCTCAGATCGACCGGGCTTTGCCCTGAAGAACGCAACGTTGGTCAGTTCGGCCATGTCCGTACTCCCTGCCAGCCTCGAAATTTACACGCCGTCGATTGCAATGATCCTCGACCTGGCAGCGGCCTGCCGCTGGGCAGCGAGCGGTGCATATTCAGGCGACGCGAACAGTTGACGGATCGCTTGCCTCTCCGGGAACTCGATAATGAGCATGTTGGTAGATTCCCAGCCTTCGAGCCCAAGCGGTGCGGCATCGAGGGCGATAAGGCGACCTCCCGCTTTGGCGACGAGCGGCAGTGCCTTAGACCGATAATCTTCGATCGACTTTATATCTTGGATGTCTAGATCAACGACGAGGTAGGCAGACATATGATTTCTCCTTGATTTGGCGATATAGTTTGAAGCGGAGGGCGACGCCTCCTCAGGGGAGGTGGCGCCATTTGACCATGCGGTCTTTGAGATCGAGCGTGCCGCCGTCGACGGTGAAGGTACCGTCACCTCGGTGATGCATCATTCGACGGTCTTTGCGGCTCTCGTTGATCCAGATCCTCGTCGCCTCAAGGATGAAGAGGTCGTAAGGGTCGCAGAGCCTGGTATCGACGACCCGGCATTCGATGTTGGCCAGGCAGTCGGTGAGGAGTGGGGCTGACACGTCCTTGGCAGGTCGCGTCTTGAGGCCGTATCTTTGGAATTTATCCACCCGATCCCCCGAACAGTTCCCGACGTCGACAACGGTTTCGGCGAGATCGAGACCGGGTACAGCGATGACACATTCTCCGGTTTTCCGGAGAGCCTGATAGCTGTGATCCCAAGGCCCAATGACACAACCGATGAGCGGCGGCTCGTGCTGGATCATCATATGGAAGCCCATCGTCATCACGTTGGGCTTGCCGTTATCGTTGGTGGAGACCATGACGATCGGGCCAGGTTCCAGGACGCGATAGGCTTGAGATGCGGGTACTTCCTTCATGTCAATCTCCCTTGAGAGGTCCCTGCCTCGGCAGGGACCCGTCAGGTCCGGCCTGTTACCAGCCCTGCTCTACTGGCAGGACGAACAGCTCTGCGACGTCCACATGAGCCGGGGCCTGGGCTGCAAAGACGATGGTGTCGCCAATGTCCTCGCCCTGGAGGAAGATCATCTGGCTAGCCAGTTCGTCCATCTGCTTGCGGTAGCCCGGATCAGTGATGTGATCGTAGAGCTCGGTGGCAACCGCGCCTGGCTGGATGCAGGTCACGCGAATGCCGTGCTTCTGGCCGACTTCCATGCGCAGGCCGTCGGAGAAGGCCGTGACCGCATGTTTCGTGGCGCAGTAAACCGAAAGGCCCTTGAAGACCTTGCGTCCAGCGATTGAGGACATGTTGAAAACGTGGCCGGAATGCTGCTTGATCATCTGGGGCAGAACAGCGGCCGTCGTATTGAGCAGGCCCTTCACGTTCACATCCACCATCCGCTGCCACTCGTCCACCTTGAACTGATCGATATCGGAAAGCGGCATAAGACCGGCATTGTTGACGAGGATGTTGATCGAACCATAGGTCTCGACCAACTTCTTGACGCCCGCTTCGACCGAGGTCGTGTCAACCACGTCCATTTCGATCACGAGAGCTTCGCCGCCCTTGGCTTCGATCTGCTGCTTGAGATCCTCCAGCTTTTCGGTGCGGCGGGCAGCCAAGCCGACCTTTGCGCCGGCTTCAGCAAGTTTTGCAGCAGTAGCGGCGCCAATGCCGCTCGATGCGCCGGTAACCAGTGCGATCTTTCCGTTGAGATTGGCCATTGTCTCTACTCCTTGTCTTGAAGCCCACCGCGGTGGGCGTTTCGTTTTGACAAGGAGGAAGCTAAAACTTTCATCGGCGCCCTTCTCTCGGGGCCTTGCTCGACCTGTCGCGATCTTGCTCGAAAACGCGACAGGTTGGAAATTTAGCCCCGCCGATAGTGGCTCGGTGGCAGGCCGGCCTCCCGGCGGAATACCTGCGCGAAATGGCTTGGGCTGGAATAGCCAACCGACATGCCGATCTCGATGATGCTTGTATCCGTCTCCTGCAGGAGAAGCTGCGCCCGGGCTATGCGCTGGCGAATGAAGTAGCGTGAGGGCGAGAGCCCCGTCGCCTTCTTGAACAAACGACTGAAATGGAATTCACTCATTCCCACCGTCTCGGCAAGCTGTGCGAGATTGAACGGGTCGCCTAGATGTTCTTCGAGGTAGGCGACGGCCCGACGAAGCTTGAAGCCGGGTAGCGCATTTTGGCGATCGTCGGCAGCGTCACTTGCGGCATAATTCCGGATTAG
Source organism: Sinorhizobium sp. NG07B (assembly GCF_002532005.1). NCBI lineage: Bacteria > Pseudomonadati > Pseudomonadota > Alphaproteobacteria > Hyphomicrobiales > Rhizobiaceae > Sinorhizobium > Sinorhizobium sp. NG07B. The sequence goes on along the minus strand of NZ_NWTD01000013.1, from coordinate 97,558 downwards.
ATGCACGGCGAGGCTCTGGGCAAGGCCTTGGATGAACAGGTGGCTTCCCTTCCCTTCAGACGCCAGCTCCTGATGGATCAAGGCAAGAAGGTGCGATAGCTGCGTATCCTTGCCACCGGAGATGTCGCGCAGTGCAGGAGGGGCGGCGCAGCCCAGCACATCGTGGGCGACGCGCTCAAACAGCGGAACGGAGAGATAAAGATGCATGACCTGGAAGGGCGCTTCTCCGAGCGCCCGCCAACGCATCTCATAGGGCGTGGGGGAGCGGGTCAGAAAGAAGTCGCCAACGGTGACTGTGTTTGCGACCCAGTCACCGCCAAGGTCCCGCTCTTCGACGACGGCCTCTCCCGACACCACCCAGACGATCAGGGGTTCTGCAACCGCGGGAACGAGAAAGGCCTTCTGCTTGTTGAGACGAGAATAGACCTGCACGAACATGTCGGTCCACGCCGGACTATCGCCACTGACAAGCGTGCGACCGGCTATATACTGTTCAAGCCCGAGCGGTGACGTCCGCTCGGGCCTTGCAACAACCTCTTCCAGTTCAGGCACCAGAGCGGCGGGATAAGTGGGCTTACCGGTATCAGCCGGCATTGAAGGCAATACGTTTTGACGGGATGCTTCGATGTTTGCCAACGCGGATCCTCTCTTAAACGCGGGATAGCTGCCTTAAGATCCCATGGAGCTTCAATGGAACATGTCCCTGCTCACTTCTGCACCCGCAACCACCATCAATGATGAACTGCGGCATTTGGTTTCGTCCGATATGAAAACAATGCCGGTCTCGTTCAACCTCGGAGGCAAGTAAATTCGCATCTGCGTCGCAAGTCGGTTTTCCCCGGGTTAGCGGCGAAATTGCCAAAGCTGCAGAGAGTATCTTTTCCAGGAGCGAACCTAAGGTCGCCCCTCTCCCGGCACTGTTCGAATGAAAGTGACTGCTGCATCGCTGAACATGATCTGCTCCATCGTTGGTTCGATGACGCAGATGCCGCCCATGACGGCCGATGAACGGGAGAACGACGCTCCAGTCAAATTGGTTGATCCTGCAAAGCTTGGTGCATGGCGCCATAAGGTCGCTCGTGAAAAAGACCGGCCCGCCGCCAGAGCGGACCGGAGGCGCTATGGCCTCAAACGATCAGTAGAAGGACATGATATAGTCTTCCGTGATCATGAAGGATTGTCGTCCGCGTGCCTGGCTTCAAACAACGCCATGCGCTCCTGAGCAATCAGCAGAGCTTTTTCTATCAATGGATAGCCGGCATAGGGAATGACGTTGAAGAGGGTCTCGACAATCTCTTCTCTGGCGGCCCCGAGATTGAGAGCGGCATCGATATGGACGCCAAGTGGCTTCTCTGCCGCGACGGTTCCCTGGGCGGCGAGAGCGGAGATCGCACCCAACTCACGCATCTTGGGATTGAGGGCCGGGCGGTAGAAGATATCGCCGTAGCAGTGGGCGACTATAAGTCTTCCGAGATCAGGAGCGATATCCTTGAAACTCTCGACCACATCGGCGCCGGATCCTCCCGATGTCGCCGCAAGCGTTGCGGCGCCCCGCATGAAGCGCTTATCATCATACCTTATGGCATCGACTCTTTTTTGGACCCTCGCTTCGGGCCGCTCCTGTGCCTCTAGGACATTTCTCGCTCTGCCAGCAGCGTTGAGCGCGGCCGGGAATCCGGAATAGACGCTCATTTGGATAATCATTTCGACAATATCACTATCGGTTGCGCCTGCAGCCAATGCCGAAGCGATATGGGCGTCAAAGTTCGCCCCTACCTTCCCCCGCGCCGCCAGCATTGCAGCAGACGCAAGATGGGCCAGCCTGGGCTCCAGATGCACCGCCCCGAAGATCTCCTCGCCAAGGGTATGCTCGCGCCATTTCAAGAATTCGGGCGCTACTCGCTCGAGGACAGCGAGACGGTGAGAAGGGAAATCCGGGATAGCAGCTGATGCCTGAGTGTCACGGGCGTGTCTGGGTTCGTCCCGGTCAGCGAGAATATCGCGGACGATGGGAACGGCGTTGATCGCCGTCGGGAATCCGAGAAGACCCGCGGAAATAAACAACAGGTCGACGACATCATCGCGGGTTCCCCCGGCGTTCAGCAATCCATTGAGGTGAAAAGAAAGCTGAGACTGCGCCGATCCGTGGGCCAGCAATGTGGCGGCAGTCAGAATCTGCCGTGTCCGCAGATCCAAGCCATCCCGCGACAACACATCGCCATAGGGATATTGAATGGTGAAGCGAGCCAAATCTTCCGAGAACCTGGCAAGCTGGCTTACCGGCCCCCCAAAATTCTCGCCCCCGATCTCTTTCAGAACGGCAAGACCCCGCAGGTGTTTCTCCCTCTCTCGTGGCGAAGCCAAATTCTCGAGCTGCTGCTCGATATCGGTCGTTGTCATTGCTTTCTCCTTGAATCTGACTTTTCCGGGTGCCGGCGATCGCATCGCGCGAAAGAAAATTAGATCACGCTGGCACTGCATATGCAGGCGTGATCATTCCTGGACTATCGCTTGCGATACAGAACCATTCCGGCATGGTGCAGGATGTCATCGACAAAATCGCCGTCGGCCGTGAAGCCGGTATCGTCCCAGTACTCGATATGATTTCCGGACACCTCGTATCGTCCTTGATAGGCGCTTTCGCGTGAACCGCGCGCCTCGTCGTAGCGGCCATTCGGGAGCAACTGGTGCCGGATGCGACCGTCTGCAGTCTCCCACATGCCGACATAAGGATGCGAGAATGCTTGGGTGGTCATTGCGCCGGCTCCGTCTTGCCCAGGAAAGACTGAATGGTCTCTGGCTCGACGACCCAGGCGTAGTTCAGCTCATGGCGGATCTTCCATTTGCCGCCGGTGCATGCCCAGCCGAGCTGCGAGCGACCATCAAAAGCGATCACCTTGCCGTCGAGACGATCGATACGGCCGACGAAGCCAAGCGTCGTCGAAGCAACGGTGTCGCTGACGATCGCGTCGTGACCGCCGGTTAGACCGTGGCGAACCGATCGGGCAGCGTTCTGCAACGCCTCCCAGTTCGCTCCATAGCGGGCGGAGTGGTCAAAGAGCTGTGCACTGCCAGGCGCGAAATTGTCGTAGAAAACCCCCTTGGTGTTTTCCAGGTCGTAATACCGGTTCAACTTTTCCGCGAACACGAACTTGCCGTCGCCTTCATGGCGTTCCCAACCCTTCATGATCCAGTCGGCATGAAGTGCGAGAGGAGCATCGGCTCCTTCCCGAGGGCAGGAGCTATCCTGCGCAGCGACAGGTCCGCCGCAGAGCCCAAGAGCCAAAGCCGCGGCGAGTCTGAATTTGACGTGTGTCATCAGTATATCTCCTTCAATGATCGTTTTTCTTGTTTGCCGTGCCGCTAGGGCGACTGTCGGCCACACGCAACAGATAGACAAATCCGATTGTCGCTTGTATTCCCTTTTCGCTAACGTGATTGGTTAGTGCGGTGCTACAATGATTATTGATCTGAACCTCGTTCCAGTGTTTCTCGCAGTCGCAGAAGAGGGGAATTTCAGGGCGGCCGCTGATCGCCTCGGCGTCACTCGCTCGGCCGTGAGCCAAGCGATCAGACGGCTTGAGGATATTTGCGGCATCGCGCTCGTCAGCCGCACGACGCGCAGCGTGCGGCTGACCGAGGCGGGCAACCGCTTCCGTGAAACGCTGGCTCAGCCAATAGCCGACGTAAAATCCGCATTCGAGAACGTGGCGGGTGACGCCAGACCCAGCGGCTTGCTACGGATCGCGGTCACATCGATTGCGGAACAATTTCTTTCCGGCCCGCTGATCGCGTCTTTCGCCGAAGCCCATCCCGGCATCACGATCGACATCACGGTTACCGACGACATATTCGACATCGTAGCCGCCGGCTTCGATGCAGGGGTCCGGCTGGGTGAGGTCATCGAGCAGGATATGGTCGCGGTGCCACTCACCAAAGAAGAGAGAGAAGTGGTGGTCGCGACGCCAGGATATTTCGAGGTCCACGGAACGCCCCGCCATCCTCGGGAACTGGTGCGTCATCGCTGTATCGGTTGGCGGCCTTCTCCAAGTGCTGCGCCGTACCGATGGGAGTTCGAGGAGGCCGGCATAACGTTCGACGTTGCTGTTGAGCCGCAGATTACCACAAACGATCTGCAACTGATGATCCGGACTGCGCTCGCTGGCGGCGGTATCACATTCGCATTGGAAGAGACGTTTCGCCCATACATCGATCGTGGCGATTTAATCACGGCGTTGGACGAGTATCTGCCGCCGTTCCCAGGGTTCTTCCTCTATTTCCCCAATCGCCGGAATATGGCGCCTAAGCTGCGCGCACTTATTGACCATGTTCGCGCGTACCGAGTGACCAAACTCTAGCTGCCCGCTGGCAAGAGCTGGCTGGGTTTTTTGCGTCGCGTTGGAGGCCTATAACGCCCTGTCCTTCCCCGGTCCGGTGGACCCGAACCGGGTGCGGGCAGCGCCGATTGGCGAGTACGCACGCTCACGCCGTCCAAAAGGCGAGATCAGCTGGCACGTGGCAAGCGAGCATTCGTCGCTGCGGACGAAGAGGCTATTGCGGAGCCTCTCCTGGCGATTGCCTGATCCGCGCGTTTCGCTGGAGGATAGCCGGTCGTCAGAACTACGAATAGTTGACCGGTAGCCAGTCGCAATTGGTGCTGTCTTTACGCACATGTCCGATGCCCGGAAAGGCGATGTGTGCGCCTGCCACCAGATATTTGCCTGCCACCGCCTGTCGGAACGCAATGTCGCGCGCATCAACGGCGGCCTTCTGGTCAATATCGAATTCGATTGCGATGCCGGGTTCATCGAATTGCAGGATATCGCCATGCGTGATGTCGCCCCAGAATACGATCTTCTGGCCTTCGCTTTCCAACGTGATGGCGCTGTGACCCGGTGTATGTCCCGCATAAAGAATGGAACCAAGGCCGGGAACGGGCGCTCCGTTATCCGCGAAGGTTTCGAATTTTCCGGCTTTGACGTAAGGCGTTACGCACTGGTCCGCCTCGCCAAAATGCTGCTTGACGATGCCGGTCGCTGCCCTGGCGTTCTCCGGGCTTAGCCAGAATTTGGCCTCCCGCTCATTGACCCGCAATGTGGCGTTCGGAAAGGTACGCTTGCCATTGCTCATCAACCCGCCGGAATGATCGGTGTGAATATGGGTGAGGATGACATCATCGATGTCATCCACCTTGTAACCGGAAGCCTCGATGTTGGCCACGAGTTTGCCGAGCGATGGCCCGAGATAGGCACCGGTGCCCGCATCGATCAGTACCAGTCTTTCGCCTTTGTTGACCAGGAAGGCGTTGACGGAGGTTGGTACGAGCTCCGGCAGAAAGGCATCCTTCAACACGCTCTGGGCATGTTGTTGGCTGGTATTGGTGTACAGCTTGGCCAGCGGCAGCGCGACCGTGCCGTCCGACAGGGCCGTGACCTCTACGGAGCCGATTTTCAGCCGGTAGAAACCGGGTGCCTGAACAACGGCATAGGGTGCCTTGGCGAAGGCGGTCGACGGTGCGACGAAGGGTGCAGCGATGATGCCGGACAGAACGCCTTTGAGAATGGAACGACGGGATGGCATGGGTTTGCTCCTTGAAAGATGGTTCGGAACGGCTTGCAAGTTCCTGCTCATCAGCTAAGGATGCCTCGGTCAGCAATCAAATCGATATCGGTCATGCAAGTCATCGATCATTTCAATCTTCGTTCCTTCGACCTCAATCTTCTCGTTGCCTTCGATGCGATGATGGAAGAAATGAGCGTGACACGTGCTGCGCAGCGCTTGAAAATCCAACAACCTGCCATGAGCCACAATATATCCACGCTGCGCACGCTGTTTCAGGATGAGCTTTTCATCCGTGTAGGGCAGGTGATGAAGCCCACCGCACGGGCGCTCAATTTGTCCGGCCCGGTGCGGCAGGCTCTGCGACAGGCGCAGGCTGCCGTGTTGATGGCAGACGCATTCGATCCGGCCACCGAACGGCGCACGTTCCGGCTGGGGCTTTCCAGCGAGGTGGAACTGCTACTGCTTCCCGATCTGACGGCTCGGCTGCGCGATATCGCGCCGGGCATCCGTATTCTGGCCCGCGGTGGTGATGCCCAGGAGGTTGACGCGATGCTGGAGGCAGGCGTCGTCGATCTGTCCGTGGGGTGCAGCTATCTGCCCGATTCACGACACCATTGCGAGCCGCTGTATCAGTCCAGCGTTTTGTGCTGTTTCAATCCGCAATTGCTGAAGGTTTCGAATCCGGTGGGCCTTGATGCCTATATGGCCGCACAACACGCCGTGATCTCACAGACAGACAGCCTGCATGGCTGCGTCAAGGATGCGCTGAAACACGCGGGCGCAGAACTGGAGGTGGTGGCGGCAGCACCCGATTTCATGTCGATATTGGCCACGGCACGCTCATCTGCCGTGATTGCCACCGTATCATCGCGCATTGCACTTCGTTACGGACCGCTGCTGGGACTTGAGGTGAGCCCGGTGCCACTGGAGCTTTCTTTTCCACCCGTGGCAATGGTCTGGCCACTTCAGACGGACAGCGATCTTGGCTGCGCATGGTTGCGACAGCAAATCCGTGAGGCGATGCTGAGGACGAACGGGAGCAGCGTGACGGGCAGTAGAGATCAGTGTGTTTGAAGGCCTCGCCTTGAAGAGAATCGAACTGCAGACGCGCTGAAAGCGATTTCACGTCTGCGTGCTGCTGTGTCCGTCGCCGAGAGCAATTGAAGTTCAGTTCAAGAACGAAGGTGGCACGCCAGCCGGGGTTGTGACCGGCTGGCGTTTCCTGATTAGGTGAAATGGTGACGCTCCTGGAGACCGTAGACGGGTGTCGGCAAGCCCTCGCAGCGCGCCTTCAATTGCAGTGAGAGATATTGCGAATAGTGGCGCGACTGATGCAGGTTGCCGCCATGAAACCAGAGCGCCTCCTGCTGCGTCGGCTTCCACATGTTGCGCTGCTCGCCCTCCCAGGGACCGGGGTCCTTCGGCGTCTCGGAACCGAGGCCCCAGACCTTGCCGACCTTATCGGCGACCTCCTTGGAGATGAGGTCGGCGGCCCAGCCGTTCATAGAACCATAACCTGTCGCATAGACCACGAGATCGGCCGGAAGCTCAGTGCCATCCTTCAGGACCACCGCATCCTCGGTGAGGTGACTGACGTCGGAGCCGGATTTGAGCTTGATGCTGCCATCGATGACGAGATCGCAGGCACCGACATCGATGTAATAACCGGAGCCGCGGCGCAGATATTTCATGAACAGGCCGGAGCCATCGGCGCCCCAGTCGAGCATGAAGCCGGCCTTTTCCAGGTCCGCATAGAACTTCGCGTCGCGCTCGCGCATCTTCTCGTAGAGCGGTATCTGAAACTCGTGCATGATTCTGTAGGGCAGCGAGGCGAAGATCAGGTCGGCCTTGCGCGTCGTCATGCCGGCGGCAACTGCGCGCTCGGAATAGAGGTCGCCGAGCCCGATCTCCATCAGCGTGTCCGAGCGGACGATGTGGGTCGACGATCGCTGCACCATTGTTACATCCGCACCGCCTTCCCAAAGGGCCGCGCAGATATCGTGCGCGGAATTGTTGGAACCGATGACCACCACCTTCTTGTCGCGATAGGCGTCGGGACCGGGATGCTGCGAGGAATGCTGCTGCTCGCCGCGGAAAATGTCCTGGCCCTTCAGTTTCGGGACGTTCGGCTTGCCTGACATGCCGGTCGCCAGAACAAGTTGTTTCGGCCGCAGGACGATCTCCTCGCCGTTACGCTCGACGACGACTTTCCATTCCTTCGCCTCCTCGTCGTATTGCGCCGATTTGCAAGTGGTGGAAGTCCAATAGTTGAGCTCCATCACCTTGGTGTACATCTCCAACCAGTCGCCGATCTTGTCCTTCGGCGCGAATACCGGCCAGTTTTCCGGGAAGGGGATATAGGGCAGGTGATCGTACCAGACGGGATCGTGCAGGCAGAGCGACTTGTAACGCTTGCGCCAACTGTCGCCCGGTCGCTCGTTCTTCTCGATGATGATCGTCGGCACGTTCAGTTGCCGGAGGCGGGCACCGAGCGCGATGCCGCCCTGGCCGCCGCCGATGATGACGACATAGGGCTGGGTTTCGTAGCCGAGTTCCGCCGCCTCGCTGTCGCGCTTTTCCTTCCACGTCTTGCGGCCGGGATCGTGGCCATGCTCGGCTCCAAGCGGCCGCCTGAAGCCCTTCGGCTCCTCGTGCCCCTTGAGCTCCGTCATCGTCGTCAGAAGCGTCCAGATCAAACCGTTCTTCAGGCGCATGTGCCCGTAGCCGCGCGCCACCTCCGTTTCGAACTCGAACCAGCCTTCGGTAACGCCCTCGCCGGCGCTTGCCGGTTCCTTCTCGTCCTGGCGTAAGCGCGCCGGCTTGATCGCCGCGAGTTGGCTCGTCAGCATGTCGCGGATCTGGTCCTGTCCGTCCATCGTCTTGATGTTCCAGGTGAAGGCGACGAGATCGCGCCAGTAGCAATCGGCCTGGAACAGGTTGACGGCGGCGGCGATGTCGCCCCGTTCAAGGGCCTTTCCCAGCTTGGCAAGCACGCTGTCGATGCGGGTGCCGGGACTTTCTTCAAGCATAGTCTCCTCCTTTTTGCTTGGATTGGCACGGGCGCTCCTTATCCGCCCGCGGCAATGCATGGTCACTTCATGAGATCGATCAGGATCTTCAGGTGCTTGCCGTTCGGATCGAGAAGCGCGTCGAAACCCTCCGGCACGGCCCGGTCGAGGGTGATACGCCCGGTGACGACCCGCTTCGCCGGCAAGAGGCCCGAGGCGATCAGGCGGATGACCCGCGGCCAGTAGTGCGTCGGATAGGCCCAGGAGCCGCGCAGATCGATGTCCTTGAAGGTGACCTGGAACCAGTCGAGCGGGTTTTCATGCGGATGCAGCCCCGTCTGAACGACGACGCCCTGCTTGCGTACCGCGTCGACGCAGGCCTTGAGCGCGTGCTCGTTTCCGACGCACTCGATAGCGACGTCGCAGCCAACCTTGCCCTCCGTCAGGGCGCGTACCATCTCGCCCGGGCTGCCTCGCCGCGGATTTATCGTTGTCAGATCCGGCAGGATCGAAGCCGCGAATTCGAGCCGGGCATCATTAATGTCGGACACGAAGAGCTGAGCGGCACCGGCTGCGCGTGCAGCAAGCAGCGTCAGAACGCCAATCGGACCGGCGCCGGTGACGAGCACGCTGCTGCCGGCCGTCACGCCGCCGCGATCGCAGGCGTAGACCGCAACCGCGCTTGGCTCGACAAGTGCCGCCTCCTCGTCCGTCATCCCCTCGGGGATCTTCTCGACATTGTAGTCGTTGAGGAGGGCGTATTCGGCCATGCCGCCGGAGAGCCAGCTCAAACCAGCAAGCGCCAGATCGGTGCTCAAGTGAAAGAGACCCCGATCGGCGAAATAGTTGCCGGCGCGCGGCATGATGAGCGGCTGCACCGAAACGCGGTCGCCGGCGCGAACCGAGGTCACACCCTCGCCGACGGCCTCGACCACGCCGCCGAATTCGTGGCCAAGGACCTGAGCGCCGCAGGCGCCGGTGAAGGGATGCGGCTCCTTCGGAATGAAGATCGGGCCGTAGGCGTATTCGTGCAGATCTGTGCCGCAGATGCCGACAAAGCGGTTTCGGATCAGCACCTGGCCAGCGGCCGGGTTGCCGGGTGCCGGGATGTCTTCGATCCGCAGGTCCTTCGCCGCATGGAATCTGAGCGCTCGCATGTTTCCTCCCGGTCAGCCGTTATGATCGACCAGTGATTTGCAATGGCCGTGCCAGATCACATCGCCGGGGGAAATGCAGTGTTTTCAAACGGAAGGAGGGGCTGGCGTGTTGCGCCATGTATTGCGACTGCCACAGCTGTTGCAGTCGATCTGTTGCACGGCGAAGACGCTCAGTGTTTCTGCTTGAGGCGATATCGCTTGATCTGCCGATGCACCGTCGAACGATCGAGGCCTAGCCTTCGCGCGGCCTCGGAGATGTTCCAACCGCAGGCCGACAGCATCAGGCCCAGGGCCGCACCGGCGTCGCCCATACCGACAGCCCCGGCCTTCGCGACGAGGTGGTCCGGCAAATCGCCAATCTCCACGACGCCGTTTTCGGCGAGCGCGGCGCCGACGGCGATGGCGTTATCGAGTTCGCGGATGTTGCCGGGCCAATCGTGCGTCTTGAGCGCGACGAGCGCCGCAGGAGAGAGCGTCAATTCGCGCTCGCCATAGGAATGCCGCGCCAGGATCTGAGCCACGATCCACTCGAAGTCCGGCCTGTCTCTGAGCGCCGGAAGCGAGAGCGTCGCGGCGTTAAGACGATAATAGAGATCCTCACGGAAAGCCCCTTGCGCGACGAGCGTCTGCAAGGGCCGGTGCGAGGCCGAGACGACGCGGATCTGAACCGGACGCGGCACGCTTCCCCCGACCGGCAGCACTTCGGCCTCGGCAAGCACGCGCAAGAGCCGGCTTTGCAGGGCAAGCGGCATGTCGCCGATCTCGTCGAGGAACAGCGTGCCACCGTCGGCCTGCTCGATCAGGCCTTTGCGGCCCTTGGCGGAAGCACCGGTAAAGGCGCCCGGCAGGTATCCGAAGAGCTCGCTCTCGATCAACTGCTCAGGGATTGCGGCGCAGTTGATCGCGACGAATTGGCCCTTGACGCCGCTGCCCTCGTGGATGGCGCGTGCCAGATGTTCCTTGCCGGTCCCGGTCTCGCCCTGGATGAGGATCGGCAGGCCCGTGCGCGCAAGCTTCGCCGCCTTGACCTGAAGCGAAACGATTTCGGGGGCGTCGCCACCCAGCCGGCGCAAGGGCGGCGGAATCTGCTCGCGCGAGACGGCCGGAGCGCGGGTGCGGGAATGCGGCTCGATCGCATGGGCGAAGAGCGCATTGCCGTCGCGGGCGAAGACGAGCCGCTCCTGCGTCGGACGCCGACGCGTAAGATCGGGGAGGTCGTCGATCTCCATGTCGAAGAAGCGCGATACCGGCTCGCCGATGAGCTGGCGCGGATCGCGCCAGTCGAGCCCGGTCGAGCGCGCCAGGATCTTCGCCCCTCCGTGGGTCATGCCGGCAATCCGCCCGAGGTCGTCGATCGAGATCGCCGCCTCCGGGTCGACGTCGAGGAATTCCGGCGAACGCGAGAAGCGCAGCACCCATTGATGCGGCGCCCGGGCCATGAGATTGGCAAGTTCGATGCGCCTTACGGTCGCGGTGACGAGATGCAGTGCGAGGTTCTGGCTCGCCTTCTGGATCGGCGAACTCAAGAGCGAAATGTCGAGGACGGCGGAGAGCTCGCCGCGCGCGTCGTAGATCGGCGCCGACGTACAAGAGAGCGGCGTATGGGTGTTGTCGAAGTGGTCGGTCTGATGGATCGTCAACGCCTCCCCCGTCTCGAGACACGCCCCGACCGCACAGGTTCCGGCCCGCCATTCCGACCATTCCGAGCCGAGATAGAGTCCGGCCTTGCGCAGGTTGTTGTCGAAGAGCGGATCGCCGAGGAACTCGACCGTCACGCCCTGCCGGTCGGAAAGCAGCAGCACATAGTTTTGTCCCGCTACCTGCCGGAACAGGTGTTCAAGCCCGGAGCGGGCGATGTTGATGAGATCCTCCGATTGCTGGCGGTGCTCCCTGAGCCGCGGTTCCGGCACGATATAGGCTTCACAGGTCTGTGCCGGGTCGAGCCGGTGATGCTCGAGACAGCGCAGCCAGGACTTCACGACCATATCGTCGCGGCTAACAGGAAGGCCGCGGCCAACGCGCTCGATTTCGTGGATATGGTCGGAATGTGAAAACATGACCGCCTCCCAACGGATTCCCTCTCTCCTCCGCCAACTGTGAGCATCGCCAGGGGGAATGTAAAGGAAGCGAAGAGCAAGCAGGCGCCTTCGGGTTCACCAATGGGGGTCTGCCTCGCCTGCGCAGTGAAGGAGTTCCCGACGATACACGGGATCTTTTTATCCCAGAACGTGAACATACTCGCAACAAGCCGTGCATAGGGGTCGAGAAGAACGGCTCCCCTTGACCCCCTGCAGAACTAACAAATCAAGTGTATTGGGTTATTAGAGCGTTTCACGTTTCGGCACCTCCTGGGCTAAATTGTTTCGATGGCGAGCCAATGAAAGCTCCTCAGAGTACGCCTGCTGCCGCTCAACAATAATCTCTAGAGATCCCCACCGGCCTCGTCACGCCCGATCTGCGAGCACGGCGGATGGTTATTGCCCGAGGCTTGCTTTGGCTGCGGGTTGTGCAGGCAGTCCGTCGAAAGTCGTCACGCCCTCAAGCCAGCTTTCCACCATCTCCGGATGCTCTTTCAACCAAGCTGTAGCTGCGTTCATTGGATCGTCGCCCTCGAGGATTTTTCCCATCAGCGCATTTTCCATGGCAATGTCGAATGACAAATTTCTGAACAAGGCAGCCGCGTTGGGACACATCTTTGTCCAACCGGAGCGCGCGAGGGTATAGACCTCCGCGCCTCCAAAATTCGGGCCAAAATAGGCGTCGCCACCGGATAGGTAGGAAAGGTCAAAACGATCGTTCATGGGGTGCGGCGCCCATGCAAGGAAGACAATTGCGGCCTTGCTTTTCTGTGCCCGGTCCACCTGGGAAAGCATCGCCTGCTCACTGGATTCGACCACTTCCCATTCTCCAAGCCCGAAGTCGCCAGCGTCGATCATTTTCTCAATGCTGGCATTGCCTGCAGCACCGACTTCGATCCCGTAGATTTTGTGATCGAATTCATCTGCATGTGCTTGGAGGTCGGCCAAATCTTTGATTCCTCTTTTTGCCACGTACGACGGTACCGCAAGCGTGAACTTCGCTCCTTCGAGATTACGAGCCAGAACCTCGATGGCATTAGCCTTCCTCAAGTCATCGATGAACGCTTGCTGAGCGGGCATCCAGTTGCCGAGGAAAACGTCTACTTCCTTGTTCTTCATCGCCTGATATCCGATCGGCACTGACAACGTCATGATCGCCGTTTCGTAGCCGAGCGCGTCGAGCAGGACACTCGCAACAGCATTCGTTGAGGTAATGTCCGTCCAACCCGGATCCGACATTCGGATTACTCTGCAGGACTCGTCCTCGGCGGCCGAGGCCCCTTCACCATTGCCAACAAGCAATACAAACGCAGCAAAAAGGCCGCGCACAGCAGAAAGTTTCATCGCGTTCTCCTTCGTTCCCGTGAGTTCCTGGACGGCTAGCCTCTGCGCCAGAGGAGACCGGTCACAACGAAAGTCGTGAGCAAGCCCGTTGCCAGAAGCGCGAGGCCCATGGTCGACAATCTCAGAGTGGCAAGTTCCTTCAGCGGGGTCCTCAGCCCCACGGCTCCCAGCGCCATTAAAAGCGCCCAGCGAGAGACTTCGCCGGTAAGGTCGGCAACTATGGCCGGCAACAATCCCAGCGATCTGAGCGCGGCAAGCAGCGCAAACGCGAGTACAAAGCCGGGTATCGCTTGGCTAAGCTTGCGCACTTTCTGACCATCATCGGCGCCGAGGAGAGCTGAGAAAATCGAGGTCGCTATCATAATAGGTGCGAGCAAACTCACGCGGATCATCTTGACGAATGTAGCGACCTCGCCTGTCTCTTCCGACAGGGAAAAGCCAGCGCCGACGACCTGAGCGACATCGTGGATTGTGCCACCGATAAACACGCCGGCCTGGTGAGCATCGAACTGCAACCAGATCGCCAGCATGGGATAGAAGATCATAGCGGAAGTCGACAGGACGGTTATGACGACGATCGTCAGAGTGAGATCCGTTTCGCGGTTGCCTCGCCTCGGAAGAACGGCGTCGAGCGCCGCGGCTGCCGATGCGCCGCAGATTGCGACGGCACCGCCAGTCAGAAGCGAAAGCCGCCAACTCATCCCCGCAGTTCTGCCGACGATTGATGTCGCGAGCATCGTGAAGACAACGGCGGCGCCGACGAGAGAAATCAGCCCCGCTCCAAGTTCGCTCACCATTTCGACCGAAACCCGTGCGCCGAGCAGCGCCACGCCGATCCGAAGCACGTTACGGCTCGTCAGGTGAATTCCTGCCGCGGTCTTGGTATTACTTTCCGACAGAAAGCTCAGCGAATTTCCCAGCAAAAGCGCCAGTAATGTCGCAGGTGCTCCGTAATGTTCCGAGAGGAATGCTGCCGAGGTGGCGATCAATGCTGCCACGGCGAACCCCGGGAAATAGGTCTGAGCAGCTCTCCTCACGGATTGGGATAGGCGCCAAGGTGCGCCCGCAGCGACGTCTTCGACGCGGTTAGACACGTCAGCGTCCCTAAGCAATCACATAGATGCAGTCGTCTTCGACTGACACCGGAAAAGTTCTTGCCTTGATTTTAGGATCGACGAGGAACTCGCCCGAGCGAATGTCGAACTCCCAGCCATGCCAGGCGCAGCGCACGATTTCGCCCGACCGCTCGTAAACGAACTCGCGCCTGTCGCACGATCGTGTCGTCCCGCATACGGGCCCTTCGCAGAGGGCAGCCCCACGATGCGGGCAGATGTTCAACATAGCGAAATAGCCATCCGAGAGCTTGAAGACGCCCATCGTCAGGTTCTTAACCTTCACGATCTTCGCGGCGCCGGTCGGAACGTCGCCAACACGGCAGGCAAAGTGTTTCTCAGCCATCTCCGTTCACTCCGCCGCCTGCTTCGCCGGAGCGGCAATGCGCTTGTAGACCGAAATCGCGTTCCCACCCATGATGCTCTCCCTCCAGGCGGACGGAATGTGCAGCGCGTTGGCATCGTCATAGTCCCAGTGGGGATAGTCCGATGCGAACATCAGCGTCCTCTCGCCGTCCATCGCCTCCAAAGCCGACCACAGGTGATTCATATTCGGCGGCTGCTCGAGCGGCTGTGTGGTGAAGCGAATGTTGCGGCGGAAATACTCGGAGGGCAGCATTTTAAGCCATGGCGTTTCCTTCCGAAGGGCGCGGTAGTTGGAGTCGAGCCGCCAAAGCACGGAAGGGACCCATGCCACCCCACATTCGATGATGACGCAGTAAAGCTCCGGCCATTTCTCGAAGACGCCATTAGCGATCATCGACGCCATATGCGTCATCGCCGATTGTGGCAGCAGAGCGTGGGTTTCCCAGAAGAAGGTGGTTGGACCGGCGCCGATCGGCGTTGAATTCACGCCCCCCTGGCCTCCGAGATGCATCGCAAATGGAATTCCGACCTCCGCGCAGGCTTCGAAGATCGGATGGTAGAACGGATCGCCATAGGGGCGCTGCGCACCATGCGACACCAGCGCTTGCACGATCCTCGGGTGGCTGCCGAGGCGCCTGATTTCTGCCGCCGCAAGCTGCGGGTCCTGGGGAGCGACGACAATCGAGCCCATGAAGCGGCTGTCTTTCGGTAGCCAGTAATCGATCTGGTAGTCGTTATAGGCACGGCAGAGCGCCATCGCATAATACGGATTGGCAAGCGTCGACGCCTCGACAGGCTCGTCGCCCGTCAGGATAGCGACGTCGATCTTGTATTTGTCGAGGTGCTTCTCTTTCATAATCGCATAATTGTCGTCCTCCGTCTCTGGACGGATATCGTGACGGCTGAAGCCCTCCGGGTGAAACCAGGGCCGATGGCCGTGCGGAAATGCACCGATGGGACCGGTTCGTTCGCCCCTTGTGAACATGTCCTTCCAAAGGCCATCCAAGTAAGGCTCGAGGACCGTGGCGCTACACCAGTAGTTGTGACAGTCGCAATCGACAATGAACATCGTCTTCTCCGTGAAAATGAGGCGGTCGCGTCAGCGTTCATCACCGAGATGACAACATTTTTTCGATCTGATAAATGCGGTCGAGAAGCAGTTATCAATCGCGATCGGCGATCGAAAAAATGAACCTCGACCTCATCGACACTTTCCTCGACCTGCTCGAGACCGGCAATTTCAATCGGACCGCCGAGCGGCTGGAGACGACGCAGTCGACCATCAGCGGGCGCGTCAAGGCGCTCGAGCAGGCCGTCGGAGCGAAGCTGTTTCAGCGTGGCCGCGCGGGAGCCGTGCCGACGCCGTCCGGCATCCGGTTCGAGCAGCATGCGCGTGCTCTGAAAGCTGGCTGGACACATGCCCGCCGGGACATCGGCGGGCTCGAACGTTATGAAGGTTCATTGCGAGTCTCGGGCCAATTCAGCTTGATGCGCACGCTGTTTTTGGACTGGATCGGCGAGTTGCATCAGACCAACAAGCGGCTCTCATTACACCTGGAAGCGGATTACTCGACGCAGATTATCTCCGATCTCGCCAATGGCGCGGTCGACATCGGTGTCGTGTTCGCCCCGAAGTTCCTGCCGGACCTCGCTATCGAGGAGATCGGCACCGAAAGGCTGATGATGGTGTCGACAGACTTCCACAAAGTCTCGGACGTCACGGCAGACCGCTACATCCGCGCGTCATACACCGCGTATATCGAACGGGCTCATGCTGATCTGCTACCGCATCTCGCCCATCCGGCTCTCACCGTTGGCTATGAGGAACTAGCAATCGGCATCATGAAGCGGTTCGGCGGCACCACCTACCTTCCGGAGCATGCTCTCGACTACCTCGCAAGCGCAGGTGTCACGGCACGCCTCGTCGAAGACGCTCCTGAAATCCAGCAACCGGTCTACGTGGCAACGCAGAGGCGTCGCAAACACGATCCATTTGTGAACAAGGCCATCCGGGCGCTCAGGAAAGTCGCCGAGCGCTATTTCGACCAATCGATCGCCAAAGGCGATTGATATCGCAGTTTAGGGACAGTCGTTTGCGATTGTGGTCCATCTATATTGGTGCGGCACTTCAAGGGAGCCGCCCATGACATCAGCTACGACTTACCAGGCCCTTACAACCTTCAGCCGGCCTTCGCATGAAACGGCGCCTGCTTCGAAATTCCTTCTTCGCTGCGAGATGACATTCGACGAAACACCCGCGATGAAAACCTTTGTGTTCTCTCACGAAAGCGGGTCTCTCAGCTTCCTGCCTGGGCAATATGTTTCGATAGACGTCGAAATAGACGGCCGTACTCATTCGCGCTGCTATTCCATTTCATCTTCGCCGGACGAGCAGGAGCGCTTGCACCTCACCGTAAAGAAGGAACCCTACGGCCTTGTCTCTGGATGGCTTCACCGTAACGTCAGTGCCGGCACCACCATTCGTGCGGCCGGACCGATCGGAACTTTTGTGTGCGATGACCACGAGAACAGAACTATTGTTCTCCTGTCGGCGGGAAGCGGCATCACACCGATGATGAGCATGCTGCGGTCGCGAGCGCGGAGGGGGCTGCTAAAGGGAGTCGTCTTCGGCCATTTCGCGCGTCGGCCGGTCGACATTCCCTTTATGGAGGAGCTAGAAGAGATTTCTGCGCGCCATTGCGGACTGCGGCTGCATCTTGTCTGCACCCGCGCCAACAGAGAGGATCAGTGGCAAGGTCTTACGGGCAGGGCAGACTCGACGTTCTTGCGAATGCTTGCTCCCGACCCGGGCAATTGCGTCCTCTACGTCTGCGGTCCCAGCGGTTTCATAGGGAGCGTGGCGGAACTCGCAAAGGCGGCGGGCATAAACGATATTATCGCTGAGAGTTTCGGCGGAGCTGGCACAGCGCTGGCTGTGGGGACCCACGCCAGGCGAGATCAATGGCCCATTCATATCTTGTCCGGACCGCGCCTTTCCTGCGCAAAGGACGAAACCATTCTCGAGGCCGCTACAAGAGGGGGAGTCTGGGTGAATGCTTCCTGCCGTCAGGGCGTATGCGGCTCATGCAAGGCCAAGCTCGTATCTGGGAACGTTGACATGGAGGATAAGGGAGGTCTGTCCGATAGGGAAAGGCAGGAGGGTTGGATTCTGGCGTGCTGTAGCCGCCCTTTGGGGCCAATTTCAATCGAGCTTTAGCTGTAAAGCCAAACCTTTTGAACAGGGTTCCCGCTGACATGGGATACCACCTCCAAAAGGAAGGTCCGGGCTGGGTGAAATCGGTGGGCTGTGACATGAGAAGAGCCCAATAAAACAATGCCAAAATCAAGCCGGCGAAAAGGCCTCGCAGAACGGTCGACCGAAACTGGCGGTGTGGGCGATCACCAGATCTGCAGGCTCGATGATTGAGCCCGGCTGACCGACATCGATCATCTGACCGGCTACCATTTCATCGGAGATGCCGGTCAGACGCGTGATTTCCGGCGGAATAGAATCGCTCGGTCGCTGCAATCCACCCTACTCGCGGGTGACATCGCCGATGCTGCCGCCGTCATGAATGTGAGGGCGATCGCACCGATCTCGATGATCACGTCCTTGCGATGACTAAGGCCGGTCGTCTCCGTATCAAGAATGACGCGCTAGAGATCCCGATCGTTTCGGGTTGAACTCGCCATCCGCGCCCTAGCGGTCAACGATAGAGATGTGGCGTCGGCCGTACCCGGTGGTGGCTCATACCCAGTAGGGCGGTACTCCGTAGTAGTCGTAGACGCGGCGGCCGCTCTCGGGGCTCCAATCGTACTCTTGGCCCGCAGGATACCTCGGAGCACCTTCAACCTGTTCCTTGGTGATGTTCACTTGGAACCCGCCAAGGTCGGTATTGTAGTCAAGCATCTCCCAGGGAAGCGGGTAATGCTCATGTCCAATTCCAAGGATGCCGCCGAAACTCATCACAGCATATGCAACGCGGCCACCACGCTTTTCCAGGATGATCCGCTCGATTGAGCCGACGTTTTCGCCGTTCATGTCATAGACGGAGGTGCCTACCACCTTGTCGCTTGCGATCAGATCGTGAGATTCGCGTAGATCAGGGTTCACCATCTTCGATTCTCCTTACACCGGGAGCGTAACGTGGGGCCTGGCAAGTTGTTCCGTTCGGAAGCTGCATCCGGAAGAGGGTAGCAATGGTGATTTAGACGCTTGAAAAGGTGAAGCTACTCGGACCTTCGAACGCCTGAAGCTCCTTTTTATCTTGGGGATCGGCCTGCGCTGCGGCCGCCCACCGTTCTGGGGCGTCAGAATCCCTCCCCTTGAACCAAATTGAATCGTTGACCCCATGAAATCACCGCGCTGCATGACGTTAAAGCAGGGACTTTCCGAAGGCTAGACGAACCGGCCGACAACCCAATCGATGAACAGGCGGACGCGTGGGGAGAGTTGTCGATTACGCGGGTACAGAATCGAAACCTGCCCATTGGGAATCGCATAGTTGTCCAGCACGCGTTCCAGCCGTCCCGTCTCAATATGCCGTTCCACGTGGAAAAGGGGCATCTGCGCCAGTCCGAGCCCCAGCAACACGCCGTCTAGGAAGCTCTCGGTGCCGGTGACCGAGAGCGGCGCGGCAATCTCCATGCGGGTGAGACCATTCCGGTCAATAAACTCGAACGGCGCCAGCGTTCCCGTCGTGATGGATCGGAGCCCGACGGTCTGATGACCGGCCAGCTCCTGCAGCGTGGTGGGCCTTCCGAACCGATCAAGGTAATCCGGCGCCGCGCACGTGATGCGCGGCAACTGAGCGATGGTACGGGCGACAAGATCACTGTCGGGCAAGGCTCCATATCGAAGCACGCAGTCAACACCCTCGCGAACAACATCGACCCATCGATCGCTCTCGCTCATCGCGATCTCGATGTTGGGATATCGAGCCATGAAATCAGGTAGGCCAGGCATGACGAAGTGCCGGGCAAGTGTGCCCTGGACCTCAATGCGGAGCATGCCCTTGGGGATCGCACCGCTGAAGGCGCCTTCGGCATCTTCAATGTCATCGAGAATGGCGAGGCAGCGCCGGTAGTAGGCTTCGCCGTCCAGGGTCGGCCGCACGGTTCGGGTCGTGCGCTGGAGGAGCCTCACGCCCAGTCGTTCTTCGAGCTGGCGGATGACCTGCGTGGCGGTGGAGCGCGGCACGGCGAGGTCGTGCGCAGCATCTGTGAAGCTGCGGCGCTCCACCACGCGCGTGAACAGGCGCATTGAATCCAGCCGATCCATTGTTCGTCCCTTTAGAACAGTGTTGCTGTTTTATGGCAGATTATCTCATTCAGAAGAAGGCGCAAATTGACCACGTCGCCATCGAATGGCGCAAAAAGGAGAATCGACATGAACACGGACAAGAACAAGGTCGCGATCGTCACGGGCGCATCGCGAGGAATCGGCGCCGCGATCGCGACGCGCCTGGCGGACGATGGCTTCACCGTCGTAATCAACTACGCAGGCAGCGCCAGCGAGGCTGACGCCCTGGTCGAAGCGATTGAAGCCAGAGGCGGTCGGGCAATCGCCGCGCAGGCTGACGTCAGCGACCCTGCTGCTGTGGCGCGGATGTTCGACGCGGCGCAAGCAGCCTTCGGCGGCATCGACGTGCTGGTCAACAATGCCGGCATCATGAAGCTGGCGACGGTCACCGACAGCGACGACGCTCTTTTTGACCGGCAGATCGCCATCAATCTCAAGGGCACCTTCAATACGCTGCGCGAGGCGGCGAAACGGCTCCGCGAAGGCGGCCGGATCGTCAATCTCTCCTCCAGCGTCGTCGGCCTCTATCAGCCGACCTATGCCGCTTATGCCGCGACGAAGGCCGGAGTCGAGGCGATGACGCACGTTCTCTCCAAAGAGCTGCGCGGCCGCAGCATCACGGTCAATGCGATCGCTCCCGGGCCGACCGCCACCGCGCTGTTCCTCGACGGCAAGCCGCAGGCCGTCGTCGACCGGCTCGCCAAGCTCGCGCCGCTGGAGCGGTTAGGTCAGCCCGAGGACATCGCCGCCGCCGTCTCGTTCCTCGCTGGCCCCGACGGCGCGTGGATCAACGGCCAGGTCATTCGCGCGAACGGCGGGATCATCTGATCACGACCCGCGTGGACCAATTCTCCAATCGAAAGGAATTTGTCATGGACAAGAAGATCATTCTCATCACCGGCGCATCGAGCGGCTTCGGCCGTCTGACGGCGGAGTCCCTCGCTCGTGCCGGGCACACCGTCTACGCCTCCATGCGCGACGTGGCTGGCAAGAACGCGAAGAGTGCAGCCGATATGGCGGCGATCGAAGGCGCGGATATCCGCCCGATCGAGCTCGATGTCCAGTCCGAGGCTTCGGCGAATGCGGCTGTCGAGAAGGTCATCGCCGAAGCCGGCCGCGTCGACGTCCTCGTCCATAACGCCGGGCATATGATGTACGGACCGGCCGAGGCTTTCACGGCCGAACAGTTCGCCCAACAGTATGACGTCAATGTGCTGGGCACCCAGCGCGTCAACCGCGCCGTGCTTCCGCACATGCGCAAAAGCAGGAGCGGCCTTCTCGTGTGGGTGTCGAGCTCCAGCGTCGCGGGTGGCACGCCGCCTTACCTCTCGCCGTATTTTGCGGCCAAGGCGGGGATGGATGCGCTCGCGGTTCAATATGCGCGTGAGCTGGCGCGCTTCGGCATCGAGACCTCGATCATCGTGCCGGGAGCCTTCACCAAGGGCACCAACCATTTCGCCAACGCCGGTCATCCGGCCGACGCAGCGCGGCTTGCCGAGTATGAGGAGAATGGTCCGTACAGGGGTTTTGGCGAGCGGGTGCAGACCGCATTCGCCAACATCGTGCCCGACGATGCCGATGTGCAGGGCGTCGCCGATGCGATCGTCGAGATCGTCGACACGCCGTTCGGCAAGCGCCCGTTCCGGCTGACTTACGATCCCACCCAAGACGGAGCTGAAGTGAGCTTCGCGGTGATCGACCGGATCCGCGCCGAGATGCTGCATCGGGTCGGCTTGTCCGATCTTCTGCGCCCAGCGAACTGAAGAATGGAGTAATGGAAATGTTTGCTGTCACTGGGATAACTGGACAGGTCGGCGGTGCGGTCGCGGAGCATTTGCTCGCCACCGGCCAGCCGGTTCGGGCGATCGTGCGCAACGGCGAGCGTGGTGAGCGCTGGCGCGAGCGGGGCTGCGAAATCGCGATCGTTCCCGACGCTTCCGATGCGTCGGCGCTTGCTGAAGCTATCAACGGCACGCGAGGCGTTTTCCTGATGAACCCGCCTAACTATGACCCCGAGCCGAACTTTCCCGACACGCGCCGGGTGGCTGCCGCCTTCGTGGAGGCGCTGGGACAGAGCCGCCCTGATCGCGCTGTCTTCCTGTCTACCGTCGGCGCGCAAGTTGAGCGATTCAACCTGCTCAATAACGGCAGGATCATCGAGCGGGCCTTACGCGAATGCGCCGTCCCCACGGCATTGCTGCGCCCGGCATGGTTCCTGGAGAATGCGGCATGGGACGTCCCGGCGGCGCGGCAGGGTCGCATTGAAAGCTATCTCCAGCCGCTCGACCATTCCATCGACATGGTCGCGGTCGACGACATCGGTCGAGTGACGGTCGAACTGCTCGGCGAGACCTGGGATGGGCTTCGCATCGTCGAGCTGCGCGGTCCCGCGAAGGTGAGCGGACGCGACATTGCCGATGCTTTCGGCCGGGCGTTGGGCAGGACCATCGAGGCCAGCATCGTTCCGCGCGATAGTTGGGAGGTCCGCTTCCGCAGCCAGGGGATGAAGCACCCCGAAGGTCGAATCGCGATGCTCGATGGTTTCAACCAAGACTGGATCGTCTTTCAAGGCGATGGCGCCGAACAACGGACTGGCTCGACCTCGCTCGATGATGTGGTCGGCGCTCTTGTTGCTCGCCCCTGACAAGGAGAAGTAAAATGGCAAGGATATTCATCAGCGGCTCGTCGGAAGGTCTCGGCCTCATGGACGGCCAGCTGCTCACCGAGCAGGGGCACCAAGTCGTCCTTCATGCCCGAAATGCGCAGCGCGCGGAAGATGCCCGCAGAGCGCTTCCGCCGGCAGAGGCGGTTGTGGAGGGCGATGTCATGACCATCGCCGGCACGCGCGCTCTCGCCGACAGCCTAAACGATCTCGGTCGGTTTGACGGGGTCATTCACAATGTAGGTGTCGGCTATCGCGAGCCACGTCGGATCGAGACCGAAGACGGTCTTCCCCATGTGTTCGCGATCAATGTGATGGCACCCTACGTCCTAACCTGCCTAATGGAGCCTCCGGCTCGGCTCGTCTATCTGAGCTCGGGCATGCACCAGCATGCGCACGCCAATCTGGACGATGCGCTATGGACGCAGCGCCGCTGGGACGGCTCGACCGCCTACGCCGAGAGCAAGCTCCTAGATGTTCTGCTCGCCTTTGCCGTCGCGCGCCTGTGGCCAAACGTTCTGTCGAATGCGCTGGAACCGGGATGGGTGCCGACCCGGATGGGCGGGCCAGGTGCGCCCGATGACATGGACCAGGCACCTCGAACCCAGGCTTGGCTGGCGGTGAGCGACGATCCTTCGACGCGGGTTAGTGGCCAATATTTCTATCACATGCGTCCTCGCGCATCCAATCCAGAAGCCTCGGACACTGCACTGCAGGATCGACTCCTCGATATCTGCCAGCGGCATTCCGGGATCGCGTTGCCGCTTTGAACTAAGTGAGGCACGCGATTCGAACCGCGCTCCCAGGCTGGCTGCAGAGGAACTGCAATCAGCCCAGCGTGGCTGCCATCCGCGCCGAGATAGCGGATTCTTTGTCTCGCGGAGAGCTCGCCGCCAGGCGATGAAGTCCCGGAAGGTGGGCTAGCAAGATAGCGCTGGCCCTCGGCAGTTCCCTACCCTTGCGGAGCAAGGCTTGTTCGGATGCCAGCTTCGGCAAAGCGGGTCAACTGCATCTGAGTTGCCTCCTCGGTGTAGAAAACGTGAACAGCGCGACCGCTGGCGGTGAGCTTTTCAGCCTCCTCAAAGGCTTCTTCGAAACTGACGGGGATTGCGTCGGTGGGGGTGGAGGGATCGTCCTGTTCCAATACGTAGAACGTGGCGTTTCGGATATCAGTGGTCATCGGCGCTCTCCTTTCGTACAACAAGAGCTGGCGGGCGCGATGGTTCCGGATAACAACCGCAACCGGCACGTCGGCTCCATGTCTCTCCGCGACGGCGACGACCGGGCAATGTCGATGATGTCGTCTCTGATGGAGGTCGGATCCTCCTTGTTCCAGGCAACAACAAGCCCGATCTTGAGATCGTCGCCCCCCGCACGCCAGCTTGAAGTTTCCTAAAACGCTGGCTTCCCCGGACAGCTAGCTTCGTCCGACTGCAGTTGCAGACGATACATTATGCGATCTTCGAAGCACATAACGAGAACTTCCGGGGATCAAAACCGCTACAGCACGCGAGCAAGCGAAAGAAGTTGGCTACTGAAGCCTTAGAAATCGCCACTGCTGTTGAAGTCAGAAGCCGCTCCCTCGGGCTATCATGCGCCGGGAACGAAGGGCGAGAAAGCTAAGTACGCGCATAATCGCAGAGGGCGGTTTTTAGTCACTTCGACGCACGGTGGCGGCGTATGCACCCGAACTGGTACCGTGGCCACTGATCACCACGCGTATCCCAGGTGCTAGGTGCCTCCTGAGTTCATTTGGGACGCCGCAGAGACTTCTGGCACCAGATTACCCAAGGGCTACCGTACCGTGCTTTCCTGGTTCACTCATTCGCCTTCAATG
This sequence comes from Sinorhizobium sp. NG07B, assembly GCF_002532005.1. NCBI lineage: Bacteria > Pseudomonadati > Pseudomonadota > Alphaproteobacteria > Hyphomicrobiales > Rhizobiaceae > Sinorhizobium > Sinorhizobium sp. NG07B. The sequence goes on along the minus strand of NZ_NWTD01000013.1, from coordinate 73,130 downwards.
CTCGCGACATTATTCCCATCGCCGCCCGAATTGGGCGGCGCCCCCTCACTCACGCCGATCTGTACTATCAGGACGACCGGCCGTCGTGGCCTCTTGGAGCTCCTTCCACAGCAGATAATAAAATGGGTTGCCGGTCTTCTCCCAATACTCCGGACCTGAGGCGTTGAACAACAGCGCGGACCCGAAGGATAGGAAGATCGAAAAGAAGATGAAGATCAAGGCGAAGACATTTGCAATAAATGCCGTTGCGAGGAGTGCTGTAATCGCGACGTTTTTGCCGGGGATCATCTCTTGGGCCACAGCACCTGACAACCAAAGTGCCGCGAAGGTCAAAATCAGGATAGGCGCCGCCCAGAGCATTTGCTTTTTTGTCAGCATGGCACGCTACCACCTCTCGCGCCCACATTCGTATTTCTCCACGTGGTAGCGGATCAACGACCGCCGGCGACCTTCATCCAGAAGGAGGGCGGATAGTGCGATGAAATCAAATACTCCATTTGGGCAGTGGTCCTAATCCTTGACTGCAACCATTGCTGTGAGACCCTTCTAGCTTCTGGTTGTAGTGCGTAGGATACAATGACCTTCGACGATGACGTTGAGTTGGCGCTCGCGGCAGCCTGCGAGGAACTGCAGATGACGCGAGACGAGCTTATCCGCCTAATCATGCGCGAGTGGCTGGAGGGATACGCTTTTCTGCCGGTCCATGAATTGGACGAGGGCAGCGAGGGGAGTGCGTAGGTGAGCGGTTTCACTGACGAAGAGCGAGCAGCCGAGATGAAGCGCCGTGACGATGCCATTAAACTGCGACACGCCCGAGACGCAGCTTGGCGTCGTTCCTGGCTGCCGAGGGCAGACACAAGATGCCTCCACTGTGGCAATCCGATGAGTTCATGGGAGGCCACGGACCCCGAAATTCCCTTGTGCGACATCTGCCTCTGACGATGCGTACCCATTTCCATACGGGCGCACTGCTGGTGGGCCTTTGCGCCATCCTTTCGGGATGTTCGGACTTGGAGTGCTATCCTCCGATGCCGCCGCTGCTCCATGATTTACCGGCCTCGGGAGGCTGGTGGACCAACGGGTGCCCCCGTCGAGATGACCGGTTCTCTCGCCACTATCGCAGTGACAACGAAGCCATTTCGCCGAAGCTTACAAAGCGAATCCGAGAGCGGTTCCCACTGGGGAGCGATGCGGGCGCTTTGGAACGATACCTGCAGGGAGAGGGATTCCGGATCTCCTCGCCTTGTGGTGAGAGTGCTCCGAAAGTTCGGCTAGCTCAGTTTCGCCAGGAACCTTGCCTATATCCAATGGATGCCAAAATAGCTTGGGAGCGGGCGGAGGACGGAACATTGGGCTGGGTCAAAGGTAGCGTCTTTTACAAATAGCGGCATGGTAAGTGCCCCTCATCATGCTGCCGATCGCTCCTGCTGCCGGTCTCTTCTTCGCCGCAGCATGAACCGCTGATGGGCGTAGCACTAGCAGAGCTATTCCAGTTCAAACACCGTCGCATCATCCTCCCGCTCCCCGAGCCTGTGAAACCGATAAGCACGGGGGACTTCACGGAAGATATTTTTGCCGCCCTTGAATGGAGGCGTCTGAGCCTCCGGCAGGACCAGCAACTGCGGGAGTGGGCAGGCGTTCGAAAAGTGGCTGCTGAGGATTTGTTCTGGCCGGGACGGACTGCGGGTGACGGCGATCGGTGAACGATACCGGACCGGTATCACACCAAAGCCGCCTCAGATTTCTAGTCGCCGCTTTGAAAATTCCGTTGCTCGTAGCCACCGAGCGCGCCGGATTAACTATTTTGTGTAGCTTTTGGTGGTGCAGTCGCGCGGTTACGATCTTCGCGAGAAATGCGGAGATGGAGGCATGCAGTATCGCCAAAGGTCGGTGCTTTTCACGGCACCGGGACTGATTATTGGAGCGCTCGCGGTGGGTGCTGCCGGCCCCGACGGCATGACCGTAGGCGACCTCCTTGCCGACCTTCAGGAACTGACCGAGAAGCCCCACCTTCTGATCGCCATTCTGTTTGTCGGCACCTTCGCTGGCATAACCGTTGAGCAATTCCTGTCCAGGATGCGAAGGGACGCATGGCGGGCGAGGAACCGCTCACGCTGGGAGAAGAAAAGTGCTGGAGCGAGCATTGTCTCTGGGCCTTGGCCTTCCAACACTGCTCTGGAGACATCGAAACAACGCGACGCTGCCGACCAGTTGCGGATCGTCATGAGCTCGAATTTCACAATTCAGCCGCTCCTCAACAAGAGCGAAGCGAGGTTATTCAAGGAACTCGACCGCATCGTGATCGGCTGCAATCCTGCCTGGCAGGTAATGGCCCAGGTTTCGTTGGGCGAGATCCTCCGCAGCAAGGATGCAGAGGCCTATCGTTGCATTAACTCGAAGCGGGTCGACCTTCTCCTGGTGGACGGTGACTGCCAGCCCCGGTATGCGATCGAATATCAAGGCGGGGCGCATCACCAAGGCGCCGCGGCCGCGCGCGATGCTGTCAAGAAAGAGGCACTCCGGCGCGCAGGGATCGGCTACTATGAGGTCGTTGCTGGCCAAACAACTCCGCCAGAGCTTAGGCGGTTGGTTGAGAAGCTGGTGGACAAGCCGAAAGTCAATTAGCGCCTTGCCCCCGTCGACTGAATCCTGCGCAAGCCGATCTGTCCGCTCCGAAGCAGGCACGACCGCCTGCCCTACCCGACGGGCTGGTTCACATGGGGAGTAGAATGATGCCTGAATGGCGGGCTGCTTCAGATATCACCGTAGATTTCGCGGCAGTTCGCCAAAACCTGTTTCCGGCCAGTCACGCCGCGATCAGCAACTGGCTTGCATTTCCCTGGCATCGTGACCGCAATAACCGAATTCAAGCGCACAAGGCGCATTCTTCGCAAGCCATCGCCATTGATGTGTTCGGCACGCTCAAGATGAGCATCGATCGCGACCGGGTCCTCGACGCCATTGCTCGGCATGTCGGCGTGACACCCGGCGGTCCCTGGTCCTTAACGCTTGAGTGGATAGATACCGAACGGCTCTTGGGAGAGCCCCGGTCAACCCAAGTCGACGCCCTTGCGGTTGGTTCAGATGCGGTGCTGGTCATCGAATGCAAGTTTACTGAGGCGGGAGGAAAATGCAGCCAAACCGCCCTGTCGCGCACCGGAAAGCGCCAGTGCAATGGCAGTTACGCCGACCAGGTCAATCCGGCCAACGGCGTCCGCTCGCGCTGCACCCTCACAGGCAAAGGAATTCGTTACTGGGATTACATCCCTCAGGTTTTCGCCATAGACCCGGCCGTTGAGCATGCGCCCTGCCCTTTCGCCGGCGACGCCTATCAATGGATGCGCAACGCGGTTTTGGCGGCAGCAATTGGCAAGCACCGCAACCTCCATACCGCCGCGGTTGCCGCCTTTGCCGACCATCCAAGTTTTCCGACGGCTCGGAAGGCGAAACTGGGCCTGTTCGATGCCAGGTTGGGCGGCCAGGCCGCAATCACGCCGATCTCCTATCAGGAGATCATCGACATTGCTCGCCAAGTGGGCCTGGATCAGCAGCTTTGGGCTGACCTTTCTGCGTGGGTCGGCCAAAAAATCACGTCGGTCTCATCTCCGCACTCAGAAACCGCCGTCGCCACCGGCTAGCAGAACACAGCGGATTGCTTCACTCCCCAATGGCCCTGCTACATGCACCGCATCCGGTTCCGGTCGATACATTATGCGATCTTCGTGGCCCAAAAGGTGAACATCACATCGTAGACCCCAGACATATTCGAGCGGAGCCCCGACGATTCCACTAACTTAGGAGGGTGTGGACCTTGCCTCGCACACACAGCGTCAAGCCCTCCTTTGGGAAGACTGTGCGCCCTTGATCAGACCATGTCGCGGGCGCTCTCCGATCCGATAACGACTAATCGAACAAAAGCCCAGCTCCTGTGCTATTTGCCTCGGTAGTAGCGGATCAGGGGTTGGTGCTCGTCACTATCCGGCTGCATGTGCCGGTTCGCGACGCCAGCCGCGAGGTCGTCGGGAGGCGCGAAGAACTCCTTGTCGATCAAGACAAACTGGGTCTGCCGAAGTTCTCCAGCGTTCAGCCGGTACAGCATGCGGTAGAACCCTTCGAACTGCGCCTTGTTCTCCCGCTCGCTGATGTTCTTCATCGGGGAGTCGATAATTAGAAGCTCGGGCAGTGGCGCGTGAAGCTGTGCTGCGATGCGGTGCAGGGCGATCGCAAAGCAGCATTTAAAGAGGGTCTTCTTGCCTCCGCTGCTAAGCGAGGTGAAGGTCGAGCGGGTGTGGTCGCTGGGGTCGGCACTGAGGATCGCCGGGTAGAAGTCGGGCGGGTTCAACTCCACATGATCGTTACGCTGGATGCCCGGGACTCCGGACAGGACCAGGCAGTCCAGGAAATAGCCGGCGAAACGATCGAGACTTGTTCGGTCCGCCTCCGCTTTGGTGCGCGCCTCTTTAAGCGCCTCACGCTTCGCCTGTTCCAACGCGACGATCTGAGCGAGAGCCTCGCGCTGCTGCTGCAACAAGAGGGGTAGGCGCAGTAGCCAGGCGATGCTCGCCAACTCGGCCTCCAGCGCCGCGCGCTTCCGCTCCTTCAGCAGGCTCATCGACAGGAAGGCAGAGTCCTGCTCAGCGATGGCGCGATTGATGTCGGCTTCGGCCTTGCCCTTGGTCTGCAGCAAGCCAGACCGCCGCGCCCTCATTTTGGCCAGATTGCTGTCGATCGCGGCGATGGCTTCCTTCAGCTCGGCCTGTCGGCTGGCGATGTCGGCCTCAAGCGCAGCGACCTCGGCCGGATCCGCTAAGTCGACCAGATCTTCTTGGCCGCACACCTCGCAGCATTGCGCCGGCCGGACCGGCAGGGCTTGGGTGCATCGCGGGCAGGCGTTGAAGGCCACGTCCCCGAGGATTTCGCGGGCCTCCGCGGAACGCCTGAATTTCAGGCGCAACATGTCGATTTCGTTTCGATGCCGCACGTGCCGGTCCCGCATGGCGCGGAGTTCCTCCGTGTCGAGGTCGAGCTTGGCGATATCAGCCCCCAGGCTCCGGGCCATCTTTGCCAGTTCGTCGATGGCATGGGTGGTCTGCTCCTCGCGGCGCCCCTTGCGCAGCACCTCCAGTTCCGCGTTCACCTTGACGATCGAGGCGCGAAGTCCCGACTCGCGCTCTGCCACTTGCGCCTCTGATTCGATGCCGACCTCCGCCAACGCCTTGGACAGGCTGTCGATCGACGCAACGCGCGCGGTTCTGTTCGCCCGAAGCTGGTCGAGCTCCGCTTCCAGATCGGCGACCCGCTCGTCGTGGTAGCCGATGACATAGCGGATCACGTCGCGACTCTTGAGCCGCATGTAGAACTCAGCCGATTCTTCGAGGTAGAAGAATGAACTGTCGATGTGGTCCTGATCGAGGTAGCAGTACCAAAGCAGGTCGCGCAGTGATAAGCGCACGATCTTGCTGTCCGCCTTGGCCTTGCTCTTGCGAACCCGTGGCGGGTTGATCTCTGACAGCCAGAAGATCAGGTCAGACAACGTTTCGACGCCCGTCTCCGGGATGACCTCGCCAGCAGCTACGCGGGCGGGGATAACGACGGAATAGGGACCCTGATCGTCTTCCCACGAGGTAAAGACGTCGGCGGCGTCTCGGGCCCGCTCGATGCTGACCGTAGCCCGCTCAAGCTCAACAGTCAGGGTCGCCGAGACGAATTCCGCCTGCAGCGCTGGCGACAGCTGGATCGTGCCGCCAAGACAGTAGTCAACCAGCCGGGCAATGCTCGACTTTCCCGCGCCCATCTGACCCCAGAAGTAGCTGAGCTTTGAGAACTCAATCTGCTCGTCGGCACGACGCAGCGACAGATTTAGGGACAGCAGTCTGAATTTCATTGGCGCTCTCCGCTGGTGGCGAAGGTTTCCGCCTCGGGGTTGCTGGCGCCGATCTCAGCGCCCCATTTCATGCCCGTGATCTCGGGGACGATTTCGTAGACAAAGTCCTTGAGTTTCGTAGCCGACATGGCGCCGACCGCTTTCATCACAACGGCGCCCCGTGTCGCGAAGTCCTTGAAGGCCGGACGGGTGGCTAGCTCGTCGGCCAAGGTGCGGCCGCGATCAGTCAAGCCGATTTCGATTTTGCGGCCGCTGAGAGACAGGGTGATCAGGCCGCGCGAGGACAGGAGGCTGAGCCAGCGCCGATAGCGGCCGTCCCATGGGCCGTAGCGGAACCGGATCATCTTGGTTTCGACGGTCGTGCGCTCCCGCGGCAGCACCGCTGCGTCCGCCGGCGACTTATCGAGCGCGGCCAACGCCCGTTCCAGATAGACCGGATAGCGCAGCAGGAAGTCCAGCTTCGCAAGCTTTGTTATGCCTTCTATTGGCTTCGGGGCGCTCTTACCGCGCTTGTCGGCGCTTCGTAGCAGCACCAGCAGGCGGGTTAGGTGTAGGCCGTCGGAGTTTTCAGCGTCGGCCGCGGCCTTCAGGACGGAGAGGCTCATCCTTCGCCCCCATCGATTTGAAAGCGGTCGCTCCACCACACACGGCAATCGTTGGTCAGCAGAGCCGCGGTACCCATCAGCAATTCATAGGGCACTCCTCCAAGCAAATCCTTCCGCTGGGTTTCCAAGCTCCGTAAACGGGTCGACACGTCGTTGAACATAGCCTGCCCGAACCGCTCTCCGGGGGTATGACGGGCCATGTAGGATTCCAGGCATTCGCCGTGGACCGCCTCCTCGACTTGTCGGAGCTGGCGAGCCGCCGCTACGGGGTCCTTCGCCTGCTCCTCCAGAAAATGGTACTCAGCCGCCTGCTCGCGCGCCTTCATGTAGTCGACCAAGGCACCCACGCCGCCGCGCTCCAGCTTCTGCTCCAAGATGCGCTTGGGCCGAGGTTGACCGAGGCTGATGGTGGGCGGGCCTTGGTAGCGGAACGTATCGCTGGCCTTCGACATTGGGACCAGGGCCACATCAGCAATCACAATGCGCTTGGCCGCAATCACTGGATCGTCAGTCGTTCCGGAGGGAAATTTCGCTAGGTGACGATCCGGGTCGACCACAAATAGCGATGCGGCGCGGTGGAACCTGGCGACGAGGTCGTTGCAGAGTTCGCGGAGGGGGCCTGGCGCGAGGTGCGCACATTCGGGCAAGCCGCCGATATGTTCTTGAGCTAGGGCCGCGTCGAAGTCTTCGCGCGAGGGGCCTTTGACGGTTTCGAGCCTCCGCAACACTTCGAAGAGCTGCGCTTTATCAGCACCAAGTTCCGCCGCCAGGGCGTCGAACGTGTTTCGAAACGGCGGCTGCATCGCGTCGGCGTCGCTGCAGGATTTTACGTGGTCCAGCATAAGACCGGGGCAGCGGCCGCGACGTTTGTCGTCGGTACTGGCTGGCGTGACCGAATCCACGTCGGAGTTGGACACGAACACGAACCTCCCGACTTGGTCGGGAAATGCCGTCATGAGATCTACGAAGCGACCGATCGACTTGGTGAGCGCAGCGGACGTGAGCGTCCAAGCCCCGTTCTCAGGTCTAGATGTCTTGATCTGATAGCCGTCGAAGAGGCCATCAGGCCGCTCCGCGAGGAAGTCTTCATGGTGTTCACAGTAGAGGGCGACGTAGTTCAGCGTGCCGCGCCGCACGGCGGCCAGTAGCACCACGCCATACTGATGTTGGTAACGGAAATTGCGTTCGGTCTCGTCGCCAGGATCCCCGCTAGCAGTCTCTTTAAGCCGAGGAGGAACCTTGCGTTCCTGTAATTGAATATCTCCGCTACGCAAACGCAGCGATCCGTTTGTTCTGAATCATAGCCGGTTCCCCCCGAGGACGATTCTACTCGGACTCCACCTTCCCGACAACGGTACACACGTGGGTTGGTGCACTATCTCGGCGTATCGGCCGGAAATTTGATTGCAGCCGACGAAAATCTGCGGTGCAATCTTCGGGCGTAGGTTGGTCTCCTCGCTTGGCGCTAAACGCTCTGGGGCTCCAACTCCGGAGCCTTTTCATTCGCCACCGAATGGGATTCGATCGGGAAGATATCTGCCGGTTCTCCGGCCTCGATCCTTTTTCTCTCAAGCTCCCGACGTCGTGCTTCTTTGTCGGCGTCCTCTTTCTGTCGTTCGGCGATCATCCTGTTGAACGTGTCTCGCGTTTCATACCCACGCCTGTCAGCTGTTGGGACGCCATAATGATCCTTGAGTGATCGGATCAGCTCCAATGCGGCCAGACCCTGGTTTGAGAACAGAACCTTCTTCTCGTCCCAATATTCATCGTAATCGGGCGGAAAGGCGATCTCGGACCCAATGAATTCAAGAGCTTTCTCAGTGCTGTCATGTTCAACTTTTAACCTGAAGGCGGCGTACATCAGTTGCCTATGTAGCGAAGTCCACCCCAGGTCCTCGGGATATTCGAGGTCGGGCTCGGACACCCGAGGGAAGCGTTCTCCCTGCGGATCGTAATACCCATCGTCTCTAACGTTCGAAGTGCAGTCGTCGACGTATTTGTCCAGAATGACCGTGAGCCTGACGGCCGTTAGCCAAGCCAACCGCTTCCGCTTCCCACTCTCGATGAAAACATCTTTGAACGTACCCAGGAAAGCGCCGAGACCAACACCGATCAGAGCGCCGGTCACTGTCATAAGCGTCCGTCCGAATTCGTCCGACGCCAGGTCTTTGAGCCAATTAATCACTTTGAAGATGCTCGCTTATGATGCTCAATCGCCGCTGTCAAATCCCGGTCGAGTGCCCTCGTTCTTTGCAAAAGCTCCTCCAGGGAAAGTGAGCGACGCGCCAACATCTCCACCGTGACTTTGACTTTCGCTTGTTGCCTTTCACGCCAGTCTTCGAAACGGTCGAGGCTGTCCTGGAAAACTATTTCGGGTCTCCAATCCTTCCTATCCAGTTTCGGCACACCATACATCACTGACAGGTGGTCGTTCACGGCAAGCGCAACCAGGCCAATCTCCGCGTAGCGCTCTTCTCGTTCTTCCAGGACATCTAAAAGCTCGCCGTGCTCCTGTCGCCATGTCTCATCGAGCGCTCGATTAGCCACATCAACCATATTCGGCAGAGACCTGATCTGATGTTGCAGTTCCTTTGGGAATACCCACCAAGGAAGGTCGTTCGAGAACGTGATTATCGGAGCTTTGGCCATGTCCACAGGTCGGCCAGTCTCCTCGTCAAAATCATAGCCGCGAGCGACCACGTCCGAGCAATCGCTGATAAACTGGTCAAGCTGGGATGCTAACGTAAACGCCAGCACACCTGCTTCGCTCTTTCGCTTCCAGTGCGCCGTCAGCAGTTCCCGGCCCCAATTGAGCAGGAAAAGGATCACACCAGCTGCAACGGCGGTGCCTACGCTCCATACGAACGTTGCCGCAGGAGTGGGCGACCCGCCACCAATGCTTATCGAGAGGAGATTCATGCACGCTCCTGGTGTGGACGGCACCTTACCCACCAGACGATGTAGCCCACCAGCAGCGACGCCGCGATGCAGGTGTAGACGAGCAGCTCGTAGTCGTAGCTGTTCGCGCATGAATACAAGATGCGGTGTTCTTCAAGGGCGGCGCAGGCCAGGTTGTACCGCTCCTGCAGCCGGTTTAACGCGCTATCGGTGACCCACCATGAAAAAGCGAACGCCGCAACCGGCAGCGCGTTCCGAATTCTTGTCTTCCACATCCCCGAATGCCCTCGAATCCCCATTAGCGAACGCAACTTTACCGGAAAACCTCACCGTTTCTTGCAAAATAAATTTCATCGAAAATCACAACTTCCCAGTTCAAAGCTCTCCGATATCCGATTGTCGGTGGTCATCCGCATACGCCATCCATCGATGGCGGCGTTGTTTCGGTGGGGACGTGTTCCGATCTTAAAGAGAGATGGGACCTGGACTGCACGACGAAGGCTCACGGCCATGCGATTCAGTATCCCAATGGCCATATTGTCGTTTGCCTGATGCATCCTGACGGTCGCTATGAAGCCGCCGGTCCTCGGGTGTCGCTGGAGCTGGCGACTGCGGCCTGACCTAATTGATCAAATCGCAATTGGCGTTGCGGAATTTCGTCACCGCAACGTCCTTCATCGCAGCGCCCAGCCTATACTTCTCTGCCGGTAAGGGCCTTCCGGCGTCATCGTGCGTGACAATTTCGTCGAAGACTGTGTCGGCAACCGTTTGATAAATGCGCCCGACCGCGAATTCTGGAGACGGATTTGGATTTGGAGTTGTCCCATCCATTGTAAACCACAAAGTCGCATGTGAGTTCAGGATGATATCGTCGCTTTTAACCTGCCCAGCCTGATGTTTTTCGACAAGCGCTCGGGCGGCTTTCAGCCCTAGCTCAAAGAGCCGATTTGCTTTGATTTCGTCCCCTTCATATGTCGCATAGACCTGACACTTCCAAGCGGCCCAGGCGGTTCGCGCAAGCTTTGAACCCTCTTCTACCGCGAAAGACGGTGTTGCAAGAAGCGATATCAGTAAACAAATCAGACGCCTCACGATTCCCCTCCAGCTTTCAGGCCAGCTTAACCTCGGTTCCGATCCAGATCGTCGACCGCACTCGCAACCCCTCGCATCTGAGCGGTGAGATATGAATCGAGAGCGCGGATTTCACGCATCATCTCTGTGTGGTCACGGGCTCTCCTGTCGCGCTCTTTTTTTGCTTCACTGTTCGACTGGCTGAACATAAGGGCCAGGTAGCAAGACAGCGCGATGATCCCGACAGCAACGAGCGGTTCCGTTGACTGCCGCAGCCAATCGAGCCCCTGATCCCAAAGTCTGAAGCCGATGAGACCGAAGAAAAGCAGCGTTGCGACCAGCCAAACCAACATCACGAACGTAGTCTGTCGATCACCCATCGCTGCCCCTCCAGATTGTAGAATCGACGCTATCCTAGAGGCAGCCTCCGCTCAATCACCATCTCCAAAATCATGGTTGCGACGGGCACGGGACCGGTGTCCGCAATAGGTGAATGCTCGGACAGCAGGTGCTCATACCACGCAACCTCCCTTCCCCACCACCTCTTGCGTGTGTCCACGACCCTGATCATGTGACCATTTTTCGTCGGTTCAACGGTCGCTTTGTACGGATATCGAGGATCGTGCAGCGTGCCGCGATCAGTCGCCCTCGCCACCACCGAGGGCATCAAGAGCCAGGACGTGCAGGACCTCGTGATCACCGCCGTGGAGAACCGCTTCGGCCGCATTAACATGCTGTCCGAGCCCGTCGAATAGCTCACCGACAACGGCTCCTGCTTCATCCCCAGGGACACCGCGTCCTTGCTGCGCGACATCGGCATGGAACCGTGCACGACGCCGGTGCACAGCCCGCAATCGAACGGCATGGCCGAGGCCTTCGTCAAAACCTTCAAGCGCGATTACGTCGCGGTGAACCCAACCTCGGATGCCGAAACCGTCATGGCGCAACTGCCGTTCTGGTTCGAACATTACAACAATCGTCACCCGCACAGTGCTTTAGGATATCAATCTCCGCGCGAGTTCATCAGCTCGCAATCTCAAGCCTGAGCATGTCCGATCTTAGGTGGCAACTGCAGGTTGCCGTGGCCGGTGCCGATTGCAGGGCAAAGTTGCGGGCAGTCCGGAAGATCGTGAAAGGCTGACCGGTCCCCGCTCAGTTGGCCTTCGAAACTGACTTCAGCAACTCGGAGAGCGAGTTGAACCCGTTGATGGATTCGACCTCGAACAGGTTCATTTGCCGCAGCGGGTTTTGACGTTGTTCTTCTTCGCATGTGACGGTCCCAAACAGGCCGCCATCAAAGATACGATTGATATCCTCACGAACATGCTTGTTGTAATCGTCGGTCGAAAGAACCGCCGGTGCCGAGGTATTTCCTTTGGCTACCGCTTGCGCATGAGCTGCATCGACATAGGTCATCTTGAGTTTCTTACCTGGCAGCACGACGGCTTTCAGCAGCACCCCTTCTGAGGAGTATTTGGACGCTGCCAGGTTTGCCGGGTTGGCCCATCCGGGGATGTATAGCCGCTGATCTTTGATGCAGTAGTTCTTATAGATGTGCACGCTGTCGTTGATCGACAGGTCATCGAGCGTAGTCTCTCCGACCGCTGCTCTGACGTTTTCAGCTTCAACGTCGATCAAGACCTCAGCATAGGCTGAAAACGACGGCAACAATGACCACAGACAGGCGGCGAAGACAGCAGCTCGAAACATTGGACTTCCCCATGAATTGCAATGCGGAGCCTGAGATTGAGGCCCCGCGATTGTCAAGTGATGGATGCCGATTATCGATGAGATAAGTCACGGGCGCTCAATGATAGCTGTTCCGGGGCATAATCCGTACGCCGCCTCAACAATTTCCGAGGGTACGTACCTGTAGCGGAACCCAGAATTCATGCCTCCTTCTTTCCCCGCGCCATGCCGCAACCGACGGCCCACATCATCGACTGGTTCCACATCGCCATAAAGATCCAGCCCATGCAGCAGATCGCCGACTACGCCGCTCGGTCTCGATCCGATCTCGCGGAGATTTTGCCCTCCATCGACAGGGACATTAGAGCCCTGAAATGGCGCCTATGGCACGGCCGGGTCGACCGCACGATCCACGACCTGGAGACACTTCTCTCCAGACTGAAGCAGTTGGAGGGAAAAACCGACTTCTCGATCGCACGCCTTCACAGCCTTGGCACGCAGCTCCTGACCTATGTCCGATCGAACCGCAGCGCGATCATCGACTACGCGAAGCGCTATCGAGCCGGCTTTCGGGTCGCGACGACGCTTGCCGAGTCAGCGGTGAACTCGCCCGTCGGCAAGCGGATGGTGAAAAAGCAGAAAATGCGCTGGTCGCTTCACGGTGCGCATATGCTGATGCAGGTCCGGACGGCGGACATCAATGGCGAACTTCGCAACCGGCTGCGGATACCTTTCCGACTGCCAGATCCGAACGTGCCGCCAATTTTCAAGCCGAAACCGCCTCTGCTGCGTGCCGCCTGACCCCAGAGAAGTTACCGGTCTCCTTTCCGTGGTCATATCGCGAAAGAGGGCACTTTTCCGTGGGGCGGCCATCAGCTTTAAGCTATGGACCACGCACGTTCGAACCGGACGCCCTGGCGAAGCTGGAGCAGGAAAAACACAAGCGGAAAAAACCCCGATCGATTGGAAGGACGGCAGCGCCGTGTCCGCAATCGCCAAGAAGGCGAAAGAAAAGTCGATCAACGACGCTCTGAATCAGCATTTTCTCAAGCATCCGATCGTTGTTGCTTTTCCTCCAGGAAAGGGCCCGTCTTGACGATGTGAGCCTCGATGAGGTCGAGCGCATATTGATTTACGCGGGCAGCCAGCTTTTCAGCTCGGGAAACGTCCGCGTGCTATGTTCCATGACATTGTCATATATGACTTGGTCCGGCGTCGTATGGATTGCCATGGAAAGGTAATAGTTCCTACCTTCATGTTTGGCAAAGATGACCCATTCGCCGGTTATCTTGCCGTCTGCGTCCCGCTTTTCAACGGGCAAACTGACAACGGCATGAGCTAGTTCCTCAATGGCTTCCGGTGTGATCACCGGGTACTTTACAGGATCCAAGATCGCCTCAACCGTATCCTTTAGCCCGTTTTTCCCCAAGGCCAACGAAATGTTGGCCGGCAGAAATCTCGCCGTGAAATAATGCTTATGCCAAAGTCCCTTGAGGGGCTGCCTCGTAAATTCTGTCGCTGGCTTTACGCCGTTGTGCGGTTCGCCTGCTTCTAGGTTCTTAATTGTGTCAACGATCTCCATCGGATCGATCCCGAACTCCAGATAGTGGACCAAGATATCAAACCAAAGCTTTTCCGCGATGCGCGATCGAAGTTCCTGATCCGCAATGTAAGCAGATGCGAAGGCGCCCAGCGACTGCGTATCTGCTTTAATTTCGCGGCTTGGCAAAATGGCGGTCCAATTCTTCATCACGTGGTCCTGAAACAAAATATGCACCGCTTCATTGCGAGCTAGGATTGAATATTGTTCGTCATTAAATGAATTGCAATGGCATGCGCGCCCTCAAGCGTTTAGAACTAGCGCTCCAACCTCACGCGCAGTCGTCGGGCACGCTCCTGGAACGCGCCTTCCCCGCCTTCGAGGATGTCGCATACCGCTTTCCTGATAGAGGCGCTTTCCAGACCACCGGACGTGTAAGTGATTGGCGGCAGGGCACCGTGTGGATGCGTTCCCGACTCCGCGATGATGATCTGGTCTGCGTCGGTGTTGATCACCAAATTCGCGTTGTGCGTCACCATGATCACCTGGCGATGCGACTTGGCCCCGACAAACAGATGGACCAACTCGTCAAACACCGACTTCGGGTCGAGATTTTCTTCTGGCTGATCGATCACCAGCGGGCGATCGTCGCTGTCGTCGAGAGCAAGGTAGAGCAACAACAGAACGATTCCGCGCGTGCCGGGCGATAGCTTCCGGATATCGACCCCATCATAGTCGATACCGTACCGGATCGAGATATGATCGGTGCTGAAGAGCCATTGTGCGAAGCGCTTCGACCATGCCCGAAACTCGACCTGTTCGGTGTGAGCGACCGGCGAGTGGTCAAGCAAATCTTTTTGGTAGAGCCGGCGGAACTCCGCCATCGCCGCACGGACGGCGATGGAATCTCCGGATTCCCATGCACCTTTCAGCACCTCGTTAGCCTTTTGAAGCAGGGTGCCCTTCCCCCGGAACGACCCCGCCTTTCGCAGATCAATGAGCCCGTCCTCGGCTTCCGTCGCCCACTGTTCGACATTTGCTATCCGGGCGACCGAGAATGAGAGCTTTTTAAGCGTGCCGGATGAGGCGGCGAGCCTCGCCATCAGCGGCGCATATAGCTCCTCAAGAACCGATTGCTCGGCGACCAGCGCATCGAACGCCCTACCGTAAGCTTGCTCGCGCTCGGTTTGCAGATCACGCGCCCTTTCTTTGGCGCCCTGCGCGTCCTTCAGCTTGTCACTCAGGGTCTGTAGCGCCGCAGTCTCGGTCGCGATGCTGCCGGACAAGGCGGTGTATCGCTTCTGGGTTTCCTTATCAGCGCTGACCAACTTCTCCAGCCGGCTCATTTCTGCGTCGAGGACCGCCTGCGACAGAGTGGTCAGATCGGTCTCGTCCGGAAAGAGAGGTTTGCTGGGGTCACTGGCGGGGGCTGCGGTGCCCTTCAGCTCGGCGATCTTGCCGTCCACCCATTTCACATAGCCGGCAAGGTCGTCGTCCACCTTCCCCTTGTAGTCCAGCAGGAATGCCGCCCACTGTTCGTCGGACATCCCGCTGTTAGGATGTCGGGCTTGGGCTTGGCGAAGCGTTTCAGGAGCTTGGTTTCGCCGCAGATCCTTCACTTCATCCTGCATCGCCAGGAATGTCTGACGCTGGCCCGTGAAACGGCGCAGGTTCGCTCGAACCTGGTTCGCCGCCCCCGCCAGCTCCGTGTGCCGCTGCGCGCGTTGTTCGCTCCCAGCCGAAACCAACTTGGCGCGGTCGGCCGTGTAGGCGTCGATCAACTTCTTCTTTTGCGCCACCTGACCCTCGTAGCTCGTAACGAGCTTCTCCTTCTCAAGTTCGGCGCTGATCCGATCGGAGATTTGCGAAACCGCCTCCGCCTCTCGCTCACACGCGAGACGATGCCGGGTTGCTCGTTGCTCCAGCAACTCCTCGAAATTGAGCGCGCCGTCACGCTCCTCGTCAGGATGGGCATCGAAAATCACGCGCTCGATCTCGCGAAGCAGACCATCGGTCAGGCCGCTTGATGAGCAGAGCTCCTCGACAAACTGCTGCGACAGGTAGCGCACGCGCTCATAGGCAAACGGGCCATTTGCGTCCGCGCCGTCGAGCGATCTTTCGCTCGGCTCGCCCGCCGCCCAGCTCACCTTGACCCTGCCGTCGCCGATCAGCGGCCTGGCACGGACAAGAAACGAAGGATTGGCCCATTCGTCGGCATTCCAGGATTCGGCGGAGATCGAGTCGCACCCCGCGGCGATCATGTCGGCCAACGCGGTCTTGCCTGACCCACGGGCGCCAATGATCGCCACCAAACCTGGGTTCAGTGGGATGATCGGCGTGGTCACCCACGGCGCGTTGAGGATTTCAATCTGCGCGATGACCTGCGAAGGCGTGGCCGATGCGGGCGGTTCGGCGCCAACGTGCGCCCGACCGCCCGGGTCAATGCAGGCCTGGCGCAGCGCGTCGAACTCAAGCGCACCCTTGATCCAAGAGAAGCGATCGCCAAACGGGGTGGCGACGTCCTCCAGTTTGTGGGCGTCGCTGCCGTGCAAGCAGGGCTTCAATCCGCCGTATCGGGCACGAATCTCCGCCGGCCCCAGATCTCGCTTACCGAGCCAGAATTCACGCTGCGCTTCGCTGCTCGCGAAAATCACATCCGCACATCCCTCGATCTCGCGCCGCAGGGTCTGATCGGCGGCCTCGCGTACGCCCGAGGTTCCGTCATTTGCCCCGCCCGCAACGGCGAACAGGATGTTTTTCTTCGCCCAGCCGCTCTCGGAAAACACTTCGCGCAGCTTCTGGAAATTCACCTTGAACTGGTTGGCCCCGTAGGACAGTGCCGCACGATCATCTGTGATGGTCGGGTCGGCTTTTTTACCGAGGCGAATGAGGTCGTCCCTGGTGCAGTCGAAACGATCTTGCATGACGTTGAACTGCAACCGCGAAAGCAGCCGCCGCAGCTCCTCGATATGGTTTGGGTCTTCAGGGCTCACGAAGAGATGCAGATTGACGAATCCACCCTTGGCCGTCGCCACATCCAGTCTAAGTTCGACATTGGGGAAGACGAGCTTAGCGCGCGCCAGACGGCCGTTTGCCCGGTGACGCAGCACCTCCTCATAGGTGTCAGTCACATAGTAGTCGGTAACCGCGATCGCCTCGATCACAGGTGTCGCCTGCTCGAGTGCGGTTAAGTAGTCCTCCCATGCCGTTGGCCCGCTGAACTGATTGTTCATTGCCGTTCCAGGCGCATGGATATGCGGTTCCCATCGCCGCCACTCAGATCCCCGACTTAGCATGCCCCCCAACTTTCCTTCTTACTTCAACACACTTGTAGCGTGCTCCGCTCCTCGCGGCGACTTCACGTCCATGACCTCGCCGCGACTTCCGACCAGAGCAATTTCGATCCCAGCCAAAGCGCACCGCGGCGCAAGGCGCTCTGCAAGACGCAACGTGCTGGCCGTCAACGGCACCACCGCGACTTGCCGCCCCTGCGTCGGCGTTGCCATGAGCATGCCAACCGTCTCACAGAGACCCTTGTAGAGCCGCGAAACCTGGCCGGGATGCTTCGTGTTGATGATGCCGCCTTTGCATTCAGCAGAGATGATGAGGTTTCTGACCTCGGTGACGACATCACCGAGCCCCGATCTTGGATTCACGGTGATCGTCTGTCCGGCGGAATTCTCATACGTGCCGCCATAGGCCGTGGTGCCGATTGTGGAGACCTTCCGAAACTGCCGGCGCTCCAGCCAACCAGCGAAGTCGAACTGCTTGCCGTGCTCGCCGTCTGGGTGAATGCGCACATGCTGCGCGCCCTCCGTGCGAAGGAGATGCATCGCGTACGCAATCATCACTGCGCCCTCATACAGATGCTGCTCATGGTCGCCATCGGCTTTGCCGACGCGATTCGGAGGCGGTGCAAGCACCGTCACCAGATCCTCAAAGTCCACAGCCCACCTCCTATCGCATCACCCGCGAAACTATCCGACACCCATTGACAGGTCAATAGAACCGGTCATATTTGACCGGTAAAGGAGACCCTGTCATGTATGCCTACAATCCCGATAAATTCGCGTCGCTCTATGAGACCGAGCTGGGACAACGCATCTGGGCGTTCCTCACGCAGCCCGAGAACGTCGCACGGCTGGAGACAGCCTCGCAGTTGAGCAAGCCCGCGGTGGAAGGCATCGAGGAGCAGCTCCTTGAGGAGTTCCGCGAGGATATTCTCGCCGATCGCGTCAAGCAGATGGTCGGCCACATGGTTCGCCAAATCCTGGAGCAGCGCGACTGGGTGCTAGATCAGACCGACGTAAAGGTGCAGTCCGTGCCGTTCAGCAAGGCCGCGCGCTATCGTCGCCCCGACTGGATCACTTTCTACGCTTTCCGCAACAGCAGCGATCCGCGTGATGTCGTCATCACCGATCGTCGTCAGAATGCGCCGCTCCCGTCCGACGCGCGCTGGTCCTACTACGCTACCTTTGCCAGCCCGTTGAAGGCGGCCGTGGCCTTTGGCGTACGCGATATCCGCAAGCTTCGCACGCATGTGCATGCTCATGGCTTCCAGCGACTCCGCATCGAACGAATGCTCCGCCGCGCCTGATTTCGATGACCGATCCATCGCACATCGAGCTAACCGATCGTAACCAGCCGCTGCTAGTCGCCTGGCCGACGCCGGGCAATCCGGGAGGTTTTCTCCAGTTCGAGAAGGCCGCTGATTGGCGGCACTTCGGCGATGGGCTCGGCATCGACCCGCGGATTCCGGATATCGTTCGCGCGAAATTCCAACGTGCGCAAACGCTCTACCTGTTGGGCTAGGCGGATTTCAGTGTGGTGAAAGCGGGCGAACTCGCCGCCTTGATCGCCTTGGAGTTGGCACTGATGGATCGATACGGTGGGTACATCTCGAAGGGGAAACGAACCTTCGCGACGCTCCTCAAACATAGGGTCGCCTCTGGTGGTCTGACGGACGCCCAGATCCCTTTGGTGGCGCGCTGCGGCGGAACTGTCGTAGGTCAGTTGACGGGCGAAATCCGTCCAACCCTCGCCGAGCGTCGAAACACGCTCGCACATGGCGAACCTTTCGAAGTCCTGCCAACTGGCGGTCTCCTCGAGCTCGTACGAGACCTCATCAATTTCGCGTACCGGCACTATATCGCCGAGGCAGAGAATTTGCGCGTGCTGACCACGTCGGCGGGACGAAGCTGATGGCAGCAAGTCCGTCGATGATCGCAGCGGTCGAAGCCCTTTGGCGCGTTCCGCGACCGGGCCCGGACAACCTGCTGGCCGCTCCTGCCTTTGTCGCGCTGAGTGAGGTGTGCCAAGCCGACTATGGTGGCGGGAAGCCCACATTCGCCCTCAGCACCGCGCTGCGCTCGCTCGGGCTGCCGTGTCATCTCCCGGCAGACAGGGCCGGCCTAAGCCTGGACCCTGTGACCGCAGCGCACGCGATCGATGAGACCTACAGGCGCAAGACGACCTTGCGACGGCATATGTGCCCACTCGATCTGGCTGACGATCTCCCGGCGATGAATTTCGGTAGCGCGCGCGTCGCGCAATTCAGCACCGACGAGCTGACGAATCTGTTCGACGCGCCACGGCTTGCCCGGAACTTTCACAACCAGCCCTTTGAAGCACGGCGCCTGGCGCAATTTCACTGGCTGGTTGTCGAAGAAGAGATCGAAATCGATGCTCGACCAGAGGCCCGCAGCTCGCCCTTCATGTACATCAACTTCGACCGGGACTTCGGCGAGATTGATCCGCATCTTGGCCGCTTCCCGCCGGCAGTCGAAGCCGCGCTCTTCTTCCTGCTGCTCGCGCCGTGGGAACGGTGGTCGACGATGCAGGAAGTCGACTGGAGGGGCTTTCGCGTGCCCTGGATCCATACAGTGGACGACGACCTTTTCATCAGGCCGTCACCGCCACCGAGCGCCGATAGCCTGACCCTCGAGCCTTGGATCGTCCAGGACAATTGGGGCGAGGACGTCGAACTCGAACGGCCGACCGCGTTGCGACTTGAGGACGAGGCCCAGTCGGGGCTGGCCCTCTTTACGGACAGCGCATGGAGGCAGCTCGAATCTGCGCGGTCGTCCGCTCTTTTTGAGACACCAATCGCCCACTTTCTCGTTCGCGGCTTCCTCGCGGACGGCATGGACGAGGTCATGGCGCACATGACGGCAATCGAGGCTGCCGTCGGCCTGGAGATGGACCACAAGAAGTGGCTTCGTCCCAAGCCTGATCCTCACAAAAAGGTCTCATCCGCAACCGAGCGTATCGCGGCACGGGTCGCCGCTATTTTGAACGACCGCGCAAGTGTGCAGGCGTATAAGGACCTTTTCGAGCTGCGCAGCGCCTTCGTCCACGGACGTGCCGGTCTCCAAAAAGTATCGACCGCGCAACGTGTCATGGCGCGAGGCTTGGCACGCGGCGTTGCGAGCGGGCTGGTCGATGTCGCCTTGAGGGGAGCCCGGCCGCGCACGGACGCACTGGGCGATCTCCTCGATCAGGGCGTGCAGTATCTGTAGGCACTTTGGCAGAACGGACAGATCGGCGATGGTCATGGAAAACGAGTCTCTGCTGATCAAGCCCGTCAGCCAGCGGCAATTTCGAGCTGTACCCTTTCGCTCGAAGGAGGTCCAAATTTCGAGCCGTCGACGATCTTCGCTGCTGTGGGTTTTGCTTTACCGTTTCAAACCGAAAATTTTCTTATGTCCGTTGGGTTTAGACGTTAAACGCCGGACGATTTTCCGCTAACGATTTCAGCGCGTCCCTTTTTGCTAGGCCATTGCAACATCGAACATCAACGGCAACCTAGGCAGTTTGCAACCAGCGGCCGTCCAGGAGCGTTCGTTCTGGAACCCGGGCGTGCCAGCGCGGCCCAAAGCCACGGGGTCGGCCGCCGCTTCCGGTGCAATTTCCTATAGGACCCGGGCTTTAAAGCGCCCTCCCCCGCATCGCGCTGAAACCGTAAGGTGAAAATCGAGTGGCGGAATTTCAGCTTAGCGCTGCAATTGAAATCGGTAAGTAAAAGCCACACCCAATCTGCCCCACGTACCCCGGCTCTCGCGCCGCTCGACTGAATTCGCAAAAGATTAACCATATGAATTAGCGTCGGAATCCCACGAAACGGAAGCTAACTTGGCCTATCTTTCCGTCATTCGGACACCCAATTCGGCTCCCCATCACTATCGATAGTATTCAGATATCGATAGTGCGACGGAATGCCCGCACGTCGCACTCGGTTCCTAACCTCCTCTAAACAGTCTTGACGCCGCGGCGATAACAGTGACTATTGGCGTCCATTCACCAGGGGGGTCCCGGCAAGGGGCTGAGATACTGCTAGAGCGCGCAGTGACCCGTTGAACCTGATCCAGTTCATACTGGCGTAGGGACGGTGCAGACGCTTGATGCCAGGATTCCGTATTCCCGCGATCCATCGGCGATGCGTCTTTTCATCCTTCCGGCTTCAGAACTGGGTCTCCAACGCGAAAACTTTGGAGCCTCAAGATGAATGTTTTCAAGCCTCTCGCAGCACCCTCGGTCACGCAGGGGCCGCTTCCGGCCTCCCGCAAGGTCTACAAGCCGGGCGAGATCCATGCCGGCATCCGCGTGCCGATGCGGGAGATCGCGCTGCATCCGACCTCCGGCGAGCCGCCGGTCACCGTCTATGATGCCTCCGGCCCCTATACCCTCGAGGGCGCCGATATCCATATCGACGAGGGCCTGCCGCGGCTGCGCCGCGACTGGATTCTGGCGCGCGGCGATGTCGAAAGCTATGAGGGCCGAACCGTCAAGGCGGAGGACAACGGCTTTGCATCTGGCGAGCGGCTGACGCCGGAATTCCCCGTCCGCCACCGGCCGCTGAGGGCCAAGCCCGGTCAGGCGATCACCCAGCTTGCCTATGCGCGCGCCGGCATCATCACGCCGGAAATGGAGTTCATCGCCATACGCGAAAACCTCGGCCGCAAGGCCGCCAAGGAGGCGCTCGCCCGCGACGGCGAGAGTTTCGGCGCCGCGGTTCCCGATTTTGTCACCCCGGATTTCGTCCGCCAGGAGGTCGCCAGCGGCCGGGCGATCATCCCCGCCAACATCAACCATCCAGAATCGGAACCGATGATCATCGGCCGCAATTTCCTGGTAAAGATCAACGCCAATATCGGCAACTCCGCCGTCACCTCGTCTATGGCAGAAGAGGTCGAGAAGATGGTCTGGGCAACCCGCTGGGGCGCCGATACGGTCATGGACCTTTCGACCGGCCGCAACATCCACAACATCCGCGAATGGATCATCCGCAATTCGCCGGTACCGATCGGCACGGTGCCGCTCTATCAGGCGCTGGAGAAGGTCGGCGGCATCGCCGAGGATCTCAGTTGGGCGGTCTTCCGCGACACGCTGATCGAGCAGGCCGAGCAGGGTGTCGACTATTTCACCATCCATGCCGGCGTGCGGCTCCACTATATCCCGCTCACCGTCGATCGCGTCACCGGCATCGTCTCGCGCGGCGGCTCGATCATGGCCAAGTGGTGCCTGCACCACCACCGCGAAAGCTTCCTCTACGAACATTTCGAGGAAATCTGCGACATCTGCCGCGCCTATGACGTCTCCTTCTCGCTCGGCGACGGCCTGCGTCCCGGCTCGATCGCCGACGCCAATGACGCGGCGCAGTTCGCGGAACTCGAAACGCTCGGTGAGCTGACGAAGATCGCCTGGGCGAAGGATTGCCAAGTGATGATCGAGGGCCCCGGCCACGTGCCGATGCACAAGATCAAGGAGAACATGGACAAGCAGCTCAAAACCTGCGGCGAGGCCCCCTTCTATACGCTCGGGCCGCTGACGACCGACATCGCGCCCGGCTACGACCACATCACCTCAGGCATCGGCGCGGCGATGATTGGCTGGTTCGGCACCGCCATGCTCTGCTACGTCACGCCGAAGGAGCATTTGGGCCTGCCGGACCGCAACGACGTCAAGGTCGGCGTCATCACCTACAAGATCGCCGCGCACGCCGCCGACCTTGCCAAGGGCCATCCGGCCGCCCGCATCCGCGACGACGCGCTGTCGCGAGCCCGTTTCGAATTCCGCTGGGAAGATCAGTTCAACCTGTCGCTCGATCCGGAAACCGCCCGCAATTTCCACGACGAAACCTTGCCGAAGGAGGCACACAAGGTCGCGCATTTCTGCTCCATGTGCGGCCCGAAATTCTGCTCGATGCGGATTTCCCACGACATCCGCGCCGAGGCGCAGAAGGAGGGGCTCGAGGCCATGGCGGCGAAGTATCGCGAGGGCGGCGACCTCTACATGCCGGTCGGCGAAGGCGCAGCCACGACCGCCGGAGAATGAGATGCACGTGTTGATCAAGGGGGCTGGCGTCGCCGGCCTCACGGCCGCCCATGAACTCGTTGCGCGCGGCGCGGCGGTCATGGTCGCGGAACGAACACATGGCTTTGCGACTGCCGCCTCGTGGTACGCCGGCGGCATGCTCGCCCCCTGGTGCGAGCGGGAAAGCGCCGAGGAGGCCGTACTTATCCGCGGCACCGCTGCCGCCGGCTGGTGGGAGGCCGCGCTACCCGCCGGTTCGGTCCATCGCAACGGCACGCTGGTCGTCGCCCCACTGCGCGACGCGGCCGAACTCAGGCGCTTCGCCTCGCGCACCTCCGGCTACCGCTGGATCGGCGCGGAAGAAATCGGAGCGCTGGAGCCGGCGCTCGCCGGGCGGTTTCGCGAGGCTCTGTTCTTTCCTGAGGAAGCGCATCTCGATCCGCGCCGCGCACTTTCAGCTCTCAGACAGGGGCTCGAAGCGCAAGGCGTGGTTTTCAGCGGCGGCGGGATCGAGGAAAGCCGCTTCGACCTGACCATCGACTGCACCGGCGCCGCAAGAATCGGCGAGTTCAAGGGACTGCGCGGCGTTCGCGGCGAAATGCTCTACCTCCAGACCGACGAGGTCAGCCTTTCCCGTCCGGTGCGCCTGCTGCATCCGCGCATTCCGCTCTATATCGTGCCGCGCGGCGGCGGACTCTTCATGTGCGGGGCGACGATGATCGAAAGCGACGACGACGGCCCGATCACCGCCCGCTCGCTGATGGAGCTCCTGAACGCCGCCTATACGCTGCACCCGGCCCTTGCCGAGGCCCGCCTGGTCGAGACCGGCACCGGCGTGCGACCCGCCTTTGCCGACAACCTGCCGCGCGTCACCCGGCAGAACAACGCCATCACCGTCAACGGCCTCTACCGCCACGGCTTCCTGCTGTCGCCGGCGCTCGCTGAGGAGGTGGCTGCGCTGGCGCTTGGCGCAGAATTGAAGAGAGGAAATGCCCGATGAAGCTGACCATCAACGGCGAGGAGCACGAGCTCCCGGCCGCCACTTTGGCCGAAGCGCTGGCGCTCCTCGAATACGAGGACGACTGGCTCGCGACCGCGGTCAATGGCGAGCTCGTCCACAGGGCCGACCGAGCAAATCACCATCTCAGGGACCGCGACCGGATCGAGGTCCTGTCGCCGATGCAGGGAGGCTGATCATGCCGCAATTCTATGGAACCGAACTGCGCTCGCGGCTGCTGCTCGGCACGGCGCGTTATCCTTCGCCGGCCAGTCTTGCCGAGGCGGTGCGGCGGTCGGGCACCGATATCGTCACGGTCTCGCTTCGCCGCGAGACCGCCGGCGGGCGCTCCGGCGGCGCCTTTTTCGAACTGGTCCGCGAGCTCGGCGTCCGCGTCCTGCCGAACACCGCGGGCTGCCATTCCGTCTCGGAGGCGGTGCTGACCGCGAAGATGGCGCGCGAGGTGTTTTCGACCGACTGGATCAAGCTCGAAGTCATCGGCCACCACGATACGCTGCAGCCGGACGTCTTCGGTCTCGTCGAGGCGGCGCGTATCCTCACCGGCGAGGGGTTCGAGGTGTTCCCCTACACGACCGACGATCTGGTCGTTGCCGAACGGCTGCTCGAGGCCGGCTGCAAGGTGCTGATGCCCTGGTGCGCGCCGATCGGCAGCGCCATGGGTCCGCAGAACCTGCAGGGCTTACGCGCCATGCGCGCCGAATTTCCCGACGTGCCGCTGATCGTCGACGCCGGCATCGGCCGACCCTCGCATGCGGCAACCGTGATGGAACTCGGCTACGACGCGGTGCTCCTCAACACCGCGGTCGCCGGCGCCGCCGACCCGGCTGCCATGGCCGAGGCTTTCGCCAAGGCGATCGAGGCCGGGCATATGGCCTTTCACGCCGGACTGCTGGAGCCGCGCGACATGGCCGTTCCCTCCACCCCCGTCATCGGAAAGGCGGTTTTCTCGTGAAGCTCGACCCGTTCTATCTCATCGTCGACAGCGCCCAATGGATCGAACGGTTGGTCCCGCTCGGCGTCAGGCTGGTGCAGCTCAGGATCAAGGAGCGGAGCGACGAAAACCTTCGCGGCGAGATCCGCAGGGCCAAGGCAATCTGCGCGGTGCATCGGTGCCAGTTGATCGTCAACGATTACTGGCAGTTGGCAATCGAGGAAGGCTGCGACTTCGTCCATCTCGGCCAGGAGGATCTCGCCGATGCCGATCTCGGCGCGATCCGCGCCGCAGGGCTGAAGCTCGGGGTGAGCACCCATGACGAGGCGGAGCTCGAAACGGCGCTTGCCGCCGAACCGGACTATGTGGCGCTCGGGCCGATCTACCCGACGATCCTCAAGAAGATGAAGTGGACGCCGCAGGGGCTGACGCGGCTTTCCGTTTGGCGTGAGCGCGTCCGCTCCCTGCCGCTCGTCGCTATCGGCGGGCTCAATCCGGATCGGATCGACGGCGTCTTTGCCCATGGCGCCGACAGCGCCGCCGTCGTTACCGACATCACGCTCAACGCCGACCCGGAAACGAGGACGAAGGAATGGATCCGCAGAACGGCAGCATGGCGTTAGCTACCCGACCTCAAGGGGCCGGTCTCCAATGAGCCCGGCTCCTATTTCTGTCGCGGACGCTTAGCGCCGCGCGGGCTCAGCGGGAATTTCTCCGCATCGTCATTCCACGGATCGAAGATCATTGCGCCGAATGGCCGAGCGTCCTTCACATTGCGCGTGACAAAATAGAGGTCGTGTTTGATCGCCGTCGCTGCGAGCATCGTGTCTATCACTGGCGGGGCGTGACCGCTGTCGCGTTTCACTTCCCAGAAATACGTCCCCATTGCCGCACGATGACGTCGTCAAGCGAGAGAACCCGCCGGCCAAAACGCTCGGCGAGCGCGTCGCGCGCCGCCATGTAGCGCGGCCGGTCGGCATGGTCCTCTGGGAGATTGTGAATGCCCTTGTCGTACTCGGCAAGTGTCAGGACGCTGATGTAGAAGGCTTCCTCATGCTGATCGGCTGCCCACGTCTTTACCGAACGCGCACCCTTCGGATTGATCAGTGCGGCCACGACATTTGTGTCGAGCAACCAACCCTTCAAAGCTCGATATCCCGGCCGCGATCCATCTCGCGTTCAACATCGAGCCCGCCAAGATGGAGACTTTCCATGAACTCGACGAACGGTGCTCGCGGTTTCTCGGGGATGAGCCGATCGAACTCCTCGGCGGACATAATTACAACCGCATCCCTGCCCCGCACTGTCACGCGCTGCGGCCCGTCCTCGCGCGCGTGCCGTACCACCTCGCTGAAGCGCGCCTTCGCGTCCTCGAGCTTCCACCATCCGGCAGCGTTTTGTCCGCGCGCTTTTTTCAACTTGGTCAGTTCCGCATTCTTGCCCATCGTCGATTACCTAGTCAGATAGTCAGATATGTAGCACGTCTCTCACAGATTTTCCAGATTGCGGCGGCGGCGCCGTCAGGAGCAATCGACGCCAGTTCCTTTCCGGGCTGCGGCCCTGCCACTGCATGTCTCCCTAAATCGACCTCGATTAAAGGACAAAGACGTGCAGCAAGTCAAAGTGCTACAGCGACCTTTGCGCGTCTGATAAGACGCGCGGCGCTGTAGGCGGCCGGCGGTGCGCGCAATGGCTTCGCCGACCTCCACTTCGTTGCGACCCCATGACGATCAGCCGGACACCATTCCGCTTATCTGGTCGCCATGCTGGCCACCAGATCGCTGAACCTCTCGCCTTGGATGCCGACATGGGATCGCAGCAGCCGGCGGGCCTCCTCACCGTCGCCGGCGAAGATCGCGTCGACGATGCCGCAATGTTCCGAGAAGGATGTTGTGAGGCGATTACGCACCCGCAGCTGCAGGCGGCGATAGGGGCGTAGCCGCCGATGCAATCGCGCACATTGCTCCTCGAGGAACTCGCTGCGGCTCGCCGCATAGATCGCCTTATGGAATTCCTCGTTGTCGTAATAGTAGGCGTCGCTGTCGCCGGCCTTGGCGGAGAGCTCGCAGCGCCTGTGGGCGGCGGTGATCGCCTGACGCGCGGCTTCGTCGAGGCGGCGGGCGGCGAGCGATCCGGCCAGGCCCTCGAGCTCGGCCATGACCTCGAACATTTCGTAGATGCGGTGCGGCCCCGGATCGATGACGACGGCACCCCTGCGCGGACGAATTTCGATGAGGCCGATCGCATTCAGCTGCATCAGCGCCTCGCGAACCGGCGTCCTCGATACGCCGAAGCGGCTGGCAAGAACCGTTTCATCCAGCCGTTCCCCCGGACCGAACTCGTTGGAAAGGATGGCATTTTCAATTTCGTCCCGGAGCCACCGGCCAACATTCTCGGACATTTGTTCTGCCTCAATAATGCAAAATCGTTCTTCTTGTATACACGATGGTTGACGACGCACACCTAACGTGGCACCTTATATACTATACAGCCGGCTTAAAAAAATGAGAACCCCGGTAGAATAGCCGAGGCGATTGGCCGCCCATTCAGCAGGAGGAGAGTGGCATGCCCGGAACCTCTTTTTTCAGCGACATGCTGCAGGGCATCACCGAGCGCGGCCGCAAGCTGCTGTTTGCCGCCTCACGCAGCACGGACGCCGTCGAAGCAGATCTCGAGACGCTTTGCGAAATGCTGCTGTCGAGCCGCGGCGAAGCCTCTGGCATGGCCATTGCCGCCGAAATCCTCGGTCGCTGGAGCAAGCTCGACGAGGCCGGCGTCGAGCAGTTCCTGCAGATGCTGTCTGAAAAATTCGGCGCCGATATGGAGAAGCTCGACAAGGCTGTCGAGAGGTACCGCAGCGAGAAGAGCCCCGCCGCGATCATAGCGCTCCACAAGGCGGCGGAACCCCGCCGCCAGGAACTGCTGCGCAGGTTGAATCATGCGCCGAGCGGCACGGCCAAGCTCGTCCGGATGCGCCATCAGCTGCTCGCCTCCACCGATCGGTCGGACGAATATCGCGCCCTCGATGCCGATTTCACCCATCTGTTCGGCTCCTGGTTCAATCGTGGCTTCCTGACGCTGCGTCCGATCGACTGGTCGACGCCGGCGCACATCCTGGAAAAAATCATAAAATACGAGGCGGTGCACGAGATCGCCGGCTGGGAGGAACTGCGCCGGCGCCTGGCGCCTGCCGACCGGCGCTGCTTCGCCTTCTTCCACCCGCGGCTCACCGACGAGCCGCTCGTCTTCGTCGAGGTGGCGCTGACCCGATCCGTGCCGAGCGCCATCAGGGACGTGCTCGACGAGAGCCGGGAGCAGATCGATCCCGACCAGGCGACGACCGCGGTCTTCTATTCGATCTCCAACTGCCAGGAGGGGCTCCGCGGCATCTCCTTCGGCAACTTCCTCATCAAGCAGGTCGTCGAGGACCTGCGCAGGGACCTGCCCGGCCTGAAGAATTTCGTCACGCTTTCGCCGGTTCCGGGCTTTGCCCGCTGGCTTGCCAAGGCGCGCACATCGAAAGCCGAGCCGCTGTTTTCCGACGAAGACCGCAAGGTTCTGGCGCTCCTCGACGACCCGGCCTGGGCCGGCGACGAGAGCGCAGCAAGCGAAGTGGAGCGCCTGCTTTTGCCGCTCGCCGCCCGTTATTTCCTGATCGAGCGCACGCCGGAGGGCCGGCCGGTCGATCCGGTCGCCCGCTTCCATCTCGGCAACGGCGCCCGGCTGGAGCGGCTGAACTTCCTCGGCGACCGCTCGGCCAAGGCCATGCGCCAGGCGCACGGGATGATGGTCAACTACCTCTACAAGCTCGAGGATATCGAGGCGAACCACGAGGCCCTGGCACAGCGAGGCGAGGTCACCGCCTCGCCGGCCGTCAAGAGCCTGCTCAGCCGAACCGGCGAAAGCCGCCGCGGCGGCAAGGGCGAAATTTCACGACCGTTCGCGCAAGTCATGAACGGCAAGACTGGAGGAGGGCGCACGTGAGCAACCATCTGTTTGACGCCATTCGGGCAGCCGCTTCCGGCGATGCGCCGTTCATCCGGATCAACGGCGGCCGGTCCTGGACCTATGGCGACGCGCTCGCGTTTTCGGGCCGCATCGCCAGCGCGATTGACACGCTTGGCATCCGACCGGGCGACCGGGTCGCCGTCCAGGTGGAAAAGAGCGCCGAAGCGCTGATCCTCTATCTCGCCTGCCTGCGCAGCGGCGCGGTCTACCTGCCGCTCAACACCGCCTATACGCTCGCCGAGCTCGACTATTTCATCGGCGACGCCGAACCGCGGCTGGTGGTCGTTTCCCCGGCGGCGCGGGAAAGCGTCCGAAAAATCGCCGAGCCGCATGGTGCCATCGTCGAAACGCTCGGCACCGACGGCACGGGCTCGCTTCTCGACCTCGCCCACAACGAGCCGTCCGACTTCGTCGATGCATCCTGCGCGGCCGATGACCTGGCTGCGATCCTCTACACCTCGGGAACGACGGGCCGGTCCAAGGGTGCGATGCTCACCCACAGAAACCTGCTCTCGAATGCCATGAGCTTGCGCGACTGCTGGCGCGTCACCGCCGGCGATCGGCTGATCCATGCGCTGCCGCTCTTCCATACGCACGGGCTGTTCGTCGCCACGAACGTCACACTGCTCGCCGGCGCCTCGATGTTCCTGCTGCCGAAGTTCGATCCGGACGAGGTGCTCTCGCTGATGCCTCAGGCGACGCTGCTGATGGGCGTGCCGACCTTCTACGTGCGCCTCCTACAGAGCCCGCGGCTCGACCGGCAGGCGGTTGCCGACATGCGGCTCTTCATTTCCGGCTCCGCGCCGCTCCTCGCCGAGACTCATGTCGAGTTCAGGAAACGCACCGGCCACGCGATCCTCGAGCGCTACGGAATGACCGAGACCAACATGAACACCTCGAACCCCTATGACGGCGAACGGATCGCCGGAACCGTCGGCTTCCCGCTGCCGGGCGTGACGGTGCGCGTCACCGATACCACCACCGGCGCCGCCCTGCCGGCGGAGGAAACCGGCATGATCGAGATCAAGGGTCCGAACGTCTTCAAGGGCTATTGGCGGATGCCGGAAAAGACCGCTGCGGAATTCACCGCCGACGGGTTCTTCATCAGCGGCGACCTCGGCAAGATCGACAGGCGCGGCTATGTCCACATCGTCGGCCGCAGCAAGGATCTGGTGATTTCGGGCGGCTACAACATCTACCCGAAGGAGGTCGAGGGCGAGATCGACCAGCTCGAAGGCGTCGCCGAAAGCGCCGTGATCGGCGTCCCGCATCCCGATTTCGGCGAGGGCGTCACCGCCATCGTCGTGCGCAAGCCCGAGGCGGCTCTCGACGAAAGCGCCATCCTCGGCGCGCTCAAGGACCGGCTGGCGCGCTATAAGCAGCCGAAACGCATCATCTTCGCCGACGACCTGCCGCGCAACACGATGGGCAAGGTCCAGAAGAACCTTCTGCGGCAGCAATACGCCGACCTATACGCCAGGGCGTGACCGCGCGCCCTCTGGGAGGAAGGCGCACGGACATCATCTCATTCTCGAAAACGACAGCTACGGCGCTCAAGGCGCCGGAGGGAGGGGAATCATGGGCATCGAAATTCTATCCATACTGCTATTGGTCGGGATGTTCATCATCGCGACGATCCAGCCGATCAACATGGGTGCGCTGGCCTTCGGCTGCACCTTCTTGCTCGGATCGCTGATCATCGGCATGAAGGCCAATGACATCTTCGCCGGCTTCCCGAGCGACCTGTTCCTGACTCTCGTCGCCGTCACCTATCTCTTCGCCATCGCCCAGATCAACGGCACCATCGACTGGCTCGTCGAATGCGCCGTGCGGCTGGTGCGCGGGCATGTCGCCTGGATCCCCTGGGTGATGTTCCTGGTCGCCGCGGTGATCACCGGGTTCGGCGCGCTCGGGCCGGCGGCGGTCGCCATCCTGGCGCCGGTGGCGCTGAGCTTCGCCGTCCAATACCGCATCCACCCGGCGATGATGGGGCTGATGGTCATCCATGGCGCGCAGGCCGGCGGCTTCTCGCCGACCAGCGTCTATGGCGGCATCACCAACCAGATCGTCGTCAAGGCCGGCCTGCCCTTCGCGCCGACGTCCCTGTTCCTCTCCAGCTTCTTCTTCAACCTGGCGATCGCCGTGCTGGTGTTCTTCGTCTTCGGCGGTGCGCGGGTGATGAAGCAGAAAGCGGCAATGTCCGGTCCGTTGCCCGAACTCCACCGCGAAGGCGTATCCGCGTCGATCCGCGGCCATGGCGGCACGCCCGCTAAGCCGATACGGCAGCACACTTACGGCACCGCGGCCGACACCGCTGCGACGTTGCGCCTGACCCCGGAAATGATCGCCACCCTGATGGGCCTGACGGCGCTCGGCGTCGGCGCCCTGGTCTTCAAATTCAATGTCGGCCTGGTGGCGATCACCGTCGCCGTCGTGCTGGCGCTCATCTCGCCGAAGACCCAGAAGGCGGCGATCGACAAGGTCAGCTGGTCGACCGTGCTGCTGATCACCGGCATCATCACCTATGTCGGCGTCATGGAGAAGGCCGGGACGATCGACTATGTGGCGAGCGGCATTTCGAGCTTGGGAATGCCGCTCCTGGTGGCGCTGCTCCTGTGCTTCACCGGCGCGATCGTTTCGGCCTTCGCCTCCTCGACCGCATTGCTCGGCGCCATCATTCCGCTCGCAGTGCCGTTTCTGCTGCAGGGGCAGATCAGCGCCGTCGGCGTCGTCGCGGCGATCGCCATCTCGACGACGATCGTCGATACCAGCCCGTTTTCGACCAACGGCGCCCTCGTCGTCGCCAATGCGCCGGACGAGAAGCGCGAGCGCGTGCTGCGGCAATTGCTCATCTACAGCGCGCTGATCGCCATCATCGGGCCGGTCGTCGCCTGGCTGGTCTTCGTCGTGCCCGGCCTAGTCTGAGCGCGCCGGCGCCGACATCTCCTTCCCTGGGAAGGCGGAGCTCTCCTCCGCCTTCCCGCGTCATGCGGAACATTCGCCGTTGGCGCTGGTTTGCCTCCCCGCGACAGGAGGAGATCCCATGACCGACTTTGGCAGCGACGATCGATTGGTCCCTCACGACGGACCGCAGCAAACCAGCACGATGACGGCCTTCTTCGACAATCGGCGCGACGCGGAAGCGGCCGTGGAACGGCTGCAGCTCGCGGAGCTCGGCGCCGTCTCGATCCAGCTCGTCCTCGGCAGAGGCGAAGGAAGCGCCGATGTGGAACCGGCCGGCATCTGGTCGGCGCTCGAGAACTATCTCTTCCCCCAGGAGGACCGCGAGATCTATGCCGAGGGTCTCAGCCGCGGCGGCTATCTGGTGACGGTGAGCGGCATCGACGACCGGAGCTACGAAGCCATCCGCGACATTCTCGACGACGAAGGCACGATCGATCTCGACGAGCGCGCCGACCTCTGGAGAAGCGAGGGCTGGAGCGGCTGGCAGCGCGATGTGCCGAGCACGCCGGCGACCGGCTACACGGAAGACACTTTCGACGCACCCCGGCCGGCGACGGCGAAAAGAGACCACGCCCGAAGCTCCGGGACCATTCGGACCTATCGGACGGAGAGCGCTTCCACATCGACGGTGAGCGATCACGACAGCCCGGCGGCCGCCATGCACGAACCAGGGCCGCGCTCGGCCGATGCCGGCTCCTGGTCTCAGCCCGAACGCGACACTCCCGGCAGCCTTCGCCAGGACCAGGACGGGCAGAGCCAAAGCCAGCAGCTCGGCTCCGGCTGGTCGCAAAGCCAGAAGAGCGGAAGCTGAGGGCTCGAACCATGCCGAAGGAAGAAATGCTGACTGGCGGCTGCCTCTGCGGCAAGCGGCGCTATGCCTTCAAGGGCCCGCCCTCGCATATCGGATATTGCCATTGCTCCATGTGCCGCCGGGCGACCGGCGGTCCATCCGCCGTGCTGGTACGAGCCCACGATGCTGAAATCGAATGGAGCACCCCGCCGGCAGTCTACCGTTCATCGCCGATCGCAGTGAGAGGCTTCTGCCCGGATTGCGGCAGTCCCCTGTTCCTGAAATACGACGGCCGTGCGAGCGTCCATTTCACCCTCGGTTCCTTCGATCGCCCGGAGGAGCTTGCCCCGAGCGGGCACTACGGCATTGAGAGCCGGCTTGCCTGGGACGACAGCGGCCGCGGCTTGCCGGGCGAAGAAACCAAGCAGCGGTTTTAAGCGAGGCCTATCTGGTGAATCGTTTTGCTGCGATCAGGAGCACCCCCCTCTGCCCTGCCGGGCATCTCCCCCACAAGGGTGGAGATCGGCAGGTGGCAATGTCCCGCCCCCTCGCATATCCAACGCATGGACTAACGGGTGCCTCGATTTCGGCATGCACAGGTTGAGCGTGGGCAGAGCGGCGTTTCCAGCCGACCTCCACCCTTGTTGGGAGATGCCCGGCAGGGCAGAGGGGGTATCACACCCGTTCTCCCGAGTTTCGACGCTCCAATCTGAGCGGATTGCTCTCTACCGAGGTCAGGTCTTGGCGCTCGAATTCGGATTGTGCTTGTCCTTTTCGGTGACGGGACCTTTCGAGGCCTTGGAGCCGCCACCCCACTCCTGCGTCTTGCGGGCCTGATCCCCGCCCGTCTTGCCAGGCTGGCTTTTCTTGGCGGTGCCGCTTTCTCCCTTGTTCTTCGGGCGATCCGGTTTCTTTTCCATTCGAGGCTCCATCCATTGTCTCTGGTATTCGCCCCGAACCGTCGAGCGGCCGATCGGTTCCGGCGTTGCCGGACTTGCCACACGCGAAGAAAAGCCCCGGAACGCCGGGCGTTCCGGGGCCATCTGGTCGCCTGACCGGGAGAAAGAAATCAGGCGGCCGCTACTTTTTTCGGAATGCGCGCCCATTCCGGGATCCAGTCGCGATGGGCGACGAGCAGATCGTCGACGAGTGACCAGATCTGGTCGAGGTCGAGCTCGGCCGCCGTATGCGGATCCATCATCGCCGCATGGTAGAGATGTTCACGGTTCTCGGTGACGAGCGCCTGGACAGTCAGCTCCTGGACGTTGATGTTGGTGCGGATCAACGCGGTGAGCTGCGGCGGCAGCGCGCCGATATAGGTCGGCTGGATGCCGGAGGCGTCCACCAGGCACGGCACCTCCGCGGCGCAGTTCTCCGGCAGCGAGGTGATGCAGCCGTTGTTCCTGAGGTTGCCGTAGATCACCGAAGGCTCGCCGGTCCAGACCGAGTTCATTATCGACGAGGCGTATTCGTGGCTTTCGGCCACCTCGATCGTCTCGGCCTCCTTGAAGGCGGCAGCCTGGCCTTTCCAGCGCTCGATCTGTTCGATGCAGCGCTTCGGATATTCGTCGAGCGGAATGCCGAATTTCTCAATGAGGTCGGGGCGGCCGTCCTTGATGAAATAGGGCGTGTATTCGGCGAAGTGCTCCGAGCTCTCGGTGACGAAATAGCCGAGCCGGGTCAGCATCTCGTAGCGCACCTTGTTGGGGCAGCGCGGGTTCCAATGGCTGGGTTTCGGGAAACGGCCTTCGCGATAGCCGCGGATCAGCTCCGGATAGAGGTCGCGATAGCTGCCGTCCTTCTGGCGATGCTCGAACTTGAGATAAAACGCCATGTGGTTGATGCCGGCGGCACGATAGCGGATTTCCTCGAGCGGAATGTCCAGGTCGCGGGCAAGCTCGAACGCCGTTCCCTGCACTGAATGGCAGAGGCCGACCTGCTTGATCGTCGGGTATTTTTCGGCGATCGCCCAGGTGTTGATCGCCATCGGGTTGACATATTGCAAGAGGATCGCCTCCGGGCAGACGGCAAGCATGTCCTCGCAGATCTTCCACAGATGCGGCACGGTTCGAAGCCCGCGCATGATGCCGCCGACGCCGAGCGTGTCGGCGATCGTCTGGCGCAGCCCGTATTTCTTCGGCACCTCGAAATCGGTGACCGTGCAGGGCTCGTAGCCGCCGATCTGGAAGGCGACGACGACGAAATCGGCCCCTTCGAGCGCCTTCAGCTGGTTGGAATAGGTTTCGATCTTCGCCTTGACGCCGAGGGTGCGCACCAGCTTGCCGGCCACGATCTCGCTTTCGGCAAGGCGTTCCGGATTCAAATCCATCAGCCCGATGGTCGCGGCAGAAAGCGCCGGCCGCTGCAATACGTCGCCGATGATGTTCTTCATGAAGACGGTCGAGCCGGCGCCGATGAAGGTGATCTTGGGTTGTCTGGTCATGGAAAGCCTCTGTTCTTGAAAGTCACGCGGCCACTTCGAAGGCGGCTCTGACGAGCCGCTCCGTATAGGCAGTCTTGGGATTGGAAAGAATTTCGTTCACCGGCCCCTCCTCGACGATCTTGCCGTGCTGCATGACCACCACCCGGTGGCAGAGCGCGCGCACGACCTTCAGGTCGTGGGAGATGAAGAGATAGCTCAAGCCCCGCTCGTCCTGCAGCTTGCGCAGGAGCTCGATGATCTGGGCCTGCACCGAGAGGTCGAGAGCAGAAGTCGGTTCGTCAAGCAGGATGAATTCCGGCTCGAGCGCGATCGCCCGGGCAATCGCGATGCGCTGGCGCTGGCCGCCGGAAAATTCGTGCGGGAAGCGCGACAGGATGTTGGGGGGCATGCCGGCGCTGACGAGCGCGTCCTGGACACGCGCAAGCCTATCCCTGCGATTCTCGCCGAGGCCGTTGACGATCAGTCCTTCCTCGATGATCTGGCCGATCGACATGCGCGGATTGAGCGAGGCGAAGGGGTCCTGGAAGACGATCTGGATGCGCGAACGCAGCGGCCGCATGCCCTTGCGGTTCTTGCCGTGGATCGGCTGACCGTCGAAATAGATCTCGCCGCCGTCGGTGTTGATCAGCCGGATCAGCGCCTGGCCAAAGGTCGTCTTGCCGGAGCCCGACTCCCCGACGAGGCCGAGCGTCTCGTGCCGTCGCAAATTGAGGCTGAGGCTGTCGACCGCGACCAGCTCCTTCAGCTCCGGCTTGAAGAAGCCGCCCTTCTTCAGCATGAAGGAGACCCGAACGTTCCGCCCGTCGAGCATGATCGGCGCATTGTCCGGCAGCGGCTTGGCCAATCCCGTCGGCTCCGAGGCAAGCAGCCGCCGCGTATAGGCATGCTGCGGGTTGGCGAAGAGCGCCTCCGTGGTGTTGTGCTCCTTCACCTCGCCGAGCTGCATCACATAGACATAGTCGGAGAATTGCCTGACCACCGTCAGATCGTGGGTGATGAGGATCACCGCCATGCCGAGTTCCTGCTGCAGCTTGCGGATCAGGTTGAGGATCTGCGCCTGCACGGTAACGTCGAGCGCCGTCGTCGGCTCGTCGGCGATCAAGACATCCGGATCGTTAGCAAGCGCCATGGCGATCATCACGCGCTGGCGCTGGCCGCCGGAAAGCTGGTGCGGATACTGGTTGAGCCGCGCCTCCGGGTCGGGGATCTGCACGTGGCGCAGCAGTTCGAGCGCCCGCTCGGCGGCGGCGCGGCGGCTCATGCGGCGATGCGCCCGGATCGCTTCGATGATCTGGCTGCCGATCGTATAGACCGGGTTTAGCGAGCTCATCGGCTCCTGGAAGATCATCGAGATGCGGTCGCCGCGCAGCGCCCGGCGCTGCCGCTTCGAGAATTTCAGCACGTCCTTGCCGTCATAGTCGATGCGCGAATGCGAGGCGATCGTGGCGCGCTTGGAAAGAAGCCCCATGATGGTGCGCGCCGTCACCGACTTGCCCGAACCGGATTCCCCGACGATTGCCACCGTCTCGCCTCGATAGAGCTGGAAGGAGACGTCCTTCACCGCCTCGACCGTGCCGTTCTCGACCTTGAAGGTGACGGCCACCTTGCGGGCATCGATGACCGGCCGCGCGTCCTTGGTATGGCGGTCGCGCCGTTCTTCCGGTGCCGGCACAATGGATTCGACTGTTGCCATCGGCGTGCTCCTCAATAGGGGTCGATTGCGTCGCGCAGGCCGTCGCCGAGCGCATTGAAGGCGAAGACGGTGACGAGCACGAAGGCGACGGGCGAGAGGATCCACGGATAGGAGCCGATCGCCGAATAGTTCGCCGTATCCTGCAGCATCAGCCCCCAGGAAATGAGCGGCGGCTTGACCGCGAAGCCGAGGAAGCCGAGAAAGGACTCGAGCAGCACCACCTGCGGAATGGCGAGCGTCACGGCGACGATCACATGGCTCATCACGTTCGGGAAAATGTGCTGGAAGATGATCCGCCGGTCGGTTGCGCCGATGGCGATCGCCGCCCGCACATAGTCGATCCGTGCCAGAGCCAGCGTCTTGCCGCGCACCTCGCGCGACATCTGCGCCCAGCCGAGCGCCGACATGACGATAATGACGAAGGCGAGGAAGACATTGGTCGGTGCCGTCACCGGGATCAGCGAGGCGAGCGCCAGATAGAGCGGCAGTTGCGGGAAGGCTAGCACCAGCTCGACGAAGCGCTGCACCCAGGCATCGAAACGCCCGCCGAAATAGCCCGACACCATGCCGACCGTGGTGCCGACCACGGTGACGATCGAGACCACCGTCAGCGCGATGATCAGCGAGATGCGCGAGCCGTAGAGGATGCGCGACAGCACGTCGCGGCCGAACTTGTCGGTGCCAAGCAGATGCACCGGCGTGCCGTCGACGGCGCCGAAGAGATGGCGCTCGGCCGGAATCAGCCCGAAGAGCCTGTAGGGGGCGCCCTTCACAAAGAAGCCGAGGAGCTGCGGATTGTCGAAGTCGGGACCGATCATCGGCTGGAAGGTGATCGGGTCGAGCTCTTCCCCCTCCCGAAGTGGATAGCTCCTCGGCGGGAAAACGAAGTTGCCGTCCTTGTCGCGGAAGCTGATCGCCTGCGGCGGCGCGAAGGCGACCCCGGTCGCCTTCGGATCGACCGGCGACAGGAAATCGGCAAAGATCGCCATGAGGACCAGCAGGCTGACGAGGATCAGGCCGAGCAGGCCGGTCCAGGAGCGCTTCAGCCGCCGCCAGACGAGGGCGGTATAGCTCTCGTGGTGATGCTTCTCCTCCGGGTGCATGGCGACCGGTACGGTGCTGTGGGCTTCGATGGTCATGCGTAGGCCCCTCCTCCCATGCGCACGCGCGGATCGAGCGCGGCGAGCAGCATGTCGGCGATGATGTTGCCGACGATCAGCGTTGCCGAGAGCACCAGCATGAAGGTCGCGGTAACATAGACGTCGCCCACCCACATGGAGCCGACGATCGCCGGCCCGACGGTCGGCAGCGCGAAGATGATCGCCGTCTCGATCTCGCCGGTCAGCATGTAGGGAAGCACGACGCCCTGATACATGATGAGCGGATGCAGCGCGTTCGGAACGGCGTGCCGCATGACGACGGCGCCTTCGCTCAGGCCTTTCGCGCGGGCCGTCTCGACATATTGCGCGTTCAGCGTGTCGAGCAGGTTGCCGCGCATGACGCGCATGTTGTAGGCGAGCCCGCCGAAGGTGGCGATCGCCACGACCGGCCAGACATGCTTCACCAGGTCGACGAACTTGTCCCAGGACCAGGGCGCGCCGCCATAGCGGGCCGAATGGAAGCTGTTGATCTCGCTCACATTGAAATGGAAGACGAGGATATAGACGATGATCAGCGCCATTAGGAAGCGCGGCACCGTCATGCCGAGGAAGGAGACGGTCGAAAGCAGGCTGTCGACCCATGAATATTGCCTCGTCGCGGCGAGAATGCCGAAGCCGATGCCGATCACCGACGCAAGAATGTGGCAGACGAGCGCCAGCGCTAGCGTACGCGGCAGGCGCTCGCCGACGACGTCGGCAACCGGCTTGTTGTAGTAGAGGCTGTGGCCGAAATCGCCGCGCGTCACGATACCGGTCACCCAGTTGACGTATTGGAGCGGCAGCGGCTTATCGAGGCCGTGCTCCTTGCGATAGGCCTGCGCCTGGGCGTCGGCTTCTTCGAAGGAGGCGCCGCCCTGGTTGATCAGCTGCGAGCGGATATAGTCGCTATAGTCGCCGGGTGGCGCCTGGATGATGGCGAAGGTCACCACGCTCAGGACGAACAGCACCGGAATGGCAGAGGCGACGCGGACCAGCAGAAATCTGAACATGGCCGTTTCCTTCTGTCGGTTTTCCATTGGCGGTGCCGGCACGGCCGGACACGCCAGGGAGTGAAGGGCTATCCTCCCGGCCCATAAGGTCAGCGCCGGGAGAGACGATCACGTTCAGTTGCTCGGGCCGCTTTCGCCGGGCTTGCCGGGAAGCTGCTCGGCATAGAGCTCGTAGTCGCCCTGCTTGTCGGCCGGTACGAAGACCCGCTCGCGGATGATCGTGTCCTCGGCCCAGTTGAACATGAAGATCGGCGCGCCAGGAGGAATGTTCGAGAACCGCTTGTTGATGATCAGCGCCCCCGGATATTCGGTGAGCCCGACGGTATCGACATTCTCCGTCGAGACCTTCTGGAACTGCTTCATCAGATCGGCGCGCGCCTCGTTGTCGTTGCTCGCGATGAACTTGTTGACGATGTCGACGAGTTCCTGCTCGTAGGGCATGAGGTCGACCTTGCCGCTTTCCGGCGCGCGGTGGTGCCAGCTGGTGCGCGGGCCGGTCGGAGCGAGCTGCGTCGTGTTCTGCACGACGGAGGTCAGCTCCTGGTCGTTGCGGCGGATCAGCCAGTCGAATTTGCCCGCATACTGTGTCGCGTCACGCTTGGTGCCGTCGACCGAGTTCAGGACCACCTTGAGCCCGAGCTGCTCCATCTGACCGATCAGGCCTTCCGCAAGGTTGCGGTCGGTGCCGTAGTCGGAGTTGACGAGCATCACGATCTGCACGTCGGCGCCGCCGGCGGTGCCTTCAGGGAAGTTGACGAAGCCGTTACCGTCCGTGTCCTTGAGACCGACCTTTTCAAGGAGCGCCTTGGCGCCTTCGAGGTCGAAAGGATAGTAAATGGTCGAGTTCCGGTCATAGAAGCTCGTGCCGGAGGAAAGCCCGCCCGGATAGATCGCCGTGAAGGGGCCCTTCACCAGCGCTTCGCCGAGCTTCTTGCGATCAACCGCCATGGTGACGGCCTTGCGGAAATCTAGGTTACGGTTGAGTTCGCGGACCGCCTGGGCACGTTCGTCCGGTTCTCCCCAGCCATTGGCCGAGTAGTTCATGCGCAGATTGTAGCCGATGACACGGGGGCCGAAGGCGAGCCGAGCCGGTGCCTTTTCATCTGCGGCGCGCTTCAGCGATTCGACGAAGTTTTCCGGCTGCTCTAGGTTGGAGAAATCGCCGGATCCAGCGATCGCCTGCACGTCGCGGTCGGCCCAGGTCGACAGCTTGTAGTGCACTTCGTTGAGATAGGGTAGCTGGTTGCCGGCCTCGTCGACCTTCCAATAGTAGGGATTTCGGCGCAGCACGATGATGTCGTCCGGCCGGTAGGCGACCGGGACCCAGGCGCCCATCACCGGAATGTTCATATATTCCGGCGGGAAGCCGTTCTTGTACTGGTCGTAGGTCGTGCCGGCATATTTCGGATGCTTCGTCTTCAGGATATGCGACGGGCCGGGGCAGAAGGTGCCATAGGCCATGGCGTAGAGATGCTGGCGCGGGAAGGCATCCTTGAAGGTCCATTCGACCGTGTACTGGTCGATTTTCTTGAGCGTCGTTCCTTCGCCGAAGGTCTCGGGCGTCGCGCCGTTCAGCGGCGATACATTCGGATCGACGACATTGTCATCCCAGTAGAACATCACGTCGTCGGCGTCAAAGGGATCGCCGTCCGACCATTTCGCACCTTCGATCAGGTGCATGGTAAGCTTGTGGCCATCCTCAGACCACTCCCAGCTTCTGGCGAGGTTCGGCAGCGGCTCGACGTCGCTGGCTTCCACCTGGTAAAGCGGCGCGGTGCGCGTCAGGCATTCCGACATGCCGATGTCGATGCCGCCCCAGCCCTGGGTCTGGCCGGCGCTGTAGTTCCAGCCCTCGGGACGGCCGCCGATGACGTGGCGCATGACGTCGCCATAGATCCCCGTGCCGTCCGGCATGTTGCCGGCCTTGAAGACCATCGGCTCCTTCGGCAGGCGCTCGGCGACGGGCGGCAGCTTGCCGGTCTTGACGAATTTCTCGGTTACCCATTCCGGCTCTTTGTATTCGGGCAAAGCCTTGAACTCGAGAATGGAGTCGCGCGCCACATAGGTAATCTTGCCCTGCGCCGGCACGGGCGGCTGCTCGGGCACCACGGTCGGTTCGGATGCGAAGGCCTGCACGGCGAAGGCGGATATGCCGATCAACAGGCTTGCCGTTGTTGTCAGTCGATGCGTTTTCATTGCCTCAGGTTCTCCCTCCTGTGTTCGCCACGCCGGGACGGGTGGCGCTCCTCCTAACGATCTCCGACGTGGCGACGTGCGCCCGCAGGAACGGCACCCCACGTCTCCTCACGCGGGGGGCCTTTAGTACCGCCGCCGTCAGCCGGCGACGCGCAGCTTCGCGGCCTCCTTCTCGGCGCGGATTTCCTCGATGGAGCGCACCTCGCGCCGGGCGGCACCCGTCCACTCGCGGGTCTTCACCGTCGACCGGGCAAGCCGATCCTTTGCCGCCTCGACGGCATGGGCGTATTGCGGCAACCACTCAGCCTGGGCGACGACCATTTCGTCGACCATCTGCCAGACCTCCTCCGGCGTGCAGATCGCGCCGACCAGCGGGTCGTGCAGCACCGCCAGCTTCAGAAGATCGATGTCGCCGGTGATCGCCGCATGGACGGACATGCGCTGGACATTGATCGACGAGATGCAGGTGGCGGCACAGGCCTCGGGCAGCGTGATGCCGGACACCATGTTAATGCCGAACCGATCGACGAAGCCAGGAGATTCGATGATCGCATCGGCAGGCAGATTGGTAATCACGCCGTTGTTCTTGACGTTGAAATGGCCGCGATAGACACGACCCGTCTCGAGCGCTTCCAGGATATGGCTTGCATGTTCGTTCGACCGCTTGACCGTATCGAGCGGCTTGCCTGCCTCCTCGAGGAAGCGGGGATATTCGGTCTCGAACCAGTTGCGGGTCTCGGTCGAATAGCGAAGATAGCCGCCGGTCTCGCCGTGGATCCAGTCCGACATGTCGATCCATCTGGTGATCTCGTCCGGACGCTTGCGGTACCAGGGCAGGTATTCGGAGAGATGGCCGTTGCTTTCCGTCGAATAGACGCCGAAGCGCTTCAACACGTCGATCCTGAGCTTTTCCTGCTTGGAGAAGACCGGATGCGCCTCGAAGGCGGCGACGAGCTCGTCCTTGCCGATCTTGCGGCCGTTCAAACGAACGTCGATGAACCAGGTCTGGTGATTGATGCCGGAGCAGACATAGTCGAGTTCGCCCTCCTTGGCGCCGAGGATTTCGGCAATCTGCTCGGCGCCGTGCTGGACGCCGTGGCAGAGGCCGACGGTATCGACCTTGCCGTATTCGATCGCCGCCCAGGTGTTCATCGCCATCGGGTTGGCATAGTTCAGAAACTTGGCGCCCGGCTCGGCCACCTCGCGGATGTCCTTGCAGAAGTCGAGGATCACCGGAATGTTGCGCTGGCCGTAGAGGATGCCGCCGGCACAGATCGTGTCGCCGACGCATTGGTCGACGCCGTATTTCAGAGGAATGCGGATATCGTCCGCATAGGCCTCGAGCCCGCCGACCCGGACGCAGCTGATGATGTAGCGGGCGCCTTCCAGCGCCTTGCGACGATCGGTGGTTGCGGTGACCCTCGTCGGCAGTCGGTTCGCTTCGACGATCCGGTCGAGGATCGTCTTGATCATGCCGAGGTTGTGCTCGCTCAGATCCGTCAAGGCGAACTCGACGTCGCGGAGCTCCGGCACGGACAGGATGTCGGTGAAAAGCTTCTTGGTGAAACCGACGCTGCCGGCTCCGATAATGGCGATCTTGAAGCTGCCCATTTTCGTTTATGCCTCCTCGCAATGGCGATCTTCGCGCAATAAGGGTAAAATCAATTCATCGAATTGATTCAACCGCGATCAGCGTGCCGTCCTCACCGAAAACCCTTCTTCGAACGCCGGTTGCCCTGGCGTCTTGCGCGATCTGTGGCCATTATGTGTATAATCCGAAGCGCGACTAGAGAGGGATTGTGCTTTCATGGGTAATTCTGTGCTGCAGCAGTTGATCGTCCGGGGGCCGGTGATGCGGACCGTTTCGCTGCCGCGGGGAAGGCAGAGCCTGCACACCATGCCGACGAGCACCGGCTACGAGACCAGGACCGACGGCAGCTACGACTGGGATGGCCGAAAGCGTGGCCAGACGCCGTTCACGGTGCTGCAGCACACGATCGCGGCGCCGGAAACTTGCGCTACGAAAACCGCACCTATCGCGTGCGGGAGGGCGAAACGCTGCTCCTGCTGGTGCCGCACAATCACCGCTACTGGCTGGAGGACGGGGGGCGTTGGGAATTCTTCTGGATCTCGATGAACGGCGAGGAGGCATTGCGCATCCATCGTTCCATCCTAACGGTCACCGGGCCGGTCCTGAAGCTGCAGCCGGAGACCATCGAGCACCTCGCCGACTGCAGCCTGCGCCTGATCACCGGCGGCGAGACACCAGGCCGCGCCTCGGCGATCGCCTATGAGGCGGCAATGGCGCTTTATGACGACGTGTTCGGCTCGCATCCGGTCTTCAGCGAGGAATACCGGACGATGCATCACGTCATCGATCACATCATGGCGAACCTCGAAAAGCCGCTGCCAGTAGAGGAACTCGCCCGCGTCTCCGGCTTGAGCCGCG
The DNA here is from genome assembly GCF_002532005.1 of Sinorhizobium sp. NG07B. Classification (NCBI taxonomy): domain Bacteria; kingdom Pseudomonadati; phylum Pseudomonadota; class Alphaproteobacteria; order Hyphomicrobiales; family Rhizobiaceae; genus Sinorhizobium; species Sinorhizobium sp. NG07B. The sequence continues at coordinate 29,490 of NZ_NWTD01000013.1, read as the reverse complement.
CCCATTTCTCGCGCGTCTTCGCCGCAAGCGAAGGCATGCCGCCCGCCGAATTCGTGCTGCAGAAGCGGCTGCAAAGGGCAGTGAAGCTGCTGACCAAGACCGCCGACCTGCCGGTCAAGGAGGTGGCCATCCTCTCCGGCTTCGACGACCCCAATTACTTCGCCAAGGTCTTCCGGCGCGTCTTCGGCGCGAGCCCGACCGAGTTCCGCACCACCGGCATGTATGCGAGCGTGCCCGCCAAAACCCAGAAGACAAGTGGGCAGGTGACGACGCTCGCTGCTGCTTGCGATTGAAATCTCCGCGATAAAATTTTACTAAACAAGATGTGCAAAAACGCGGCTGACTGGCGGGACGTAAGAGAATGGTGACAATCAAGGAAATCGCGGCGGCCGTTGGCGTGTCGTCGGCGACCGTGTCGCGGGTCCTGAACTACGATCCGACCTTGTCGATCTCCACCCGGAAACGACAGGCGATCATCGAAACCGCCGAAGCGCTGAACTATGCGACGCCGCGCAACCGCAGCCGGGCAGCCGCTCAAGGCTTCGGCGTCGGGTTGAAGATTGCGCTCGTGCATTTCCTCGAACCGGCCCAGGAACTGGCCGACCCCTATTATGTCGGCGTGCGGCTCGGCATCGAGAGCCGCTGCCAGGCCCTTAAAAGCGAGATCGTCAAGATCGTCCACACGGGAAGCCCTCCGGAAGCGGCGATCCTTGAGGCGGCCTCCGGCGTTGTTGCCGTCGGCCACTACTATGGCGAGGCGCTCGAATGGCTGCGCCGCCACAGCCGCCATCTCGTCTTTGCCGACTACGCGCCGGCGGGCGACACCGACGACAGCGTCCTGAGCGACGTCGCGATGTCCATGACCCGGCTGCTCGGCGCGGTGCACGCCATGGGCTATCGCCGGATCGGCTTCATCGGCTGGATCGACGCGTTTCACGAGCCTGAGAACATTTATTCTGAGCGTCGCTGCCGCACCTATATCGAGTGGATGACCAAAGCCGGGCTCTACGATCCGGATCTGTGCCTCGTCGAACGGATGACACCCGACAGCGGCTATGGGCTCGCCAGGGCGATGCTATCGAACCCCAACCCGCCGAAGGTGCTGATCACCTGCAACGACAACATGGCGCTCGGCGCCTACCGAGCCATTCACGAGATGGGCCTGAGAATCCCCGAGGATGTGGCGGTCGCGAGTTTCAACGATATTCCGGTGGCGCAGTTCCTCGGGCCGCCGCTGACCACCGTCAAGATTCCGGCTGAACTGATCGGCGAAACCGCCGTCGACCTGCTCCTCGAGCGGCTGTCCGGACGTGAGGTCGCCAAGAAGGTGGTCCTCGGCACCGAGATCGTCTGGCGCGGCAGCACGCCGGCGCCGGTCGAGGCCCGGATGGCGGTCGGCGCGCTCTAAAAGTCCCAGGGGGAAATCAGATCCAGTCCGGTCGTCGCAAAATTCGCGAGATTGCGCGTCACCAAGCGGCCGCCATTCACCCTGGCGATAGCGGCGATCAACCCGTCAGGCGCGGACATAACGCGACCTTGCCTCGACGCCGTACCCATGATCTCGCCGTAGGCCATTGCCGCCTCCTCCGTCAGGCCGAATATCCGGTCGGCGAAGCGCTGCCGCCAGTCGGCGAGGCCTTGCTGCAGGCGCTCAGCGCGTTGATCCGGCATTATCTTTTGAATTCCGTAGGCGATTTCGGCGATCGTCACGGTCGGGAGAGCCAACTCCGCATCGTAGCGGACGAGCCAGGCGATCACCGCCTCGGAGGGGGTTTTGCGCAGCGTTTCCGAGATGACGTTTGTGTCTACGAGGATCAAAGCTCGAGACCCGTGTGAGGCTTGCGCCCGTCCTTGATCACGGCCTCGAGGTCGAGGTCTCTACCGTAGTTCTTGGACAAGCGCGCATAGAAGGCACCTGCAGGCTCTCGGCCCGCCTCTCTGATTTCATATAATTCGAGAGCACGCTCGACAATGTCGGCGATCGAGCGGTTTTCTCGGCGTGCGAGGCGGTGCGCCAGATCACGCGCCTTTGCACTGCGTACCGAAAGCTGCGGAGCGGCCATCGCACCTCCCATCAAGATGGCAGGTGCTGCCTTGGTGTCTTAGACAAGCACCTCTTAGGCACTTCAAATCTTCCAAGTAAATATTTACTGAAAATCTTGCATCGCTCTCGATTTTAGGAAATACTCCGCCTCCGGAGACAGGGAGGAACTGTCTCGGGGAACGAACCTTGAGGGAGGAAATTCATGGATATTTTCGCGCGCGGCCATCTGTCGCGGATCGCCGCTCTTGCGCTCGCAAGCGCCAGCTTGCTCGCGGTCACCGCCGCCGAGGCGAAGGAAATCACCATCTGGTGCTGGGATCCGAACTTCAACGTCGCGATCATGAAGGAAGCCGGCGCTCGCTATACCAAGACGCATCCGGACGTCACCTTCAACGTCGTCGATTTCGCCAAGACCGACGTCGAGCAGAAGCTGCAGACCGGCCTTGCCTCCGGCACCGCCGACGCGTTGCCCGATATTGTGCTCATCGAGGACTATGGCGCGCAGAAATACCTGCAATCCTTCCCCGGCGCCTTCGCGGCCCTTTCCGGCACCGTCGATTATTCCGGTTTCGCTCCCTACAAGGTCGAGGTGATGACCGTCGACGGCCAGGTCTACGGCATGCCCTTCGATTCGGGCGTCACCGGGCTCTATTATCGCAAGGACTACCTCGAGCAGGCCGGCTTTAAGCCGGAAGACATGCAGAACCTCACCTGGGATCGGTTCATCGAGATCGGCAAGGAAGTCGAGGCGAAGACCGGCAAGAAGATGATGGGTCTCGACCCGAACGATGCCGGTCTCGTCCGTATCATCATGCAATCGGCCGGCCAATGGTATTTCGATAAGGAAGGCAAGGCGAACATCACCGGCAACGCGGCGCTGAAGGCAGCGGTCGAGACCGTCGGCAAGATCATGTCCGCCAATATCTACAAACCAGCCAACGGCTGGTCCGACTGGGTTGGAACTTTCACCTCGGGTGATGTCGCGTCTGTCGTGACTGGCGTGTGGATCACCGGCACCGTCAAGGCGCAGCCGGACCAGGCCGGCAAATGGGGTGTGGCGCCGATCCCGGCGCTCTCGATCGACGGCGCGACGCATGCGTCGAATCTCGGCGGATCGAGCTGGTACGTGCTTGAAAGCTCGGCGGAAAAGGCGGAGGCAATCGACTTCTTGAACGAGATATACGGCAAGGACATCGATTTCTACCAGAAGATCCTCCAGGATCGCGGCGCCGTCGGTTCGCTGCTCGCCGCCCGTAGCGGCGCGACCTATGAGGCGGCCGATCCGTTCTTCGGCGGTGAGAAGGTCTGGCAGAACTTCTCCGACTGGCTCGCCAAGGTGCCGTCGGTGAACTACGGCGTCTTCACCAACGAGGCGGATCTCGCGGTCACAGCGCAGCTGCCGGCGCTGACCCAGGGCATGCCGGTCGATGACGCACTGAAGGCGATAGAAGCCGAGATCAGCGGCCATATCCAATAGCCGAGCGTGGTATTCGGCAGCCGATCCGTGCATCTCGACGGCAGGCTGCCCTGTCTACCGCCCGCCGGCCGTGGCGCACCAGCCACGGCCACTGCATGGTTCCTCAGATCGGAACTGATCTGAGGAGAAAATTATGCAGCAGTTAGTATTGCTACAGCGACCTTTTGTGCGTCTGGAAGACGCACGGCCCTGTAGTGACCCCTTTTCTTCATGAGGTTGACGATGGCTTTGGCGCGCCGCGGCGGCATCGGCCGATATTACGACGTCAATGGCTGGCTCTTCGTCGCGCCGGCGCTCGGGCTGATCGGCCTGTTCATGGTCTATCCGATCTTCTGGTCGCTCTGGATGTCCTTCCAGGCCGGCCGCGGCATGATGATGAAGTTCGCAGGCTTCGCCAACATCATCCGTCTGTGGAACGATCCGGTCTTCATCAAGGCGCTGACCAACACGATGACCTATTTCATCGTGCAGGTACCGATCATGATCATGCTCGCTCTGATCCTGGCGTCGCTCCTCAACAATCCGCGGCTCGTCGGCCGGGCGTTCTTCCGCACCGCCATCTTCCTCCCCTGCGTCACCTCGCTCGTCGCCTATTCGGTTCTCTTCAAGGGCATGTTCGCATTCGACGGCATCGTCAATTCGACGCTTCAGGCGCTCGGCATCATCGCCTCGCCCATTCCGTGGCAGACGCACCCCTTCTGGGCGAAGGCGCTCGTCATCATCGCCATCACCTGGCGCTGGACCGGCTACAACATGATCTTCTATCTCGCGGCGCTGCAGAACATCGACAGGTCGATCTACGAGGTCGCCCGGATCGACGGCGTCCCCGCCTGGGCGCGTTTCACCCACATTACCATACCGCTGTTGAAGCCGGTCATCCTGTTCACCACGGTGATCTCGACGATCGGCACGCTGCAGCTCTTCGACGAGGTCTATAACCTCACCGAAGGCAAGGGCGGCCCGTCGAATGCGACGCTCACCCTGTCGCTCTATATCTACAACCTGACCTTCCGCTTCATGCCGAATTTCGGCTATGCGGCGACGGTTTCCTACGTCATCGTCGTTCTCGTCGCCCTCCTCGCTTTCCTGCAGTTCTTCCTGGCAAGGGAGCGCGACAAATGAGAACCAGGCCCGCCAACATCGCCTCTGCCATCCTGACCTATGGCTTCGTCGGGCTGATGGCCTTCCTCTCCGTCTTCCCCTTCATCTGGATGGCGCTCGGCGCCACCAATTCCTCGATCGACATCATCAAGGGCAAGCTCGCGCCGGGTGAGGCGCTGGCGACCAACATCGCCAACTTCTTCACCCTGGTGAACGTGCCGCTGGTCTTCTGGAATTCGGCGAAGGTGACCATCTTCGCGACCGTGCTCACGCTGGCCGTCTCGTCGCTTGCCGGCTACGGCTTCGAGATCTTCCGCTCGCGTCACCGCGAGCGCCTCTATCGGGCCATGCTGCTGACGCTGATGATCCCGTTTGCGGCGCTGATGATCCCGCTCTTCATCATGATGGGCAAGATGGGCCTCATCAACACCCACATCGCCGTCGTGCTGCCGACGATCGGCTCGGCCTTCATCGTCTTCTATTTTCGTCAGAGCACCAAGGCCTTCCCCTCGGAGCTGCGCGACGCGGCGAAAGTCGACGGCCTGAAGGAATGGCAGATCTTCTTCTATATCTATGTGCCGGTGATGCGCTCGACCTATGCGGCCGCCTTCATCATCGTCTTCATGACCGCCTGGAACAACTATCTCTGGCCGCTGATCGTCCTGCAGTCGAACGAGACGAAGACAATCACGCTGGTGATCTCGTCGCTCGCCTCCGCCTATTACCCCGACTACGGCGTAGTCATGGTCGGCACGATTCTTGCGACGCTACCCACCCTCGCCGTCTTCTTCTTCATGCAACGCCAGTTCGTCCAGGGCATGCTGGGCTCAATCAAATAGGAATCATGATGCGCTCCGTCACCTCATTCAACGATTCATGGGTCTTTTTCGAAGGCTTCAATGCCGCCGATGCCGGCAAGCTCAAGGCGGGCGAGCCCGTCAGCCTGCCGCACAACGCCGTCGAGCTGCCGTTCAACTATTTCGACGAGACCTGCTATCAACGCGCCTTCACCTATCAGAAGATGCTTGCCTGGAGCCCGGAATTCGAAGGCCGCGAGGTTTCGATCGTCTTCGACGCGGCGATGGCCGATGCGGTCGTCTATCTGAACGGCGAGGAGATCATCGCCCACAAGGACGGCTATACGCCCTTCGAAGCGCGGCTGACCGGCAGGCTCCGCAAGGGCGACAACCTGATCACCGTCAAGATCGACGGCAGCGAGAACCCGGAAATCCCGCCCTTCGGCGGGCGGATCGATTATCTCACCTATGCCGGCATCTATCGCGACACATGGCTGAAGCTCACCGACCCGGTCGCGATCGGCAATATCAAGATCGAAACCGGCGACGTGCTCTCCGACGCGAAGTCCGTCACCATCCGCTGCGATCTCGCCAATCCGCAAGGCCTCGCCTTCGCCGGTACCGTGACGGCGCTCCTGAGGGATGCCAATGGCGAGCTTCTGGCCGAAGCCATCGGCGAGACCCGGGGCGAGAGCGTCACGCTGGAAATGACCGGACTCAAGGGCCTGTCGCTCTGGGACATCGACCATCCGGTGCTCTACCAGGCTGAAGTGCAGCTCAGGACCGATCACGGCCGCGACCTCGTCGCCTCGCATTTCGGCTTCCGCACCGCCGAGTTCACGGTCGAGGGCTTCCGGCTGAACGGCCGGCCGCTGAAGATCCGCGGCCTCAACCGCCACCAGGCCTTCCCCTATGTCGGCTATGCCATGGGGCGCACGGCGCAGGAACGCGACGCGGAACTCCTTAAGCACAAGCTTCACTGCAATCTCGTCCGCACCTCGCATTATCCGCAGTCGAAATGGTTCCTCGACCATTGCGACCGCATCGGCCTGCTCGTCTTCGAGGAAATTCCCGGCTGGCAGCATATCGGCGGCGAGGAATGGAAACAGGAGTCGATCCGGAACGTTCGCCGTATGATCGAGCGCGACTGGAACCACCCGTCGATCGTCATCTGGGGTGTCAGGATCAACGAGTCGCAGGATTCGCATGATTTTTACGTCGAGACGAACCGCCTCGCCCGCGAGCTCGACCCGACCCGGCAAACCGGCGGCGTGCGCTACATCACCGACAGCGAGTTTTTGGAAGACGTATACACGATGAACGACTTCATCCTCGGCAACGAGGAACTGCCCGGCTCGAACCGGCCGCGCACACCGCTGCGCCCGCAGCAGGAATGCACCGGGCTTTCGCGCAAGGTGCCTTATCTCATCACCGAGTTCGGCGGCCACATGTACCCGACGAAGATCTACGACCAGGAGCAGCGGCAGGCCGAGCATGTCCGCCGACATCTCGAGGTGCTGAACGCGGCGCACGGCGATCCGAGCATTTCCGGCGCGATCGGCTGGTGCATGTTCGACTACAACACCCACAAGGATTTCGGCTCCGGCGACCGGATCTGCTATCACGGCGTCATGGACATGTTCCGCGATCCGAAATTCGCCGCTTACGTTTACGCGAGCCAATGCGACCCTTCGGAAGAAGTGGTGATGAAGCCGGTCACCTTTTGGGCCCGCGGCGAGCGCAATATCGGAGGCGTGCTGCCCTTGATCGTGCTCACCAACTGCGACGAGATCGAACTGAAGTATGGCTCGCTTACCAAGCGCGTCGGCCCAGACCGCGAGACCTTCCCGCATTTGCCGCATGCGCCCGTGGTCATCGACCATCGCCACTTCACCAAGGACGAGCTCGGCGTCTGGGGCATGAAGTGGGAAAGCGCCGAGTTCACCGGCTTTATCGGCGGCAAGGCTGTTGCCCATCTGCAAATGGTCGCCGATCCGCTGCCGACGACGCTGGCAATCGAGGCCGACAGCAAAACGATCCGGGCCGAGGGGCGCGACAGCGTGCGCGTCATCGTCCGCGCCCTCGACCAGGTCGGCAACATCCTCCCCTTCCTCAATGACGCGATCGACATCGAGGTCAAGGGGCCGGCGCGGCTTCTCGGGCCGGGCAAAGTGATCTTCCAGGGCGGCTCGACCGGCTTCTGGCTGGAATCGACGGGAGCTGCCGGCGACATATCGGTAAGCGTGAGCTCTTCGCGCCTCGGTACCGCGAAGCTCGAGCTCGCCGCCACGCCCGAAGGAGCGCAGCGCGCATGAGTGAACTTCAACTCAGCAACGTCCGCAAGTCCTATGGCGGCCTGGAAGTCATCAAGGGCGTCGATCTCGACATCAAGTCCGGCGAGTTCGTCGTCTTCGTCGGCCCGTCCGGCTGCGGCAAGTCGACCCTGCTCCGGATGATCGCCGGTCTCGAGGAAATCACCTCCGGCGACCTGACGATCGACGACATGCTGATGAACGATGTCGATCCGTCTAAGCGCGGCATTGCCATGGTGTTCCAGTCCTATGCGCTCTATCCGCATATGACCGTCCGCGAGAACATGGGCTTTGCCCTGCGCTTCGCCGGCGTCTCCAAGGTCGAGATCGAAAAGCGGGTGATGGAGGCGGCAAACATCCTCGAGCTCGGACCGCTGCTCGAGCGCAAGCCGAAGCAGCTTTCCGGCGGCCAGCGCCAGCGCGTGGCAATCGGCCGGGCGATCGTCCGCCACCCGAAGATCTTCCTGTTCGACGAACCGCTGTCGAATCTCGACGCGGAGCTGCGCGTCCACATGCGCATCGAGATCGCGCGGCTGCACAAGCAGCTCGCCGCCACGATCATCTATGTGACGCATGACCAGGTCGAGGCGATGACGCTCGCCGACAAGATCGTCGTCATGCGCGCCGGCGTCGTCGAGCAGGTCGGCTCGCCGCTCGACCTCTACGACGATCCCGCCAACCTCTTCGTCGCCGGCTTCATCGGCTCGCCGAAGATGAATTTCCTGAAGGGGGTGATCGAGACTGACGATGGCGAAATCTATGCGCGGCTGCCGGATTATGCCGACACGAAAGTTCCGGTCGCTCTCACGCGCGTGGCGCCCGGAACGCCCGTGACGGTCGGCATCCGTCCCGAACACTTCAAGGAGCAGGGCTCGGCAAGCCTCGACCTGGCGATCGACATGCTGGAGCATCTCGGCGGCGAGACCTTTGCCTATGCCCGCCACGGCAATGGCGAGCTCGTGGTGATCGAAACAAAGAACGGCCGCGGCCTCAAATCCGGAGACCGCATCGCCGCCCGCTTCGATCCGGCCTGCGCCCTGGTGTTCGACGAAAATGGCAAGCGGTTGAGATAGCGGTTTTGGGGGAGCGCTACTCCTCTCCGCTCGCCGGCGCCGGCCCGGCGCCTTGCCCGACATCCGCAAATGGGTACCCGGCCGGGGGGTCGGTTACCTTAATTACCTTGCGCTACTGCTCCTCCATGCGAGTCACCAACGGGGATCAGAATGGTAGAGGCAGTTTCGGCGGGGACGACAAGCGCGATCTCGACGTCCAGCACAAGCAGCACCGTCTTGGAGCTCAAGGCCCAACTGGCGGCCAAGCAGGACGAGTTCGCGCGCGAAAACCGACGATGAGAAGTCGAAGATCAATTCCGAGCTTGCCAAGCTGAAAGCTGCGCTCGCGAAGGCCGAAGCCAAAGACGACGGCAGAGGCGGCACGGACAGCACCCCCGCGACCAATGCAGGCGAATGTGTCGGTGACGGCGGCAGATCGCGCCGCACCGGAAAGCGAGCTCACCAGCGCCGCGAGTATGTGTTGATGGGGCTCGCCCAGGGCGTGACCGCCGATGAGGGCGAGAACAGCGAGAATGGTCAGCCCTCACGGCCGGCGCTTTCGCGGAGACCGAAAACGACGACGGCAAATAGCGCAGTCAAGCTTCGATGACGAAGCTGCTGTATCGGCGCCATCAGCCGACCGCCAAGCAACGGATCTCCAAACTCTTGTGGAACTGCACTTCACTCTTCGAGTTCTTAAGCACATCGCTCGGTGCCTGCCGTCAGAAGGAGCGCGGAGAACGACATGAACCAGGAGAAATGGATCCACCTGTGCATAGACGTGCAGCGGATGTTCGCCGAGAACACCCCTTGGCACGTGGCGTGGATGCCCAAGGTGTTCGACCAAGTCGTCGAGGTTGCCGCTCGTTTTCCGGAGCGCACGATTTTCACGCGGTTCGTGCCGCCACCCGCCCCGGAGCAGATGCCCGGCATGTGGCGGGCCTATTACGAAAAATGGCCGATGATGACGACCACCCAACTGGACCCAGAACTCGTGGATCTGGTTCCGGACCTGAAGAGATTGGTCCCGCCCGGACGCATCTTCGACAAGGCCACCTATTCCCCCTGGACAAGCGGCCGGCTGCATCGCGCCCTCACTGATCAGGACATCGGGACGCTGGTCGTGACGGGAGGAGAGACGGACATCTGCGTCCTCGCCGCGACCCTCGGAGCCGTCGATCTCGGCTACAAGGTCGTTCTGCTGAAGGACGCGGTGTGCAGTACCACCGATGAAACGCACGATGCATCGCTCGAACTTCTGGGCAACCGCTTCTCGGTTCAAGTGAAGGTCGTGAACACCGAAGAATGGTTGTCGTCGGGCGGCGAAGTCTAGCTATCGGACTATGCCAAGTCGGGGCGAAACGAGGAGGCTGCACCTCCGTTCCTTCTGCAGCATCTTCCGACTAAACTGCAGTCATTGATGATAGGAGCGATCCGTGGCCAGCATGACGATACGCAATCTCGATGACGCGTTGATGCAAGGTTTAAGCTTCGCGCGGCGGCACATGGGCGGTCCATGGAGGATGAGGCTTGCGACATCCTGCGCGCTACGCTGTCGACCGTTGAAGAGCGTCCGCGGAGCCGATCTGGCGACCCGTAACCTCGGCGACTTCACCGTGACCTACCGCGCCCCCATCCTCAGCGCCCCGTCGAGGCGGATGACCTCGCCGTTCAGCATGTCGTTCTCGCAGATATGCCGCACCAGTGACGCATATTCGCCCGGCCGGCCGAGGCGCGGCGGGAAGGGCACGCTCTTGCCGAGCGAGTCCTGCACCTCCTGCGGCATGCCGGCCATCATTGGCGTTTCGAAGATCCCGGGCGCGATCGAGACGACGCGGATGCCGGAACGGGCGAGTTCCCGGGCGATCGGCAGCGTCATCGCCACGACGCCGCCCTTCGATGCCGCGTAAGCCGCCTGGCCGATCTGCCCGTCGAAAGCGGCAACCGAAGCGGTATTGACGATCACGCCGCGGCCGCCTTCGAGATCCGGCTCTTCCCTCGCGATCGCCGCGGCGGCAAGCCGGATCATGTTGAACGTGCCGATGAGATTGATGCTTATCGCGCGGGCGAAACTGTCGAGCCGGTGCGGCCCGTCGCGGCCGAGCACCTTTTCACCGGGCGCGATGCCGGCGCAGTTGATGAGCCCGTGCACATGCCCGAAGCCGTCGAGCGCCGCCTGCACCGCGGCGGCGCCGTCCGTCTCGCTCGTCACGTCGGTGCGCACGAAGCAGGCGCGGTCACCAAGTTCCGCGGCGATCGCGGCGCCTGCCTCCTCATTGACGTCGGCAATAACCGCCTGAGCGCCTTCGGCAACGAACATCCGCGCCACCGCCGCCCCAAGTCCGGAGCCGCCGCCGGTGACCAGGAAAACCTTGTCGAGGATCAGCATGGCCGCGCTCCGCCCCCTCGGTTAGCCGAGTTTGTCTGCATCCTCTTATCCTCCCGTCGCTTTGGCTGGTCATTCTCCGCCGGCCGAATCCTCTGCAGGGACTATAGCCAGACGCACCAGCGCAGGCGACCCCGAATGGGAGGATGCCTTTATGCCCCCGTGCGCGCCACCAGCGGCACGTAATTCTCAAGCTCCGGCGCCGGGAAATGCAGGGTCGCGCCGATTTCGGCCGAGCGGTAGAGCCCCATCAGGATCTCGACGACTGCAAGGCCGTCCTCGAAGGTTTCAAGCGGCTGGACGCCCTTGCGGAAACACTCGACCATGTGCCGGTTCTCGTCCGTATAGCCATAGACGCCGGCTTCATCCTCGAGCACCGGCATCAGCCCCTGTTCGGCGTTCTGCTTCTCGACAAGGTCCTCGCCCTCGGAGCCTTGGACCGCCCGCGACAGGAAGATCTTCAGCCCCGTGCCGAGCGAATTGTATTCCAGCGCATATTCGGGGCCAAGCAGCTCAAGCTGGATGCGTAATCCGGCGCCGACGTAGGCCCAGGAGGTTGTCGCCTCGATCATCAGCTCATTGCCCGCCTCGTCCTCGAGCGTCACGGTCGCCCGGGCGAAGTCCTCCGAGGGGCGGTTGCGGTAATCGACCTCGCTCCCGTATCGCTGCCGCAGCTGATCGGCATAGTTCGGTCGGGTCCATTTCAGGTTCGCGACGGTTCCGTTGACCGACTTCACTGTGAGGGAATTGCGCGGCGCGCCCGGCGCCGTCAGCAGATGGCGCGCCACCTCGACACTGTGGCACATCATGTCGGACAGCACGCCGCCGCCCTGCTTGTCGCCCTGCCAGAACCATGGCTCGTGCGGGCCCGAATGCTCTTCGGCGGCGCGCGCCAAATAGGGTCGGCCCGTTGTCGAAGCGGCGCGGCGCCAGATGATCTCCTTGCCGCGCAGCACCGGGGTGCAGAACACCTGGTTTTCGAGATAGCCGTGGTTAAGGCCGGCGTCCTCGGCGAGACGCAGCATCTCGCGGGCCTCGGCGACGGTGCGCGCCAGCGGCTTCTCGCAGGCGACCGCGAAGACGCGGCTGCGGCCCGCCTTAATCTCCGCGTGAAGCGCCCGCATCACCTCGAGCCGCGTATAGTTGGGCGAGAGGATCCAAATTGCATCGACATCCTCGGCCGAGAGGAGATGGTCGAGGCTCCCATGGGTGCGGCAGCTGCCGAGCTCCAGCGCCCTGACCTCCTCGGCGAAGCGCTCGCGGTTTTCGGCCTTGCGGCTGTAGACGCCGGTCACCTCCACATGGCGCACGCCGAGGAGCGATTGCAGATGGAAGCGGGCAATGAAGCCGGTTCCGACAAAGCCGACGCGCAGGGTCTCTTTCGGTAGTGTGGTCATTCTTCCCTCCCCAAATCGCTATGCGTGCGGCGGTGCCGTGCTGCCTCTGATATTGAGCGCCGTCGGCAGCACGATCGGTTCGCCGCCGTCGAGGCTACCGCCCGAAAGGATGCTGAGCAAAAGGCCCATCGCCGTGCGGCCGATCTCGGCACGCGGCTGTCCGACGGTCGTCAGCGGCGGATAGAAGGCCTTGCTCAGATAGAGATCGTCGAAACCGACGACCGAGACCTCGCCGGGCACGTCGCGCCCCATCCGCCTCAGTTCGTGGGCGGCGCCATAGGCCATTTCGTCATTGGCGACGAAGAGCGCCGTCGGCGGCTCCGGCAGGGCAAAAAGCGAGCGGCAGCAGTCCTGGCCGCTTTCGAGCAGAAAGTTGCCGCGCACCTCGTAGCCGTCCGGGATCGCGAGGCCGGCTTCGCGCATGGCAAGCCGGTAGCCCTCGCGGCGGTAGAGGCTCATCGGCTCGGGAACCGGCCCGCTGATATGGGCGATCCGCCGGTGCCCGAGGGAAATCAGATGCTCGACCGCCTCGCGCGCGGCCCCGACATTGTCGACCTGCACATGCGGCAGTCCCGAACCCTCGATCATTTCCAGCGCTACCACCACCGGCAGGTGGCTCCAGCTGCCCGTGCGATTTCCGCCCGGCGGCGGCAGCTTGCCGGTCATCAGGATCATGCCATCGGCATGGCCGTCGCGCAGCATGTCGAAATATTCGATCTCGCGCACCGGATCGTTCTCAGTATTGCCCATCAGCACTGCATAGCCGGCTTCGCGCGCCGTTGCCTCGACGCCTTTCAGGATGTCGAGATAGAAAGGGTTGCCGACGTCGCGCACGACAAGCAGCACCGCCATCGATTTGCGGGTCCTCAAATTGCGGGCGGTGACATTGGGGCGATAGTTGAGCTCGCGTGCCAGATCATGGATGCGCTGACGGGTCTTCGCCGTCACCAGCGCCGAGTCGGAAAGCGCGCGCGAGACCGTGGCGACCGACACTCCGGCCTTCTCGGCAATGTCCTTGATCTTCGGCCGGTCCCTCATACGCGCATCGCCCGGCCCCGGCCATAGAACATCATGAGGAGAAGAAGCGTCGCCCCGAACACCATCTGCCGGCCGGATTCGTCGATGTTCACGGTGGTGAGAATTCCCTGCAGGATGACGAGCAGGAAGGCGCCGGCCATGGTGCCGGTATAGCCGCCCTTGCCGCCGGCAAGCGAAGTGCCGCCGAAGACGACGGCGATGATCGAGGTCAGCGTGTATTGCTCGCCCACATTGGCGAAGGACGAGCCGGAATAGCCGAGCAGGCATAGCCCGGCGACGGCCGCGAACATGCCGGAAATCATGAAGAGCGCAACGCGCATCAGCCTCACTGGGACGCCGGCCATATAGGCCGCGTGCTCGTTGGAGCCGATCGCATAGATGCGATGGCCGAAGACGGTGCGGTTGAGCATGAAGGCCATTAGGATGCCGATCGCCACCCACAACCAGATGATCCCAGGCACACTGAGAAAAAGCGGCTGGGTGACGAAGCGCGACAGAGCGGGTGCGGCCTGACCGGAGGGAATGCCCATGCGGATGACGACGAGGAGACCCTGTAAAACGCCGAGCATTCCGAGGGTCATCACCAGCGGCGGGATGCGCAGCAGCGTGATGCCGAGGCCGTTCAGCAGCCCGAAGAAGGCGCCGGCCACCAGGCAGGCGGCGATCGCCGGTAGGATGCCGATATCGGCACCGTCCATTACGTTGCCGGCGATGATCGCCGACAGCGATACGACGCCGCCGACCGAGAGATCGATGCCCTCGCGCCCGCCGAGGATGACGACATTCTGGCCGGCCGCGACGATGCCGAGCAGCGAGGCGACGATCAGGAGCCGCAGGATCTGCGCCCCGCTGGCAAAGCCCGGAGACAAAAGTTCGCCGAGATAGAGGAGCAGGACGATCAGCGCGAGCGCGACGACGATTGGCCGGCGGAGGAAAGACATCACCCTGCTCATGGCCGCGACCTCCGTCCGGCAAGCACGCCGGCCATCAGGACGATGAGGATCGCCAGGCCCTGGACGAAATTCTGCCACTCCGAAGGCGTGCCCATGAAGAAGACCACCGAACTGATGAGGCCGATCGTCAGCGCGCCGAGGAGCGAGCCGACCACGGTCCCCCATCCGCCAGAAAGGGCGCTGCCACCGAGCACCACCGCGGCGACGCTGAAAAGCGTCATCTTGCCGCCGACCAACGGATCGCCGCTTGCCGTGTCGCCGGTGATGCAGAAGGCGGCAAGGGCGGAGAACAGGCCGCAGAGCAGATAGCCGCGGATCCGGATAGCCACCACCGGCAGTCCGGTCTGGTAGGCCGCCTGCCGGTCGTCGCCGACGGCGAGCAATTGCGTCGCAAGGCGCGTGCGGCTCAACACCGCAAGCAGCACGACCAGGCCCACGAGGATATAGAAGACGAAGGGCAGCCCGAGCAGCAGGCCGCCATAGGTGCGCCAGAAGATCGTCGGCGCCGGCGTGCCGGCGACCGGCAGGATGTAGAGCGCCAGGCCGGTAAAGAAGATGCTGGTCGCGAAGGTGGCGACGATCGCCTGGAGCCGCAGCGCCGCGACGACGAGCCCGTTGACAAGGCCGCAGGCAAGCCCCAGCAAGAGACCGATGGCAAGCGCCAGCAGCACCGCGCCGGCGCCTCCCCCCCAGCGCTCCATTAAAACGACGATCGCGACATTGACGAGCGACAGGATCGAGCCGGCGGAAAGATCGATGTCGCCGGCATAGACCACATAGGTCTGGGCGATCGCCAGCAGGATCAGCGCCATATAGGTGCTCAAAAGCCCGGTCAGTGAGCGGTAGCTGAGGCTGTTCGGCGAAAAGACGCCGTTCAAGGCAAGCAGCACCAGGACGATGGCGAGCGCCGGCAGGAAAGGATAGCGCTCGAGCAGTCTGCGCAGGCCGCCGGCGCGCCGATATGTCGAGCTGGTTGCGATCTCTGCCATCAGGCGGCCTCGTAAGCGGCTTGATAGAGGTTGTAGCGGGTGCGCTCCGGACCGGTGAGTTCCCGGCTGACCGAGCCGCCGTTGAAGACCAGGATGCGGTTGGCATTGCCGAGCAGCTCGGCATCCTCCGAGGAATAGAGGAGGATGCCGAGCCCCTCGGCCGCCAGTTGGCGGATCAGCGCGAAGAGATCGGCCTTGGCCGAGAGGTCGATGCCCTTGGTCGGATCGTCGAGCAGGAGCACGACCGGCCGGTCGATCAGCCAGCGGGCGATGATCACCTTCTGCTGATTGCCGCCGGAGAGCGAATTGATCGGATGGAAGAGGCTGGCAAATTTCGTATGCATGCTTTCGAGCGCCGGCGCGACCCGCTCGCTGAGCTTCGATGGCCTGGCGATCATCAGCCGGTCGCGCAGATAATGGATGGGCGTGACGTTTTCGATGATCGGCCGGCCACTGATGACGCCGTCGCGGCCGCGATCGCCGGAAACATAGGCGCAGCCGCGCCGGATGGCGTCGCGAGGACTTGCCGCATCGAAGCGGTCGCCGCCGATCAGGATTTCGCCCGACGAAATCGAGCCAGCGCCGAAGATCGCCCGGAGCAGCGCCGACTGGCCCTGGCCGTGCAGGCCGCCAAAGCCGAGGATTTCGCCGCGCGCCACTTCGAAGCTGATATTTCGGAAGCCGGCGCCGGAAAGATTGCGGACCGTGAGGGCCGCCCCGTCCTTGGCGTCGACGGCGGCCGGGGCCGAGGACTGCGAGGCCGGCATGTCGCCGGCGCCCCCGACCATGAGGCGGATAACCGTACCCGCATCGGTTTCATTGAGGTTGAGCGTGGTGATCGTCTCGCCGTCGCGGATGATCGTCACCCGGTCGCCGATCGCCTTGATTTCGTCCATGCGGTGCGAGATGAAGATGATGCCGCGGCCGCGCCGCTTCAGGTCGCGCAGGATTTCGAAGAAGCGCTCGACCTGGGCGCGGTCGAGCGCCGAGGTCGGCTCGTCGAAGATGACGAGCGGCGCCTCGCTGGCGAGCGCCTTCATGATCTCGACGAGCTGGCGCTGGTCGGGGCGAAGGTTGCCGACCAGCGCATCGGCGGAAAAGCCATCGCCGGAGACGCCGTCGAAGAGCGCTATGTAGCGCGCCGCCCGCTCTTTCAGCGCCGACCGATCGACGAAGAGCCCGGCCATGGCCGGCATCGCGGCAAGGCAGATATTCTCCTCGACGCTGCGGTGGGCGGCGAGGCTGAGCTCCTGATAGAAGATGCCGATCCCCTGCGCCCGGGCCGAACGCGGGCCGGTGATCGTCACCGGCGTGTCGTCGATCAGGATCCGGCCCTCGTCCGGCCGCACACTGCCGGCGATGATCTTGCAGAGCGTGCTCTTGCCCGAGCCGTTCGAACCCATCAGCACATGGACCTCGCCGGCCAGGACTTCGAGGTCGCCGCGGCGGAGCGCCAAGGTCGCGCCGTAAGCCTTGCTCACGCCGTTCAGTTTCAATTTCGACATGGACTGCGTCCGTTCCGATCCGGTGGTCGAGCACGGGCCAACAGAGCCCGCGCCTGACGTCGAAAGGCTTACTTGAAGAGCGCTTCCGCCTCTTCGATCGTCAGCGAGCTCGTATAGGAATAGTAGCCGGGCTTGCCTTCGAGCTGCTTTGCCGCCTCCTCGACATTCTTCGAGTCGATGAACGGGATCGGCAGATAGAGGGCGTTGCCGTATTGGCCGGCCTTGGCCGGTTCCTTCAGCTCCTTGCCCTGCAGCATCAGGACCGCCACATTCAGCGCGCTCGCCATGACGCCGGGCGGGTTGACGGTGGCGCCGGAGTTTAGCTTCTCCTTGATCCAGAGGTCTATGAAGTCCTTGCGGATCTCGCCGGTCGCGGCAATCTGGTCCTTTTTGCCGGCATCCATGATCGACTTCCAAGCGCCGGCCGCCATGCCGTCCTGCACCACCACGCCGTTGATGTCCGGATAGGTGGCGAGAATGTTCTGCATCGCCTGCTGACCCTGGGCCTGGTCCCAGTTGGCGTTCACTTCGTTGACGATCTGGATATCCGGAAACTCCTTGAAGACCGACTTATAGCCGGCGACGCGCATCTCGTTGGCGGGATGCCCGGCAACGCCGTTGATTGCCACCACCTTGCCCTTGCCGTCGAGCGTCTCGGCGAGCCACTTGGCGCCAGCGGCACCCCAGGCGGTTTGGTCGATGCCGACATAGATCGCATCGGGCGAGGAGACTTCCGCGTCCGTCGCGATCACCAGGATGCCGGCCTCCTTCGCCTGCGCGAAGATCGGATCGAAGGCCGTCGGGCTGTTCGGATTGACGATGATGGCATTGACGCCTTCGGCGATGAAGTTGCGAATATGGGCGATCTGCCCGGGCACGTCGACATTGGCGCTCTGCACCGAAACCTCGACGTCGACCCCCTTGTCCTTCCATTTCGCCGCGGCTTCCTTGGCCTCGTCGATCATCTGGGTGCGCCACTCGCTGCCGACCCAGCCGTTCGAAAGACCAATCTTGAAGGTTTCCGCATTGACCGCCGATGCGGAGACAACGAGGGATGCAACCGTGCCGAGCGCAAAAGCAATGAACTTCCTCATGAGATCCTCCCAAATCGTGCGAGCGTTATGAAGCCAGAAAATGTAATCGATTTCAATGGCGAGTATAAAGTTGAATCGCGACAGCCGCCGCAGGCGTCAGTGCCCGGGCGCCACGTGAATTTCCGCCGTTTCCTCAACACGACGCCGATTAGCTATCTGCGCCAGGTAGGCACGAGGGCACCCGCCGCAAAATCATCGAGCGGAGCCATCGGCGACGGTCGCCGAAATCGCACAACGCTGGGCTTCGTGCATCTCGGCCGGTTTTTCCAGGAGTACCGCGCCGCCTTCGCGTCTCGCCATTGTGCGATCTGGCCCCGCCCGGTGTGAGCGCAATGGCATTCCGCAAGGCAATGGCTTCAGGTTGAACTAAAAGCCGATCGGAGTGCCGCCCCCTCTGCCCTGCCGAGCATCTCCCCGCAAGGGGGAGATCGGGAAGCGGCGGCGCCTTTCTCGACACTCGGTGTTTTCGGAATTCGCAAGCTTTGATTGGGGCGGGGCTTCGCTTCTGTCCAATCTCCCTCCTTGTGGGGAAGATGCCCGGCAGGGCAGAGGGGGTGCCGTCGTCAGTCAATTCGATCCTGTTCCAGCGACGGGTTGCCCCGACCGCTATTTCCCCGCCAGCTCTGCCTCGGCCTGGGCGAAGAGCGCCTCGAAGCGCGGCATCGCCCGGGCAGGAACCTCGATCGCACGATAATTCTGCGGAAGCTCGACGTCTCCGACCTTGATCAGCATCACCATGCCCATGCCGTAGTCCGGCGAGCATTTGATGCCGTAGAATCCCGGCCGATCGAAGGTGACGACGATCTCCTCGTTGATCTGCCGTCCGGGAGCATGCAGTCGATCGTCGCGGCATTGTGGCTTTTGTTGGCGGCGATGTACTTGACGCTGTCGGCGGGCTGCAGCGCCAGGAAATCCGGTTCGAAGACCATCGAAACCTTTTCGCCGCGGTTCAGCATTGACCTCGCCGGTCTCGGCGCTGGCCATGGCGGGCATCGAGATCACGATCAGGGCGAAGAGCAGCGCCTGGTAAGATTGATCATGAAATCCTCTTCAGCATCGGCTTTCCGGTAGCCGGTAACCCGGGCGCGCGGTAACGGATATGACAGCGGCCCTCGCTTCGGTGCTCGACGTCGACGTCGACACCGAAGACGGTGCGGATCCGCTCTTCGGTGAGGACCTCGTACGGGCGTCCCAAGGCGGCGATGCGGCCGCCGCTCATCAGCGCGATCCGGTCGCAGAACGTGGCGGCATGGTTGAGATCGTGCAGTGCCGCGACCGCCGTCAGCTGCTGCTGGCGCACCAGGTGCAGGAGACCGATCTGATGGCCGACGTCGAGATGGTTGGTCGGCTCGTCGAGGAGGAGGATTTGCGGCTGCTGTGCCAGCGCCCGGGCGATGTGCAGGCGCTGCCGCTCGCCGCCCGACAGCGTGTGCCACATCCGCGCGGCGAGCTGCGCCATGCCGACATGGTGGATTGCCTCGTCGACGATGGCCTCATCCAGGGCCGACCACGGGCTGAACGGCCCGAGATGCGGCGTGCGGCCGAGTTCCACCGCCTGGCGCGCCGAGATGCGCTCGCCCGTTTCCGCCTGCTGCTCGACCAGCGCGATGCGCTTGGCGATCTCCTTCCGGCTCAGGCTGTCGACGCTCTCTCCGTCGAGCAGAACCCGGCCGATTCGCGGCCGCCTGAGGCCGGCCAGTAGCGCCATCAGGCTGGTCTTGCCGGAACCGTTCGGACCGACGATGCCGAGAAACTCGCCCGCGACGACGTCGAGCGAGACGTCCTCGAGGATCGAGGCGCCGCCGGCCGACCATGAGACGTTGCAAGCCGAAAGCGTCATCGAACCGTCCTGCGCTGGCTGAGAATGGCGGCGAAGGCGGGCGCGCCGACCAGCGCGGTGACGACGCCGATCGGCAGCACCTGCCCGGGAATGATGATGCGCGATACGATGTCGGCGGCGATCATGAACACCGCTCCCACCAAGGCGGAGACCGGCAGTAGCAGCCCGTGCCGGACGCCGACGATCATACGGGCGATATGGGGGATGACGAGGCCGACGAAGCCGATCGACCCGACCATGCTGACCATGGTCGCCGTCATCATCGCCGATACGCCGATCAGCACGGCATAGACCCGGCGAACCGGGATGCCGAGCGAGGCGGCGGATTCGGAGCCGAAGGTGAATGCGTCGAGGGCGCGTGCGTGCCAGAGACAGACAATGAGGCCGACCAGGGCAACAGGCACTGCGAGCCAGACATCCGGCCAGCGGACGCCGGAGAGATTGCCGAGCAGCCAGAACATGATTGCCCGCGCCTGTTCCGCATTCGCCGCCTTGGTGACGATCAAGGAAGTGAGCGCGTTGAAGAGCTGCGAGCCGGCGACGCCGGCCAGAACGATCGCGCCATGACCCCTGCCCGCCCGCACCGCCAGCAGGCTGACGAGCCCGAAGGCAAGTAGCGCCCCGCCGAAGGCGCCGACCGGCAGCGTCAACAGCCCGGCGCCGATGCCGAGGACGGCGACGCCGACAGCGCCGGTCGATGCGCCCGCGGAGATGCCGAGGATATAGGG
Organism: Sinorhizobium sp. NG07B; assembly: GCF_002532005.1. Lineage (NCBI taxonomy): Bacteria > Pseudomonadati > Pseudomonadota > Alphaproteobacteria > Hyphomicrobiales > Rhizobiaceae > Sinorhizobium > Sinorhizobium sp. NG07B. The sequence goes on along the minus strand of NZ_NWTD01000013.1, from coordinate 8,777 downwards.
GTCGGCCAGCGGATTGCGCAGCAGCGACTGCAGCACGACGCCGGAAAGCGCCAGCGCCGCACCGCAGCTGGCAGCAGCGATGGCGCGGCTCACCCGGTAGTTCCAGATGATGCCCTCGTCGAGCGCATCGACGCCGTAGCCGGCATCCCACAGGCGGTTGGCGACCGTCTTGGCCACCACGCTCATGGGTATGGCCGTCTCGCCGATCGCCGCACCCAGCCAGAGCGCGACGAACAGCACGACGAGCGCCAGCAGGCTGGCGCTCGTCCGGGACAGGGATGGTGCGCTGCCGATCACTTGTTCAGGCCGGATTTCTCGACGGCATCGGCAAGCACCTCGATGCCCTCGATGGTCCGGATCGTCGGGTTCATCGCCTGGGCGTCCATCTCGACCACATGGCCGTCCTTCACCGCAGGCATCAGGCTCGTGACCGGATCGGACTCGAGGAACTTGTGCTTGACGGCGACGTCGTCGGCGGGGAAACGACGGCGCTCCATCTTGCCCGCGACGATCAGCGTCGGGCCGGACTTGGCGATGGTTTCCCACCCCACCGTCGGCCATTCCTCTTCGCTGTCGATGACATTCCTGATGCCGAGCGAGCGCATGATGTAACCCGGCGCGCCGTTCTTGCCGGCGACATAGGGATCGATGTCGAGCTCGGCGCTCGAGAACCAGAACACTGCGGAAAGCTTGCCGTCCGCCGAAGCGATCTTCTTCTTCGCCGCTTCCTCACGCGTCTTCAGTTCGGCAACCAGCGTCTCGCCGCGCTCCTGGACGTTGAAGATCTGCGCGAGTTCGGTGATTTCCTGATAGATCAGGTCCATCGTGAACACCGAATGGCGAACGCCGTCGCCGCCGCCGGTATTGTCCTTGCCGACGCAATCGGCCGGCGACGTATAGACCGGTATTCCGAGCTCCTCGAACTGCTCCGGCTTGGCGACGATGCCCTCCGGGCCGACATGCCACTGGAACTGAGCGGTCACGAGATCCGGCTTCTTGGCGACGACGCTTTCGAAGCTCGGATCGTTGTCGGCGAGCCGTTCGACCTTGGCATTCACCTCCTCGTAGCCCTTGATGGCCGGCCCGATCCAAACGGCGGTGCCGACCATCCGATCCTGGAGGCCGAGCAGGTAAAGGATTTCGGTGCTGCTCTGGCCGATCGAGACGGCCCGTTCGGGCGCCTTCTGAAAGGTGACCTGACGGCCGCAATTGGTGAGCATCAGCGGATAGCTGGTTTCGGCGGCTTTCGCCTCCATGCCGATAGCCATAAGACCGGCGGCTGCGCACAGGATGCCGTGTTTCGATTTCGCAAACAGGATTTTCATAAGTCTATTTCCCGGATTCGATGAAACGGCCGAAAGGATGCGGCCGGTCGCGGCGCGAACGGACGGAGTCAGCCCGCCTGCCGACAGTTCGGCGGCGTCGCGGAACGGGAAAGACCAGAGGCAAGGCGCGGGTCGGCGCAAGGAGAGGTCATGCTGTGTCCTGTTCCGGGCATCCCCGCCCGTGATTGGAGTGAACGCATGACGGCAGGTCTCCTGGCTTGCGGATATCTGCCGTCCACCTGCCTTCCCGCGACAATTTCGCAGTGGCATGACGCTTCTCGCGTCACGAGGATGGGCGGCAATCCGCTTACAGTTGCGGGGGCAGCCACGGTCTTGGTCCCTGTTGGGTCGTCCGCACCGTGTTCCCTATTAATCCCCTTCGCTTCATCGTAGGGGAACCGTCGCTGGCTTCCTTAAGTCGTTGATCTTGACTGGTCAAGGCCAGTGCTGCCTACCAACATTTCGGCGATGCCTCCACACAGTGCGGACCCCGATGCCAAGGCCGCCGCTCCCTGGGCCGCCACAATCAGGTATAATCCCGAGCGATTTCAGGTCGGGAGGAAGGACGATGTCGATCGACGCGGAACTGCAAAAAGTCGAGGCCGGATACGCGATCGAATACCTGCAGGAGCATCCGGAAGCAGGCCTCTGCTGCGAGGACCGGCGCTGCTGGATTACGCCGAACGCTAACGAGACCGATCGGCAGGCGCTGCTTCTCGATGCGGCCGAGGCCGAGCGGCTCAAGGACGACCCTCGCCTGCGGCTCGTCTCGGGTATAGCCCATGCGGGCCGGTCTCTCTGGGTGGTTCGCATGATGACCTGACGATCCGCAGAAGACGATCAATCGCCTTGCGCGGGCCCCTGCGCAATGCCGTTGACGATCAGGCGGATGCAGCTGCGCATGAAGCCCGGCCTGTCCGGTCAGCCCGGCCATTCCGGTCAGCCCGGCCATTCGGGTCCCTGGCCGGTCTCAAGCGCCGCGGCGCCGAAGATCAGGTCCATGAGGATGCGCGCGGTGGGCAGCGGCTCGCCGATGTCGAGCAGTCCCCTCGCCCGGCCCTCTTCCAGCCATCGGGCAAACTCCTGCTGGCTGCGGTTCGCCTGCCGACAACAGCCGGCCGATCCCGAAAGACGCAGGAATGTAGGGATTTGTTAATGAATTGACAAAAATACAACCTTTCAATGATTTATGGCACCACAACGCGGGTTTCCTAATTCCGGCCACGCAGGGCTAGAGCCAAATCATGCGCAAACCGATGTGAGCGGCGGTCAGGGTGTGATAGTTCTGCGCTGCCGAGCCCGCCGACCGCCGCGGCAGAGATTGAAGCCAATTTGCTCGAGAGCCTCGCATGCCAGACATGACCTCGACACTGAGAATCCTTGAACCGCATCACGGCGTCTTTGCCTACTACGACGGCCGCATCGAGGGGCGGAGACTTCATGGCGCGGAGCCGAATTGGCTCGATGACGGTGCCTACTGCTTGGGGGTCGCCTCCTATGCGGTCTTTAATGCAGGCGAGGCGATCGTCTACGACACGCATATCTCGCTTGCCCATGCGCAAGCCATCAGGCGCCATCTCGAGGGGCTCGGCGCAAGGACCATCCGGGTCGTCCTCAGCCATTGGCACAATGACCATGTCGCCGGCAATGCGGTCTTTGCCGATTGCGAAATCATCGCGCTGAAGCTGACCGCCCATCTGCTTCATGCCAATCGCGATCAACTCGCCACACGCGTCCCGCCCATCAGCCCGCTCGTCATGCCCAATCGTCTCTTTGAAACGAGGCGGGACCTTGAGGTCGGAAGTCGCCGTGTCGAGCTCCACCATTTCGACATCCACAGCGCCGACGGGACCATCCTCTGGTTGCCGGACGAGAAAATTCTTCTGGCCGGCGATACGCTCGAAGACACCGTCACCTATGTTTCCGAAGCGGAGAACACCGAGAAACACATTCGCGAGCTCGCGCGCCTGGCGACCTGGCCGATCAATCGCATCCTGCCGAACCACGGCGATCCGGATCGGATCGCGGCAGGCGGATATGAAGCGTGGCTCATCGACGCCAACCGGCGCTACCTCGAGCAGTTGATGCAGGCGGTCAAACAGGGCCGAGCCGCATCCCTCAAGGACTTTATCGCCGAGGACCTGGCAACGGGGGCCGTCTCGTATTTCGAGCCCTATGAGGCCGTGCATCGGAAGAACATCGCCGCCCTCTCCGCGCTATGAGCTTGTCCACCGCCTCGACCGTGGTTTACGGGCATCGCTTGCCGTGAGCTTCGATCACTTCTGGCGTGGCTGCGAGAGCTCCTTGCCGGCAGAGACCCACTGTCCGTTTCGCTTGAGCATCACTGCCTCCAAGAGAGTCCGCGCCGCGTTGCGGACCTCTTCCTGCACCGCCTCGTCGGCATCGAGCTCCGCATGGCTCAGCGCATAGGGCTTCCAATAGCCGATATAGCGATCCAGTTCCGCCAAGGCGCCAGCCGGTTCGAGATGCATGTAGCAGAGCCAGTCCGACAGGCTGCGCCGAACGTTCTCGACCCCTTCCACGTCTCCATGCACGATGACGGAAAAGAGCCGCCCGGCAAGATGCCGCGGATAGCTCCAGCCCTCGAGTTCGAGTGCCTTGGCAAGTGCAGCATCCTTGCCCTTCGTCAAGGTCGGATCGGCATTGCCGCCATCGGCGCAGACGAGCCGGTCCATCATCAGCTTGATCGGGGAGCTCACCTGATACCAGTTGACCGGCGTGACGATCATGATGCCATGCGCCTCGACCCACATCGGATAGATCTCGTTCATCCAGTCGTCGACCTGGCCGAGCGAATAGTTGGGGTAGCAGGAACACGGCCAATGGCACAGAGCCGGCGAGGTGGAAAAGCAGGCCTTGCACGGATGAATCACGCGACCATATTCGGAAGCGAGGCGATGCAGTTCGAGAACGGTCGTCTTCACCCCGTCCGTTCGGTCCAAAGCGTCCTGCGCGATCCGCGTCAGTCTATAGGACTTCGACATCTCGCCCGGACAGGTGTGCTCGCTGCGCGACGAGCCGCTGATCAACAGGATACGCGCCGGCCCGTCCGGGTCGTCGTGGCGCATCTGCGCCGCATGTATCGCATCGCGCGCGGCGAGCCAATCGACCGACAGTTCGTAGTTCGGATCCTTGAAGGCGGCTCCGGCCTTGCGGGTACGCGGCGCCTTTCGCTGATGCTCGTAGGCATCCCATGCCGCGGCAGCGATCCTGTCCAGTTCCGGGCGAAGCGCGTCGAAGGCCTTGTCCTGGAACCGGTTGAGAAAGCGGCGGCGAAATTCGCTCTCCAGGAGCCTCGGGCTTGGCGTGCCCTTGCGCGGCTCAATCATCGTCGGTTTTGTCTCAGGGCTTTTCGTCATGGCGCACGTCCAGCTGCGGTTCGTTCTCTTTATACCTGCAATCTGTAATCGAGCTCGGCAACGATTGTTCCGGGCAGTAAGGTACTGCCCGGATATTCAGGTTGATGGATCACGGAGCACGCCGCTCTAGAGACGCGCCTCAAGGATCAGGTTGAACGGCGTTTCCAGCGCGCGCCTGAAGCGGCTGAAGCCGGCCTTGCGGAACACGTCCTCAAGGCGCGCTTCGCCGGCCTGGGCGCCGAGCACCAGGCGGCCGCCGTCGGCGATCGCATGGGCGCAGCAGATCGTCGTCGAGGCGGCATAGTAGATTCGCGCCACCGGCGAGACATTGTCCTCGACCCGGTCCTTGGCGAAGGGCTCGACCAGCATCACGGTGCCGCCCGGTGCGATGGCTTTCGCGGCATGCGAGGCCGCGGCGACCGGATCGCCCATATCGTGCAGGCAATCAAAGAAGCAGATGAGATCGTAGCCGGTAGCCGGGTAATCGTCGGCGCAGGCGGTCGCAAAGCTTGTCCGCTCGGCAACGCCTGCCAACGCCGCGATCTTCCAGGCCTCCGCCACCGAATCCAGGTGGTTGTCGAAACCGCGGAACTCGGAGGCCGGGAACGCCTCGGCCATCAGCACCGTCGAGTGGCCGTGGCCGCAGCCAACATCGGCGACGCGTGCGCCGGCTTTGAGCTTCTCGACGACGCCGTCGAGCGCCGGCAGCCATTCGGAAACCAGGCTCGCCTTGTAGGCATTGCGGTAGAAGGCCGCGACCCCGCAGAAGAGCTTCCCGTCATGGTCGCCCCAGGCAATGCCCCTGCCGGTTCGGAAGGCCTCGAGCGCCTTCTCCTCGTCCGTCCACATGGACGCTGGCACCGCCCAGGCGTTCGGGATGAAGTAGGGACTGTCCTCGTCGGCCAGCACAAGCGCCTGCTCCGGCGCCAGCTCATAGGTATCACTCACCGCATGATAGCCGACATAGCCGCCGGCAAGCTGCGAGCCCAGCCATTCGCGCACATAGCGCTCGGCGCAGCCGGCGCGGCCCGCGAGCTCCCGCGAGGTGAGCGGGCCGGCTTCCGCCATCGCCTTGTATAGGCCGAGCCGGTGGCCGAGACTCACCATCACGCCGCCATAGCCAGCCGAGAGGTCGCCGATCGCGCGGGCGACGAACGCGTCGAGCTTGGCGGCGTCCACGCTTCCTTTCCGGGTCTGTTGCATATTCGTCTCTCCTCCATGGGCGCCGATGAATTTCGGCGATGGTCGAGGATCGCAGCAATCGCGGTTGAGCGGCAGAGCCGATCGGTCCACAATCGGGCCGTTTGCGCCACAGGCCGTCTGTTTGCGCGTCGTCGTTAACCAACCGGGGAATTCGAGATGCCAGGCCAGAGAGCCGAGACCGGCACGCAGCCCATCCACGTCAGCCTCGTCGCCATCCCCGAGGCGGTGGTCTCGACGCTGACCGGCATCTTTGACGTTATGAACGCCTTCGCTGTGATGGCGCCGCTCGGCCATGCACCGCTCGACCCGCCGCCCTTCCGGGTCGAGATCGTCGGACTGGAGCAGGGACCGCTGCAGCTCGCCAGCCACGTGCCGATTTCCGTCCAGCGCAGCGTCGCCTCGCTCGTGGCGACTGATATCGTCATTGTCCCCTCGGTCCTGCTCGGACCGGAAGGCTGGAAAAAGGGCCTGCACACAGAGCTGGTCGACTGGCTCCAGGCGATGCACCGGCGCGGCGCGCTTCTCTGCTCCGCCTGCTCCGGCATCTTTCTGCTCGCCGAAACCGGGCTCTTCGACGGCGTCGACGCAACGGTGCATTTCGGCTACGCACGCGCCTTCGAGTCTGCCTTTCCCAGGGTGCCGATTCGGCCCGAACAGGTGCTGGTCGTCTCCGGCAAACGCGAGGAACTGATCAGCTCGGGCGCCTCGATGACCTGGCACGATCTGGTACTCTATCTGATCGCCCGCCATGCCGGCGCGACCGCAGCGCAGGCCGTTGCGCGGCTCTTCGCGCTGCAATGGCACCAAGACGGGCTCGCCCCCTATATGACCTTCGAGGGACGCAAGGACCATCACGATCTCGCCATCAGCGCCGCGCAGGATTGGCTTGCCACGCATTTCCCGGTCGCCAATCCGCTGGAAGAGATGATCCGCCTCACCGGGCTGAGCGAGCGCACCTTCAAGCGCAGGTTCACCGGCGCGACGGGCTTGAGCCCGATCTCCTATGTGCAGCGGCTGAGGATCGAGGAAGCCAAGCGCCGGCTCGAGCGGACGGAGGCCCCGGTCGACGAGATCAGCTGGCAGGTGGGCTATGAGGAACCGGCCTTCTTCCGCCGTCTTTTCAAGCGGCTGACGGGGGTGACGCCGGGAAGCTATCGCCGCCGCTTCAAGATCCCGGAATTCGCGCAGCCGCGCCGGGAGAGCTGAGGCGCATCGGACTCCTGAGCTTGCATGAAGCCCTTGCCCGCATCTTCTCGTTGACCTCGACCGCAGCAGCCGCCACAAAAGTGTCGACGCATGAAAACGAGGCAATCATGGACAGAACGACCTTCTCACCGGATCTCGTCTGCCGGCCCTATCGCCAGCTGGCCCGCAATGCGCGCCTTGCCAATGCGCGCCTCGACCGCGCCTGCATGGCACTGCAGCCCGGCGAATGGGAGGCGGCGCGGACCTCCTTCTTTCCTTCGCTGAAGGAAACCATGGTGCACCTCCTGAATGCCGATCGCTACTATATCGACACGCTGCGGGGCGATCTGGCGGGCCCGCCGAACCCGCCCGGCAGCCGCGCCACCCCCGCCGAATTCGCGGCCGAGCGGGCGGAGGTCGACGACTGGCTGGTCGATTTCTGCGAGACGCTGACCCTCGAGGTACTGTCGCGGAAGATAAGTATCCCTTGGCCGGACCGGACGCTGACCGAGACCGTCGCCGACACCCTGCTGCACGTCTTCCTGCACGGCCAGCACCATCGCGGCCAAATCCATTCGATGCTCTCCGGCACCAGCGTTCCGCCGCCGCAGATCGACGAATTCATCCTGGCGGACAATGCTGAAGCGCGGGTGGAGGACCTCGCCGCGCTGGACTGGAGCGAGACCCTACTGATGCGATAGGCTGACCGCCCGGTTTGCTGCACCGACATTGCCACCAGCACGAGAGATATGAGAATGGCGACCGTAATCCTCTTCCATTCTGCCTACGGTCTGCGCCCGCTCGAGCGCGATGCTGCCGAGCGCCTGGCCGCGGCCGGTCACCAGGTGGTAACGCCGGATCTTTACGATGGCCGCGTTGCCGGCTCGATCGGCGAGGCTGTCGCCCTGAGGGACGGGATCGGCTGGCGAACGCTTTTCGAGCGAGCCGAACGGGCAGTCGCCGACCTGCCGGCAACGGCAGTGCTCGGCGGATTTTCTATGGGCGCAGCCGTCGCCGCAACCCTCTGGGCAAAGCGTCCCAAAACCGCCGGACTGCTCTTCCTGCACAGCATCGCCGAACTCCCCGCCAATGCCCGAACCGGCGTGCCTTTGCAGCTGCACCTTGCCGATCCGGACCCCTTCGAGCCGGCCGAGGAGGTTGCTGCCTGGAGGGCTGCCGCGGCAGAAACGCCGATCGCCCTCGAAATCTTCACCTATCCCGGTGCCGGCCATATCTACACCGACCCCACCCTCGCTGACCACGACGCCGTGGCCGCAAGACTGACATGGGATCGTGTCGAGCGTTTCCTCGCCCGCTTGTAGGATCGCGATCAACGCGAGTGCCCTTTGGGCCAGAGAGATGGCAGATACTGCCAATGACTGCGTCCGGCCTGAAGCTGTCGTACTTTGCGCCAGAGGCAGCAAGATCCGGCAAGGTCATTCCGAGCTGAGTCATGTTTACAATACGTTCGATCGCAGCAGGATGTTGATCGGCTCTTATCCTGCCCCTATCGGTGGGTCGCCCGCGCACGGAGAACGTCCAGCGAACGCCTGATTCCGTCTTTAAGGCTAACTTGCGGCGCGAGCCCGAAGTGCCGTTGAAGCTCGGTGTCCCCGCACCGGAAAAACACCCCTTCGGGACGACTGGTTGTTCCGACGATTTTCGGCGACCAGCCGAGCTCTTC
>NZ_NWTD01000012.1:0-140907 GCF_002532005.1 Sinorhizobium sp. NG07B | reverse complement strand
CCGCTACCGCCCCAAATACAGCAACCCAAAACCGCAGGAGCGAACTCAAAACTGGATAAAACTTGGGGGCAAGGTCAAACCGATTAGGAGGTCTGCCATGGAATTGTTTGTCGGTCTTGATGTGTCTATTCGCACCACCAGCGTCTGCGTGATGGAGGCGAGCGGTAAGCTCATCCGGGAGAGCAAGGTTGAAAGCGAGCCGGATGCGATTGGCGCCCTGCTTCATGCGATCGGCGGACCGTATAAGCGGGTCGGCCTGGAGGCCGGACCGCTGTCGCAGTGGCTCTACAGCGGCTTGGCTGCCGCAGGCTATCCGGTGATCTGCGTCGAGACGCGGCACATGAAGGCCGCGCTCTCGGCGCAGATCAACAAGACCGATCGCAACGATGCCCGCGGGATCGCGCAGATGATGCGCGTCGGGCTTTTCAAGCCTGTGCACGTCAAAACCGTCAGGAGCCAAGAGATCCGGATGCTGCTCACCGCGCGCAAATTCGTTCAGACCAAGATCCTCGATGCGGAGAACAACCTGCGCGGCCTGCTGCGCAACTTTGGCCTCAAGGTTGGCGCCGTGACCCGGCTGCAGTTCGAGCGGCGCATCATCGAGTTGCTCGAACAATCCCCGAATCTGCGCTTGGTGATCGACCCTCTCCTGGAAGTCCGCCGCGTGCTGAGAAAGCAGTTTCAGCACCTGCAAAAGGCGATGGAACGGCTGGCCGAGAGTGACGACACCTGCAAGCTGCTGATGACGGCGCCCGGCGTCGGCCCGCTGGTCGCCCTGAGCTTCCGGGCCGGAGTCGACGAGCCAGCGCGTTTCGGCCGATCACGCTCCGTCCCGGCTCACTTCGGATTGACGCCCTCGCGCTATCAATCTGGTGAGATCGATCGGGACCGGGGCATTTCGAAGTGCGGTGATGCCGGTATACGATGGGCGCTGGTCGAAGCCGCTGGGATCCTGCTGCGAATCTCGAAGCGGAGCTCGCCGTTGAAGGCGTGGGGCCTCTCCGTCGCTCGTCGGCGGGGTATGGCGAAGGCTACCGTGGCGGTGGCTCGACGCCTGGCAATCATCCTGCATCGGATGTGGGTCGACAACACACCCTATCGCTGGGAGGCCAAGGCCGCCTGAGAGCGCGAGTTAAGGGTTCCGCGTCGCCGCGCGGATAGAGGTCCCGTTCAGGGACGAGTGGGCGGGCAATCTCGAGGCGGGGCTGGACGTCAGCTCAGGCTGACAGTTTCGGAAAAAAGATTGAGATGCCCCTCCATCCGACCCGATCATGAAGCAGTTGCGCGCCGACTTCGCAGAGAAGCCAGACTCCTGACGGGCACCCATCATCTTCCGGCGTGCCAAAACCGTTGTTCGCCAAAAATCAAGACAACGGCCGACGCCGCGCCTTGTAGGCGCGGAGAGGATGTCCTTTGCTTGACAGACCCAGCCCAAAAAGAGAAGGCCCCGCTTTCGCGAGGCTTTTGATTCGTTTTCGGCGGGTGCTAAAGTCCGCATCTCTTGGTCTTTCGACTACTAACCACACAAGGTGTGGCGCGTGGGGAAGCCGTTCCCACCTCGAAAACTATGCTCCTTATATGGGTCATGTGGTGCGCTATGTCAACTGCACTAAGACTGCACACACGGTTGTACGGTGCCACTGTACACGCCGCTTTCTACCTTGCCCTCGTCGTCCGCTTCTGCGCCTAACCAGACGAGCGGAATTGCCGTCCGCGACTTACTGAAATCGGTGTCCGGGACTTACTGAAACACGCAAATGGTCATGCAGCAGCCACTCTTGCGGCTTCCAATGCCAGGCGCCAACTCGATCGCCCCCAAACTCCGCGGAGACGCCGACCAACGCGCAAAGGTCATTCACGCCCGACAGATCGAGGCCAAGGTAGATGCGCTCGCCAGGCTCGAGATGACGATGCCGAGCGGCTCCATTGGGCGCCCTGCGAGGTGTTCAGAACTTCGTAGAGCTCCTGGCCGCGTGCCTGCGCCAACTCGTCACACCGCAGGTGCTGAGAAAAGGCCCTGACCAGAACGGAACGAGGTCGCCGCGATGCGTGCAACAAGGTGATGAACTTCAGTGGCCGGCTCGACAATCTCGAGCTCCAAGCACCACTGACAAAGAGGTCGGCAGGCAAGCTGTTGCTCACGCAACCCGCGCCAGCGGGCGGTTCGGTAGAGGCGTCGGTATTCCTCCGCCCCTTCGCTGCGAATGTCATTCAGCATGAGGCCTACGATGCATCATGAATAGCTGAAATAGGTACGAACGGAATCGATACAGCGTGGGAACAGAAGATGCTTCTCTAACCCGCCAGGATTAGCGATGCGCATCCGTGCGCGGGGGAACTCGGCCGATACAGGCTTGGGAACCTACGATTCCCCTCTGCGCTGTCCTCCGATCAACGAAGGAGGACCTCTGATGGCAGACGACAAAACGAAAACCGCCGCAGATCGCCGCCTGGTCTCAGGCACCCAAGAATACGAAGTTGCATACTTCGCGAAAAAGCACGGCATCAATGCCGCGGATGCGCGACGGATCATCAAACAGCATGGCGGCGATCGGGACGCTGCGGACAAGGCGGCCAACAGACTGAAGGGCTAACGTTCGTGTATGATGCGAAGGAAACTTAGGGCTTCAAATGGCCATGGTCCTCAATCAGGCGCTCGCGGATCTAATCAGCGAACAAATCAGGCAACCATGTGACCGAACTCAGGGCCATGCTCTCGACCTTAACGAGATCACCATGCATGCAGAGTTCACGGTCGGCCGGGACTTAATATCTACGGAACGGCGAAGGATCACAGCGGAAAATGGGCTATGACGCCGTTCGCTCATATCGTGCAGTTGATCGTCTAAGCAACAAGCGGCCGCTCTATCCCGCCATGCAGGAGAGCGGCCGCACGATCGCCCGTCGCCACGGGAGGGTGGGCGTCAGGCAATAAGTAATACTTACGGCACTAAGTAATACTTACGTTTATTCTTGCTTCATTATACCTTAGTATAATAGTGTGGCGCCATCGCTTTGGGAGGAGCAAGGATGGTTGTACGCGTCGAAGCCGATAAACTTTCCACGCATGCTGTTACTAAGGTGTGGAATATTCACGATTTTTGCCGCCGGCAACGCTTGTGCCAGGAGGAAGAACGGCGGCTAACCCTCATCTTTGGCGATTTCGCCACGGCTTCTGAATTGCTTTACAATGCGAAGCGCTCTCCGAGGTGGAGATATTAGGGTTGGGGCAGTCCCGGCGACCTCGCGAATTTAAACGTCCGCGGTTCGGCAGCGCCCCAAAGAGAAAAGGCCGCTCGATGGCGGCCTCTGGGAAAATCACCCACTCAAAAATATACGATTTGAGAAGGTGCCCGACCGGACATCACGCGGCGATTTTCTCTGCAATCGGCGTAATTTCCGCCCTCGCCGTCTCGTCAAGGCTGATAAGTCCACGCTTCTCCGCATATGCTGGTGCCTGCCCCTTGATGGCTGCAAACGGAGGTGCGGTGGAGCCGTGATCCTCAAGCGTTGGACTTCTCACGGGTGCGGGGCGCGCTCCGCCGCCTCCGCCATTTCTGCCGTCGTCTCCAGGCCCGCCCGTCGTCGCCGAGGGCTTCCCCTGGCCTACCGGCCGTCGATGCGCGTGATGCGTTTCTGCAGCAGCTCGTGCTCGGTGATGCCGTTGTCCGGCGGCAGGTAAGCTTTAACCTGAACCTAAAAAGCGGTAGCGGAAGCGGTAGGTCACTTGCGCAAACCGCAACTTCGCAGAAGCGCCGCTGGAGTCAATATCCGATTGTAGACAGAGATCGGTCCTTTTATTGAGCGTCGCGTCATGGATCCGGATCTTTGCGTCACCGTAATTCCGAGGCGATGGGCGAAATGTGGCTAGTGCAGTCCACGTGAGGGCCGGAAACCATATGCTGTCGCGCTCCTGCGAATTGAGAACAGCCTGTAAGCTAAGTCGATGTTGGGGCCCGGCCCCCACTTCACAATCACCGATCTGAGATCATTCGCAGCCACTATTCGCTCAAGAAGGTCATCGCGGGCATTGATGCCGAATCCTAAAAGGATTTTGCCTCCTTCTGCAAGAAATGCTTGAGCCTCCGACAGAAATCTCTCGAGCTGGCCGTAGCCGGGATCAAATGCTCCACGCTCAATGTCATCGACAAATTCGAATTGTGCTGGAACGAAATTCCAGGGGTAGTTCCAAAAAATAATGTCGAACTTCCTTCCAGGAGGAATATTACTGAAGATGTCACTTTCGATGACGTCGACATTTTCAATCCCGTTTCTTGCGGCATTCTCCAAGGTGTTCGCGACAGCCAGCTGATTGATATCGCAGGCTAGCAACGACAGCGCTCCGGTCTTTGCCAAGAGGAGACCTGGTAGACCGAAACCGCAGCCGATTTCCAAGATCCGCTTTCGAGCGAATGGAGGGAAGTTCTCGCTAAACCAACGCCAACTTTGGAAATCTTCGGGAGGAAAAACGCCTTCTCGCACGATCAGATCCAGCCCGAACTCCCGTATCTGCCGCGGAAAAGTTCTCTGTTGGCTAGACCTGAGTGTTGCCCTGATTTCGTCGAGTTCGCTCAAATGTTCCCTCCGAGATGGGGACGCGCTAGAGATGCCGGCCGCTCAACTGTTTTATGCTCACGGGGCTCAGGCCTTGAGGCAAAATATGCGGGTCATGCAGCCGAATGTTTGCGGCACGTCGACTTCCACAGACAAGCCGGCGTTGAATGTTGCCCCCGCGCGACAAGTGCAGCGGCTTTATTCAGCCCCGTCGAGTGTCGCTGGAAATACCAACGACCCCGGCGGGGCCGAACAACCTTATTTGAAGCTCTCGGCTAGCCGAAGATGCGGAACGCGGCTGCAGGCGGGACTAGAAGTCCATTCCACCGCCGGGCGGCATTGCCGGCGGAGCTTCCTTCTTCGGCTTCTCGGCGATCATCGCTTCGGTGGTGACGAGCAGGCCGGCAATCGAGGCCGCATCCTGCAGCGCGGTGCGGACGACCTTGGCAGGATCGATCACGCCCATCGAGAAGAGATCGCCGAATTCCCCCGTCTGGGCATTCCAGCCATGGGAGAATTCCGCCTTCTCGCGCAGCTTGCCGACGATGATCGAGCCTTCCGCACCAGCGTTTTCCGCGATCTGGCGCGCCGGAGCTTCGATGGCGCGGCGAACGATCTCGACGCCGACCCTCTGGTCGTCATTGACGGTCTGCACGCCATCGAGAGCCTTGACTGCACGCAGAAGCGCCACGCCGCCACCCGGCAGGATGCCTTCCTCGACCGCCGCTCGGGTTGCATGCAGCGCATCGTCAACGCGGTCCTTGCGTTCCTTTACTTCGACTTCCGTCGAGCCGCCGACGCGGATGACCGCGACGCCACCGGCGAGCTTGGCGAGGCGCTCCTGCAACTTCTCGCGATCATAGTCGGACGTCGTCTCTTCAATTTGCGCCTTGATCTGCGCGACGCGGCCGTCGATGTCGGCTTTGGTGCCGGCGCCGTCGATGATCGTGGTGTTCTCCTTCTCGATCGAGACCTTCTTGGCGCGGCCGAGCATGTCGAGCGTGACGTTCTCCAGCTTGATCCCAAGGTCTTCGGAGATCACGGTGCCTGCCGTGAGGATTGCAATATCCTCGAGCATGACCTTGCGCCGGTCGCCGAAGCCAGGGGCCTTGACGGCCGCGACCTTCAGTCCGCCGCGCAGCTTGTTGACGACGAGGGTGGCAAGCGCCTCGCCTTCGACATCCTCGGCGATGATGAGGAGCGGCTTGCCCGATTGTACGGCAGCTTCGAGAACAGGCAGCATCGCCTGCAGGTTGGAGAGCTTCTTTTCGTGGATCAAGATGTAGGGTTCCTCGAACTCTACCCGCATCTTATCCTGGTTGGTTATGAAATAGGGTGAGATGTAACCCCGGTCGAACTGCATTCCCTCGACCACCTCAAGTTCCGTCTCCGCGGTCTTGGCTTCCTCGACGGTGATCACGCCGTCATTGCCGACCTTCTCCATTGCTTCGGCGAGGTAACGGCCGATGCCCGCATCACCGTTTGCCGAGATGGTGCCGACCTGGGCGATTTCCTCATTCTTCGAAACTTCCCGCGCTTTGGCTTTCAGCTCGGCAACGAGCGTGTCGACGGCGAGGTCGATGCCTCGTTTCAAGTCCATCGGGTTCATGCCGGAAGCAACGGCCTTTGCGCCCTCCCTGACGATCGCCTGCGCGAGCACCGTCGCGGTCGTGGTGCCGTCGCCGGCGATGTCACTCGTTTTCGAGGCCACCTCGCGCAGCATCTGCGCACCCATGTTCTCGAACTTGTCCTCAAGCTCGATCTCCTTCGCCACGGTAACGCCATCCTTGGTGATGCGCGGGGCGCCGAACGATTTGTCGATGACGACATTGCGGCCTTTTGGCCCCAGCGTCACCTTTACTGCGTTGGCAAGCGTATCGACGCCGCGCAACATGCGATCTCGGGCATCGGAATGGAATTTTACGTCTTTTGCACCCATGGTTCACTCCTTCGCTGAATTCTGGTCAGTGGCAGCTCTCAGGCGGCCTTTTTATCCGCGCCCAAATCTTCGATGATGCCGAGCACGTCGGCTTCCTTGAGGATCAGCAGGTCCTCGCCGTCGATCTTGATCTCCGTGCCCGACCATTTGCCGAAGAGCACGCGATCTCCGACCTTGACGTCCAACGCGACGAGTTGACCTTGCTCATTGCGAGCACCCGGGCCGACGGCGATCACCTCGCCTTCCTGTGGTTTCTCCTTGGCTGTATCGGGGATGATGATGCCGGCTTTGGTTTTCTCTTCGGACGAGACGCGGCGGACAAGAATGCGATCGTGAAGCGGTTGGAACTTCATGCCTTCCTCCTGGATAAAATCAATCGACGATGCTCTTCGCCGGACGAATGCACTGCGGACGGGCAAGGCCGCTCCGGCTACTGGCAGCGGTTGATTCTGGTTCAGTTGAAAACTGAATTCAAGAGTTTTTAGCACTCTTTGGTCGAGAGTGCTAAAGTGACGCAGCCAACCGATGGAGCTTGGCTCACACGGACATCGAGAGGCCATACGAGCCCTGGTCGATTGAGAAGCGGCTTAACCTACCAGTTGGCTCGCCCGGCACTTGGGCAGAAGGCCGCCTTGCGTCGAGGAAACAATGTCGAGGATTTCAAAAGAGGCGGCGGCAACACCGTCTTCATGGAAGGCGGGCGATGAGGAGGCGCAGTTGTCGGGAGCAGCGCCTCATCGCGCGGCGGATTTAGCGAATGACGCGACTAAAGCACGGATCCAGAGGTTCCTGGGCACGCGGCGAGACCATACGCGACGCCTCCTCTACGAGCATCTCACGCAGCCAACGACTTGCCGGATCACTATCGTGTGGGGCGGGCCATTGGATTGCTTCGATAAACGGGGGAAGTGGCAGCGGAACCTCGACGATCTGCAGGGGTATTGTTTTTGCGAAAAGCTGCGCCAACCGTAAGGGCATGGTTCCTATCCGCTCAGTGCCCAACAGCATGGGCGGGATCATGCTGAAACCCTGCACTGCGACCTCGACACGTTTCTTGAAACCATGCTCGAGCAAATACCGTTCCTCGAACGAGGGCAACCGCGTATTTCCGAACTTCACCGCAACGTGGCCCATAGACATGTACCTCTCGAATGTGAGCGGCTCCGACAGCTGCTTGTTGGAGCGGCAACCGACGCACACAAATTTATCCTCGAACAGTGCTGAGTGAGGATGCTGCGACATGAACGCTTCCGGCATGATCAGAAAATCGATTTCGCCTCGCCGCAGTAGCTCCTCGAAGTCGTCCGCAACCGGCAGACAATCGAAGCTGACGCCGGGAGCTTCCCGCGCCGCACGCTCCACCACCTTTTCGAAAAGCACGAGCGTGACGTAATCGGAGAGCACGATTTTAAAGCGGCGATCTGAGTGGGCCGGTTTAAACGGCTCCCAGGAAACAATGGAGTGCTGGATCTGCAGCAGAGCCTCGCGCACCGCGGGGGCGAGCCCTTCCGCACGCGGCGTCGGGATAAATTCGCGCCCCGCCATTGCAAACAGCTCATCACGAAAATAGCTGCGCAGCCGGGCAACGGCCGCGCTCATCGCCGGCTGACTGAGATTGATGCGGCGCGCCGCCGCCGTGAGGTTGCGCTCGGTCATCAAAGCATCGAGCGCGACGAGGAGATTTAGATCAAGGCCCTTGAACCGCATGCTTCATCTATCCATAACGTGGATGGTTGCCATCCCAAATTGCCAGCATTCTTTATTAGTAATACAAATTGTTCGAAATCAAGGCAGCCGCCGCCACATTCATGCAGGGTAACCCGAGCTGGTCGGATAACCCTTCGGTCGCCTTCGCTGCCGTCTAGCCGCGCGCACGACAAAGCCGTCCAAGTCCACAGGGGAGACAGACAGAACATTCGCTGGAAGTTGCTTTTGAATTATGCCTGCTACGCCCTTTATCACCACTTACGTTGAGCTGGGCCGCATGGAGTCTCGGCCGAGCCGTTAGGGCGTGACCGCGTTGATCGCAGGGATGATCTTGTCTCCCCAAAGTTCAATTTGCCTCAGCATCGTCTTGTGGTCGAAATCGCCCAATTGCGTCTGAACGGCAATCTGAGTGGGTTTCAGCACACTAATTTCTTCAAGCAGGCGATCGATCACCCGATTCACATTACCGATCGGCAGGTTCTCGCGCATGCTCTCGAACGAGAGGTCCTGTTTCGTCGGGACTTCCTCAAGTAGATAACCGTCCTGGCTCTGCTGGCGGCGCTGTTGCAACGCTTCAGATAGCCGGCGCTGAAAGCGGGCGTTGTCGAGATAGCTGTTGATCTCCGCCTCGTGGTCACTGGCATAGCAGCAGCGCAGCAGTGATATCTTGGCTTTCGTGACATTTTTCCTCTCGCAGGTCGCTGCCTCCTCGATGCTATCACGCAGCGTTCGCAAGGCGTCCAACCCGTTGTGAAATGCCGTGACGAACAGATTGTGGCCCTCACGATAGGCCCGCCTCATACTGCGCGCCGATCCGGCCGCGATCCAGATCGGCGGAGTCGGCTTTTGGATGGTCCGCAGCGAAACCGCCGTCGGAGGTATCTTCTGATAATGGCCGTCGTGTTCGAAAACCTTCTGGTTGAGCCCCTTCAGAAGGATAGCCAGGTACTCGGAAAAGACGGTAGCCGCCTCATCGATATCGACACCGAAGCGCTCGAACTCGAACTGCTGGTACCCGGAGCCGACGCCAAGCTCGAGGCGACCATCCGACACGATGTCGGCGAACCCGATCTCGGCAAGCAGTCGCTGCGGCTGATAGAGCGGCAGTACGCAGACTCCGGTACCGAGACGAAGCGTGCTCGTCAGGCCGGCACAATGCGCCACTATCATCAAGGGAGAGGGAACAAGACTGTAATTATTGAAGTGGTGCTCGGCAAACCATGCCGTGTTGAAGCCAGCCTGCTCCGAAAGCACTGCCTGTTCGATCGAGTTGCGGATGACCGTGTCGGGCGATTGATGATAGCCGCGCTGGGCGGCAAGGAGAAATGTCGCGAATTCCATAGCAATCCTTCGGTGATGGGAGGTTCTCGATTCGGCTGATCGACAGCTTCGCGACTTCATGGCCGCAGGGGGACGTTTGCGGTATTCGACGGTTGGCGATTCACTCGCCATTCGACGGCCGTGCCCCACGAAAGCCAATTGTTGCAATGAGCCGCCGCTCGTCGACTACGGCATAATCGGCAACCATTTGGCGGCCGCCACCGGGTATTCCTGGTCGAGTCCACTTTCGAATCCAGCATCACCTAAGGACGTGCAGCCGCCGTCCACGCATAGGGTCGACCCGTTGACATATGAGGCCTCAGGCGAAGCCAGGAAGAACGCTGCTTCAGCGACGTCTTCCGGTTCTCCCGTCCTGATCGGGATGCGCCGGCTGGCCGCTTCCGGGGCGACGCTGCCGACCTTTGCCAACCCGGAGCCGCCAGAAGGGCGTATGTAACCAGGAGCGATGCTTGCCGTCCTAATACCGACTGGCCCAAGTTCTGCCGCCAGACACCGTGTCAGGATCTCTGTCCCCGACATGGAGGCTTCATAGGCGTGACGCTGTGCGAGGGGCAGAAAGTCAACCATCGATCCAACGTTGAGGATCACGCTTCCGGGGCGCATCATCTTGATCGCCTCACGCGCGCAGGTGAAGACGCCGGTGAGATTGACATCCAGGACACGCTGGACCTGTACTGTTGTTTTTTGGCTCCCCGCAACAGAAAGCTCGGCCCCAGCGGTAGCGTTAACGAGGAGATCTAGCCTGCCGAAGCGCGCTCGCAACTCCTCGAACAGCGCCACCACGTCGCTCTCGACGGCAATGTCCACGGATTTCGCCATGTGCTTGCCACCTAGAAAGCCCGCAAGCTTTGCCGCCGCAGCGCCTTCTCTATCGGCAATTACGACGGTATCGCCGTTTGCGGCAAAGCGGCGAACGACGGCCGCGCCTATGCCGTTCGCTCCGCCCGTGACAAGCACGATTCGCTCGCCGCTGTACTCGGCCGGACGGGAGCGTTCGGCTTCTGGTGTCCCATACACCGGCGGGTGCGCGTCGCCCGGCTGGTTGAAAGACATCCAACCACCATCAACCGTCAGAACCGACCCGTTGATGCAGGCCGCCTGTGGGCTAGCCAGAAAACGCACAACCCAGGCGATCTCGTCGGGACGCGCCATGCGCCCCATCGGCACGCGTCGGCGAATAGCCGCGAGATCCGTCTCGCCGACGCGTTCCAGTTGCTCGACCATCGGCGTGCGCACATAGCCCGGCGCTACTGCCGTCACGCGGATTTCGCGCGGCGCCAACTCGCATGCCAAACTTCTCGTGATCGAGATCAGGCCTGCCTTCGAGGCGGCGTAGGCGTTACGCCTGGGATTGCCCAGCAAGCCGGCCAGCAACGCCACATTGACGATGACACCGCCGCGCTGCATCCGCCGCGCCGCTTCACGCGCCATGACGTATGGGCCGATCAGATTTACGGCCAACGCGCTACGAAAGGCATCGATAGTCGTGTTAACGATAGGATCCAGGGTAGGCCCCACAGAGGCGTTGTTGACTAGGACGCCGATTTGGGGAAACTGTGCTTCGATCTGTTCATGAAGAGCGAGGATATCCTCCTCTCGCGAGATATCGGCCTCTAGCCCGAGATGCGCGGGACCGAGGTCGCGGACCAATTCGAGTACGCCGCTTCCCGGAAGGTCCACGGCAACGACAGTGTCGCCGTTTGCGGCAAAGACATCGACCAGAGCACGGCCAATTCCGCCTGCAGCACCTGTAATGATGATGACGCGTTCTGCTTGGCTCATGGATCAAGTCTCCTGCTCAGCTCGAACGGTATGGGGCTCAGATCATCGCAGTTCAGCAGCACGGCCCGGAGACGAAGAGGCCACACCAGCCAGACGCGGCGCTATTCGCCCTGACTTCATTGCGCTTTGCGCTTCCCGAGCGAATAGACCGGGTCATCCGGATGCGATGTTCCGATCGGCTGCCTGAGACCGAACCGCTCAATCTCTGACGCCGCCTGCGGTGTCTGCTCCTCGAGCCAATCGTAGACCACCGTACGCTCGGCAATTCGCCACTCACCTTCCCTCTTCTGAAAAAGGTCGCAATAGCGACCACATAGGAGAACCTGACGTATTGTCCTGCCGCCGTCGGGCCCACGTTGGAGCGCGGTGAAGTAACTTTCGACGGCGGCTTCAGTCGGCCTGATAAACTCGATTAGAATGTTCGTGATCTGATGGATGTTGCGCGGTTCGGTCTTGAAGACACCAAGCGCGAATTCAATGAAACCCTCGGCCGAGCCGGCATACGCCCCGTGATTGTCATGCGCATCGGGCCAGTAGCAGCTGCGCAGCGCCGCCTCGTCCGCCCGGTCTATCCCGCGGCAGTACCGATACAGACAGTCGCGGATCGCTTCGCGGTCGTATAATTCGACAATATTCTTGTGGTCCATGGCCTTTATCGCAAGTCTTGTTGGAAGAGGTGTTTTGGCCCATCCGGCTATGCAGGCGCAATTTCACGGTTTATTCGGCGGTCAGCAGCCGCATGGCGCCCAAACCCGCCTGCCCGCTTGCGCGTCGACTGAAACAGCTCAGTGCCGTAGGTTTCGCGGCGGCCCGATGCGGTTCTGGGCCAGAGGCAATCGGCCTCCACGGCTGCCTTCTATTTAAACCCTCCACAGGCTTGATTGAACAATAGTCGGGCAAGCAAGGCATCGGCTGTGGCATCGATTTCCAGCGCACGCTCAGGGCAGGATCGAGCGCCTCGTGAGGCGAGGAGTTCGTCCCTCTCCGCCACCTCGATGTCTCCAGGTAGGATGTAGCCTTCGTCATCCAGTTCGAAGACCTCCGGCGCCTGCGCCCAGCATCGAGCATGCCCCTGGCACTTGTCCTTGTGGACGATGATGCGCATGCGCTACCTCCATGTCTTTGATCGCGCCTATGGTCAGGACCAGTCCAGAACCAGATTGTCGATTCCGAACACATGACCGCCATAGGTGATGGGTGCTGTACCTTCCTTGATACGGAAGTCAGGAATGCGCGACAGCCACTCCTCCAGGCCGATCACGATCTCCCGGCGGGCAAGATGTGAGCCAAGACAACGATGGGGACCATGGGCAAAGGCGGTGTGGCGGTTGTCTTCCCGTGCAAGATCGATCGTATTGGGACATTCGAATTCTTCCGGATCACGATTGGAAATCATCGTGGCGCAGGAAATGTAGTCGCCCTTGCGGATCGGCGCGCCATCGAAATCGATGTCTTTCGTTGCCACGCGGATCATCTGTACGGTCGAATAGGCGCGCAGCAATTCTTCGGAGGCGAGCCCGATCCGATGCGGTTCGCTGCGCAGCAATTGCTGGTCTTTAAGATTGCGGGCGAGATGGGCGAGGTCAAAACCTATTGCCGTTGCTACCGTGTCGAGTCCTGCGACGAACAGAAGGACCCCGATGCCACGGACCTCCTCGTCGGTCAGCTGGCGACCATTGACCTGTGCCCCGACTACGAAGCTCATGAAATCGTCGGCCGGTTCCTTGCGGCGCATGGCTGCAAGTTCGTCGATAAACCCCACGATCGCCAGGGCCGCCGCCGTTCGTTTGACATTCTCTCCGTGAAGCAGATCCCTTCCCCAGCCGACAAACGTATCCAGCTCCTCATCCGACAGACCAAGAAAGCCAAGGAAGATACTGACAGCAAAGGGGAACGCGAAATCCTTCATAACGTCGCAGCTTGTGCTCGCCGCCAAGACACTATCGATCAGCGTAATCGCGCGCTCACGGATGACCGGCTCCAGAACCATGACCCGCTTGGGCGAAAACAGCGGGTTGAGCAGCGAGCGAAAGACGCCATGCGCCGGTGGGTCGAGTTCCAGCGGTATCATCGGCCAGTTTTCGCCGAGCGCGGAGGCAAAGATGCTGCGGTGGCTGGAAAATGTCGTGGTGTCCTGCAGCACTCGACGTTGGTCACTGGCGCGAGTGATGACCCAGGTTCCCCGGCCATCTCGAGTGTTGTTGGAAGAATAAAAGATCGGCGGCCCGTCATGGACGCAAGCGACAGCTGCGTGAGGATCCCCGTTGGGCATGCGTTGCATGCCAGGCGACGTGAACAGGCTGAAGTCCCTCACCATTTCGGGCGGGACATGGTCTGGAACCGGCTTGCGGGTCACGTGGTTTCTCCTCAAGGTCATGCACTCCTGCGCTCGATGTATCGCCCCGCGATCATCGATGTTGATTAGTGGCGCGACCCCGTCTTATACGCATTGAGAACCTGCTGCACTATCCGCCGACACACGCACCAGCGCGGATGAGATCGGTCGCAAATTTAAGCAGCAGAGTATCCGGGTCCCTGGTCCATGAAGACTAAGCTTACGCGCGCTGAAGTTCAGATGTTGGTCAATCACCGGCGAGTTCCTTGAGGCACAGCGGACATCCGCCCCAAAGCATCGATGCAAGTTGCATGCCATTAACGCCCAACCACTTGTCCACACCAGTTGCACGCCTTCGGCACCATTTTGGTCCGGTTTCCGACATAGTTGTTCTGCTCCAGACACAAGGAGGCTTGCGGGTCGAGACGCGGCGGAGAACGCATCCGAACGCCGCAATCCAATCGGAAGTATAAACCGGCGTAAGCCGGATGAAATGGCCTGCCATAAAATACTTGAGCACGATCACCTCCACGCGGGGGCTTGTGACCTGCTGAACCGCCCAAGGTTTCTGGACCACCGGAGAAGAGCGTTTCCGGTGATTTTTCCGGGCTGGGAAAAGGAAGGGAAGCTCTAACCGAAATCGGTCCAGCTTAAGGCCATGTCAGTTCTAAGTTTTGGCACGCACGTGATTACATCCGCTGTGTCGATGCGTTCTATCCAAACAATCAATTACTCTAATTACCCGACAAGGCATATGACTGAGTTTAGTCGTGGGGCTGTTTCATAAGGTGGATTCGCAATGGAAAACACAATTCGGGGCGGCAAGGGTAGCAACAGTCTCTTTGGCAGCAATGGGGATGATGTAATCCTTGATCCGACGGGAAATGACTGGATCGATGGTGGTACCGGCAGCGACTCCATCTCGGCCGGCGACGGCAATGACCGGGTCTTCGGTGGCGTGGGCAACGACCACGTCTTTGGCGACGAGGGCAACGACTACCTCTACGGCGACCTTGGCCGCGGCAAACCGCGCATCCTCGCTGCGACCATTCTGGGTGCGGACAACGACAAGCTCTATGGCGGCTCCGGCGACGACGTCCTCTTCGCAGGCGACGGTAGAGACTCTCTGACCGGGGGTGCCGGCCAGGACACCTTTGTATTCCAGTTCCACAACCCGGCCCCTGGGGTCGATCAAAACTACGGGCCAAACGCTGACCACACCACCATTGTGGATTTTGACCCAGCACAGGATATTTTCACCTTCTCCGGCGAGGCCGCAGGCGATATAATTGCCTATTTTAATTATCAGACCATGACGGCGGAACTGGGTTATGTTACCTCCGAGAACCAAGTGGACGACTTCGCGCACCTTGGCAACGTGCAAAGCTTGCTCCACTTGGCTGGCCTGGGCCTGACCGCGTCGGATTTCATGTTCTGCTAATGCGGAAAACCGCGGAATCGCGCCACGTCCGCCCAAGCGCAGCGCTTTCCCTTTCCGCTCCCTGCCGTGACCGTCGGCCATCCACGAGCAGGCGCATTGTTGTTCAGCTTGATGAAGCTCTGTACATTGCGTCAGCTGCCCACACACAGCGATCAGCTTGTCGCCCCGCACGGGAAAGGGTGCGCAGAGCGCCGAGGACGGCAGTCTGGTGAACGCCGCGGCAGGCCGCATCCGCAGCTACAGCGAGGGCATCACTGCGCGATCCTTAACGCCCTTGCAGCAACATAGGTAGCCTTCAGCGCGCCACTGTTGCTCAGAAGCCGGCAGATCTTAGGCGGCTGCGTAACCGCTGAACCCATCCTGGCGTGGCCGTTGACCGTATTGCAAGCTGACATGCTGAATCTGACCTCGCGGACGTCCGTCGAGGCGTCGGGAGCGCATGTATTACGGCACGCTCTAGTTTAGCCTCACCGAACACCCCGCTCATCGTCACTGACTGGGCAAGCCGCAGAACCTGTTTAATACCGCCCTCGCCGGTCACCTTCCGACGTAAAGTGTGACCTCCAGACACGTCCGGCCACGCGTGGGCGCCGCCCGAGAAATTTAGACACCAGCACCACAGAGGCCCGCCGCCTCTTGAGGAGCTGGTTATTGCCACAGGCAAGTGAGCAGCCTCCTCCCTCGAACCCTTCCAGCCTGGGCAGATTGCCCCTTGGATCGAGCAGACACGGAACGCACGGGCGGGGACAATCGGTCCGGCCTCCCCTTCGGACCGCTATGCTGAAGCTCCTGCGGCTGCCCTTTTCCGCTCTTGGCGTCTCGAGAATGCGAAAATCTCGCCTATGGCTGCGCTTCTCCAACCGGCGGGTTGGGGCTCAAGCGCCTTTCGCGCTCATTATTAACCGGGACAGTTTTACATGGTCGTGCGGAGTCAGGCCCGGAGCAGACTATCAATTCGTAGGGACGGCAGGTTTGCGCCTCCTTATCGGTCAAAGAGGCAGTTGCTGGCTCCGCCCGAAAGCGGCCATTGAACTCTGGCGTGGACGTCGCGGCGCGGGAAAATAGCCAGGCTACGTGTATAAGTAAATATTAAGCATAGTGGCGCATCGTGCATGTTAGGGAACACGGCGGGCGCATGATGAATCAATTGTGGTTTGGGGATAATCTTGTAATACTTAGAGAGGAAATCGCGACTGAGAGCGTCGACCTCGTTTATCTCGATCCCCCATTTAATAGCAACGCCAATTACAACGTCTTGTTCAAGACACCGCAGGATGAAGCGGCGAGCGCTCAAGTTGAAGCCTTTCGCGATACATGGACTTGGGGCAACGAAGCTCAGTGGGCGCTCGACGAGATCATGCGGCAAGGCGGGAGCGTAGCCTCGATCATTCACGCTCTTCACAGCGCATTAGGCGAAAGCGACATGATGGCCTACCTTGTCATGATGGGCCAGCGCGTCACAGAATTGCATCGTGTCCTGAAGGATACAGGATCTTTATTCTTGCACTGCGATCCCACCGCTTCCCACTACCTCAAAATAATCCTCGATGCCGCCTTCGGCCCTCGGAACTTTCGAAACGAAATTAGCTGGCGTCGTCAGTCCGCTCACAATGATGCCAAGCAGGGCCGCAAGCAGTTTGGTAACGTGAGAGATGTGATCCTATTCTACACGAAAGGTCGCCAGTGGAAATGGAACACACAATACACGCCCTATGACGAGCGGTATGTTAAAGACTTCTACAAGCACACAGAACCTGACACCGGGCGCTTGTTTCGTCTGAGTGACATCACCGGCCCGGGCGGTGCGGCGAAGGGGAATCCCTTCTATGAAGTGATGGGCGTTGAACGCCACTGGCGGTTCAGCCGCGAAAAAATGCAAGAACTAATCGCGCAGGGCCGCATCGTCCAGACCCGACCTGGCGCGGTGCCTGCACAGAAGCGCTATCTCGATGAGATGCCTGGCGTATCCCTTCAAAATGACTGGTCAGATATCAAGCCCGCGTCTGGGCGTGAATCTCTGGGATATCCGACACAAAAGCCACTTGCACTATTGCGGCGCATTATTGAAGGTTCGTCGGAGCCCAGCGACACAATCTTGGATCCATTTTGTGGTTGCGGTACGAGTGTTGCTGCAGCCCAAGCCAGCGGGCGGAATTGGATTGGCATAGACGTGGCATTCCACGCGATCAAAGTCATCGAGGATCGAGTTCTAACGCAATTTCCTGGCGCCAGCTTCAGTGTGGGCGGCATACCACGCGACTTTGAGAGTGCTCAGCGATTGGCGCTGAAGGACAAGTTCCAATTCCAATGGTGGGCCAACTACCTTGTGGGCGTTCAAGCCTTGAAAGAGATCAAGAAGGGACCGGATCGCGGAATTGACGGCCAGATGTTCTTCATGAACGGGCCGCGAGGCTGGGGCAGAATTCTGACGTCAGTGAAGGGTGGACAGCACGTCGGCGCCAAGGATGTTCGCGAATTCAAGGCGGTGATCGATCGTGAGCGCGCCGACATGGGTCTCTTCATCTGCCTCAATGATGCAACACGCGACATGAACGCCGAGGCAGCTTCTTTCGGATTCGCGGAAACTGCGCATGGCCATTTGCCGAGGCTGCAGATCGTGACTATTGCTGATTGGTTCAAAGGGCGACGGCCAGTGCTTCCATCACTCGGTCATGTCTCGAGGGACTATTTCGAGCCGGTAAAGCCATCAAAGCCGTCGAAGGTGAAGCGCGCTGATCCCAATGCCCCCGAATTCACCTTTACCTTCCCCGGTGGTAAGTCGGACGACGCGGTCATTCACTTCAATCCGTCCGCGGTGCGTGAGAGAGCGTAGCAAACGTTAGTCGAATAGGAAGCGCTTGCCTCGTGCCCATTCCGAGAATGGTGCGCCTGGTCTCGCTATCGCCATGGGGGCAGAGGAGCCAGGACGGTTCGTTATGAAGGTCCGCTCTGGGCACTCCCTGACACACGAAGTCTTACGCACCTTTCATGTTTGCACCACATGACGGGAATCATTCGAGTGTCCCCGTCAGGAAAGAGTTTGTTTGTTAACAATAGGTTATGATCACTCACTGTTGGCGGTTGTGAGGGTTCAAGATCCGCTGGGATGAGAGGCTCATAGTCTGCAGCGACACGCGAGAACAAGGTCGCCTTCGCATACACCCTCGGCACGAACTGCTACCGGCGCGTGATGAGGTGGCGGCCCTTGCCGCAATGCGGGCAGGCGGCGCGGCGCGGAGTCGTGACATTATCCGCCTTGAGGCTCTTGAACTGGAATAACCCCTTCGCGGCTCGACGACCCGCTTCATGCGGCCACATGATTACAGTGAACAGCCGAGCCGCGGTCATCACCGCTGCAGCCATAGAAACGAAGGAGACTGAAAATTCTGGCGATACGGCGGTGGTGAAGCTTCGCACGTCCGACTCGCCAAGCTGCCCACAACGCGGCTTCGCGGCTGCCAGATACGCCAGAGCGGCATCGAGATCACCGACCTGTCCTGCAAGGCGGTGCCGACGCTCCTCAACACTTAGGCTGCGCAGACTGGCTTCGAGCAGGATCGCTCGCGCCCGGTCATCCTCAGGTTCATTCCAGCAACCAAGGCACTCTGCGTTCTCGACCACGCCATAAGAGGTCGCCTGCGCACGTAGACTGTCCGTGCTGCCGCCGATGACGATGGTTGGGGATAGCCCCTGGATATCCTGCCGCGAGCGGTTGATGTCGACGGCTGAGACCACTAGGTCGTAGCGGTCCGCTCGTTCCGCTTCCACGAGGTCGGGCCGCAGACCTACCTTCTCGCCGATCAGATAGTCGCCAAGGCGGCCCTTAAATTCAAAGCCGTTCAGATTAGTGAGGCCACGGTACCTGCTCACCACATCAACCTTAGGCTCAAGGATGTCCTCGATACCTGCAAGGAAGCAGCGGTTGAGATTGGTGCCCTCCTTGTCGTGATGAACGTGGTCGATCGTTACGACATAGGCATCGGCGAGCTCGCTCGCCCCAAGAACCTGCATCACGCCTTGCCCCACGGCGCCCGCTCCCACGAGGTAGACGGCCGGCAGGGACGTTCCGCGGACTGGCGGGCCATCGGCCAGATCATCCCATGCGCCGACTTCGCCGGTCCAAAGGGAGTATGCGTCGTTGGTGGCGTAGCGACCTTTAATGAGGCCCTTGCTCATCTTGAAGACTTCGCCGGCCAGCATAGTAGCAGCGAAATACGGGCCCAGGCAGCCCGGTTCATCCTCGCCGAGCGCAAAATCCGGCGGCCTCACGCCGATCCAGCTTTTCCATCCGGCGCCACAGGCGTAAAGATGAGCACCCTCAACCGGGTTATAGCTGATGTCGATGGTGATGTCGGATTCACCGGTTGCGGCCAGTACGGGGATCCGTCCGCCATTTGCCCACGCGGCCAGATTTTCCATCGCCGCGAACGCGTTGCCGAGCGGCGGCGCATGCGGAAGTGGAACGGTGATGTCGCCACTGACCTGAAGCTTGATCGTCTTCACAGAGCCATGCAATCGAGCCAGCAAGTTGACCAGACAGACCAGCAGGTGCTGGCGGGCTAGCTGGTTGCCCAGTTGTCCGGCCGTGATCTTGATAACCTTCGGCAGGGCAGTGTTGCCTAGCCCGGACACGGCGCGGCGATGCCGGTCACCCAAATCGATGTCGCTCATCGGAAATCTCTCACATCCAGGGCGCAGGCTTGGTGCAGCGCGAGCCGGCCGTCGACCTCCGCGGGAGTCAGCATGTGCCAGTAATCGATTTGCCACTCGTGGATGCCCAGCCCGCTTGGCCACGGCGCTGCCTGTACGCCATATAGCGGAAAAACGATGGAGAGCACTTTGCGGCTCGACATCATCTTGTCGTCATAGCGCGAATGCTCGGTGTTGAGGCCGGGATGGCTATGAACCTGGGCAAGCGGACGCCAGTTGGCGTCGAGGTTATGTACCATCTGGCTCATTGCCTCGGGCTCGACGTGATAGTTGCCGCGAAACGACTGCTGCACTGGTGCCCGCACCGAACGAACCACGGATACATCGTCGCGATCCCCATACCAGAACACACACGCTTCCCGGCGCCCGGCGCGCTGCAGCAACTGGCGCGTTGCCAGCACGGCTTGCGGCGGCACGAGAAGGAGCGCGTTGCTCGGCACGTAGGGGCGCGGTGCTGGCGGGCGGCGCAGGAAGTCCTCATCCTCCATGGCGCGGAAACCTCCCTGAGTAGTGGGTCACGAATGCGCGCTCGACCGCGCTGAGCGTTGTCAGGAACGTGTCGCTGCTGCGCCATAGGATGCTGTCCTCGCCGCCATGGACGACGTCGTAGTACTGGAAGACCGCCGAGCAGCAAATTAGCTGGATCGTGCGCCCGTCATTGCTTTGATATGCCGAGTGTACGTGTAGCTCGGGCGAGGTGATCATCGGAAGGTGATGCTGATCTGCGCCGATCTGATAGTCGAGGGTTACGGGGTTCACGAACTTGGCGCTCGGCGGCCAGTCCTTGCCGGTGAGAAAGTCGAGTCGTAGCAGGTAGTCCTCGCCGACGCCCTGATGGATGCCATGCATGGGAACCAGCAAGGTGCGATCGGAAGGCTGTTGCCAGCCCAGTTCGGCCAAGGTCTTGCCCTTAAGTGACAGCACGCGGGGCAGGTGCTCGTTCAGCACCTGCCTACCGGCTGCTAGGTCGATGTTGGGCCGCGAGCTGTGGTTGGCCATCTCAGGCACCACCGGTGCGGGCGGCGATCTCGAACTTGCGCTTACACAGTTCGCGGCGCTGCGCCTCGACGAGGGACAGCTCGAGGTGCTCCATCAGGCTCACGGGCTGCATGTTCACCTCGGCCTGGAAGACATCGCGCGGATCGCGGGCGACTTCCAGCTCAATATGGGCCCGGTCCCAGATGTGCTGCAGCGTCGCGGTCTCGGCGACCTTGAAAGTTGCGGTCTCCAGTTCCCCTAGGTGCTTGACATGGACGTTCTGCTCCCTCGGACGGTCGTCCTTGCCGGAACGGAACTTCTCAACGGCCGGTTCGTCGAGGTGTTCGTCGAGGTCAACAAGGTCGTCCTCGGCAAGCAGGCGGTCAGGCTCGTTGGTGTTTTCGAGAAAAATGACCTTGTTAGGGTCAACGCCGGAAAGTTTGCGCAGCGTTGCGGCCGTGATGAAGCGGCTGGGCCAATCGAGAGGATTCCCGTCCATGGCCAAGCGATACGAGCGATCGCTCTGAGCCACGATGAACCGGCAACCCTCGGCGAGTGACACCGACTCGACAGCGCGAACATCCTCGAGCTCATCGTTGGCGCGCAGCTGCAGGACATAAACGAAATCATCGGCGGAAAAACCAGCAGCGCGCGCGATCTGCGCGCCTGAAGGCGTCTGGTCGTCAAGAGGAACCGCACGGAACTCAAGATCTGTGCCGGCGACTTCAATTTGATTGGTACTGGGCATGGCGCTTTCCTTCGCTTGTTCAGCCTCACGCTAAAGATGGAGCGCGATGCTAATTTTGTCAAGCAGCTACTAAGCGGCGCTTGACAAATCAAGCGATCAAGGACAAATTATCTAAGTGAATCAAGTCTCTGGAGGTCACAATGAATGAGAAAGGCAACGACGCTGACACAGCAACCACACTCGGCGAGCACCTCGCCTCTCTCCGCCGTGCCGCGCAGCTGACACTTCGACAGGTCGAAGATGCAACGGAGAAGGAAGTATCGAACGCCTATTTGAGCCAGCTTGAAAACAATAAGATAACGAAGCCGTCGCCGAACATCCTGTATGCATTGGCGAATGTCTATAAATCATCCTATGAAAGTCTCATGGAAAAAGCCGGTTATCTAACTACCGGGCAGGCTAGACCTGCGACTTTCGCAATATCGGATCTCACGTCCGAAGAAGAACAGGCCTTGATTGCGTATCTAGACTTCTACCGAAAACAGAACAAGAAATGACTAAACCAGACGATTCGTCCCTTCAAGATCACGAACTGGCCAACGTAATCCGGCAGGCCCAGCGGCTTCTGAAAGACGCAGGCGCCATCGGCAGATTTCCAACGCCCATTGACGATCTGATGGCGGCCGCCAAGGTCACCGTGATCGAAGACGAGATACTCGACGAGTCGATGCTGCGACGGCTGGCAGACAAAGCCCGCGCCGGGCTCGCATTTGGCGTGAACGTCATCAAATCGGCGTTCAGCAAGGTCCTTGGCCTGTTCGAAGCCAACGAACGCCTGGTGATCCTGGACAAGGAAGTGCCCGCCCCACGGCGGGCCTTCGTGAAACTGCACGAGGCAGGTCACGGCAGCATGCCTCACCAGACAAGCATGTATGCACTGATGCACGACTGCAATCAGACCTTGGATGACGACACGAAGGATCTTTTTGAGCGCGAGGCAAACGTGTTCGCCTCCGAGGTGATGTTTCAGGGCGATGTATTCCGCGAGCATGCTCTCTCGAGCGCATTCAGCGTGAAACACGCGATGTCGCTGGCCACGCAGTTTGGCGGCTCCAACTACGCGACGTTTCGGCGTTACGTGAACGTCAATCCCCGCGCGTGCTGCCTGGTGGTCGTCGAACCCGAAGCTTTGATCGGCTCTGGCGGCCGTCACGAAGTTCGGCGGATTATCGCGTCGAAGTCCTTTGTCGAGAAATATGACTGCAGCTCTCTGGTCGCCTCCGTGGGGCATGGGCATCCACTCAAGCCGCTATTGCCTTACGGCAAGCAGCGTATGGTGGCGGAGCGTAGCTTTTCACTTACTGACCGAAATGGCACCGCGCAGCCGTTCTCGGGCGAGACGTTCAAGGCTAAGCAGATACTAATGCTTTTTCGCGAGAAGTGAGTTGCCCTAAAGGATCCTCCTAGTAGCGGCCGGTGAGCCCGTTCTCAAGGCGCGCGAGCAGGTCGATCGGACTGTTGTAGAAGCGGAGCATCGGCGACAAGGTACTATCAAGGCGCCAAACCCGGAGGGGTACTCTACGGGCCGGGCTGGAGAGTCATCTAGATCGACCCCGACATTGGATCCGCATATCATACGGTATGGAACTCTCATCGGATCGATGTAGCCAGTTGGCGGCAAAGTGGCTGCATCACCAAGAACGGCCAGTCTGCTTCCGGCCGCATTTTGGTCATCGCCAACCATCAGTCGAGATAACCGCGTTTGGCGCAATCCAGCCGAAATCAATGCTCTACAGGTGCAGTCGCCGGTCGACCCGTATCCGCGTGGCGGCGGAGGACGTCCTTCGCCGCTACGTGGAACCTTCGCGGAGACACGTGGTCGACCCGGCTCACTTCGCCGGATTGATTGAGTACAGGTGTGAGCCCTAAGCACGGGGCCACCGCGTATCTTATATAAATCGAAATATATTCAGAAATATACATAATATTTCTATTGCATTTCTCCGATAATGCATTCAGCGTTGCTTTATGACGGAGGAATTACAATGAATCAGGCAACTTTCATAACCAAGTCGATCGGTGCCGTTGAAGACCCGACGAAGATGCTCCGTAATCTTATTTGCTCCAGCGAGCTGTCCTTCCTCATGGAAGCGCATGACGGACTTTCGGCGGCGATCGCCAGGCAGGCTGGTTTCAAGGGGCTTTGGGCCTCCGGACTTTCGATTTCTTCGGCGCTCGGCTATCGAGACGCAAACGAGGCAAGTTGGACCGAGATCGTTGACGTGGTGGAGCGAATAGCCGACGCAAGCGGACTGCCGATCCTGGTCGACGGCGACTCGGGGTTCGGCAATTTCAATAACGCCCGATTACTAGCGATGAAGCTCTTGAAGCGCGGCGGCGCCGGCGTCTGCTTGGAGGACAAACGCTTCCCGAAGATGAACAGTTTCGTGGGAGACCGGCAAGCCCTCGCCGATATCGTTGAGTTTTCCGGCCGACTGAAAGCGATCAAGGACATGACGGGCAGCGACCTCGTGCTAGTCGCTCGGACCGAAGCGTTGATCGCCGGCTACGGTTTGGACGAGGCTCTGCAGCGCGCCGACGCCTATGCTGAGTCCGGCGCCGACGCACTCCTGATACATTCGCGCAAGAGCGATGCGGGTGAGATTCTCGCTTTCGCGAAGCGGTGGCAGAAGCTTCCGATCGTGATCGTGCCCACGAAATACTACCGCACACCCGCTTCGATATATCGAGATGCTGGCATCTCTACGGTGATCTGGGCCAACCACGCGATGCGTGCGGCAGTCGCCGGAATGCGCGCGGTATGCAATCGCATCGTCGCCGAAGAGAGCATTGCCGGAGTCGAGCCGGGAATTGCCACACTCGAGGAGGTCTTTGGCCTCTTGCGTTACGATGAATTGGTATCGGCCCAAGATCGCTATCTACCGCAATATGGATAATGCGCGGTCCATTGAGGGGGCGAGGGCGAATTCAACGATCAATTTCGGGGGCGCGCACATGCTTGCGCAACGGACAGCGTTGTTCAAATCGTCGGCAACGGCGGAGGCGCGCACAGCGGCGAAATCGGCTGCTGACCAAGGAAAGGAGATTGTCGATCTGACAGTCGGCGAGATCTGCAGCGATCTTGCTCCGACGATCCGAGCAGGCGCGATCGATGCGATCCGCCAGGGCGTCAACCGCTACACAGATCCCATCGGGATGATGGAACTTCGAGAGGCGCTCGCCGGCAAGATTTCCGGCAATACTGGTCAGGTCTGGCGCGCCGATGAGGTCGCGGTTACCACCGGCGCCAAACAGGCGCTGTTCAACGGCGCCATGGTGCTGCTTAATCCAGGTGACGAGGTCATCGTGCCTGCGCCCTACTGGACGACATTCCCCGCTCAGGTGCTGATCGCCGGCGGAACGCCCGTCCATGTTGACACCCGCGCCAATGGATATGTTCCCCATATCGACGATATCGAGGCCGCAATCACCGACCGCAGCCGCGCAATTGTGGTCAACACTCCAAACAACCCGACCGGCACGGTTTATGATGCCGAAACTTTGGTCGGCATCGGAACGCTTGCGAAAAAGCGCGGCCTCTGGATCATTTTCGACGAATGCTATGGCGACTTTATCCACGTTAACGAAGCCCATCATCCTATCGTCTCAATTCTTCCGGAAGTTCGTCCGCGTACTCTTATCGTCAACGCCTTCAGCAAGTCGCTTGCACTCGCAGGCTGGAGGATGGGTTATCTTGCCGGGCCGAAGAATGTAATTAGTGCGGTGAAAGCACTGCAATCACATACGACCTCGAACCCGAACGTCATCGCTCAACACGCAGTACTCGCGCATCTTCTAAACGGCGATGGCAATTTTGAGAGCGAGCTGCGCTGCCAACTCACCTGTGCCAGGCAGATGGGTCTTAGCGTGCTTTCGGCTCTGACGCGCGTCCCCGTTCCGAAGGCGATGGGAGGCTTTTATTTCTACCTGAACGTTTCGGACCTGCTGCGCCGCCCGAGGCTCCCCGAGGCCGGGAAGACGGCCGACGACGTCGTGAAAGTTCTGCTGAATGCGGGCGTAGCTGCGGTCTCGGGGACGGCGTTCGGTGACCCGGTTGGCCTTCGCCTCTCGTACGGGGTTCCCCCCGAGAAACTAAAGGCTGGCCTTACCCGGCTCGTCGAGGTCCTGAACGCCTGGGAGTGACAAGATAATGCTGTGACGGTAACAGTAGGAGACCTGTTTAGGATGACGAATGCTCCCAAGCAAGCAGTCATACTCGCGGCCGGTTTAGGATCCCGCCTGCGGCCCTTGACCGACCTGCGGCCGAAGCCGCTCGTCGAGGTCAACGGTACGCCCATCCTTCACAACGCGCTGCGCAATCTCGAGGCCGTCGGCGTCGAGGAAGTTACCATCGTCGTCGGCTACCGCAAGGATGCGATCCAGCACTCCTGCGGCAATCACTTTGGCAAGCTCGAAATAAATTATGTCGAATCCTCGGTCTTCGACAGGACCGGCAGCGGGTACTCCCTTTGGTTGGCACGGCACGTCCTGCTGACCGGCGACGTCTACCTTCTGGAGGCAGACGTCTTTTTCGAACTGGATGCGCTTCGCTATCTCGGGACGGGAGAAGCAGAGAATGTCGCCGCGGTCGCACCCTTTGACCGCTCGATGGAAGGCTCCGCGGTCGTCCTCACAGAGAACGGCTATATCGGCGAAGTCCGGATGAAGCAGACGGCCGCCAACCTGGTCGACGGCGCGCCGCGGCTTTTCAAGACGATGAATCTGATTCGGTTTTCCGGTAACGATCTGCGCGAGACGATCGTCCCGCATCTCGACAGTATCATCCGCAGTGGCGCCGTGAAGTCCTATACCGAGGAGATGCTCTCCAATCTCGTGCAAACGAGGAACTTGCGGATCGCCGCGGCCAGATGTGACGACGTCAGGTGGTATGAGATCGATAATGAGGATGATCTGCGCATCGCGGAGGCAATATTCCGGACCTCCCCCGAAATCGCGTGTTAGCAGATCCGGCGAGGAGCAGGTCGATGCTTCGACAGTGTCCTTGATTAGGCCAATGCGATCACGACGTGCGGCTGCGCATTGATTGGAATTGAACGGGCGGCTTGATCTCGCTGTTGTCACCGCTTCGTGGCAGTTGCTCGCGCATTGTCCGACGGCGCCATCACCGCTCGGACGCGCAATCGTGATGAATCGAAGCTCCGCACTCGACGCATGTAGTGGGGGGTTTCAAGGCCGCGATACCGCCTTACCGGCATCGCAACTCTCGTGGCCAAGTCTGGGAAGGGCGTCTCGACGTATTAATCATTCACCAAGAGAGAAATACCATGAACGATCCTGTTGAAGAGAGAGATGCTTATACCGCCTATGGCGAAATTTGGAGTGATATTTACGATGAGTATGGGGAAGCGCTCAACAAGTCGACCCAGATCGAGCGGGCAGTCCGTTTTCTCGCGCCCTTCGCAGAGAACGGAACGGCACTCGAGTTGGGCGTCGGAAACGGCCACTTCGCTTTGCCCCTTTCACAGACAGGAGCTTCGGTTCACGGTCTCGATAACTCAGAAAGCATGCTTGCCTCGCTTCTCGCAAAGGAAGGCGGGCAGTCTATCACGGCACACTTAGGCGACATGGCAGACTTTGACCTGGGCACTCACTATGATCTCGTGTACTGTGTCGGTAACACTTTTTCGCTTATGCTGACAGTCGAGCAACAGCTTAGTTGCTTGAAATCAACTGCAAAGGCCCTAAAGCCGAACGGATGCTTTGTTGTTGATTTGAGCTATCCATATACTAGTGACTTCACTGGAGAAGGCAGCCATCGCGACCAACGAACTACGGTCATACACGTTGATGAGCGTCGCGCGATGGTTCGGTTTGCCAGACACGACCGTAATCAGCAGTATTTTATTTCTCTGGACTTCTGGATTACACCTTCTGGAAGCCGGACGATGCCGCTTAAGATGCGATATGTCTACCCAACCGAACTCGACTTGCTCGCAAGGATCAGCGAACTTGAACTTCTTGAGCGCCACGGAGACTGGCAGAGGCGCCCGTTTGACAATAGATCTTCACGATACATGTCCGTGTTCCGCAAGCACCATGCGAGTTCCAATAGAATCGCGACCTCTGGCGAATAGAACCAGATCCTATGAGAGTGGAAAGCGGCCTGCATGACGACTATTTGCAAACTCATATGCGCGGGTTGGATACTGCACTGTGCGCCTGGGGCTGCTTCTATCTTAGCATGGGCATCAACATAGCCAGACACTAAGTTCCGAAGATACCTGACCGGGCCCCCTTCTTCCAGCATTGGGCATCGGCAGATCATAATCTCGTCTCCTCTTTCTCATCGCGCGCGAGCCGTTGGCGCTACTTTACGCTTGAAGAGTTGGTCGCACTTCCTGACCTATAGCCAAAGGAGGAGGGCACATTTTCTCGCGATCGCGTGTGATTGCGAGTGCCTTGTGGTTCCCCCTGGATCATTGGTAGCAGTAGCGAGCAGAGTCGAAGCCGCGAACAATTCCTGGTAGGCCTCCAGTCGCGCTTGCTGCTTCGATCCGCGTAGGGAAGCGGCTATGCGCCGTCGACCAGCATGCGAAAGGCCTGACAGTTCCCGACCCAGTGATCTCACCACGTTTGACATGTTCATCTGTCAAACTATCTGGCGGGAGGCCGAAAAAGGCCATCAGCTTGCGTGACCGCTTTTTTTGCATCTCGGCTGCTTGTGAGCCTGCACGAGATCGCGCATACGAATTTCATTCGGAAATGGGCGGTGACACGCGCAGCGGCACATGATTGGGCGCAGCTTCGCCATGTCGTCGCTCAGGGAAAACACCGCCTCGATGTTCTGGGCGGGCAGCCGCCGAGACACCGTCCGGCACGCGGCAAATTGTGATCCATCGGGCTAGGTGCGTGTCCAGATGCGGTCCATCATCTGTGCGCTCGACATTGCCGTCGCGGCTATGTCGCTCGTCCAATTTGCGAGCGACTCGTGCTCTCACTGCAGGGTTTCGGTGCGAAATTCGTCGCAAACATTACATATATGGCGACATTTTCTACACTTTTGTCGCGAATGTCATCAAAGCGTAACATATATGCCTTAATCCACCAGATACCTAGACATCTAGACGGCTCAGCTGAGGAGCGTTCTTTGGCTTCTTGCTTTGGGTGGAGGAGAGTTAGTGTTTTTCATCTCGCTGGCCTTGCGTAGCGCATTCACGCTTTGGGCGATCCTCACCATCGTGTTCTTTGCGACACGAATGACCGGAGACCCCACCTCCTTCCTCATTCCGCCTGACCTTCCAGAGGAACAACGTGTCGAGCTAAGGGCAAAGCTCGGACTGAACGATGATGTCGCGACGCAATACGTGCGGTACAGCACCGCACTCCTGCGCGGCGATTTCGGGCAGAGTTTCTTTTCGAACCGGCCTGTGGTCGAGCTGTTCGTTGAACGAGTTCCCAATACGCTGCTCCTAACCATTCCAGCTTTCGTGTTGTCGGTGATTGTCGGCATGGCCGTCGGCCTCTTGGCCGCACTACATCACAATACGGTCTTTGATCGCTTCCTCACGACCGCAACAATCGCGGGGCAAGCCATTCCGAACTTTGTTGTCGGCATTGCCGCCATTCTGATCTTCAGTTTCTCTCTAAAACTACTGCCGAGCGGCGGCATGGGCACGTGGAAACATCTGCTCCTGCCCGCAATTACCCTAGCTCTTGCTACCTGCGCCAACATTGCAAGGCTCGTTCGCAGCAGCATGCTGGAGGTCCTGTCTCAGGACTACATGCGCTATGCGTACAGCAAGGGCTTGAGTCCGTTCCGTGTCGTGGTGAAGCACGGGCTGAGAAACGCAATCCTCCCCGTGTTGACAATTCTGGGCCTGCAATTTGGCGGCCTGATTGCCGGCGCCGTGGTAACGGAATCGGTGTTTGCCTGGCCCGGAGCAGGACGCCTGGTGCTCGATGCGGTAATGCAACGCGATTTTGCCATGCTGCAATTCGGAATTCTCGTGTTTTCAGCAGCAATCATCCTCACCAATCTTCTCGTTGACATCGGGTACGGCTTGCTCGATCCGCGAGTGCGCGGGAGGTCATGATGAGCATCGAGACCAGCGCGCCGGAATTGAGTCCTTCCCGAACCGAAGAGGGTATCGTCTCCACCGAGACCTGCCGGCGTCGTCGGCCTCCGACGGTCGCAATCGCCTCGTTCCTGATCCTTACAGTGATAGCGTTGCTGGCCGCGATCTCTCCGGTGATTGCGCCGCATGACATCGCCGACCAAAGCCTTTTGCACCGACTTCGGCCGCCGGCGTTCGCCGGGGGTACAGCCGAATACCTTCTTGGAACGGATCATCTCGGCCGAGACCTGTTTTCTCGGCTTCTGTTCGCAACCCAAACCACGCTACTCATCGCTGGCGCTGGCGTCCTCGTCGGCGTCATCACCGGCACGCTGAGTGGGCTGGTCTCGGGAAGCATGGGAGGATGGATCGACCATTGCTTCATGGCTGTGGTCGATGCGCAGGCCTCGGTGCCGGTCACTTTGGTGGCGTTGACTGCGGTTGCCCTCATCGGCCCAAGTCCCCTTGTCTTGGTGCTGATCATCGGATTTGCGGACTACTACAAATATGCTCGAGTCGTCCGTGGCCAGGTGCATGCCCTGCGCGGACGCAGCTTCGTAGAAGCGGCTCGATCCTCCGGCGCTTCCCCCAGGCATATCGCGATGCGTCACGTGCTTCCCAACACGCTCTCGCCCGTCATCGTATTGGCCAGCCTGAGCTTCGCCGAGATCGTCGTGCTGGAGTCGTCGCTGTCGTTCCTTGGCGTGGGTGTTCAGCCGCCAAATGTTTCTCACGGTTCATTGCTCGGCGAGTCGAGGAACTATCTGATCACCACCCCCTGGCTGGCGGTATTTCCCTGTGTGGTCATCGTCGCAATCACGCTGGCAGCATCGATGGTCGGCGATTGGTTGCGCGACAGTTTCGATCCCCGGAGCCGCAGCTAGATCGCGCAGCTCTCAGACCTTCCTGCAGGAAAACCTCAAAACCCCAAACTTAGGAGACACTATGCGAAACCTACTCGTAGCAGTCGCTATGCTGCTGCCGACCTTTGTGGTCGCGCAGGAAGACACGCGACCTCCGCTCACCGTGGGCGTCAATGCCGTCCGCGCCAACTTCGATCCCGCAATGGCCCTTGGGAATGTCGACATCCCGATCACCTACAATATGTTCGACACGCTCGTTGCGCGGGACTTTTCCAAAAGCAAGGATCGGACAGCTTATGAGCTCGTTCCTGGCCTTGCGAAGAGCTGGAAGCGGGTCGACGATCGCACCATGGAATTTTCGCTGCGGCCAGGTGTGCGGTTTCATAACGGCCAGCCTTTCACAAGTGCCGACGTCAAGTTCACCTTCGATCGAATCTTGAATCCGGAATCGGACTACGTCTCTGCCAGAAACCTCCTCAAGGTGATCGAACGGGTCGACATCGTCGATGATCTGACCGTCCGGATCACCACCACGGCCCCGAGCCCGATACTCCTACACCTGCTTGCCTATCATTCGAGCGACATCGTGCCGAAAGCCTATTTCGAGTCGGTCGGAGAGAGCGGCTTCGGCCAAAAGCCGGTCGGAACAGGCCCGTTCGCTTTCGTCAAGCTCCAGCCCGACGAGAGCATGCAGCTCAAGGCCAACGATACTTACTTTGGCGGTCGGCCGACAATCTCGAGCTTGACATTCAAGTCCATCCCCGAGGTCTCGGCCAGGATCACCGCGCTCGCGAACGGCGAGGTCGATGTCATCAACAGCCTGCCGCCAGATCAATTGGAGGCGGTAAAGACCCTCGGCTGCTGCGAGGTGCGCAGCGCATTGATGAACCACCACTTCCTTCTCTACAACACGTTCAACCCGGTGATGGCCGACAAGAAACTGCGTCGGGCACTCAATCTTGCCATTGATCGCAAGTTGATCGTCGACGCCCTGTGGAATGGCCAGGCCACGCTGCCACACTCTGCCCAATATGAGGCCTGGGGACCGGAACTCTATAATCCGGATCGGCCGACTCCGGCGTTCGACCCCGAGCGCGCCCGCCAACTCCTCGCCGAGTCTTCCTACAAGGGGCAGCCGATCTACTACGTGACGCACCCCGTCTACTACACGAATGGCGTCCCGGTAGCCGAGGCGGTCACTGAGATGTGGAAGGCGATAGGCGTCAATGCCAGCGTCCGTGTCGATGAAGGATGGTCGAAGCTGAAAAAGGACGATCCGGTCCTCACGGTACGAAACGGCTCTGATTGGGTCGTGCCGACCGATCCCGCGGTCACGCTTTACATGACCTGGGCGAAGCGGTTTTGGCAAGACGAGCAGCGCTTCGACGAACTCGCCAAAGAGGGCGAGACCACACTCGATAGCAAACGTCGCTACGACATCTATCAAACGATGATCGATATCTTCGAGGACGAAGCGCCCGGTACGTACCTCTATCGTGCGCCGGAATTCTACGGCGTTCGCAGCAACTTTGAGTGGCTGCCGAACACCGAATACACGATGGATTTCCGGCCGAACAACATTCACTTCAAGTGAATGTTGCTCTTCCGCTCAGCTATCAGAACGGGTTTATGATGAACCAAGCCGAACTCCTGCGCGTCGAGAATTTGCGCACCCATTTCCATGCCCACCATCGAACTGTCAAAGCAGTCGAAGGGGTCTCATTCTCGGTTCGACAAGGCAGCACGGTCTGCCTTGTCGGAGAATCCGGCTCAGGCAAATCGGCAACCGCGTTTTCCATCCTGAACCTCGTTCCGAAGTCGCTGGGGCGCATCGTTGCGGGGAAGGCCCTCTATCAAGGGGAGGACCTTCTCCAAATTCCAGCGCGGCGCCTGCGGGGTATCCTTGGCAATGATATTGCCATGATCTTTCAGGAGCCGGCGGCGGCGCTCAATCCAGTCTACACGATTGGTAACCAGTTGATGGAGGTGCTGCGGACCCATCAACGATGTACGCTTCGCGAAGCACGACGCCAAGCGAGAGAACTGCTCGATCGCGTTGGTATCGCCGATGCCGAACGGCGTCTCGATGACTATCCGCATCAGCTTTCCGGCGGCATGCGCCAGCGGGCAATGATCGCGATCGCGCTCTCATGTCGCCCCAAATTGCTGATCGCCGACGAGCCGACGACGGCTCTCGATGCCACGGTCCAATCGCAAATCCTGGCCCTGCTTCACGACCTAAAGCAGGAGACCGGCATGGCCATGCTGTTCATCACGCATGACCTCAGTGTCGTTGCCGAAATCGCGGACCGGGTCGTAGTGATGTATGCCGGTCGGGTTGTCGAGGAAGGCAGTGTCGTGCAGATCTTCGACACGCCACGGATGCCATATACGCGCGGTCTGCTGAAAGCGCGGCCGCGATTGCAACCCGGCTGCGCAATTCCACGACGGCTTTCCGCCATCCGCGGCAGCCCCCCCGAACTTGCTCATCTTGCGACCGGCTGTTCCTTCCGCCCGCGCTGCAGCCATGCGGTGGCGGATTGTGCACGCAACGTGCCGGAACTCGACACGACCGACGGGCACAGTGTTCGTTGTTGGCGTTGGCGCGAAATCACCGATGCTGCTTCGGAGCCGGAGATCGCGGCATGAATGCGTCCTTTGCCCATTCCGGCACGCCTGATCGCGGTGCGATCCCGGCGTTCGGCGGTCCGTCCCTGCTCGAGGTCGAAGAACTTCGCGTTCACCTGCCACTCCGCAGGACATCGCCGTTCCGTTCCAAGAGTTTCATCAAAGCCGTCGACGGCGCATCGTTTTCGATATTTCCTGGTGAGATCGTTGCACTGGTCGGCGAGTCCGGTTCAGGCAAGACGACACTGGGGCGCAGCTTGCTGCGGCTGACCCCGCCGAGTTCCGGTCGGGTTAGGTTCAAAGGGGTCGATCTGACGACTTTGACGCCAAAGGAAATGCGTTCCTTTCGGCGGCATATGCAGATGGTGTTCCAGGATCCCTACAGCAGCCTCAATCCACGCATGACCGTCGGGGAGATCGTCGGCGAACCGCTGTCGATCCATCATGCTCATCTGACCCCGCGAGCACGTCTCCAGCGCGTGGCAGAACTCTTCTCCCAGGTCGGAATTTCCCCGACGCATGCCGCGCGCTACCCGCACAGCTTCAGCGGGGGTCAGCGCCAACGGATTGCCATCGCCAGGGCACTGTCGACCGAGCCGGACTTCATCGTCGCCGACGAACCCGTATCGGCTCTCGATGTGTCGGTTCAGGCGCAGATCGTCAACTTGCTCCTCGATCTGAAGGGCAAGCTGTCGCTCACGATGCTTTTCGTCTCGCACGACCTGCGTGCGGTCAGTCATATCGCTGACCGGGTGATTGTCATGTATCTCGGTCGGATCATGGAAATCGCCCCTTCGGCCATGTTCTGGGATGCGCCTGCACATCCCTATACCGATGCCTTGCTATCCGCACTGCCTGTCGAACATCCAAGCCTTCGACGAAACCGGGTGCTCCTGAAAGGTGAAGTGCCGAGTGCCGTTTCACCGCCATCCGGCTGCGTCTTTAGGACCAGATGCCCAGTGGCAAGTCCGGAATGTGCCATGGCTCCACCGGCACTGCGGCAGGTTGCGCCAGGGCACTGGACGGCCTGCATCAAACAAAAACCTTTCGATTTGAGGGGATTACATTGGAAATGAAGCGCCGCAAACTTCTGTTGATCATGATCGATGGCGTGAGCTCGGACTATCTTGAGAACCATCGGGAGCGTCTCCCAAATTTGTCCTCACTCGCGGACCGAGGGTACCGCGTCCGCCGGATGCGGTCTGCTGTGCCGGGGACCTCCATGCCGGGTCGGGCTTCCATCCTAACAGGCGTCGCGGCAGACATGCACGGGATTTTTGGCAATCGTGTCCTGAGCGACGGAGCGTTCATCGCCGCCGAGGTGGAGCATGTTCTTGTTCCAACGATTGCAACCCTTGCTTCACGCGCGGGTCTGGATGTGGCCTGCATCGGGCACGCTCTCATCAACCCGGAAGACACCTCCGTCTATGTCCCGCCGAGCTGGATGCGCGGCCACGGCTTCACCAAGGTTCCGAGCGACGGGAGTATGCCTTATCTCCTGAGAGTGAAGGATCCGCGCGGCCGCCTGGCGGGGGTTCCCCTGCCGTCCTTCGTTCAAGAGCCCGCAAGGCCCGATACCGTCTCCCGGGTCACAGCGACGCTCATCGATGACCAACTGACCGTCTCCGCCACCGCAAAGTTGATCGCATCACAAGAGCCGCCCGATCTGGTGGTCACCGAAATCAATGTCACAGACATGTTCCAGCA
The DNA here is from genome assembly GCF_002532005.1 of Sinorhizobium sp. NG07B. Lineage (NCBI taxonomy): Bacteria > Pseudomonadati > Pseudomonadota > Alphaproteobacteria > Hyphomicrobiales > Rhizobiaceae > Sinorhizobium > Sinorhizobium sp. NG07B. Next base: position 106,099 of record NZ_NWTD01000012.1, on the reverse strand, counting down.
CGAGTTCGGGTACGAGAGCCAAGAGGCCCATTTCTCTGTTGCTTTCGCCGACTCCCTGGTCGGTCTTTGCTTGGAAAGCCTGCGGCGTTCCGGCCGGCTAGACGACTACGTGATCGCAATTACCAGCGATCACGGCCACGGCAATATCAACACCTCGATCCTTCCCGAACTGATTATTCCCGGTAAGCGCTGGAGCTCCGAAGGCGCGACGCTGCATGTCGTGGTCGAGAACGCTGCCGATCGCGCGGAGGTTACACAAAGATTGGCAGCGGTCGGGGCGGAACCCTGGAACGATGCGCATTTACCGGTTGGGCTGCGCGAGCGCATCGCAACCTTCGTGGCTCCGCCGCAGCATGATTTCGAGGAAGTGCCAGCCGGTCACCCGCTAGACCAGCCGTTCGGTCGGCCAAAATACAAGTCCACCCATGGCTTTCGGCCAGGTATGAGTGCGGACGATCGTATCTGCATCATATCCGGGGCTGATCTTCCAGTCGCGGTGGCGGAAGGAGCTGAAGCAACCCGCCTTGCGCCGACGCTTGCATCCATCCTTGGGCTACCCACCAAGATATTTCCCGATCGGCCGCTTTTCGGATAGATAGGGCTATGCACCCCTTTTGGGGAATGCAATGGCTCGTATCGATTAATTGAAATGGTGTTTGATGAAGCGTTGGGAAGTTGTTCGCTCCGGAATACTCAGCGATATCCATGCGGGAGCCTTCGAGAACGGTCGCCTGCCTGGGGACCTTGTCCTGGCAGAACGATTTGGCGTCAATCGCCACACAGTGCGCAACGCCATCAAGGTTTTGGAGTCTGAGGGCGCTCTGCGGGTGCAACACGGTGTCGGTACCTTCGTTGCCGACGACTTCATTTCGCATAGCCTGGACAGTGATCCGAGGTTCACCTTCAAACTTCTTGGCCAGAACAAGTCGGTCAAACGGGAGATCTTGTCCATCAACGAGATCTCCGTCGAACTTGATGTTGCGACGCATCTGAAGATCGCTCCTTCGGCGCTCGTTACCGCCGTCAGGGCGACTTCGTTCATTAACGATTGGCCCTTGGCAACCGGGACGAGCTATTTTCCCGTCGAGCGAGTTCCCGGTCTCGTCTCGGCGTTCCATGGACTGAACTCTCCGACTGCGGCGCTGAAGCGCTGTGGCATTCCGGAATACAAGCGAAAATGGACGCGGATAACGGCCCGAAGGCCCACCCAGCAGGAGGCCCTTCTGCTGCGAATATCATCGTCCAGCCCGGTGCTCTTCGAGACCAATGTCGATGTCACTCCGGATGGATTGCCGATCAAATACGCCTTTAGCGTTATACGAGCCGACCGATATGAATACCTGATAGAAAGCGATGACTAAACGAGATTGCGAGCGCATTCGCGGCTCCAGCCACCCAGCGCCGCTCTTCTTCCCTGTGTTAATCTGACCAAAACTTTTTTGCTGAAACAGCTTCTGTCATCAAAGTGTTGCAAAGAGCACATACCTAGATACCTAGACATCTAGTTATCAGCAGCGCGGCCCGTAGGTCAGCCATTGGATAAGCGGCAAATGCAAGTACGCAATCAAATCGGAAACAGACAGCGATGGATGGCGGTTCTGGCGCGAACGAGGTGCTGTGACCTTGAGGGCGCCTGGAACGATCTGCCCATCGCCCCGCAATATGAATGGCTGCGTCGGCCCGAGACCGGCCTCGTGCTGGTGCGTGGACGCGCAGGTGGTACCGGCAGCCCGTTCAACCTCGGTGAGGCCACGATGACCCGATGTGCCCTGAGGTTCGCCGATGGCACGACGGGGTTCGCCTTCGTGCTCGGACGCGACCAACGCCATGCGGAACTGGCGGCAGTCTTCGATGCGATCCTGCAGCGGGAAGATGAGGTCGCCGCCGCGAGTCGTGAATTGGTCGCTCGATTTGAAGCGATGCAAGCGAGCGGACGTGAGCTGAAGAGCCGCAAGGCGGCTTCCACAAAGGTCGATTTTTTTGCAATGGCGCGGGGCACGAGTCCGGAATGAGCAGCGTTATGGACACTTCCGGGATCGGGCCCGGATTCACAAATCCCGTCTTCGATAGCCAAGACACGTTCCGCCGAATTCTGGATGCCTATGGATATGTAGGGCGCCCGCAAACGCTTGGCTTTGTAACTACGGCAGTCGGGCCGCTCGCACCGGCGACCGTCTCGGCTTGCCTCACATTGGCAGACTTCGAAACGCCCGTTTGGCTCGATTCCCGATGCAATCGCGGCGACGTGCGTAATTACCTTGGGTTTCACTGCGGGACGCCGTTCGCTGATGGCGCCGAGCAAGCGGTATTTGCCATCGTGGCTGATCCGACGACGATGCCGCGCCTAGCAGAGTTTCAGCTCGGCACCGAGTTGGAGCCCCAGACCTCGACGACCATTGTTGTCCAGGTGCCCTCCTTTATTGGCGGTCCACCGGTTCGGTGGCGTGGGCCGGGGATCCAGCACGAGGTCTCAGTCGCCATCGAGGGGCTTCCGTCGTGGTTCTGGCAAGATTGGCAGCTCACTCAGGACTTTTACCCGATCGGGGTCGATGTCCTCTTTGCCTCCGAAAGCGCAATCATTGCTCTTTCTCGCAGCATATCGGTGGAGATTTAAATGGCGTATGTGGCTGTAAAAGGGGGCGAACAGGCTATCCTCAACTCGCACCGCTTGATCGCAGAGGATAGACGCGGCGTTCCTGAGGTTCCCGAACTTACGGTTTCTCAGATCGCCGAGCAACTCGGTCTCGCCGTAGACCGGGTAATGTGCGAGGGCTCTGTCTACGACAGAGAACTTGCGGCCTTGGCATTGAAGCAGGCCCAGGGCGACGCAGTCGAGGCGATCTTCCTCCTGCGGGCGTTTCGCACGACCTTACCGCGCTTCGCAGTGTCGAATGCGATAGATACGGACCGCATGGCCATCCAGCGACGGATCTCCGCGACCTTCAAAGACGTTCCTGGGGGACAGGTCCTCGGTTCGACCTACGAATACACGCATCGACTGCTTGATTTCGACCTCCTCGACAACGCTGAGGTCGAGGAGACGAAAGCGGAACTGGCTGCGACCCCGCTCGACGACAATTGTCCGCGTGCTTTCGACAGCATCTCCGATGAAGGCCTGATCGAGGCAGAAGTGCCTGCGCCTGACGAAGCGTCAGTTTTCGATCTGACGCGAGAGCCTCTGGCATTGCCGGCGGGTCGCGATCAGCGTCTGCAAAATCTTGCGCGTGGCGACGAAGGATTTGTCGTGGGATTGGCTTATTCCGCCCTGCGTGGCTACGGCGCGGCCCATCCCTATGTCGGCGAAACCCGGGTCGGAGACGTCGCGATCGAAGTCGTTCCCGAGGAACTGGGCTTTCCAGTTTCGATAGGAGACATCACCGTCGCCGAATGCCAGATGCTGGACTTGTTTGCAGGCACGGACGACGAGCCGGCGCGCTTCACGCGGGGATACGGGCTCTCCTTCGGAAAGAGTGAGCGGAAAGCGATGGGAATGGCGATCGTCGATCGCTCATTGCGGTCCAGTGAATATGGCGAGGATGTGAAATACCCCGCACAGGACGAGGAATTCGTCCTCTCTCATACCGACAATCTCGAGGCGGCTGGGTTCGTTTCGCATTTGACCTTACCTCACTACGTCGATTTTCAGGGTGACCTGCAATTCATACGGCGGTTGCGCGAGGAGCAGGTCTGCAGCCTTTCAACCAAGGAGGCGGCTGAGTAATGACTGGCACTCTTGACGATGCGGCCAAGCAGGCCGGCCAAGCCTACAACTTTGCCTATCTCGACGAGCAGTCCAAACGGATGATCCGAAGGTGCATCTTGAAGGCGATGGCCGTTCCCGGCCTGCAGGTTCCGTTTGGCAGCCGCGAAATGCCGCTCGCCTACGGATGGGGCACCGGCGGCATACAAGTGACGGCCAGCGTTATCGGTCCAAACGACACGCTCAAGGTGATCGACCAAGGTGCGGACGACGCCACGAACGCGGTCTCGATCCGCCGATTTTTCAAGCGCGTGGCTGGGATCGAGACGACCGAACAAACCGCTGCGGCAACAATCATTCAGACACGCCATCGCGTGCCAGAGACGCCTCTCAGAGAGGGTCAGGTCATCGTATACCAGGTCCCCTCGCCCGAACCGTTGCGCAGTCTGGAACCAAGGGAGTCTGAGACGCGAAAGATGCATGCCTATGCAGAGTACGGCTTGATGAGCGTCCAGCTTTACGAAGACATTGCGCGCTTCGGCCACATTGCCACGGCTCACAGCTATCCGGTTATGACCAACGGGCGATATCTGATGTCGCCGTCGCCTATTCCCAAATTCGACAATCCGAAGGTTGCGGACAATCCGGCAATCCAGCTTTACGGCGCAGGCCGCGAAAAGCGGATCTATGCTGTCCCACCCTACACGCGCGTGCAGAATCTCGACTTCGAAGATCATCCCTTCCGGGTGCAGAAATGGAGGCAATGTTGCTCGCTTTGTGGGGCAACCGACAGTTACCTCGACGAGATCGTCGTGAATGATAGCGGGCAGCGAATGTTCGTTTGCTCCGACACCGACTACTGCGCAGCCCGTCGAGGCCAAGGTCACTTTGGGCATCAGGGTGAAGGCCAGAATCCTACTGGATCGCTCCCGACCTCCAAAACCGAGAAGGGACCGGAACCACGATGAGAACTGCAATTCAGGTCCAACCCAATCGCCGACAACCACTGCTCTCCGTGCAAAATCTTACGAAGGGCTATGGAAAGACGATCGGCTGTCAGAACATTTCCTTCGACCTCTTTCCAGGGGAGATTATCGCCATCGTCGGTGAATCCGGATCGGGCAAGTCGACCATGCTCAACTGCCTTTCGGGGCGATTGATGCCGGACACAGGCTCAGTGGTTTACGACCTCAATGACAAAGGGCAAACGGATATTCTGACTTTGTCAGAGCCAGAGCGACGCAAGCTGATGCGTACCGACTGGGGACTCGTGCACCAGAACCCGCGCGATGGCCTCAGAATGGAAGTCAGTGCAGGCGGCAACATCGGCGAGCGACCGATGGCCATCGGTGCCCGGCATTATGGCCGCATACGCGAGGAGGCCCAGAATTGGCTCGCCAGGGTCGAGATTGAGCTGGGGCGCACTGATCACCATCCAAGAACCTTTTCCGGCGGCATGCAGCAACGTCTGCAGATCGCCAGAACTCTCGTCACCAAGCCGCGCCTCGTCTTCATGGATGAGCCGACAGGCGGGCTCGATGTCTCGGTCCAAGCTCGGCTGTTGGATCTGCTGCGACAGTTGGTTCTGGACTGTGGGATTTCGGCGGTAATCGTCACCCATGATCTTTCCGTTGCCCGGCTATTGGCGGACCGCATCATCGTGATGTGGCGAGGTAACGTTGTGGAGACCGGTCTGGCAGACCAGGTCCTGGATGATCCGCATCACGCCTACACTCAACTTCTAGTATCATCGGTGCTTTAAATGTTCGAAACTGACACTTCATCGTGCGGTGTGGCGGTCAAAGGCTCCATCACCAACGAATTGACCTTGACCGGCGCACGACTTGTCCTGCTTGACGAGGTTTATGAAGGAACCGTCCATGTCGTTGACGGCCACATCAATGACATCGCCCCGGGCAGGAGCAAGGCCACCAAGGCGATCGATCTCGACGGAGGCTATCTGATACCGGGTCTTATCGACCTTCATACCGACAATCTGGAGAAGCATGCTCTACCGCGCGCCGGCGTGGTCTGGAATCCGCTGTCCGCTGTCGTAGCCCATGATGCCCTGGTCACCGCAGCCGGCATTACGACGGTTTTTGATTCCCTGTGCATCGGGTCAACGACCCGCGATTACAGAAAGCAAGACGATCGGGCTCGCATTCTGCCCATCCTCGTAGATGGCATCCATGAAGCCCAGGAGTGTGGTGTGCTTCGAGCCGATCATCTTCTACACCTGCGCTGTGAAGTGACGGACGAGGAAGTTCTGGCCAGATTGACACCCTTGGTGGACGATCCGCTCGTGAAGCTCGTCTCGGTTATGGATCACGCCCCCGGTCATCGTCAGTCGCCGGAACTCGACCGTTTCCGCCAAATGCAGATCACGCAATACGGCTGGTCGGACAAGGACGCGGATCGCCGTATTGAAGAATGGATGGAAGCGTCCCGGACGATTGGACCTCAAAATCAGGCCCGCATCGTCGCGCTTGTCCGCGCTCGGCAACTGCCGCTCGCCAGTCACGACGATGAAACAGCCGAGCATGTTCAAGAAGCGATATATGCTGGTGTTTCGATATCTGAATTTCCGACGACGCGGGCGGCGGCGGAAATGGCGCACTCGCTAGGCATTCGTGTCGTGATGGGCGCACCCAACGTCGTTCGCGGCAACTCGCATTCGGGAAACATAAGCGCCCGGGATTTAGCGACAACCGGACATCTCGATATCCTCGCCTCGGATTACGTTCCGGCGAGCCTCCTGCATGGTGCCTTTCAACTGACCAGAGATCCGGTCGGGATGAGCTTGCCGCAGGCCATCTCCACCGTCAGTTCAGCCCCTGCTTCGGCGACCGGGCTAGCCGACAGAGGCGCGATCAAGGTCGGCACCCGAGCCGATCTCTGCCATGTCATTGAGATCAACGACATTCCGCTTGTCCGAAGAGTCTGGAAAGAAGGCCGGCAGGTCTTTTGACAGAACGCAGATCACAAGACGTTGTCTTCGACCAGACACCGGGAGAACCGTTCCATGAACACCGCGTTACCGAACGCCGCGCTTCGCGCCATTGGCCTTTCCAAAAGCTTCACGCTCCACACCCAGGGCGGCATCGTCCTGCCCGTTTTCGACAACATCGAACTCACGGTCAGGTCCGGCGAATGCGTCTGCCTGCACGGACCATCCGGCGCCGGCAAGTCGACCCTGTTGCGCTCACTGTATGCCAACTACAAGCCGAATAAAGGTCAGATCCTGGTCGAGCACATGGGCGAAACCGTCGATCTGCTCGCCGCCGAGCCATGGGAAGTGGCGGAGATCCGCCGCTCGACAATCGGCTATGTCAGCCAATTCCTGCGCGTCATCCCGCGCGTCGGTGCCCTCGACGTCGTCGCCGAACCAGCGGTCGCCAACGGCATGCCGGCGGAGGAGGCCAAGGCGCTCGCCAAAACCTTGCTGAAACGGCTGCGCATCCCTGAGCGTCTCTGGTCCCTGGCGCCAGCCACCTTCTCCGGCGGCGAGCAGCAGCGCGTCAACATCGCCCGTGGCTTCATGGTCGACTATCCGGTCCTGCTGCTCGACGAACCGACGGCCTCGCTCGACGCCGTTAATCGCGCGACCGTCGTTGGTCTGATCAACGAGGCGAAGGCTCGCGGCGCTGCCATCGTCGGCATCTTTCACGACGAGGAAGTGCGCGAATCCGCTGCTGACAGATTGTTCGGGATCGGCAGTCAGTCGGCCGCCATGGCACTACCGGCTGTTGCCCTGACGGAGGCGTGCGCCTGATGCCGGAGCCATCCACTCCTCGCTATGCCATCTACTACACACCGGCTAGGGAACATCCGTTGACCGGGGCGGCGAGTGCATGGCTTGGCCATGATCCTTTCGGCAGAACTGATGTAACCGGCGCGGCTCGATCGGAAGCAGACGCCCTTCTAACTTCTGAGCCGCGCCGATATGGTTTTCACGCAACGCTCAAGGCGCCGTTCCGGTTGAGAGAAGGCGCATCGGTCGATGAGTTGGAATGGGCGCTCAGCAGCTTCGCTTCGTCGCGGCCACCTTGCCCGATCGGATCATTGAAGATCGATCTTCTCGGCGGCTTCTTTGCGCTCGCTCCCGCCACTCCCATCCCGGCATTGCGCGGTTTTGCTGCGCAGATTGTCGAAGAGTTCGACCGGTTCCGGGCCCCTATGAACTCACCGGAACTGCAGCGGCGGCTGCAACGTCCGCTCGATGAAGTCGAGACCTCCCATCTCGTCCAGTGGGGCTACCCCTATGTCCTCGATCGATTTTCCTTTCATATGACGCTGACCGACCGAGTTCCGGAAGAGGGCCGCGCGCGAACGAGGGCGCGCCTGGAAAAGGTCTTCCAGCCGCACCTGTCCGAGGATTTCCGCATCGACACACTGTCCCTGTTCGTTCAGGAGGACTGCGGGGGCAATTTCGTCGTTCGTTCGCAGTTCGCCTTGAAAGGCGAAGCGTTGCTTAAGACGGCGATCTGAGGCCAATGATGTCGCCCCGCGGAGCACTTGCCATTGTTGTGGGGCCAAGCGGTGCGGGCAAAGACACGTTGATCGAATACGTGCGAAGCCGGCTCAAAGATGATCCTCGCGTTCGCTTCGTACGCCGGGTCATCAGTCGGCCAGTCGCGGTCGGGGAGGACCATGAGGCGGTTGACTATGACGAGTTCCAGCGGCGGCTTCTCGCAGGCGCCTACGGGCTTCATTGGCAGGCGCATGGCCTCTGTTATGGCATTCCCTCGGAAATAGATAAGTGGCTAGAGCAGGACGATGTCGTTGTGGCCAATGGCTCTCGCGCCGTCCTTTCGAAAGCCCGGCGGCAATACCCGCAACTGCTTGTCATCAACGTCACCGCGCCAATAGACGCCTTGGCAAGGCGTCTGGTCGAACGGGGACGCGAAGATCTAGAAAGCATCAGGGGGCGTTTAATCCGAAGTGATCAATATCTGGTCGATGGTGCTGACGTGGTGCATATCGACAACTCGGGTTCGGTGGAGGCGGCTGGGGAACGCCTTCTTGCCGCGTTTGTTGCACAGGTTGGGCGGGCGAAGCAATGAGGCGGTTGCATCGAAGTCCCGAGGCCACCTGGGAGGAAATTCCCCAATGATCGACGGCGGCACTTATCCCGTCTCGTTGGATACGGGCCAAAGCTATGTGAGCAATTCGCATTATCTACTGGCACTACACTGTCGGGTGGGCCGCAGTAGTCCGTGCCCAACTTCGCTACTGGGAGCAGACCTATGCAGCATGCCCTGCGTGGCCATGGTTCACGCGAAGAGCTTGAGATCTCGCCTTTGGCCGTCTCCTCGGAGGTTCCAAAGAGCCGAACAAGGTCTCGGGTACGGATCTCCCCTTTCCGTCTCAATCATCCGAAAAATTCATCAGCTCTCTGACATCTGACGTTTGAAGTTCCATTCCTATCAGTCCTGTCGTGTCGCCGAATTCGAAGCCCCCAGATGAAGGCCCTTACGGTCCATTCGCGACCGGAGCCTTTGCCTAACGATGTGCCAATCGTCGCCCAGGCAGCTGGCGACAGCCAAGTCGCAAATCTCGCCCGTGCTCAATCGGAATCGACTTCTGAGAACTCCTTCCTGCACGAAGCCAATCCGATCGAGAAACCCAAGCATCTTCACATTCTCGGTATGAACAAAATATTCGCATCGATTGACCCTCAGATCTTCATAGAGGTGCTTCAGCAGCAAAAAAGTCGCTTCCGCGTTTACGTTGGTGCCCCAGGCATGCGGCGACAGCCAGGTGCTGCCAACCGTCACACGCCCTTGGTAGACATCTATATCCTTGAATCCGGATGCCCCGACAATTTTGCCGGCGCCAGCAGTCCTAACCGCATAGACCCGCCGTTGCCTGTCCACCGTTTCTGCGATCATCCTGACGAACCAATCCCGAAATCCTGAAGCGGTTGCGCCATTCGTCCCGAGAAATTGCCAGATTCTCTCATCGGCCGCGGCGATGCGGAGCTCTTCCTCGTGGCCCTCATTCAGCGGCTCCAGGACGATGTTGTCACTCCGGATTGGTCTCGGAGCGCTTAGGAAGGGATCAGTCATTTCAAAGACCGCTGCTTTCATTGCCTATCCTCCTCATGGGCTCTGGCCAATCAGATTGGCCGGCGCGGACAGCGAAATGCGATTGGCCGACCGAATGGGAAAGTCAGGCCGAGCGGGCCTGCGAGAATCAGAATGGCGGCGAACGGCAACCCTTCGAGGGTTTGCAAGCCCTCTTTCCGACGGCACCGCGCAAAACCGTTAGTGCTGTCGCAGGAAGATTTCGAGATTGCTGATGAGCCAAAATTGCCTCCCAAATGCATCGGACGCGCGAGCAGCCTTCGCGTCGTACCAGCGTCTAAGCGCCCCGACATCGATGAAGTCGGCGATAGCAGGGGTGCTCTTAAATAACAGGTCTCGAAAAGGACGCGATCCCTCGCCGGCTGCCCAGTTACCCAACGGCAACGGAAAACCGAGCTTTTTGCGTGTGATGACGGACAACGGCAGCACTTGGGTGTAGGCGTCCCGCAACGGCACTTTTGAGACGTCCAAACGCTCGCTAAACGAGCTGACCGGCGTTGTGAAAGCCTTCACCGCGGCCCACCTGCTGCGCCAGCGCAGACGCTCTGCGGGCCGCATCGATAGCGCCCGCTCGACGATCCGATGATCGGTGAAGGGAACACGAGCCTCGACACCCGCTGCCATCGTCGTGTTGTCGACCATCTCCAGCAGGGCGGTCAAATGATGTTCAACGAAGAAGCGGGCTATGCGAGCGGCTGGACTGTCACCTGCCGAAAAGTATGTCTCTTTCATCCACCCGATCAGCGTCTCGTCATCGTTGATTGCATGGCTCCACGCCTTCTTGGCCAGCGATAGTTTTTCATCAATCGGGAAGTACGCGTACTGATTTAAGAACAGCTCGAATTCCGAGCACCGTTCGTTCGGCAGGCCGATATGTTGCCGTAATGTGCGGCCGAACCGGGCGGGAATCCACGCAAGCCCGCTGTCGCGCATCAAATCGAAGGGCAGTCGATAGATCCGACTGTATCCGGCAAAGAGTTCGTCAGCGCCTTCACCAGTTAGCACGACTTTGCATTCCGCCCCGACATGTTGCGCGAGGAGGTGCATAGCCGTTTCATTGTGCATGCCGAGCGGATGACAACGGAGTGCAGTAAGTCGCGTTACGGTCTCAATGTCAGTCGTCGACTTCAGGGGAACGAGGCGGTGAGGTGCACCTATCGCTGCCGCGACTTCAGCGGCAAACGGACTTTCGTCATAGCCCTCTCCTTCGACGACCCCCGTGTAACAAGTGGGTTTCGCCGATGAGCGATTGGTGATCTCGTAAGCAACGATGCTGGAATCCAAGCCTCCAGACAGGAGCGCCGCCACCGGTGTGTCTGCGACGAGGTGTTCCTCAACAGCGGCGCCGATCATATGGTGAATACGGGCGTTTTCCACCTTGCCCGGTTTTGGCGACCACCACCGCTCGTGCAGCCGCTCGCCTCCCTGCAAGCGCATCCAAGTGCCGGGAGGCATCTTCTTGATGTTGCTAAACAGCGAACGCTCGCCAAAGACGGCGCGGAACGAAAGGAAGCTCGACACCCCGATCGGATCAATGGACGCATTGACACCGGGCCAACGAAGAATTGCTGACGGCTGCGAAGCGAAAGCAAGGCCCGTCGGCGTATCAGCGTAGTAGAGAGGCTTTATTCCTAGACGATCGCGAACCAAGAATGTGGCTTGAGAGCGCGGATCATGGAGCGCAAAGGCGAACATCCCTCGAAACATGTGTAGGCAGTCGGGCCCCCACCTGGCGAAGGCCTTGCAGATCACCTCCGTATCGGACGCGGTGCGAAATATCGCTCCTTCCTTCTCTAGCCCGACGCGAAGTTCCCGGAAGTTGTAGATTTCGCCATTGTAGGTGATGACAATCCCGGTATCCGCTTCAACGAACGGCTGATTGGAACGAGGGTCGAGATCGATAATCGAAAGCCGGCGATGGGCAAACCCAAAATTCCGGCCAATGTAGCAACCGGCGGCATCTGGTCCGCGATGGGCAATCTCTTCCGCGCAGCGCTCCAAAACGTCTCTCGAGAGGGAGGTATCATGCGCATGGGCTATGAAACCAAAAATGCCGCACAATGTAGCCTCCTTCCCGCAATCCGAGCCTATTTTCCACGGGCGCCAGCATGGTTATCGCACGACGTCTGACAGGCTTTCCGTAGCCTTGACCGCAATCATCTGTATGCAGCCGTCTCCAAACCAAAACCTGGCGAGCGGGTGGTCGTAGTGCAGATACATGGGAGCCAGAAACCGGCGAAGATTTTTGAAGCCTTTCGTGTATCTTGAGACCCGCCGTACCGTCTCGAAACCGTTCTCGCGATACCAGTCACGCATTTGTTGTTCGGTAAAGGCGAACTCGTGATACGTCGGCGCCTGGAACCGATCGCGCAATGTGACGAAAAGATCGTCGTCGAAAAGGCTGCGCAGGAAGTCTTCCTCGCCCTTCACCGAGGGGCGCTCATGTCCGCTCCTGATGGCGAAAATCCAGTCGAGAGCCTCTTGCGCCGTCCTACCGTCGAGATTGTCAACCGTTTGCCGGAACTGGGCATCCGAAGCGTACAGTTCGCGCAAATGATTGATGCAACGATATAGAATACCATTTCCGGTCCCCATGATCGTGAGGAAGAAGTGACCGCCGGCGCGCGTCACCCGCGCCAGTTCATCGAACCCTTGTCGCGGATCAGCCGTGTGAGGCAGAACACCAGCGCAGTGCACAAAGTCAAAGCTGTTGTCATCAAATGGCAGATTGAGAACACTTCCGCCGACAAGCGATGATCGAGCACCGAATTTCGATAATCGACGCGCGGCGCAATCCATCCATTCCTCACCGAGCTCGAGCGAAATGACTTTTGCGGCGCCTTTTTCCAGAAACGCGTAGGATGCATTCGCGTTGGAGCCGCAGCCGGCATCGAGGATGCTCAGTCCACGAAACCCGCCTGGATCAAACCCGAAATACTCCTCATCGATCAACGACACTAACCGGCTAAAGATATGCTCATCCTCCTCCTGCTGTCGCTGATAGCGATCAAAGACTGCACGTGTTTCGACCTCGAATGCCGTATCCATTGCTTCTCCTCCTGACGATTACCTTCCGAGCCCCCCAGCAAGCAGCCCGATAGATCCCACTGCCGCGAGCGTCAGGTTTGTGAGCCGCAGTTTGTTGCCCGTGCCGGGAAACCTGAAGGTTGAGAGATGAAGGACCGAAAGCATAAACGCCGCCCCGATCAACACGGTCCCAAGGCTTTGGATCGGGAAATAGTGGTTCGCAGCAAAGAGAAACGCCAAGACGAATAGATCGTTGTTGAGAGGCAGTCCTCTACCGAATCCATCGGCATCGAGCCCAAATGTTAAAAAATAGCTCAGCCGCAGCGCTCCGGATAGAACCAGACACACAGCAGCTAGAAACGCGGGAACTGAAAACGCGTTAAATGACAAAATCAAAATTGCAGGGAAAACCGCAGCGTAAATCAGATCAGCGAGTCCATCGAAGGCGCGCCCGAATTGCGCCGTCACGGCCGTGCGATTCGGCGAGCTTTTTGCAATCATGCCGTCGGCGTCATCCGCTAAGAGTGCCCATAGTGCGAAACAAATGCCGGCATCGAAACGTTCGACAAGCACCAAGTAAATCGCGCTCATTGCAAATATCAGTCCAAGGGCGGTCACAGCATTTGCAGCATCGAAGAGATAGCGGATCATTTTTCCTTACCTCGCCGCCGACAGCAGAGCTCCGGCTGCGTACTCTTTCGAGTCTCTTGAGCGGGAGGCCAAGCCGAATGAATTTCTCTGCGACATAGAGGGCTTCTTAACTGCCGATCTCGTGCCATTTGAGTTCTTGCCGGCGAGCTGCGGCGAGCGGCAGCCCGACGGTAGATGCGCGAGTCGTTTCTCGCTCTGCTTATCGTTCGAAGCGTTGCGCCATCAAATCGCATGAGATCCATCACGTTGGCGTTCACTGAAAATGCCGTCACCTTGCCCATTGTCATCCCTCCTTAAACTCAAATGAATACATTAGGGACCATGTGCAAGTAGTGTGTCGGATATATTTGGGAATATATACGGCCTATACTTGCTTCAGCAGTTCTCAAAAGAGTGTCTGCAAGCGTCAACTTTGGTCGGGACTCCTACATTGTTGTCCGGCTTCGGACACAAGAAAGTCCCACCTATGGGACCCTCGCTGCCGACAGCAGTTATCGGGTGTGCTTGGGAAGGGCCCTCCCGCGCAAGGCAAGGCTGCTCCGCGCTAAAGAGCGCGATCCCGCCATCTAGGATGGCATGGCACTTGCACGACCATATGTGGGCTAGGCGGATTAGCGTGAGCCTTACCTAAGCAGCAATGCGTCAGGTCTTCTTGTAGAGGAGCAATATTGATGACCATCAGAAAGAAGGTTCCGTTCGTCACCTTTCGCACGCGTGTTCGCGACGAGTCTATTGGTGGCCCAAACCCATATCGTTGGGAGACCAAGACATCCGACGACTACTTCAAGGGCAAGCGGGTCATCCTGTTCTCGCTGCCGGGCGCGTTCACCCCAACCTGCTCCACCTACCAGCTGCCCGACTTCGAGGACCTCTACACCGAGTTCCGGAAGGAGCGCATCGACGAGATCTACTGTCTCTCCGTCAATGATGCATTCGTCATGAACGCCTGGAGCAGGGCCCAGGGGCTGAAGAACGTGAAGCTCATTCCCGATGGCTCGGGCGAATTCACCCGCAAGATGGGCATGCTGGTCGCCAAGGAGAATCTCGGATTCGGGATGCGCTCCTGGCGCTACGCAGCGATAATCAATAATGGCGTGGTGGAGCAGTGGTTCGAGGAGGAAGGCCTCTCCGACAACTGCGAAGCCGACCCCTATGGCGTCACGTCTCCACAAAATATCCTCGAAAGGCTAAAGGCCCCGGCCGCCGCATGACCTAGAGGAGCAGCCACCGTTTCACAGCCACCATCACGCACGGCCCGGTGCGTCGCTCGACAGGAGTTTCGCTCTTCATGGAGTCCTTTGTAGGCCTTCTTCAACGTCAGCAGCAATCGCTCGTGATGACGCCCCAACTCATCGCGTCGATACGCTTGCTGCAACTGGCGCATTGCGAACTGCATCAGTTCGTCGAGCAGGAAATTGAAAAGAACCCATTCCTGGAATTGGCGTCGAACGATAGCGCGACCTCTGCCGATCCATCGTCATTCCCAGGGAAAGATCCAAGCATCTGCGCGCGCGCAAACAACGCAGATGGGCCGAGGTCCGAGAACTCGGAACTGCTCGGGCAATGGAAGTCGATCCGCGACACACCCAACAGCGCCTCCGGGGAAAGGCCTGACCCGGCGGAGTTTGCCGCCTCAGCGGAAACATTGCAGGACCATGTCGCTCGTCAGGTCGCCCTTACTGCATTCACGCCACAGGAGCGGCTAATCGCTGGCGAGCTTGCCAGACATCTGGAAGACACTGGGTATATTCATGTAGACCTTTTGGAGCTTGCCCGGAGGCTGAGTGTCCAAGAGGCTGATGTAGAACGGGTTCTCGGAACCTTGCAGCTCCTTGATCCACCGGGAATATTCGCTCGAACTCTCAGCGAATGCCTTGAGATACAGTTGCGCCAACGAGATCGCTTCGACCCGGCGATGGCAGCGTTGATCGCCAATCTTGAGATGTTGGCACAACGCGACTTTCAGGCTTTGACGCGGCTTTGCGGAGTTGACGAAGACGACCTCCTCGACATGTTGCATGAAGTCCGCATGCTCGATCCTAAGCCTGGAAACCGATATCAATCCGGAGGTCCGGACTATATCATACCCGACGTCTGGGTTCTGCCCTCGCCAGGAGGCGGATGGCAAATCGAGCTTAATCCCGACACTCTGCCCAAAGTGCTGATCAACCAAACCTATTTTGCCGAAGTTTCTCGCCTGACCGCAAACAATTCGGCAGATCAGGCATTCCTCAACGAATGCTTAGAAAACGCGAGTTGGCTGGCTCGCAGCCTCGATCAGCGCGCCAAAACGATCCTGAAGGTAGCCACTGAAATCGTCCGTCAGCAGGATGTGTTTCTGGAACATGGCATCGCCCATCTTCGGCCGCTCAACCTTAAGACCGTCGCTGAGGCGATCGACATGCACGAGTCGACTGTAAGTCGGGTGACATCGAACAAGTACATGCTCACTCCGCGCGGCGTCTTCGAGCTAAAGTATTTTTTCACAGTCGCGATCGCCTCCACCCAAGGCGGGGATGCGCATTCCGCTGAAGCTGTCCGCCATCGCATTAAGGCGATCATCGCCGCAGAAACGGCCGATGACGTGCTTTCCGACGATGAAATCGTCGCCCGACTAAAGGAAACAGGCATCAGCATTGCGCGCCGCACCGTCACAAAGTATCGGGAGGCAATGAACATACCCTCCTCCGTGCAACGCCGCCGCGAAAATCGTGTACGGCTTCAATGGCGGTCAAAGGCCTGACGGACTTATTTCCGCTGACAGATCCCGAGCGCGACCCCGGGGAGGCTGGTTAGCCTTCCTCCGGTCCGAAGCAACTCTTGAACTCGTTGCATTCCCGGCAACTCGGCGCGGTACAGAGAGAAAAGCCTTCAGCCTCGCAGAGCTTGTGGTAGAGATACTTCTTCCATTTCATGTTGTTTGTGTTGCCCTCTGCCAGTGTGGGGAAATGCGTTGCGAGCAAACGGCTGAGCTCGGACCGGTCGACGAGGCCGAGCTCCTGCCAGAGATGGCCATCGCGCAAGGCACGCCGAGCGACAATCTTGGCGAAGCGGGCGCTCGTGGGGTCGCCCGGGCGGGCATGCGTCAGCAGCAGGCGACGCAGAAGTTCTTCTTCCATACCAGGCTCGGGATTGCTCACCTCTTCCAAGGAGAAGCCGTGGATGAGGCTCGTGGGGAAACAGCGGGTCAGGATGTCCAGCAACTCTCCACGTGAGAGGCCGGTCGCCTCGGTCGCCGTCGCCTCACCGGCTTCGATCTCCTCGAGCGCTCGCGAAAGAACACAGGCAAGCACATGTTCGTCGAAATCCATCTCGAGGTCCATACGCGGCCATCCGCCACCGTCGGGCGATTGTGAGTGTTGCTGCCGACTGGACCGGTAGGATATTCGCATTCCACGGGTGACGCCCATCCCCGAAAAAATGCGCATCTGACGCAGATCTGACATGCCGCTTGTCCTTCCGTTCCCATCGATGGACGTCATATCGGTCGGCACTCGCCGCCTTGTGACAAGGGATCTTCAAAAGTCATGCCAGCTGCGTAGCAAAGCTGTCGGAGCTGATTTTCTGGGCTTCGTTCAATAACTTCAATGAGACTACAGCAGGAAGTGATTGAGCTACTTGTCTCGCAATCGACAAAACCCGACATCCGCCGCTCCTTTTGCACTGTGTACAGCTGTCATCGCCTCTAGGCGCGAGCACCTCCAGCGCTGCCAGTGTGGCGATCATCCCTGATACCGAAGACGGCCGAAGAAGACCGTCGAACAATCTGCCACCGATTGCGCAAGCCTGGGCGCTGCTTGGTACAATCCTTGCACATAATCCCCGAGGCAGGCGCTAGGGCTCGGTCGAGCTGCTTGCCGCAACAGTTCTACAGTAGCCCGGGCACAGACCACATGAGGAGGAGCAGCAGCAGATGACATGCATTGTCGGTCTTATTGATAATGGGTCAGTTCACATCGGCGGCGACAGCGCTGGTTCGGACGGCCGATCGCTTACCATCCGGGCCGATCGCAAGGTCTTCCGCAAGCAAGACTTCATCTTCGGATTTACGAGCTCCTTTAGATTGGGCCAGCTGTTGGCACACTCCTTCGATCCGCCGGAAAGGCATGCCAAAACAGATGTCTACGCGTTTATGGTAACTGAGTTTGTGAACGCGCTTCGCCGATGCCTTCAAGATGGCGGCTTCGCACAGAAGCGCAACGAAGCTGAGAGCGGTGGCACCTTCCTCGTCGGCTATCAGGGACGGCTCTTCAAAATCTGCACGGACTATCAGGTCGGCGAGGCGGCCGATGGCTACGACGCCTGTGGATGCGGCGAACAAATCGCACTGGGCGCGCTTTTCGCATCGGCCCACTCTCCGCCTCAGGAAAGGTTGGCGATAGCGCTCAACGCGGCCGAACGCTTTTCTACCGGCGTACGCGGCCCGTTTCACTTCGAGACGCTCGAAGCCGTTGAGTGAAGAGGTCCATGCTCACGCCCGCCGCGCGGCACACCAGGTCTCTGCTAGCCTTCCAGCAGTGCCTGTCGCACCTGACGGGCCTTCGCTCGCATCTCTGCAGCCAGACCGCCGGGGGCGCAAGCCCCGACGGCAAGGCGTTCTTCCGCACTAACCCTCAACCAGGTGAGGAAATTGCGTTCTTTCCAAGGCCGGAAACAGGTCATAACAGTGCGAACACAGGCGCACGCAGCGCAGCTTTTCAGCCGATCTCGCCGGATTACGCTCATGATCTTGCGCAGGGTGTTGCGACGTCAGCCGGTAGCAAGTGCCGGCGCGAGAAAGTGCATCTCGTGACGTCCGGCACAAGCTGCAGCAACCCGTCGAGGATGACTTGACCGCGCGGCGGAGGGCGAGCCGAGGCACAGTCCAGCAGTTCAGGCAAACCCCAAAACCGTACTTTGTTGCAAAGTCTTGGCCGGCGACCGGTTTGTGTCCCATGTGTGACGATGTCGGACATCGGACACAAATGTCAGAGGCGTTACGTTGTTTGCAAACGGTTTTTCGTTGGCACGGCAGATGCGTGATTGCCCGCCGAACGCATCCGTCGAAGGGAACCCAACGCATGATCACGCTCACCGAGAATGCCGTCGCCGTCATGAAAGCTGCTCTTTCGCGAGCCGCCGAGCCGGTGGAAGGTTTTCGCATCATGATCCAGGCGGGCGGCTGCGCAGGCTTCAAATACCTGATGGGGCTGGAAAGCTCGCCGCGCGAGGACGACGCCGTGATTGAGGCCGACGGAGTAAAGGTGTTCGTAGACGTCGCATCGCAATTGCAAGTCGCTGGCATGACCGTCGACTTCGTCACGGGGGGCGAATCCTCCGGATTTGTTTTCGACAATCCAAACGCGCAGGAGACCTGTGCGTGCGGAAAGTCCTTTGGCTGATCACCTGCCACAAGTGAGAAGAGCCATGGGAAACAATTGCGAAATGGTCGAAGGATATTTCTTCGACGAGGTGAAGGCCGGCGTTCCTGAGGTCACTAAGGTCGGCGCCATCTCCTGCGGCAATAGGCTTGACCTGATGACAAGAGTCGATCCCGGTGCGGAAGCGATCACTGCCGCGAAATCCCATTTGTTGCGCTGCAGCTCTGCGATCGCCGTCTTGTCGGAATTTGCCGACCGCATCGTCGGGACGACTGCCGGCGACGCGTGTCGCCTCACGCATCGGGAGACGGCAGGGTTTATTGACAGGATGCTGCAGGAGGGGATGCACCGTCCCGCAATGCGAATTGATGCAAAGGCCAGATTCCGCGGTATGGGCCGCATCTGGCCTCGCGAGCGAGGCGCCCCAGCGTGCAAAAGCTTCAGCGTTGATGAAGGGGTGATCATCAGGACATCCGCCCCAACTGTCTCACCACCAGCCGGCAAGTCACTCACGACACGAAGCCTCGTGGCAACGGAGTCACGTCTCCCAAAGCATTGGAGGAAATGTTTGTCGGGGGCCGTGCAGCAATGTTCACCGAAGCCCTCACTGCGTGAGAGAAGGCGTGTGCGCAAAACAAAGACCCCCGTCGATGCAAATCCAAATCGCAACACTGTCAAGGGGATGCATTCACCTGAGACCTGCCGTGACCGCGACACTCGTGATGTCAGCGGTGTTCAGGCTCCCTCAGCTCACCGCGAGCCTCGGTCGCGTGTCTGGTCGCCTCGGTCACCATTGATCGCACGCGCAACCAATGGGGTCGAGCACACAAATGTTCACGTTGCTCCCCGCTGGCCGAGAATGCGTCCATGAGATCCATCTATCTCGACAACAACGCAACGACACGTGTCGATCCTGAAGTGGTTGAAGAAATGCTGCCTTTCTTCACGGATCAATTTGGAAATCCTTCTTCAACGCACGCGTTTGGCTCCTCCGCCGGCGTGGCTGTGAGAAAAGCGCGCCGGCAGCTGCAAGCGCTGATCGGCGCAGAGTTCGATTCCGAGATCGCGTTCACCTCAGGCGGGACGGAAAGCGACAATGCAGCGATCCTTTCGGCGCTTGAGGTGATGCCTGAGCGCAAGGAGATCGTGACTTCCGCTGTCGAGCATCCGGCCGTGCTAACGCTCTGCGCGGATCTTGAGAAGACACGCCGCGTCAAGGTACATAGGATCCCAGTTGATCGCCTTGGCAGGCTTGACCTCGACGCGTACAAGGCTGCGCTCAGCCCGCGCGTGGCAATCGTCTCGATCATGTGGGCGAATAACGAAACGGGTACGATCTTTCCCGCAATCGAACTCGCAAATCTAGCAAAGGAGGTCGGCGCCCTTTTTCATACCGACGCAGTCCAGGCCGTCGGCAAGGTTCCAATCGACCTCAAGTCAACTGCAATCGACTTGCTTTCGCTCTCAGGCCACAAGCTGCACGGCCCGAAAGGGAGCGGCGCACTTTACATAAGGCGTGGCGTGCCCTTCCGCTCGCTGATCAAGGGAGGGCACCAGGAAAGGGGCAGGCGTGCGGGTACAGAGAATACGCCTGGCATAGTCGGGCTCGGCAAGGCAGCCGAACTCGCCTTGAAATTCATGGACGATGAGAACACACGGGTTAAATCGCTGCGAGACCGCTTGGAGAAAGGTGTTCTCCAGCGTGTTCCCTACGCCGTCGTCACCGGCGACCCGCTGGAGCGCTTGCCGAATACTGCGAGCATCTCCTTCCACCAGGTCGAAGCCGATGGCATGCTGTTTCTCCTCAGTCGCTACGGGATTTCCTGTTCCTCCGGCTCCGCTTGCAGCTCCGGCTCGCCGGAACCGAGCCATGTCTTGAAGGCAATGAACTACCCTGATAGCGCGGCACAGGGGACAATCCGCTTCTCCTTCTCACGCCACAACAACGAGGAGGATGTGGACCGGGTGCTCGAGGTGATACCCGGGATAGTCGAGAAGTTGCGCGACATACCCCGGTCTGGATCGACTCCGGAAACCCGACGATCTGATCTTCGCTGAGGGGAAGAGGCGGCCCCGGTTCATGAAACGGCAGATCTTTCTCAACGATACGACCATGCGCGACGGTGAGCGGGCTCCTGGCGTCGCCTTCACCACGGCAGAAAAGTTGGGACTGGCCGAGTCGCTCGCTGCAGCCGGCGTCTGGGAGATCGAGATCGGCAGCCCAAGCATCAGCCCCGACGAGATCGAAACGATTCGCGCGGTGGTCGCATTGGGTCTCCCCGTCCGGCTCGTGGCCTGGTGCCGGATGACGTCAGAGGATCTCGACGCAGCAATTGAATGCGGGGTGCCCGCCGTCAATCTGTCCCTGCCCGCATCGGACATCCAACTGAGCGGCAAGCACGGCCTTGATCGGGTAGGAGCGCTTGAAATCGTCGAGAGGATGGTCGGGCGCGCAGCCGACCGAGGCCTCTTCGTGGCAGTGGAATGCGAGGATGCATCGCGCGCCGATCGAGCTCATCTCGCCCATGTAATCGAAACGGCTGGGCGCGCAGGCGCAAGCCGCGTCAGGCTGACCGACACGATCGGAGTTCTCGACCCCTTTTCGACGTTCGATCTTGTCTCCGAGTTGGCGTCACAGTTCCTGATGGATCTGGAATTTCATGGCCGCAACGACTTCGGCCTTGCTGCCGCCAACACACTGGCGGCGATCCGCGCGGGGGCGCGTCATGCCTGCGTCACCGTCGGCGGTCTGGGCGAACGCGCCGGCAATGCCGCGCTCGAAGAGGTCGCTGCTGCACTGGCTGTGCTCGAGGGCGAAAATACCGGCATTGCTCTCAAAGCGTTACCCGAGCTCGCCGCCCACGTGGCGCGCGTTATCGGTCGTCGGATACCAGCCATCAACCCGGTGGTCGGCGCAGATATCTTCACTCATGAAACCGGCCTGGATGTAGCAGAGCTCAAGGCGCCCGGCCCTTGCCAAGGGCTCGATCCGGCTCTCGTTGGCCGCCACCGCCAGATTGTCATCGGCAAGCATTCCGACGCCACTGCCATTGCACATGTGCTGAAAGGAAAAGGGCGCGAACTTGACCCGGATCTGACAGCCGCGATCCTCTCCCGCGTCCGCTCCCAGGCGTCCAAGATCAAATCGACCATCACTGAAACCCAACTGGTCAAGCTTTACGACGAACTGTGTCGTGCAGCGTCAGACCGATACCTTGGAAGCGAGTGAGCCGGGCGATGTCATTTCACTCCACCAGTTTCGTCCATATGGCAGCCGGTGCGCGGTGAAGAGGCGTTCCGTGGTCTCCAATGAGCATGAGCCGCAGAGTTCCGCCCAGTCGCGCTCCGGCGCGCTTACCGGTTCCAGCGCCGCCCGTATGTTTCGTGTGGCAAACCTCGCCGATCGTTCGCTGGCGCTCGGACTTACGTCAGCCCAGCAGCACTCGAAACCACCTTTTTGTCGACCCCGGGAGAATGCAATGTGCAAGTGCTCTAATAGGACTGACCATATTGATACCAATGACATCCTCGCGCGGCTGAAGGGCCTGTCGGCTGCAGAGGAGTTCTTTGCGGTGCTTGGCGTCTCATATGACCCGAAAGTGCTCGACGTCTCGCGACTCCACATCATGAAGCGTATGGGCCAATACCTCGCCGAAGAGGACTTCTCCGGCCTGCCCGATCAGGTGATTGCGGCCCGGGCCCACGCCATGCTCGAACGGGCCTACGAGGATTTCGCGACTTCATCCCCCCTTAAGCACCGGGTCTTCAAGGTGCTCAAGGATCATGATCCGGACAATCCCACCACACCGGTCCGCGCCTTTGTCCCGTTAGACTTAGTCCTGAAACCGTTCGGGAGGGAATGAGCCCGTCGCAGTTGCGACAAGATGCTGTCCAGAATCCGACAATCAGTCACGGCGCAAACACCTCTTGTCCGGAAATCTACATTCCTTTCAAACGTATAGGAGAGGGCGGAGCGTCTGGCACAAATGATGCTACCAAGCAGATGAGTTCCATGCGCGCCATACAAATTGGAGGGAGTAAGACACCGCTATGCACATCGTAATCTGTATCAAGCAGGTGCCGGACTCCGCACAGATACGAGTCCATCCGGTGACGAACACGATCATGCGTCAGGGGGTGCCAACCATCATCAACCCCTATGACCTGTTCGCCCTTGAAGAGGCCCTCAGATTGCGCGACTGCCATGGCGGCGAGGTCACTGTGCTTACCATGGGGCCGCCCATGGCAGAGGACGCATTGCGCAAGGCGCTCACTTACGGCGCCGACCGCGCCGTCCTTTTGACCGACCGGTATTTTGCCGGCTCCGATACCCTGGCGACCTCATTCGCTCTTTCTCAGGCCATTGCGAAGATCGGAGAGACCTTCGGTATGCCTGACATCGTCTTCACGGGCAAGCAGACGATCGACGGCGACACCGCCCAGGTTGGGCCCGGCATCGCCAAGCGCCTCGACCTTTTGCAGCTCACTTACGTCGCGAAGATCGTCTCGATCGATCTCGATGCGCGCGCGATCACAGTGGAGCGCCGCTCGGAAGGAGGCACGCAGACGCTGATGAGCAAGCTCCCGTGCCTCATCACCATGCTGGAAGGCACCAACGAGATCCGCCGCGGCTCGCTCGACGACGCGCTCCGCGCCGCGCGCAGCCAGATCGTGAAGTGGAACGCGGCCGACGCCGGCATTGAGGACCTCACCAAATGCGGCCTGCGCGGTTCTCCAACCGTCGTCAAACGCGTCTTTGCCCCTACTGCGCGGGACGAAAAGGCAGAGCAGATCGATACCACCGAAAAGACGCCCCGCGATCTTGCTGAAGAGTTGATCGCCGGGATCTTCTCGCGCCAGCCGGCGCTGGAAGACGAACTCGCCTTCGACGGCGACGATTGAAGGCAGGAGAGCCGATTTTGGACACGAAACGAGACACCCCTCCTCCAGCCGCTGGCCGGGCCGGCATGAAGAAGGAGCTCCCCGAGCATTTCAAGGATTATCGGCACGTTTGGGTCTTCATCGAGCTGGAACGCGGCCAGGTTCATCCGGTCTCCTTCGAGCTGCTCGGCGAAGGCCGCAAGCTCGCTGACAAGCTGGGCGTCGAGCTCGCCGGCGTCGTTCTAGGACCGCCGGGGGAGGCTACCTGGCATGCCGTCGCCGAGGCCTTCGCATATGGCGCCGACCTTGCCTACATCGTCGAGGCACCTCTGCTCGCCGACTATCGCAACGAGCCTTTCACCAAAGCAATGACGGATCTTGTCGAGACCTATAAACCGGAGGTGCTGCTTTTAGGTGCGACGACGCTCGGCCGCGATCTTGCGGGCTCCGTGGCGACGACCCTGTTGACAGGGCTAACCGCCGACTGCACCGAACTCGATGTGGACACCGACGGCTCGCTTGCCGCGACACGGCCGACTTTCGGCGGCTCCCTGCTCTGCACGATCTACACGCTCAACTGCCGCCCGCAGATGGCCACAGTGCGGCCAAGGGTAATGGCCATGCCGGAGCGAATGAACAAGCCGGTCGGTCGTGTCATTCAACACGAAGTGCCTATGGCCGAGGAAGAGATCGTCACCAAGGCACTCGGCTTCCTGTCCGACGGCCAGTCGTTGAACGCCAACCTCGCCTATGCCGACGTCGTGGTTGCCGGGGGCCTTGGTCTCGGTGCGGCGGAGAACCTGAAGCTCGTGAAAAATCTCGCACGGGTGATTGGGGCCGAATATGGCTGTTCGCGCCCGCTGGTCCAGAAGGGCTGGATGCCGGCTGATCGGCAGATCGGCCAGACGGGCAAGACTATCCGGCCGAAGCTCTACATAGCGGCCGGAATATCGGGCGCCATCCAGCACCGGGTTGGCGTCGGGGGAGCTGATCTCATTGTAGCGATCAATACCGACCCGAACGCGCCGATCTTCGATTTCGCTCACCTCGGCGTCGTAACCGATGCGATCCGCTTCCTGCCGTCGTTGACGGAAGTCTTCACCCATCGGCTGTCGCCGCACAGTCGCGACAAGCTTGCGAACTGAGGAATACGGGCCATGAGCGAGGAAAAGTTTGACGCCATAGTTATCGGGGCCGGTATGGCCGGCAACGCGGCCGCTTACACGATGGCGAGCCGCGGCCTCAAGGTGCTGCAGCTGGAGCGCGGCGAATACCCGGGTTCCAAGAATGTCCAGGGCGCCATCATGTACTCGAACATGCTGGAGAAAATCATCCCGGACTTTCGGGATGATGCGCCATTGGAGCGGCATCTGATCGAGCAGCGGTTCTGGATGATGGACGACACATCCCACATCGGGATGCAGTACCGGTCGGATGACTTCAATGAGTCAAGACACAACCGCTATACGGTCATTCGCGCCCAGTTCGACAAGTGGTTTTCGCGCAAGGTGCGCGAGGCGGGAGCCACGGTTCTTTGCGAGACGACGGTGACGGAGCTCGCCCGCGACGGCGACGGAAAGGTGATCGGCGTTCTTACCGACCGCATCGGCGACATGATCCTTGCGGACGTGGTCGTTCTTGCAGAAGGGGTCAATGGGCTTCTCGGCACGCGGGCT
Source organism: Sinorhizobium sp. NG07B (assembly GCF_002532005.1). Taxonomy (NCBI): domain Bacteria; kingdom Pseudomonadati; phylum Pseudomonadota; class Alphaproteobacteria; order Hyphomicrobiales; family Rhizobiaceae; genus Sinorhizobium; species Sinorhizobium sp. NG07B. The sequence goes on along the minus strand of NZ_NWTD01000012.1, from coordinate 80,718 downwards.
GGCCTGCGTGAAACACCAAAGCCTCAAAACGTGGCGCTCGCTGTAAAGGAGATGCATTTCCTGCCCGAAGAGGTGATCGACCAGCGGTTCGGCCTGAAGGCAAACGAAGGCTGCGTGATCGAGGCAGCCGGCACCATTTCCCGCAGCATGGCCGGACTCGCCTTCCTCTATACCAACAAAGAGTCGATCTCGATCGGCATCGGCTGCCTTGTATCTGACTTTGCCGCGACAATGGAGAGCCCTTATGAGCTGCTCGAAAGCTTCAAGAAACATTCGTCCATCCAGCCGCTGATCGCGGGTTCGGAGGTCAAGGAATATGCCGCTCATCTCATTCCGGAGGGTGGGTACAAGGCCATCCCGCAGCTCTTCGGCAACGGCTGGGTCGTCGTAGGCGACGCAGCGCAGCTCAACAATGCGGTGCACCGCGAGGGATCCAACCTCGCCATGACGTCGGGGCGCCTCGCCGGTGAGGCTATCTTCCTGGTCAAGAAAGGCGGGCGGCCAATGACGAAGGAAAACCTCGCCCTCTACAAGTCAATGCTGGACAAGTCCTTCGTCATCAAAGACATGAGGAAATATAAGGATATGCCTGCCCTTCTTCACACGAATTCCCGGAATTTCTTCACGACTTATCCGCAGTTGCTGTCGCAGGCAGCGCAGACTTTCATGCGTGTCGACAGCACCCCGAAGCTCGACAAGGAACGGGCAACCACGGCCGCCTTCATCAAGGCTCGTTCGCGGTGGGGGCTCGTTAGTGACGCGGTCCGCTTGGCACTCGCCTGGCGCTGAAGGAGGATGAGATGACGATTGCAGTCACCAACTTACGCGTAGAGGACAAGCTCTACCAGAACCGCTATGTTGTCGACTCAGGACGCCCGCACATCAAAGTGCGACCGCACCAGTGGCCGAGCGCGAATCTCTTCGCCCTGACGAGCATCTGCCCGGCCAAATGCTATGAGTTGAATGACAACGGCCAAGTGGAGATCACCGCCGACGGCTGCATGGAATGCGGCACATGCAGGGTCCTGTGCGAGGCTAGTGGTGAGATCGAGTGGAATTACCCGCGAGGCGGCTACGGCGTCCTCTTCAAGTTTGGATGACGAGGCTCGCGCGCGCGTATCGGAACCAGCATTCGCTTGTTTAGGTTGTCGAAAAACTTGCACAGGAGGACCTTGGAGTCCTATGCTTCCAGAGTTCAGAGGAAAAGGTCGCTTGGGAGGAGCACCTGACAACCAGTGAGGAGTTTCAATGGCTCAAATGCTGCACGGTGCGTTCCCCGAAGGAAGGCGGTCTGAATCAGCCAAAAAAACCAAGGGGAATATCTTCGTCAGCGGAATTTACCAGATATCGAAAGTCCTGACCGCGCCCACCCGGCTGGAGATCACGCTCACCAATGTCGTGAACATCCTCTCCTCCATGGTGGAAATGCGTTACGGAGCAATCGTCATCCTGGAAGATGGAACCGAGCCCGAAATTATCGCGACTGCGGGCAATACACCCTCACCTCAATCCGGCGGCGGCCGAGTTATATCGCAGGCCGCAATAGACGAAATCGTTGCTACCGGGGCGCCGGTCGTCATAGAGGATCCCAGCACGTCGGAGCTCTATCAGGGTGATCTGACGTCTTCGAGCGGCGGCACCATACCAGGTGCCTTTATCGGCGTTCCAGTAAAGGCCGAGCGCAAAATTCTTGGAACACTATCGATCGTTCGTGTCAGTGACGACGCCACTAACCTCACCTATGACGAGGACGTAGGCTTTCTCACAATGGTTGCCAACCTTGTCGGCCAGAGCATCTCGCTCCATCGCGCCTTTGGCCTGGATCGTCAGCGGTTCACGCAGGAGCAACGCAGAGGCGAGAAATCTGACGTCGGTAAGAGAAACGACGTCGGCGGGCGTCTGCCTGCCAAAATCGATTGGATCGTCGGGGAAAGTGCCGCTGTGAAGGAGGTGCTCGCAACCGTCTCGGCCGTGGCCCCCACCAATACCACGGTACTCCTGCGGGGCGAAAGCGGCACCGGCAAGGAAGCCTTTGCACAGGCCATCCATGAGCTCTCACCTCGAAGGACGAAATCTTTCATCAAATTGAACTGCGCCGCACTGCCTGAAACTGTTCTGGAGTCGGAGCTCTTTGGCCACGAGAAGGGTGCCTTCACCGGAGCTATCTCACAGCGCGCGGGCCGTTTCGAACTGGCAAACGGCGGAACACTGTTGCTTGACGAGATCGGCGAGATCTCCCCTGTATTTCAGGCCAAGCTGTTGCGCGTCTTGCAGGAAGGTGAATTGGAGCGGGTTGGCGGCACCAGAACACTAAAGGTCGACGTTCGTCTCATATGCGCCACCAACAAGAATCTCGAAATGGCTGTCGCCAATGGCGAGTTCAGGGCTGATCTTTATTACCGCATCAATGTAGTGCCAATTGTATTGCCGCCGCTCAGGGATCGACCCGGCGACATTTCTCGTCTTGCGAAAGTTTTCCTCAAGCGATTCAACAAGGAGAATGGCCGCGAACTTACATTCGCGCCGTCGGCGCTTGACCTGGTCTCGCAGTGCCGCTTCCCCGGCAACGTCCGTGAGCTTGAAAACTGCGTGCGACGGACGGCAACTCTCGCGCAGTCAGGGACCATCGGTCCGTTGGATTTCGCCTGCAAGAACAGCCAGTGCCTCTCTGCGCGTCTGTGGAAGGGAGCTGACGGTTCTATCGGCGACAATGCCATCGATGAGCTCGCCAGAGAGAGCACAATGTCGGCTGGATCCCCGTTCGCGGCCAGGCGCGCCGGCGCCGCTCTCGGCGAGGTCTCCTCCAAAGCCTGCGATCCGAACGATCCTGCCTGCCCCGCAATCGGTGCGCGTCTGACCGAGCGGGAACGGCTGATCGACGCGATGGAGAAATCCGGGTGGGTTCAGGCCAAAGCGGCTCGCCTCCTCGGCCTCACGCCACGTCAGGTTGGTTATGCTCTCCGCCGGCATCAAATCGAGGTGAAGAAGTTCTAAGCCCTGGTGACACGACCTGCCCTCCTCCCGCCGCGCTTGAGGCGAGCGCCATCTTACCGGTGTCTGTCTATTGTCGAATGCCTGACAAATCTATGTCGGGTCGCAAATGGAGGGAACCGGACAAAATAGCTAATCCGTTGAAAAAATCAGCTCTTTTCATTGGCATGGCGCTTGCTTTTTGAACCGCGACGTTAAGCAGCAACGGAGCCTTCAATGTCCCCACCAATGATTTCGCTCAAGAGCCTGACCAGCACGACAACCATGAACCAACTGCTGGCCACAGCGAAGTCCAGTGCTTGCGCCGCCTCATCGTGCGGTACGTCCGCAAAGCCGCACGACGTCGAGCCGGCTGTCTGGGAGAAGATCAAGGACCATCCCTGCTATTCAGAAGAAGCGCACCACTATTTCGCGCGCATGCACGTCGCGGTCGCACCAGCCTGCAACATCCAGTGTAACTACTGCAATCGTAAATATGACTGCGCCAACGAAAGCCGGCCAGGGGTCGTCTCGGAAAAGCTGACGCCTGACCAGGCGCTCAGAAAGGTCGTTGCGGTCGCCAATGAAGTCCCGCAGCTTTCCGTGCTCGGCATCGCCGGACCAGGCGATGCCTGTTATGACTGGAAGAAGACAAAGGCAACATTTGAACGGGTGGCCAGAGAGATCCCCGATATCAAGCTGTGTCTTTCAACCAACGGTCTAGCGCTGCCCGACCATGTCGGCGAGCTTGCTGACATGAATGTTGATCACGTGACGATCACCATCAACATGGTCGATCCGAGAGTCGGCGCGAAGATATACCCATGGATTTTTCATGACCACCGCCGCTTTACCGGGCTAGAAGCCGCCAAAATCCTACATGAGCGGCAGATGCTGGGTCTGGAAATGCTGACGGCGCGGGGCATCCTCACCAAGGTCAATTCGGTTATGATCCCCGGCGTCAACGACGAGCACCTCATCGAGGTGAACAGATGGGTCAAGGATCGCGGCGCGTTCCTGCACAACGTGATGCCGTTGATTTCCGACCCGGCGCATGGCACGCATTATGGCCTGACCGGGCAGCGCGGCCCGCGGGCGGCCGAACTGAAGGCCCTTCAAGATCGTCTTGATGGGGGTGCGAAGCTGATGCGCCATTGTCGGCAGTGCCGGGCCGATGCAGTCGGCCTGCTCGGGGAGGATCGCGGTCAGGAATTTACCGTCGATCAGATCCCGGATGAGGTCGGCTACGACGCCAGCAAGCGCGAGGCCTATCGGGAGGTGGTGGCTCGCGAGCGAGGCGATCACGTGGCTGCCAAGAAGGAGGCGATCGGAGTGATCAAAGCGGCGGGCTCGAACGGACCGCTTCTTTTCGCAGTGGCAACGAAGGGCGGCGGCCGAATCAATGAACACTTCGGACATGCAAAGGAATTCCAGGTCTATGAAGCGTCGGCGAGTGGTATCAACTTCGTCGGGCATCGCAAGGTAGAGCAGTATTGCCGCGGCGGCTTTGGTGAGGAGCATGCGCTCGAAACCCTCATCGCCGCGCTCGAAGGCATAGATATCGTCCTGTGCGCCAAAATCGGAGATTGCCCCAACGATCAGCTCAGGGAAGCCGGAATCCGAGCAATTGACGATTATGGCTATGACTACATCGAGACGGCCATCAGCGCACTTTATGCCGAAGAGTTTGGGGCCGAACCACTTACGGCCACTGCTTGAGCCCGGATTCCAACCGAACGAGGAGCTGAAAATGGCCTTCAAAATCATTGCATCCCAATGCACCCAGTGCGGCGCCTGCGAGTTCGAATGTCCCTCCGGCGCGATCAAGTTCAAGGGCGAGGCCTACGTGATCGATCCGAACAAGTGCACCGAATGCAAGGGAGCTTTCGAGTTGCAGCAATGTGCCTTCGTATGTCCAGTGCCAAAGACCTGCGTTCCCGCTCCAGCATAGTCGGGATATCCCCCCGGCGCTCGTTGCACCCGTTTATCGATATCATGCAGTCCAAAACCGAAAGAACGCAATGGACCTGTCACGCGAACAGGAGGTCGAGATCCGCAAGCCGCCGCTCTTCATGCCCGGTCAGCGGGTCCGTGCTACACGCCACGTAAAGAATGACGGCACCTATCCGGGCAAAACCATCGGGGAAAACCTGGTGCGGAAAGGCGACGAAGGCTATGTGCGCGACATCGGTACCTTTCTGCAGCAGTTCTACATCTATGCCGTCGAATGGATCGATCGCGGCACCGTTGTCGGCATGCGGGCGCGTGAACTGACGAGCACTGAGAAAGCCGCCACTGTCGTCAGCGAAGGAACAGCACGATGAAGGTAATGATCCGCAGAACCAGCGCCGGCTTGTCGGCCTATGTTCCTAAGAAGGATCTCGAGGAGCCGATCATCAAGGTCGAGAATGAAGACCTGTGGGGAGGGGCTGTAACGCTCAAGAACGGCTGGCGGCTCGCCCTCCCTGACCTGCCGCGCGATACGCGCCTGCCGATCACCGTCGAGGCCAGGAGGATTTTCGACGACGACTGATGCTGCAGATAGGTCAGGATAGGCGGCAAGAGGAAGCAGCATGAATACCATCGTGACCACCCCCGACCGTCTCCCTTTTTTGCGCAACAGCGATGCGGAAAAGCGGCTTGATCTGCTGAAGGAAGCACTCGCCGCCGATGCGATCGTTCCCTATCTCGGTCCGGGTCTACTACGGCTGAGCTCTGCGGCGCCGACTGTACCGCATGAGCCGGAAGCCGTCGCGGCGGCACTCAACACGCGGGCGCCAGCCCCTTCCAGAATACGCACCAATATGTGGTCGGTCGCGCAATTCATTGAACAGCGCCGGCATCGCCGGACGCTTCAAACCTGGATGGCCGATATATTCGCATCGCCGGTGGCGCCGACCATTCTGCATGCCTGGCTCGCAACGCTGCCCCTCTCCCTCATCATCGATAGCTGGTACGACGCAACAATGCGGGCGGCCCTTGCTGAGACTGATCGAACGGATGTGGTTGAGATACAAGGCGTCACCAGAGCAACCGGATACGGCGACATCTGGACGAAAACCTACGATTTGTCCGGGAGGGAACTCGGAATGGGATCGGCGGCAAAGACGGTTCTCTACACGCCTCACGGCAGCGTCAGGCCGGCGGCAAATTTTCTCGTCTCAGATTCCGACTATGTCGAAGTGCTGACCGAGATAGATATTCAGACGCCGATCCCTGAAGCGGTGAAGGAGCGGCGCACCAATAGGGGCTTCTTCTTCATCGGCTGCCGCTTCAACGACCAGATGCTGCGCACCTACGCCCGACAGATCATGAAGCGCTCCAACGGCCCACGTTTTGCGGTGCTCGATGCGGCAGCGCTGACCAACAACGAACGCCGTTTCCTTGCAGCAAGCGCTATCACGCTCATCGACGTGCCGACTGGCGAAGCTGCGGCTCGGCTTGTCGAATGAGAAAAGTGCAGCCAAGGAGTGCTGCGGAAACGAAGCATCCATAAGGCGTCCATCGGGCGGCGGATACTTGAGCGACGTTGCAGGCGCATTTGCCGTGGACGTCGATAATCTCGGCTATTGAGACTAAGGTGGGGAGGGTAGCGTGCTAGGGTAGTCTGAGACGTCTCATTACCTCACGTGGGGAGGCCATGCGGGATGCCTCCTGAAACAACACGTCTCGCATCCAGAGGCTCGCCTGATCGCTATTGTGGAGGGCGGGCCATTGGACGGCCTGGTTGAATGCGGGCATTGGTAGCGGAAGTTCTACGATCTGCAGGGGAATAGTTTTTGCGAGCTGCTTGACAAGGCGTAAGGGCATCGTCGCTATGCGCTGGGTCCCTGAAAGCATGAACGGAACCATGCTAAAGCCCTGCACGACAACCTCGATCTGTCTCTTAAGCCCGTGCTCAAGCAAATACCATTCCTCAATGGAAGGCGTCCGGGCATTTCCGAACTTCACTACAACGTGCCCCATCGACATGTATCTCTCGAATGTAAGTCGCTCTGACAGTTGCTTGTTCGTGCGACAGCCCACGCACACGAGAGTTTCCTCGAACAGTGTCGCCCTAGGATGCGCGCCCGACATGAACAATTCCGGAAAGATGAGGAAATCAGCCTCACCGCGCCGCAGGCAATCATCGTAGTTGTCGGCGAGAGGCAGCAACTCGAAGCAGACGCCGGGCGCCTCCCGGGCGACACGCTTCACGACCTTTTCAAAAAAGACGAGCGCGGCGTAATCGGAAAGAATGACTTTGAAGCAGCGATCCGATTGGGCTGGGCAAAACGGCTCCCAGGAAATGATGGAGATTTGGATGTTAAGCAGGGCCTCGCGCACTGCGGGCGCGAGCCGTTCCGCACGCGGGGTCGGAACGAGTTCGCGGCCAACCATGGTAAAAAGGTCGTCATTGAAATAGGTGCGCAACCTGCCGACGGCCGCGCTCATGGCCGGCTGGCTCAGGTTAATGGTGCGTGCCGCCGCCGTGAGATTACGCTCCGCCATCAGGGCGTCGAGTGCGACGAGGAGATTTAGATCAAGGCCCTTGAAGCGCATGTCTTCATCTACCCGTCGCGAGGTGTCGAGAAGGGTGACGAGGCTTGGCAGGCAAAAGCTTGCCTTCTTCCCAGCGTATCCGCTTCCGACATGGAATTCGTTTTAAGCAAAAGAAATGAAGGGCCATGAGCACGATCGAGCTGACTGCATAGAAGAATGGGCAGGTGACGTTAAAGCCGGCTGCAGAGCGGCTTTGAATCGTGATTGCCGCCACCCACTCGACGGACGCCGGGCAAAGCCGCCGATCTCATCAGCCTGCACCACCTGAGGGGGCATGCTGACCTAGCGAAGTCGGGATCTGTGCGAGCACACATTGGCCTGTCGCATGCGCGATTTTGTGCTTCCGGTTCCAATGGGAAAGCAGGGTGAGATGCGGTAGACCACAGTGCTTCAGCCTCCGACGACGCCCCAAAGTCTGGGACTGGGCAGAGGGGAAGATCAACGACACAACAAGCCTTGTGCCAGCAGCGCCGACAAAGAGCCCGAGCGTTACAGCGAAAGCCAGAAGAGCATTGTCATTCATTTCTGTGGCGCCTCGCTTGATGCTCTATGTTGAAATTGAACCAGAAGTGCACTTTCGACACCTTGTCGTTCGGGACACCGAAGAACCAGGGATTCGAGCGACACGGCCTGCGCTTGCAGGACATCAGGGGAAAGTTCCAGCGCCTCAGCATGCAACTACGGAGCTCGACGACGATTTTTGAGAAGAAACCAGGGAAGACTCCGCCGCCCTTGGCCGAGGCAAAAGAACAACCGGCGTGCACACGTCGTCGGAATTGAGGACATTTTCGTCGTGCGCAATGACAACGCTGAGCATCGGCATCTTACCCCTGCGGCTTCTCTAAAATGGAGCCTGGTTCGCCTCCTCCTACCGGCCACGGCCGGAGCGGGACATGATTGAGGACGGAGCGGATTACAATCCCGGCCATCCAGTGTTGGAATCATGCACGACTGGGAGGTCTGGTCGTGCAGGCGGGCCTCAGTGCCCAGGTCTTCGTCAATGCAGCATTACGCGAGATCGGTAAAATCGATTGTATGGATGGACCCCATTCTCGTTATGGATGATGAACGCAAGCAGCGGCCGCCGGTGCTGAGAAGAACAATGGGCACCGGAACGCTGCCGACCACAGATGGTCCCTGAAACGAAAACAGAGCGCACGATCGAAAGGCAAATGGCCTTCACTGGATCGGAAGATTTTGCATCCGGACGGATGCACGTTCGTCCCAGTACGCAAAGGAGATGCGGCTATCGCGCACAGCGAAGACGCCACATCCTCGCCGGCCGGATGGATCGCGCCATTCGAGTACTGCGCTAGCACCTATTTCGTATATGACCTCTGGAACGCAGGTCATTCCCGCAACCGCGAAATCCTGCTCAAACATTTCCTGGATTGCAGAGCGACCTTCGACAGAACGCTGCTTTGCTGGAAGGTGCAGGGCATCTTCTCGATACAGTTCTGCAAGGGCGACCGCGTCACGCCTGTTGAAGCGTCTAATCCACTCTTCGACGATTTCACGCGGCTTCATCGAGAATGTTCCATCTGCCGGCTAGGATCATTGGAGCACGCCTGAAGTACGACTCCTTGACCGTGATGAGGAGCACTCAAGAACGCCTCGTCAGTGTTCAAGAACGTTGGACCCGCACGCCCTTGCAAGACACCTTGGCGGGGGCCTCGTAGATACATCAGAGAATGCCGCTCCCGTATCGAGCGCTATTCGTACCAAGACTTCGCAAAGGGGTGTCATTTCTCCTCCATCCATTTGTCGAGAAAGTCCACGATCTTGAGCGCAAGGGCGACCGGGTCCTCTTTGACCGTCTTCAGATGGAGTTCCGGGTTCTCCGGCGCCTCATAGGGTGAGGAGACGCCGGTGAAATTTGCGATCTTTCCGGCAAAAGCCTTCTGATAAAGCCCCTTCGGATCGCGCCGCGCTCATTCGTCGATCGGCGTGTCGATGAAGATCTCGATGAACTCGCCCTCTTCCATCAATTCGCGCGCCATGCGGCGTTCGTCGCGGAACGGCGAGATGAAGGACACCAGAACGATCAGGCCGGCATCGGCCATAAGCTTGGCCACCTCCGCTACGCGGCGAATGTTCTCGACACGATCCTCCTCGGTAAAACCGAGATCCCGATTGAGCCCGTGGCGCACATTGTCGCCATCGAGCAGGTAGGTGTGCTTGCCGCGGGCATGCATGATGCGGTCGAGCGCGTTTGCGATCGTCGACTTGCCGGAACCGGAAAGCCCGGTGAACCAGAGCACGGCAGGGCGCTGGTTCTTCAGCGCGCTGCGCGCGCTTTTATTCACCTCAAGTGCATGCCAATGGACGTTGTCGGCGCGGCGGAGCGGGAAGTCGATCATGCCGGCGCCGACGGTGGCGTTTGTCACACGGTCGACGAAAATGAAGTTGCCGGTCGCCCTGTTGTCCTTATAGGCGTCGAAGGCGACGGGTGACTGCGTCGAGATGTTGCAGACGCCGATCTCGTTCATCTGTAGCGATTTCGCGGCTTCGCGGACGAGGCTGTTGATGTTCACCTGGTGCTTGAGGGTCGTCACCGTTGCGCTGACGCTGTCGGTTTCGGTTCTGAGGATGTAGCTCCGCCCCGGGAACATCGGACTTGCATCGAACCAGATCACATGCGCCTGGAACTGGTCGGCCACGTACGGCTGCGCGGCAGGGGGGACCAGCATGTTGCCGCGCGAGACATCGACCTCGTCGGCAAGGACGAGTGTCACGGCCTCCCCCTCCCCCGCCGCGTCGCGGCTCCCGGCATAGGTCACGATCTCCTTGACTGTGGATCGCTGGCCGGATTTGGCGACGACCACCGGATCGCCGACGGAGATATGGCCCGACGCAACCTGGCCTGCATAGCCGCGGAAGTCCGCGTTCGGCCGCATCACCAGTTGGACCGGAAACCGGAACGGCCGCTCCTTTGCGGGTGGGTCGAAATCCACTGTTTCCAGGTATTGGAGGAGTGCCAGCCCCTTGTACCACGGCGTGTTTACAGAGGCCGAGATTACATTGTCGCCGAACCGCGCCGAGATCGGGATCGGCTGGATGCTGGCAAAGCCGAGTTCCCTGGCAAAGGCCAGATAGTCGGTTGCGATCTCGTCGAAGACCTGCTGGCGGAAGTCGACGAGATCGATCTTGTTGACCGCCAGAACCACATGGCGGATGCCGAGCAGCGAGGCGATATAGGAATGACGCCGGGTCTGCTGGAGAATGCCCTGGCGGCTGTCGATCAGGATGATGGCGAGATCGGCCGTCGAGGCGCCCGTCACCATATTGCGGGTATATTCCTCGTGGCCGGGCGTGTCGGCGACGATGAATTTGCGCTTCGCCGTGGCGAAATAGCGGTAGGCGACGTCGATGGTGATCCCCTGTTCGCGCTCGGCCTCAAGGCCGTCGAGAAGCAGCGCCAGGTCGATCTCACTGCCGTTCGCCGCGCCGACGCGTCCGAGATTGGCCAATTGATCCTCGAAGATCAGCTTCGCATCATAGAGCAAACGCCCGATCAGCGTCGACTTGCCGTCGTCGACGGAGCCGCAGGTGATGAATCGAAGGATCGATTTGTTGTCGTGCTCGGCGAGATGCGCCGCCAGGTCGTGCGGCGGTATCGGAGGCATATGCGACATCAGAAGTACCCCTCCCGCTTCTTCTTTTCCATCGCCGCGACTTCGTCCGTGTCGATCAGGCGACTCTGCCGCTCCGACGTGCGCGCCGTCATGATCTCCCGCACTATGTGCGGAACCGTGGCAGCCTCGGATTCGACCGCGCCTGTCAGTGGATAACAGCCGAGCGTACGGAAGCGGACCATCCGCTCCACGACCTCTTCGCCGGGTTCGAGCGGCATGCGGCCGTCGTCGACCATGATCAGCATGCCGCCGCGGCTCACCACCGGCCGGCGCGCCGCAAAGTAGAGCGGCACGATCGGGATATTTTCCTGATGGATGTATTGCCAGATATCGAACTCGGTCCAATTGGAGAGCGGGAACACCCGCATCGTCTCACCGGCACCGACGCGGGTGTTGTAGGTCTTCCACATCTCCGGCCGCTGGCGCTTCGGGTCCCAGCCGTGCTGGGCGTTGCGGATCGAGAACATGCGTTCCTTGGCCCGCGACTTCTCCTCGTCCCGCCGCGCTCCCGCCAAAGCCGCGTCGAAGCCGTATTTCTCGAGGGCTTGCCTCAGCGCCATCGTCTTCATGACGTGGGTGTGCAGGTTGGACCCATGCGTAAAGGGATTGATACCCTGCTCGACGCCGTCCTGGTTGACATGGACGAGAAGTTTGAAGTCGCGTTCTCGCGCCATCCTATCGCGAAACTCGATCATTTCCCGGAATTTCCACGTCGTGTCCACATGCAGGAAGGGAAAGGGCGGCTTTGCCGGAAAGAACGCCTTCATCGCCAGATGCAGGAGAACGGACGAGTCCTTGCCGATCGAATAGAAGACAACCGGGTTCGAAAACGTCGCGACTACTTCTCGAAGGACATGAATGGCTTCGGCTTCAAGTCTCCGGAGATGGGAAAGAGACATGTCACTTACCCCACCGGCACCAATGCGTCATCAAGCTCGAAGAATCTCGCGTAAGGTCCGCCTGCGAAATGACGCCGCAACTCTTCGAAATTTTCTACGGTTTCGTCCAGCGGCCGCTGTTCCAGGCGCTGAAGGGTACCGCTGCCTGAAAGTTGCAACGCAGGAACGCCCAGAAATCGCCAGGCGGCTTCCAGACATCCGGTGGGTTCACGCAGAAGTCTCTCATACTCGATCTCAAGCAACCTGTTCGAAGCGACGGAGTGCGCGACGCGAGCATGAAACTCATCAGCGGCCTTGAAGTAGTCCTCGCAGGTGTCGATCGACAAGTTGACGCGCGGCGGCGGAGCCGTATCGTCGTCCGAACTGAATTTCAGCCATTGGCGGCTTTGCCTTGCCTGCACCAGCGAACGCAGCGACTCCAAGGTGTTCCTGCGAGACAAAAGGATGACCTTGAGCCCTGGCCAGCGCGCCAGCTCGCTGAAAAAGCTCGGACGTTCCTGAAACTGCGGTTCGTTGATCTTGCATCCAACATGCGTGACCTTCTTGTCGCTCCGCATGGGAAATCGCAGATAGGCAAGTTCCAGAAGCTCGCGATCGCTGCTTAGCAGGCGATCCTTATCGGGCCAATTCGCGTCGTACGTGTTAAGCAGCTCACCGTTGCTCAACACGTTCGGATGCTCATTCAGCAACTCTTCAAGGTAGTGCGTTCCAGTTCTCGGCATTCCAAGGATCGCAAATGGCTCAGGCGCCGGTGCGGTGTTGGTCATTGCACGTGTTCCCGACTCAAATAATTCGTGAAAGTTTGGGTGGCGCCAGCATAACGAACTCGCCCACCCCGATCGGCGCGAGTCCAGTTTCACCCGCGTGACTTGCTCAAAAATTGGCGTAGGTTGCAGCAGGGAGGCCGCCGCGGCTCATGGTGCCGTCGTTCCATAGCGCTGATAGATCGATTGGATACCATCCAGGACTTCGCGTGACAGGTTGACTTTCAGGCTGGCGATGTTGTGCTGCAGTTGCTGCACAGAGGTGGCCCCTATCAGGGTGGTTGCCACAAATGGCCGGCCCCTGACGAACGACAACGCGCCGTGCACTGGATCGATGCCATGTTCACGGAAGAGCGTCGTATATGCGAGTGCCGCGTGCTGAGCCCTCTCGTTGCTGTAGCGGAAGAACCGTCCGAACAAGTTCAGCCGCGAGCCAGTTGGCCGGTGACCTCCGAGGTATTTCCCGGTCAGCGTGCCCATTGCGAGCGGCGAATACGCGAGGAGGCCCACCTGTTCGCGCAGCGCCATCTCGGCGAGACCATATTCGAAATCCAGGTTGAGCAGATTGTAAGGACTCTGAGTGCTTATCACGCGTGCTAGCCCTTGTGCTTCCGCGTGATGCAGGAAGCGCGCAAGACCCCAAGCTGTCTCGTTGCAGAGCCCGATGTGACGAACGCGACCGCTGTCGACGAGTGCGCTCAACGCTTCCAGCGTCTCCAGGATCGCAACAGTATCGTCGTCCAGCTCGTACTGGTAGTCGAGCAGCTGGAAGACGTTAGTGCTTCGGTCTGGCCAATGCAGCTGGAAGAGATCGATATAATCCGTCTCAAGCCTTCGGAGACTGGCGTCCACGGCCTCGAACAGATTGGCGCGAGTATAGCTGACCCGGCCGTCGCGCACATAAGGCAAGTTCGCTTTTCCTGCCCGAGCAGGCCCGACGGCTTTTGTTGCGAGCACAATGTCCTGCCTGCGGCCGGTCTTTCGTATCCAGCTGCCGATGCAACGCTCTGTCAGGCCATGCGTCTCCAGGCGGGGCGGCACGGGGTACATCTCTGCGGTATCGACAAAGTTTATGCCGGCATCGAGGGCCGCGTCCATCTGCGCGTGCGCCTCCGCTTCCGTATTCTGCTCTCCCCAGCTCATTGTGCCCAGGCCAAGCACACTTATCTTCAGACCGCTGCGGCCAAGTTCGCGACACTGCATCGCGTTCCTCCTTCTCGTGTAATCGTGGGTGGCGTCAAGACATCAGGCGCCGACGAAACAGTGCCGCCGATAGAAAGAACGGCAGGATTGTGTAGAGGCAAAGCGCGCCCATATGCAGGCCCATGCTGCCCGCCGGGCGGCCAAGCATTGCCGGACGTATGAGGTCGATTGCATGCGCTAGTGGCAAGAATTGCGCTGCCTGCTGGAAGGTCTGGGGCAGCTGCGTGATTGGAAACACCGCGCCGCACAAGAAAAGCATCGGTGTAAGGACAAGCGTCTGGTAAAAAATGAAGTAGTCGTAGCTGGGCGCAAGGGACGTGACCACCATCGCCAGGCTCGCGAAGGCAAATCCAGTGAGCACGATGACCGGTAGCGCATAAAGGACGGACGGCCACGTCGCATAGCCCAGCACGGTGGCGACAATCATAATACCCGTACCGGCGAGAAACGCCTTGCTGGCTGCCCATGCCAACTCACCGAGAACGATGTCGCCGAGTGTCATTTGTGTGTAAAGGATCCCTTCCCAGGTTCGCTGGGAGTTCATTCGCGCGAAAGCCGCATAAATCGTCTCGAATGTCGCAGACGTCATCGCGCTTGTCGCCACCATGCCGCCTGCCAGGAACGCGATGTAAGACGTGCCGTCGACGCGACCTACAACAAGTCCGAGGCCAAGGCCGAGGCCGAACAGGTAGATCATAGGATCAGCCAGGTTCCCGAGAATTGAAGCAAGTGCTACTTTCCTCCAGGCAAGATAGTTGCGTCGCCACACCGCGATCCAGTTCCAAGCGTTGGCGGGCAGAGCCGCGGCAAAACCTTCACCCATAGCTCACTTCTCCATCTCTCGCCCGGTCAGCCGCAAAAACACATCCTCTAGGTTCGGCGGACGCTGCAGAACACGCAATCCTGAGCGCTCGCGCAGCTGCACTCGCACCTTTTCCGGATCGGGGGCGTAGCAAAAGAGTGTCTCGCCGCTGATTTCGATGCGATCTGCATATGGTCTAATTAGAGAGTCCAGTTCATGCGGATTGCCGCCATAGATCTCGATTACCTCGCACCCGATCAGTTCATCGATCAGCGCGTGCGGACGCCCTTCTGCAATGTTGCGACCTCTTTCGAGCACGCAAAGCCGATCGCATAACCGCTCAGCCTCTTCCATGAAGTGGGTCGTCAAGATAATCGTCTTGCCGCGCGCCAGCAGGAAACGCAGGCGCTCCCAGATCAGGTGGCGTGCGTGCGGATCGAGACCGGTGGTCGGCTCGTCCATGACAAGCAGCTGCGGGTCATTGATCAATGCACGTGCAAGCGTCAGGCGCCGCTTCATGCCGCCCGAAAGTTCGGAGACCCGCGCATCTATCTTGCTCTCCAGGCGTGCGAACTCAAGAAGCGACGGCATGACCGCTTTGATCTTGCGTGTGTTCATGCCGAAGTAGCGTCCGTAGACCAGCAGGTTCTCGCGTACAGTGAACTCAGGGTCGAGGTTGTCGAACTGGGGCACCACGCCGATGCCCCTTCGCGCCAAGCGAGCCCTTGCCGGTACCGGCACCCCGAGCACAGTAATCTTCCCCGCATCAGGCGATGTCATGCCGAGGATCATACGCGCAATCGTGCTTTTGCCTGCGCCGTTCGGTCCAAGCAGCCCGAAGCATTCCCCCGGCGCAACGCTGAACGACAGCTTGTCGACCACAACCTTGTCGCCATAGGTCTTGCTTACGCCGGAAAGGTCGATAGACGTCATGGACATGCGCTCATCTTACCGTGAGGGCCGACTGGTTACTGCGAGGGCTGACTGGCGTTTCTTCGGTTACCTGCGTTTTCGTGTAGAGCAGGCCGTCGCACCATATGTTGTCAATGCGTCCCCATTCGCAGGCTGCAGCTGCATCCGGGAAAAAGCCTCGTCCATGGTAATTGGCACTCGTGTTGCAAAGCAGCGGAATGCCCGTGAGTTTTTCATATTCGACGAGTAGCTCGGCCACTTCATGAAGAGAGTGCCTCGACATGGTCTGCAATCGTGCCGATCCATCGAGATGGACAACAGCCGGAATTTTGTCCTGCCATTCCGAGTCTGATGATCGAACAGCATATAGGGATCCGGAGTTCCAGGGTTGAATATATTCGGCGCCCGGTCTTCCAGGCATATCGGCGCTACCGGCCGGAAGTGTTCGCGGAATTTCACGTCGTTCAGAAAATCCTTCATTTCCGGCGAGGTCGCGGCTGCCAGAATGCTTCGGCCTCCCAACGCGCGAGGTCCAAGCTCGGCGGGCCCGGAAAGGAAAACCACGGGCTTGTTGCTGGCGAGGATAGTGGCAAGTTCCGGCATGCCGCACAGCTGGGCCTTCCATCCCGGCGGCACACGCCCAATCTGCAAGACCGGGCCGCTGTAGACCGACCATTCCAGGGACACGAAGCCTTGCTGCTCCACCATTGCGCAGCAAGCGGCACCGATTGCCGAGCCGCTGTCATTCGGAAATGGCGGTACCCAGACGGCATTGAACAGGCCCGTCTCCCGCAGTGCACTGTTCCATTTGATATTGAGACCGCAACCCCCGGCTATACACAGGTTCTTCGGGCCCGGAAACGAATGGCGCCGCACAGCATTTGTCATTTCGCGGACAAGGAGACGCTCAAGGAAGAGATGAAACGACGCAAGCACGTCTTCAGGTGCCTTCGTCTCCAAACGCATCACGCTGGCTTCGAAGAAATCATGCACAGCTGCGAGCGAAGACTCGGCGTCCGTGATGTTGGCGCGGTAGCGACTGGCATGCTCCGTGTCGGCCGCAAAGTGCTCCTCGTAGAGCTCCTGAAACACCGCGACGATATCTTCATCAACCGACCCAAGCGCGATATAGGCCATCAGCTTACCAGCAATCCCTAGATCCCAACCTCCCCGGCTCGCCTTCTTATAGGGGCCGAAATAATGGCCCGCCGCAGCATAGGCCTGGCCTATCACAGGGAACAGGCACTCGAGGAACCGAGCGCCTCGGCCGTCCACGTAATAGAGGCGGGGAAAGATGCAGCCGTCCCAAACGAGGCAGAATGCAGGTTGCCCGGTGCTGGCAAAGGGGCTGGTGCAGTATGCGGAGGCCACGTGGCCCGTAACATGAGGATAGCTCTTGTAAGGAAATGCCCGGTCGTCGAGAACGAGTCCGGAGCCGTCGAGGGATTCGAGAAGGCCATCGGCATGGCGTTCGACATAAGGCGCCCCTTTTAGGGTTAAGGGCGTCACTCCACTGAGGACCTGGAACTGTGACTCGTCCTCACCATCCCAGCCGTCGATAACGAATTGATCAATATCGCGCGGATTGAGACCGTGTTGCGCCAAAGCGGCGACGACTGCGTCGAGATTGTCTACGGTTTGATATCGCGGATTGTTGTCCCGCTTCTCCTGCTCAATGCAGAAGACGAGCCGTCCGTCCTCGACAAGCGCGATCGCCCCGTCATGGGTCAGCTTGATACCACAGATGCGCATAGTGTCTCCATGTCTAACGTCGACGGTTCAGTTCGTCAGGAAGCAGAAACCGGATTCCGGAAACGGGCGAGCAAGCAGTCTTCGTTGACCGACTCACCCCGGCACTCGAGCCGCTCTACCTCGAGCAAAGTTTCGTTCAGCATGCCGACGACCGTCTCAGCACCAGCAACGTGGCCCCAGCGACGACAATTGGCGTCGCGCGCCGATCCGAAAACGAGATGTCCACCTGGCGCCAGCATCCGCACCAAATTGCGGACGGCCGCACGCATCTCGGCTATTCCTCCAACGTAGTAGAGCACTTCCGCCACAACGATCAGATCAAACCGCTCATCAGGTGCAAACTGTTGAACATCAGAGACTATCCAGCTGATGTGCGGCGGGTCCTTCATGCGTCGGCGCGCTTTTTCGATAGCTTGAGGCACAACATCGATCACGGTGAGGCGTTGGCAGTGGGGTGCTAGCTGCACCGTGAAGGCGCCGGCAGCGCACCCCACTTCGAGCGCATTTGAGATAGATCCCTGGGCAAGCGACAGGCGGAGCATCTGAGTGTGGCGCTCACGCTCGAATGGATTGGCGTCGAGTCCCCATGGATCGTCTGCGGCCAGTTCCCGATTCAGCAATTGATAATTGTCGATCTGTGTCAACTCGTTCACCTCGGGTATGTAGCTCTTACTCGTCGCTGCAAATGCATTCAGACGTCACTAGCCTCGAAGAGTCGCGTGCAAGGTTGAGCCTTCGAAGCGGTGTCGTATGTCCCGAACATTCTTCAGTCGTCGAACGTTGGATGGGGCCCTGTTCCGCCGCTTTTTTCGACGAGCTGCCAGCAGAGCTGCGCGACAGCCAGTCGCTATTGCTCAGTGTGCACAACGCGTAGGCCTTCAAGGGCAGCAACAGAAAAATGTTGATGAATGTGTGCAGAGAAAAGCCCAGGAATCGAAGCTGGCGGGCCCGAAACGCCACAATGCTGCAGCGAATCATGGTCATCGCCACAATCATCAGGACTGTCCACCAAGGCGCGGTCCCTGTCAGTGCGAGCTGTACGAGCGCTGTTAGTACCGATAGCGCCAGAAGCAACGGTCCGAGATTCTGTCCGACCACGTCCAGTGTCAGAAAGCGATTGAGGCCGGGCAGCAGGCGCAGTCCAAGCAACGTATCCCGGAACGTGCTCCGTGCCCAGCGCAGTTGTTGGCGCAGATACGGACCTAGCCTGTTCGGAACGACTGTAGCTGCGATGGCGCTTGGCACGTACTCGGTTCGAAAGCCGGCTTTCAGCATGAGAATGGTGAGATGCCGATCCTCACCGAAATCGCTTGGCTTGCCCCGAAAATATTGGGACTCGTACTGGTCCAGCAGCATGACGAGCGCAGAGCGGCGGTACATGGCACATGGGCCGCAGCAGCACATAACGGCCCCGAAGCGAGCCTGTGCGGCACGCTCCTCGTTGCAAGCCAGCCAGTACTCCATATCGATCAAACGGGTCAGCCAACTGTCGCTTCGGTTGCTGGCCGTCAACTGTCCCATGGCCGCGCCGACGGCCGGATCCTGCATCTTGGGTACAAGCTTGGTGATGACATCGGACGCGAGTATCGTGTCAGAGTCGACGTTTAACACCAGATCTCCATGAGAGCGGCGTATCGCGGCGATCTGTGCCTTGCGCTTTCCGACATTCTGAGGAAGCAGAATGATATCGAACCTCGGGTCGCGCGCGAAGGTCTCGTGCACGGGTCGCAACGCGTCGCGATTGCCAGAACCGTCATCCACCACATAGACGCGCATTTCCCCGGGGTATTGCTGATCTGCGATGGAAGCCAGGCACTCAGACAGCGTGCTCGGGTCTTCGTTGAAGCAAGGGACGATGACGTCCACGCTCGGCAGCTGGTCGAAGCCGACCGGGCGCTCAGACGCCGATGAATCGAATGCCGGCTGAGAGTAAACGGCCTGCATGCTTTTATAAGCAGTCGAGAGCAGCGCATAAAGCGAGATGGCGACGGTGCTGGTTGTATCAAGAAAATTCATGGGATCTCTTCTTCAGTGATCTTGAGGAAGCGAGCGGATTACAAAGCCGCGGCCATGCAAGGCAGGAATTAGGCTGGATAGCGCCAAGATGGTCTGCGCGCGCAGATTGCGGCCAGTGCCGGGCTGCATTTCGTTGGGAGGACATCCGTCGTGCAAGAGCACAATTGCGCCCGGCCGAACAGAGTCGAGCACTGCATCAACAATGGCGTCGACGCCAGGGCAGGACCAGTCTCGAGGATCGACCGACCAATGGACCCCGGTCAACCCAGCTTTCGCCGACGCCGTCAGCACTTCTTCGCTCCAGATGCCATATGGAGCACGGATGTGCCGCACCGAGGCGTGAGGGCACGCCGCCTTGATGGCTCTGTTCGCCTGAAGTATTTCAAGCTCTACTTCGCCCGGTCCGCATGTGGACAGGTCCGGATGTGTCATCGTGTGGTTGGCGACTTCATGCCCTTCTGCGACCATTCGTTGGACGAGGCTTGGCTGGTCGGCCGCGAACTGGCCGATGACGAAGAATGTTGCCGAGACCCGGTGTTCCGCCAGCACATCGAGAATTGCCGGAGTACAAAATGGATGAGGACCGTCGTCGAACGTCAAGTAAACGCTGCGCTGAGCGGTATCGTCACTGCCGGCGCTGCGCACTTCAGTCAAGCAATCGAGGTGCGTCATAGCTCTGGCCCGTTCCGATCGATGATCGTGCCGCTTGGCCAGTCGGAGATCGACTGACCAACCGGCAGAACGATGACAAGTGGGTCATCGATGCGTATGGGCGGTTTGTCGAGACGCGCCTCTGGCAGGGTGAACCGCACCTGAACCCCAGACATGACGGTCAACAGACCGTACCGGGCGAATCTCTCAATATGTTTGCGCAGCGCATGCCGAACTGTGCCGAAAGCGAAGGGAACGCCAAGCTCCTGCAGTACTGGAAGCATGACATGGATCGAGTGGGAGATGCCGAGCCCTTCAAGGTCCGGGCGTACCCCGTACAATCCTAGTTCAGCCACGAGTTGGTCGACTTCACCAACCTTGATAAAACGGCGTAGCAAGCCCATGTGGGCAGCAACCCCACGGGAATCATAGGCGATTGCCCGCAGCTCAGGCCTGGCTCCGGCCCAACTTCGACTGCCCTCGAAAGGCTTTGCATTGAACTCGCCGGTCGGGCCATAGGTCTTTCGAAAGAACTCGCAGAGCTCTACATGGTCGGAGAGTTGCAACTCATTTTCCCAGCATAGACGCCATTGCACCTCAGAGCGCATGCAAAGACCTCCTCATTTTTGCTGCTGCTAGGCCCGATCACACGATCGAAGCTGCGAGCGATGTTGAACGTCAGAGGCTGTCGTCAGCGATCGCGATCACCTGTAACTGGAACGCTCGAACCTGTCGTAACACCACGTTCCAGAACTGCCTGGGCTGCCTAACCACTTCCGGTCCCTTCCTGCGCCACTCGCAAAATGCGCCGTCGATGGATCTTGATTTTCGTCAAGTGATCGGCTTCTAATGGAGCAGGCCAATGAATTCGTAAAATCGATTGTTTGGATGGCATGCATCGACGGCATGGATGGATTAGCGGTCGTGAGCGCGTCAGTCTGTGTCGTGCTGAACCTCTAATTGGGCAAGCTGGCAGGCGTTCAGCATCAAAAGATTAGTCCGCGCGGCCGTCGTGGTTATCCCACCTATTGAGGCCGTCCTCAGATCAAAAACTGCGAGCCAACATCGGCGCGCCTGAGCATAGGATCGGGCACCGTCGGTTGAGACGGGAAGTTGCTCCCTCTCAAGACGTCGCCCAAACGCACCCGCATCCCAGGGCCAGCAATTGCAAAGCGCCAAGCATGTCCTGCAGTGCATTCAACACATGGATGCATGCCATCCATATAATCGATTTTACCAATGTTACGGAAAGCTGCATGGAGGAACGACGCGAATTCTCGTGCAACATCGCTTGAACCGCGGCGCCTAATGTTAACTGCTACACGATATGCGAGGACATGCGACCGCTACACGAATACAACTCCGTATTTCGATGAGGTACGGCTTTCACTTCACGCAAGGCCTCACGCGAAATTCTTCGTGATTGTGTGCGTCTGCCTGGCCTTGGCGGCCACCAAGCAAAATGAAGACTGACCACAGGGTACGTTGAACAAGACAAAGTTCCAGTGTGGAACTGCAGATGCAGCTGGCCCGCTCAGCTTCGTTGCACAGGGAACTGAAACAGGAATTTGGGTGAGGGCAATGGCCGATCAGCTGGCAACCGAGATTATCGAAAAGATAAAAGCTCATGCGGACAAAGACAAAGAAATTACGATGGACTCAGAGCTCGGAGATCTTGAAATCCACTCGCTCGAATTGACCGAGATCGTCTTTGATCTCGAGGTCGCCTACGGCATTGAGATCGAGATGAGCACTTCCGAGGCCTGGAGCAACCTCAAGAACGTCGGCGACCTCGTCGAGGCGACACGCGCTTTAATTACAGCTAAGAGTTAGCTTTCGCATGGCCCGGTCCCGTATCGTAATAACCGGCCTCGGCGGCATCTGCGGCTTGGGCGTCAACGTGCCATCCATCTGGGGAGCGATGGCAGCAGGCCGATCGGCGATCGGCGAGATCACCAGGATCCACCTCCATAAGACGAAAATCCGCACCGGGGCAGAGGTCAAGCAGTTGCCCGAGGTCGAGTTCGATCGCAAGCGCCTTGCGACGATGGACCGCTACAGCCTGCTGGCTGTTCTCGCCGCTGGCGAGGCGCTTCGGCAATCGGGGCTCACCGTCGACAATGTCAACACCAATCGCATCGGCGCGGTTGTCGGCACAGCTATCTTCGGTGCTGAGACGCTCGAAGAGAACTATCGCGGGCTCTTCATCGACGGGAAATCACACACGAATGTCTTTGCGGTGCCTCGCTCCATGCCAGGCGCACCGGCCAGTCAGGTAAGCATGGTCTACGGGCTGCGTGGGCCCGTGTTCGGCGTAACGTCGGCCTGCTCGTCGTCAAACCACGCGTTCATATCTGCGATCGACCAGCTGAGGCTCGGCAGGGCTGACGTCATGTTGGCTGGCGGTACCGACGCGCCGTTCGCCTTTGGTGTGTTGAAGGCTTGGGAGGCGCTGCGCGCCGTCGCCCGCGAGACTTGCCGGCCGTTTTCTGCCGATCGAGACGGCCTGGTGCTCGGCGAGGGCGCGGGCATGGCGGTCCTCGAGACCTATGGGCACGCCGTGGCGCGCGGCGCTCCGATCCTTGCCGAGCTTGCCGGCACTGGAATGTCCGCAGACGCATCCGACATTGTCGCACCGAGCGTCGAAGGCCCGATCGCCGCAATCAAGGCCTGTCTTGCCGATGCCGGGCTCCTGCCTGAGGACATTGACTATGTCAACGCGCACGGCACAGGCACCAAATACAACGACCGGCTCGAGACCCAGGCAATTCGCCGCGTCTTCGGCAGTCACGCCGATGTCCTTTCGGTTTCCTCGACCAAGTCGTTGCATGCCCACTGCATGGGGGCATCCGGCGCTCTGGAGCTGATTGCCTGTGTCATGTCGCTCCGCGACGGGCTAATCCCGCCGACTGCGAACTACCGGGAGAAGGATCCGGAGTGCGACCTCGACGTGACACCCAGCACTTCGCGCCAGCGCAAGGTGCGAGCAGCGATCAGCAATTCTTTCGCCTTCGGCGGCACCAACGCCGTGCTGGCGATTACGGCGGCCTGACGGCTCTTGCGAAGGAGCCGCATTGAAATCAGAGAAATTCTGCGGCAAAAAGTCGGCGGCCGGACGGAGCCATCCACGCAAATGCAGTCCCAGGTCCCGGAGGAAGAAAGGCGCAGCCGTTGTCGTGAACGCAATGACGGCATGGGTCCGCGACAGACGCTGCGCACTTAAATTTCAAAAGCTTAAGCGTAATTGCTGGAGCAGCCCCTGATGAGGCTGCGATCGGCAAGCCGGTCGAGCATGAAACCACAGTGTTGGCGCATAGAAGAAGATCCAACGATGTTCATGCTTTACTGCATCAGGTCTCGCCCGAGTGGGTACTCAGCCGTGAGCGTCCGCAGTAAGCATGTGGGTACCTCAGGGCACGCTCGCACACATCAAAAGCAATCGAGCTCCCTATAGCTCCGGCCCGTTACGTTCGATCATTGTACCGGCGGGCCAATCGGAGATTGGCCGCCCCACTGGCAGAACGATGACAAGTGCATCTTCGATACGCGTTGGCGGCTTGTCGAGACGAGCTTCTGGGAGCGTGGACTGCACGCGAAGCCCCGACAGGACGGTCACTGGACTATGTCGGCCAAGTCTCTCAACATGCTGCTGCAGCGCGTGCCTGACCGTGCCGAAAGCGAACGGAACCTCAAGCTCCTGCAATGTTGGAAGCATAACGCGGATTGAATGACTGATTCCGAGTCTTTCGAGATCCCGACGCACCCCGTACAAGCCAAGTTCAGCCACCAGGAGGTCAACCGCGCCAACCTTGATGAAACGGCGCAACACGCCCAAATGGGCCGCTACACCGTCCGAGTCGTAGGCAATCGCGCGAAGCTCTGGCCTCGCTCCGGCCCAACTTCTGCTGCCTTCGAATGGTTTGGCGTTGAACTCGCCGGTCGGCCCATATGTCTTTTGGAAGAACTCAGCGAGTTCGATATGGTCGGCGAGTTGCAACTCGTTTTCCCAGCACAGCTTCCACCGCACCTCAGAGCCCATGCACAGACCTCTCCTTCTTCGCTAATTCTTGGGACAGTTTAGGCGATTGAAAGCAACGCTCGATGGGGCGCGTCCGCTAGCCCATTGAGCTCGTACAATCCTTCAGGGGACCATGTTCCAGAGCTGACAGGCGTTCCAACCACTTTCGGTCACTTCCTGCACCGCTCGCAATTTGCCGACGATGCCCTTGATTTCTTTCGATTGACAACGATCTAATGGAGTAAGCCGGTAAATACGTAAAATCGATAGTTTGGATGTCACGCATCCACACCATGGATAATTGAGCAAATGCGTTTCAAGGGCCTTGATTTAAATCTCCTCGTCGCGCTCGACGCGTTGATGACCGAACGGAACCTCACGGCTGCCGCACGCAGCATCAATCTCAGTCAGCCGGCCATGAGCGCGGCGATCGGGCGCCTGCGCACCTATTTCGACGATGAGCTCTTTACAATGATTGGCCGTGAGCTGATTCCCACACCACGTGCGGAACGGCTTGCCCCGGCGGTTCGCGAGACCCTGCTGCACGTCCAGGTCTCGATCATTTCCTCGGATCCGTTTGACCCGGCCCAGTCGGATCGTCGCTTCAGAATCATCCTTTCCGACTACGCCACAATCGTTTTTTTCGAGAAGATCGTGGAGCGGGCTGCGCGCGAAGCGCCGGGCGTCAGCTTTGAATTTCTGCCCATTGCGGACGACTATGAGGACCTTCTTCGGCGCGGCGACATCGATCTTCTGATCCTGCCGGAAATCTTCATGTCAAACGCTCATCCTCGAGCGAAACTGTTCGAGGAGGTACATGTTTGCGTCGGTTGTCGCGCGAACGAGCAACTGTCAGAGCCGCTTACATTCGAGAAATACATGTCGATGGGGCATGTCGTGGTCAAGTTCGGCAATACGCGCAAGCCATCCCTCGAAGAATGGTATTTGCTCGAACACGGCATGAAGAGACGTGTCGACGTTGTGGTACAGGGCTTCAGCATGATAGCGCCCATGGTATCGGGTACCGAGCGTATAGGGACCATGCCTCTAAGACTGGCACAGCGTTTCGCAAAAACTATTCCGCTGCGGATCGTCGAGCTCCCGTTGCCACTTCCCCCATTCACCGAGGCCGTTCAATGGCCTGCCCTTCACAATAGTGATCCTGCAAGCCTCTGGATGCGCGATATGCTGGTAGAGGAGGCATCCCGCATGGGTTTGCCGCAAGAGCCCAGGTGACGTTTCGGCGGCCCGGATTCAAGCGTTCAAACCGCAGCGCGGGGTACCGCCATCGTAGAGTAGATTACAACCCGGGCGCTCGCGCCAAGCTGAGCCTCGCAGCCGAGACAAGCATGACCGAGTTTCGAGTTGGTGTATCACATCGTCAGGCAACTCGGTCCATAATTTCCGACCGAATGGTTGTCGCGGTGTAGAGCGAAGCCTCTAGTGGCAGGTTTCCAAATGCGAGTTGACATAGCAGATAGTTGGCGCCTGCCGCCTCCAGCTGATCAAGAAGGGCTTGCCGCACAGAAGCTGCCGTTCCTGCTACGCACAATTCACTTTCGATCGCTGCATCGAAGGTCAAAGGCAGGTTTGGTGGTGTCGGGATCCCATTGAGTTCGTAGAGAAACTTAAAGCTTTCGAGCCACCGGGTGTAAGCAGGCATCGCAAGCGAAACCGCTTCTCTTTCAGAGCGTCCAATTACAACCATGCGAAGCAGGCCTAGAAACGGCGCTTGATCGTCGACGTCAATGCAGCGCTCTCGATAGGCGCGGTAGGCGTCAGTGACTTTGCGAACTGAAGCGGCAGGCCCTACGCACGCGATGTTCGTACCGTTCGCGGCCGCCCAGCTTGCGGACTCGGGTCGATTGGTGGCGATCCAGGTCGGCGGATGCGGACGCTGATATGGCCTCAGCGTCAACGGAACGCTATTCAGCTCGAAATAGTCGCCTTGATAGGACAGCGTACCCCCTCTCATTGCATTCATAAGTATCGTGCTGGCTTCCGCGTAGCGTTCTGGTGCCGCGTCCGCACCGATCCCGAAGTAACCCAATTCGATCGGGAGAGAGCCGCGCCCTATGCCCAGCTCTAGCCTGCCACCGCTCAATTGATCCAGCATGCAGATCTCTTCAAACGCGCGTAGCGGATGACAAAGGCTAAGCAGCATTACCATTGGGCCGAGACGAAGCTGCCGGGTACGCTGTGCGACGCTCGATAGGAACAGATTTGGCGACGGACCTCTCCCATGAGGGGTAAAATGGTGCTCTGCGAGATGATACGCATAGAAACCGAGGCGATCACACGTCTCCGCCAGCGTCAGACGATCCGCGTATTGTCGGGCGATATCGCTGCCGTCCTCGTCCAGGTGATCGAAGATGCCGATGGCGAGGTTAGAAGAAGAGGCGCTTTTCATTCAATTATCTCCAACTCTGGCGCGGAAATTTTGGCAGCCGGCCCAAGCGACCGCTGGCATTGATGTGTATCTGGTCCGAGAATTGTCTTTGCTCCTCATTTCGATATTGGTCCTCTCAGTGCGGCGTCGGACAGCGCGGCAGCGGTGACCGTCAGTACGCACGGGCTTATCCCTGGAGCTTTGCTGAGTGGCTCCAGCGAAAGGCGATACCCATTCTCGTTCGCGGTTCTACGAAGCGAGGATGTGGGCTTGTCTGAATTTGAAGATCAGTGGGTGTAAGTGTGCCTGTGGCTAACAGTCAGAACTCAGCGGCCAGCGTCGTGCTGAAGCCGGCCAGAAATGTCTCTGACAGCTGTGAGAAAAGCATCCATTTGGGCTTTTGTACCGATGCTGACGCGAATGCAGTTTTCGAGACCATCTTCAGGAAATACGGCAACGAGTATCTTTCGCTTCTTCAGAGATGCTTGCCACCAAGTTCCGTCTTGCCCTGAAGGCACTTGGGCCAGCAGGAAATTGGCATTGGAAGGTGTCACGGAGAAACCAAGTTGCGACAGCGCCACGCACACTCTCTGTCTTTCCCGCTTGATATGTATGTGGTTCTCTTCATACGCTTCACGATGGGAAAGGATGCCGATGCCAACGGCATGGCCGATCACGTTCATGTTGAAGACATTCTGAAGATTGCGCAGCCTTCCAACAAGCTCAGGATGACCCAAACCGAAACCAATCCGAATGCCGGCGGCGGCATAGCTTTTCGAAAATGTTCTCAAGATCAGAAGGTTCGAATAGCGATCGAGAAGGCGCAGCGCATTGTCCGGCGCAAAGTCGACATAGGCCTCATCCACCACGATCAATCGGTCCGATTGTGCTACGAGGCTCTCGATTTCGGCTACCGGAAGAAACGTTCCGGTAGGGTTGTTCGGATTGGCTAATAGGATGAACTTGGCATCTTTGGCAGGGCCGAAAAGCAGTTGCTCTGTCGGCAGCACATAAGCTTCGCTCAATGGTATTTCGAGAAATTTAGCGCCCTGCAAAGTGGCGAGTTTGCGGTTGAACGAAAATCCTGGCGAAATCATCGCCACGGCATCGCCCGGACTAAGGAAAGCCTTATAGATAAGCCCTAGCAGTTCAGAGGAACCGTTGCCGGCGATCACGTGATCCCTACAGAGCCCGTACGCTTTGGCAGCTGCTTCCCTCAAGCTGAAATTATCATCTTGCGGATAGAGATACTGGCGTTTGAGCGCCGCAACGGCGCACTCCATCACGGGCGCCGGCAGCGCAAATGGATTCTCATTCGTGTCGAGTTTGACATAGGTTGCATCAGGCACCGGCCATTTGGACGGCAGCGCATTTAACTCACTCGCCTGCTGCGAAAGAGATGAAAGCACGCTCTGCAATTTCGCGTCAGGCATATCTTTCTCCGTTTTCAGTCTCCACGTCCGAGGCCTCGCCGTTTGGTTGAGTGTTTAGCGCCAGTTTGGCGTTCCGCTTTGGAGCGCGGTCGGATCCTTTGCGGCAGGTCGCCGCGCCATAGAAGCACACCCACGAGACCAGACTGACGGAGGAGCGTCAATAAATTTCCTGATGCGATGATAGGATTCTATCTTTAAATCTATCATTATGATAGATCGCCAAAGCTCGCGCTCTCGGTCGGATATGGAATGTTTTCCGGCAAGTAGATCTCGAACGGCAGGTCGATTTGCCCTGAAGGAATTGCCGTTCCGGTTTCGATTACCCGCGCCATCAACGTCGTCAGCTCGCGACACAGCCGCCGTAACGGCGTGGCGATCGCCATCGTGATGACGCCATCTGCCAGCGCCGCCCGTGAGTCCGGTGTAATCTCATTGACGATTACGACAAGATCCCGGCGCTCGCGCCGCTCGCGCAGCGCCGCGATGGCTCCCTCCATAGCGCCACCAGGCACATAAAATCCGATGAGCTCGGGTTCATGGTGAATGATATCGAGAGTAGCTTCATAGGTGAGCTGCCGTGTCTCGGGGCTCACCAACGTAGCGAGCACCTCGAATTTCTGCGCGTTCTCACGGAAATACGAACGGAAGCCAATCTCCCGAAGCTCCTCCGCCAGGGAACGGTGACCTGCAACGAAGACCGCCACTTTGCCCGGCCGTTTTGCGGCCTTGGCTACCATCCAGGCAGCCGTCCGCCCAACCTGCCGGTTGTTAAGCCCGACATAGCCCGCGCGTGCGCCCGCAGCGAAATCGGAAAGCAGAGAGAAGACCGGAACGCCTTTTGCCTTCAAATCTTCGACTGCTGCCGTGATCGTCGGGTGGTCCGGAGCGACCATGGCAATCGCATGGCAGCGTGCGCCCATATTTTTGAGAAGCACTGCCAGGTCGCCGGGTGCATTCGACGTTACGAACTCGATGGACGGAATGCCGTGAAAAGAAGATGCGGCATTCACTGCCGCCTCGACTTCGCGTGCAAGGGCGGCAAAGAAGGGGTGTGCGGGCTTCTTGAGAATAAAACCCAGCCGGTAGTCAGACAGATTCTGCTGCCTCCGCTGCTCCATGAGGCGAGCCGTAGGATAGCCGAGCGCGCGCGCCGCCTCGTAGACGCGCCGCGCGGTCTCTTCCCGTACCGGATGGCGGGCGTTCAAAACTCGATCGACCGTCGCAACGCTTAATCCTGATTCGCGTGCGAGATCGCTAATTGTGGGACGCTTGGTCATGGCTCTATCTGATAAATCGTCATCGGAAAGGATGCAAAGACATGATGTATTTTGATGGATATCTATCAACCCATCCACGGCATCGATGCATTGCATCGCGGCACCAGAGCGGTCGAGGCAGGGGCGCGAGAAATGGAGAAAAATGTGGGCGGGCGGAATCAATCTCTAGTTGTGTATCACCGTTTCCCTACGCCGTGGCCGGGTCGCGCAACTCCCCTCAGCAAGGCCGGGGCGATCGCCTTGTGCAAGGGAATCGCCGCGGCGAAAACGAGCCCCCCGATCGCGCTCCGGCGGCGCACCAAGGTGGTCATTCCGATGACCTGGCCGTCGGCAGGACCTTCACGAACATCCACCACAATACGAAAATGCAAGTGCCGCGCATCATAGCCGACGACAGTTTCCCGTTCGCCGCTGTGCATGATCGGAATGCTGCCGATCAGGTCGGATTGAGTGGGGTGCGGGGCCGCGTTCAGCCCAAGGGCAGTTGCCACGCAGTTGCGCCATTCCCAAAAACTTCGCACCCAGCCCGCAGCGTTCCGAAGTGCTCGGAGTGCCGCTTCGGCGGCAGTCATGCGCTCGGAGAAGAGGAGAAGCTCGTGACGATCGGCCCAGTCTGCTCCCGGAAGCCAAGGGTTCGGCAAACTGACGGGCACCCTTCGTGGTCTCATGAGTGCTTCCTTTCGCCTTTGCTAAGCGCATTGCCGGGGCGCTTGCCGCCACCCTGAATGGTCCATGATTGCTCCGGGAGCAGGTACCAGCTACGAGACCGCTTGTCGCAGCCGAGCGCCAATCGTCGCACGTGCGTCCCACCAGAAAGCCGCAGCGGCTTTAGGACGACGACATCAAAGCCCAAGACCGGGCCGCATAAGCCATAGAGGCAGAACGCTTGAGCATGGCAGCGTTGGTAGACAGGCCGCGTGCTCAAATGCAAATCGGTTGGCAGTTCGCGAGCTCTGCATCACGGCAACCCGCTAGTCACGCAGTCGTTTGCGCCACTGGTCCGCTCAGCGGCGTTGCACGATTGTTGCGCCAAAAAGATGATTCGGGTTATCGTCCGCGCAAAATGCGCCGAAGTTCATTTCGGTTGAGCAAAGTATTCCAAACTTGCAACGGAGAAAAACCGACCGGACCAGAAAAGAAAACCGCCCCGAAACAGATCCGGAAGCGGTTTGCTAAATAATCAATTTTGCCAAATCCTCAGTAGCAAACCTCACTTCCCCCGTCAACTTAAAAAACACCGTTTCGGTGAATGGGGTTTCTTTGCCTGGTCTCCAACACAGGAGACGAGAGTGCGAGAACCGATGCCACCAAAGCGGTCGATCGGCCGTAGACAGACGCCCACACGTGCCGAATTCCGACGGCTGGCACTATCGGCTGAAATCGGCACCGTGACACGCGGACAGCTCGCCGTGCTTGCGCAAAATCTGCCCTGCACGGGGATGGTCAATGCGACCGAAGCGTATCTTTTGACCACACTGATCAACACGGCACCTGCGGAAGCTTTCGACAAAGGCGGCCGGCCAATCGTCTTCAAGTCGAACCAGCAACTCGCTTTCGAAATCAATCGGTCGGCCGGGCGGGTGAGCCGGCTGCTGTCGAGGCTTTTCGATGCCGGGCTGATCACCATGCAGGACAGCGGCAACTACAAGCGATATCCCACCCGAGACGTCGAAGGCGTCATTGTCGACGGTTGCGGGATCGACCTGCGAATACTCATCGTTCGTTACCGCGAGCTTGATGAACTCGTAAGGCAAGCCAGAGTCGAAAAGGCTGCCGCAAATGCAGCGCTGCGGCGGTATCGCGGAGCTTTGCGTAATCTGCGACGTGCGCTTGCTTCGGCTTGCTGCCTTCCGCAGCGCACGCGGGCGCGGCTTGAGGTGCGTCTTGAAAAAGTCATCATTTTGGTCGGCATCGCGACGCGCGCATCAAGCGCCCTGTTGCTTCGCGCTACCGCGCTTCTTGAGTGGTTTGTCGAACGGGTTATGCAGCTCCCGCGCCGGCCTGAAGTTGCGTTTGCGCCGCAAGATTCGGCATGCAAATGTGTCGAAAGCGGCATGCACAGACAGAGTACAAGCCCTGATTCACATGAAGAGAGTAACGATAACCAGTGTACGGCTACCGCTGGACCAATGACTTCAGCCAGGGCGGGCGCCGCCAGCGAAGGGGCTTCTGAAGCAAGCCCGAGGCGACGCGGGCGCGCAGTCAAACAACCACGTCATTCGCGGCAGGAGATGGTCGCACTGCAGGACATATTGCGAGCCATACCAGCACTGAGCACTTACGGTTTGGCGCTGCCCCGCAGTTGGGCCGATCTCACCCGGATTGCTCCGCAAATGTGCCGACTTGCCGGTATTTCGGACGATGCGCGGCGCCGCGCCGTCGATCAGATGGGCGAGCACCGGGCCGCCGTTGCGATCGCGATTACCCTGCAGAAGCTGGATCGGCAGGAAGTCTCCTCGCCAGAGGGCTATCTGCGAGCAATGACTGAGCGGGCGGGCTCCGGCGAACTACACCTTTCCCGTTCGATCTTTGGGCTCGCGGCCCGCTACACCATGGAGCCGCTGACTTAGGTTCGAAATAACATCTTCAGGCACGGGACAGAAGAGCGTTCAATGCGCTCTTTCGTTGTCGCATGCCCGACAATATCCGACAAACGTCACAACAGTCTTGAAGTATCACCCTGCTTCTAAACGAATTTCTCCTTGGCACGGTAGGTGCAAGGCTATTCCCAGCCGCATCACACGCCGGGAGAAGGGCTTTGTCGCAAACTGATAGGCAACGACACGAGTGCTCCACGTTTTCACACGTCGGCGCCGTTAGCGCCCCGCTTGCACCATCGCCCTTCGTTCAACGCGAGGAAAGAAACACATTCACCAGCAAAGTCGCGCTTCCGTCTGGGGTCGTACGGCAAGGGAACTCGGTCGGACAGCGCATGCGACAGGCGTCCGGATCTCACGCCAGTGGAAAGCTGTTGCAGCGGCGCCGTCGCAAGATCTGGAGATCGTACGCCTCGTTGGACGCGGACGCAGCGTCGAAAGGGACCGACCCATGCCGATTGCTATGAAAAGGCCGGGGACGGATCGCCTCGCCAAAAATGGCATTGAAGCCGTGGCAATGTGCGAACGGGCTACCGCATGCGTCATCGCCGGGCTTAGCCTGGTTCACGTCTGCGGGAGCAACATTGCAGCCTCCGCGACATCCCCTTCTCGAGCTTAGGCTCAACAATGCCCCTGTGGCTGAATAGGTCACTCAGTTTGCCGAGCAGGTGATTGGCCGTGGGCTCCGCCCCAATGGGCGTCGGGAATACCAATTCAGCAACGAACTCCGACAACCGTGCGCAACGATGGAGTTCCGACCAGAGCAGTCCAATCCCGCTTCTTTGGGATGGCGTCCTGGCACGGTTCCGGATCTTCCACGATCAACCCGCGAGGGGTCCGTGCGCCAAGCTGCGGCCGCTGCCGCTTCGCGTTGCGGTGATCGCGTCCGGAAGCCGTGCCTTTGAGGAGCCATCGAGCGGGATTGGCCCGCTCCTATTGGAGGCTCTCGAATGTCGCACGATCTCTCACTCGCACAGTCCCGCGCCTTTCAGCTTTCCCGCGACCTGATGGCCCCGGTCACCCTCTTCACCGTCGACGGCCAATACGGCGTTCTCCCGTCCGACGAAATCGAGCCGGACGATGATCTTGAAATCGTCCATGAATACACGCCCTGGCATTGAGCCTCCGGCATAGCTTGCGGCTTTGCCGCTTGCGAGCGGCAGGCCGCAAGGGAGGCTTCGCCGCGGCCGACCTTTGCATGATTCACCAAATTGCCGGCCGCGCCCTTGCGTCCTTTGCTCTTCGCGGCCGCTCAAGCGGCGGACGGATAGAGCTGAGGAAATGGAGGCGATCGCTCTCGCGATCGGAAGGAAAATGGAGAGACGAGAAATAGAAACGCTCCGCGACAAGGTAAGCTGCGCCGCGGTTCTGGAACAGGCCGGTTTTGCAAACGATGCCAAGGAAAGCACCCGGCGGGCCCTGAAGTTTCGGCGCGGCGGCGAGATCATTATCGTCACGCATGAGGGCCGCGGATGGTTCGACCCTCTCAGCGATGCAAAAGGCGATGTCTTCGGGCTCGTCCAGCATCTCGATCGCGTCGCCTTCATGGAATGCCTTGAAAAGGTCGCTGGCCTCGTGGGGTTCGAAGTTTCCGGACCGGAGCGACAGCTTCGCATTGCCGACGACCAATTCGACCTTTCTATGGCCGATCGCTGGCAAGCGCGACGCCGCCCTTGGCCAGGCTCATCGACGTGGCGCTACCTCCATTATGAGCGCTGCCTGCCCGTGGCTCTGCTTCGCGCAGCGATCAAGGGCAACCTCCTTCGCGAAGGCCCTCACGGCAGCATGTGGGCCGCCC
This sequence comes from Sinorhizobium sp. NG07B, assembly GCF_002532005.1. Lineage (NCBI taxonomy): Bacteria > Pseudomonadati > Pseudomonadota > Alphaproteobacteria > Hyphomicrobiales > Rhizobiaceae > Sinorhizobium > Sinorhizobium sp. NG07B. The sequence continues at coordinate 47,060 of NZ_NWTD01000012.1, read as the reverse complement.
ATACGAATGAGGCCTGTGAAGTCACCGGTTGGGAGGCGCGGGGTCCACAATATCGGGGCTTCGCCTCCGGAGGAGCGAAGGTGCTTTTCCGCTTTGGGCCTGGAACTGCACTGCGCCTGGCCGTCACGGAAGCTGCCATCGACGCCATGAGCCTCGCGGCAATCGAGGGACTGCGCGATGGTACGCTCTATCTCAGCACCGGCGGCGGCTGGTCGCCGACCACGGCCGCCGCGCTCCGCGAACTGGCCAGGCGCCCCGACGTCCAGCTCGTCGCCGCCACTGACGCCAATCCCCAGGGCGAGTTTTTTGCCGAGCGGTTGCGGCTGCTCGCCGGTGATGCCGGCTGCGACTGGACGCGACTCCGGCCGTCGGAGGAGGACTGGAACGAAACGCTGAAACTTAAGGGAAATAGAAGAGAGGGAAAGGAGGAGCAGGCAAAGGCGTGCCGCATGCGCGCCACCCGCGTCAGGCTTCGCCCGGCTTCAGCCGGCCCTTGACCCGCCCGGTCGCAATGTCGGCGGCCCGAACGGGGTGGATGGCGAGTCGAGAGGGCTGTGCCGCGCTTCGGTCCGGAACGGTGCGATCAAGGCCGGGCCGCCCTTCTGAGGCGGCACTTTTTTGTCCTGCAATGTGACCAGGTCCGCCTGATCGACCGGGGTCCCGGCTGTCGGGGATTTTCCCCGACCCGTCCTCCGGCTGACGCCTGCGTAAAGGACGGCGCGGCCCAGCGGCGCCGATGAGGCAGCATGGCCCGATCCGGCGAGTCTCTCTCATGTTGGCGCGGAGGCGCGCGGCCGATAGCCGCGTTTTCGCTTCCGTCGCAGCAGATCGAGAAACAGTTCGACGGCTTCCTCTTCCCGCCCGAAATGATGGATCATTGTCTGACCCTTTGCGCCAATGCGGCCCCACGTCCTGAGCAGGCAAATATCCCCGAACAGGTTCGGCTCGATCGACATGGCGTAGTAGCGCGCCATGTTCTTTGCCGCATCCGTGCGTTCGACATAGAGGTGATAGAGCTGCGAGATCATGAGATCAGAATCGCCGATCCCGGGAGTCACGTCCAACGACACTTATGAATCGTTCGGCAAGGATCGATTCACATCAGTGATGATAAGCGAAGCTTCCGCAGGGATTTTGAGCGAGACGCCTGCGGCGCACAGCCTTAATCGCGCTCACCAAACCGCGAGCGCAGTTTGGCCATCCGAGTGACGATTGCTCGCGACAGCTTAGCCGCACCACCCGTGTCTTGCGCCGTCCCAGCGCCTCGCGAGGCCTTCAATGATGAGACTGTCTCCTAGTGAGCGCCCACTCGCGTGACGGTACGGAGTTTGCGGCCATATTTGTCCTCGTCGCGCCAAACCGGACGATAGCGAGACTTTTCCGGCATTGAGCAGCGCCAGCAGGCGTGCTTTCGCCGCCTCGCCTTTTATCCGTTCCGCCTCGCAGCGCGGTGGGCTGAGCTCCGGCGTGTCGATATCCGCGATGCGGATCTTCTCCCCCTTGAACCAGAACGTGTCGCCATCGACGACGCAGTTCATTCGCGTGCTATCGCCGCAGAATGAAAACGCGGCCGCCGACGTATCCGTCGGAGGTATGTTGCTCAGAGCGAGGACACCAGAGAGATCGCCGGCGCCGCCGAAGGCAAGCCATCCTCCCGCAGCAATGATGATGGCTAAGATGACCGCTGTCAGCGATGTGTTCGGGCCGTTCTTTCCCGATCGGGGCCATTTTCCCTGTGGGCGATTTCGATCTTTCCTGCTGCCGGAATTTCGCGCGCTTCTGAACGGAACCACATTCGATTTCGCCACTTGCCGGTCCTCTTCGGTTTGGCTCAACCAATCTCGGACTCGGTTCAGTCTTTAAGGACATGCCGAGATTCGGGTGGTGTGCGAGGGGCGGGCGCAGTCGGTCCCGCCTCCCTTGGGGCCACTTTGTTGAGGCTCCTGCGGCTGCGCTGTTCCCGCTCCTCGCACGACGAGAATTCCCGAAATCCCGCCCTTTGGCGGCCGCTATGCTGATTTCTCCGATGCTCTTCATCTCTCCGGATCGCCCTTGCTCGTTGCACTGCGCGTCGGCCGATCAGGCAAGCTCGCTACGTCTTTCCCGGCTTCGGAAAACCGGTTCTTGCCCACGCACCCCTTCATATCGTCACGCCGGAACCAGATCGCGCGTCCGCAACGCAACGGTGCATTTCCAGCGGTGAAAACGATCTGTTCGTCGGCACGCATGCGCAGCACCTCATGCGGCTGGATCAGCGGTCGAGCTGCAAGTTGCTTCGATCGTGTGCGCGATGACCCTTTCGACTGGAAACTGCGGCTGACCTGGTCGATCTCCACCGTCGTCGTGCCGCAACGGCGGGAAATGTATTCCGCAGTCTCCGGATCGTTGATCGCGGCGAAGGAAATCCAGCTGGCGCTCTCGAACCACTTGCTGGCGGCTTCCCGGCCGCCATAGGTCTCGCGCATCTGGCCGATCGACTGGTAGATCATGGTCAGTGTGATCCCATACTTACGGCCGGCGTCCCGGGCGGTCTCGAGGATCCGCATGTAACCAAGGCGCGCCACCTCATCAAGGACGAAGAGCGCCCTCCCCTGCATCGCGCCATTGCGGTTGTAGATCGCGTTCAGAAACGAGCCGATGATGACGCGCGCCAGGCCCGAATGCGTCTCTAGTGTCTTGAGATCGACGTTGATGAAGACGTCCGTCTTTCCTCCGGCAAGATCGCTCGTCGTGAAGGTCGTTCCCGAAACCAGGGCGGCGTAGTTCGGGTAGGACAGCCAGTGCGTTTCCTTCACTGCATTGGCGTAGACCCCCGAAAAGGTCTCCGGCGTCATGTTGACGAAGGCAGCGACATTTTCCTTCACGAAATCCGAGTCCGAATTTTCGTAGATCGACTGCAGGCGTTGGCGCAACTTGGGTTCCGGCTCGGAGAGATTCTTTCGCACCTGCCGGAGCGTCTGGTCGATTTCCTTCGTGTGTCCGGAGAGACAAATGTCGGCCATGAGCGCTGTCAGCAGTTGCAGAGCCGCGCCGCGAAAGAAGTCGTCGCGGACGCCACGCGCGCCACCGCTGTCGCTGATGATCCACGAAGCAACGGAGGCGATATCCTCCTCTTTCGTTCCGCCGAAGCGGCCGATCCAGTCGAGCGCGTTGAAACCGATCTCGGATTGTTTCGGATCGAGGACGAAGACGTCGCGGTTGGCGCTGCCACGGTGGTTCGAAACCATCGGCGCCACCTCGTTTGACGGATCGAGGACGACGAGCGCTCCACCCCATTTGAGCGCCGTCGGGATCGTGACTGACGTCGTCTTGAAACCGCCGGAACCGGCGAAGACGATGCCGTGCGACGAGCCGAACGAGCCGTCGAAGCAAAGCAGGGGCGACGTGCCGCCCGATCCCCACGTCGCGGCGCTGTCGGCGCGAAACGATTGCACGGCGACGCTGTCCCTGTCGACACGATAGCGCTCGCCAATGACGATGCCCCCGCTCTCGGGAAACAGCGTTCCGGCTTGCGACAGCTTCATCCAATCCGCCTCACCGTGCAGAGCCCGCTTGCCGTAGATGCGTTTCGGCTCGGCTCTGGCGAAAGCGGCGTTACCGCCAATCGCTACCCGCATGCCGAACAGCGCCGACATCAGCGCGATGGTGGCTCCGATCGCAGTCGCGGGATCCAGATAGTTGAATATGGACTTGCCGACCGGGACCTGTTCGGCGAATGCGAAGAGCCTCATTGCCTCACGTATGGCTGCGGTGAGGAGCGTCCCTATCGCACCCGCGACGACGCCCCAACCGGTCGCCCTGATCCTCATCGAGCCCGCGCTCGCGAACAGAAAGGAGATACCGACGAGCGACACGACGACATAGGGCAAAGCGATGCCGGCGCGGCCGAGCATCTGCCGTGCCGCATCCGTCTTGCCGAACGCGGAAAGCCATTGTTCGATCCCGGTCATGCCGATGCCCGCGAGGATCATCAAGGCACAGGGTGCAAGGAAAAGCAGGATCCTAGTCATCGGTCTCCCCGAAGGCCTCTGCACCGATTGCCGTTAGCCGGGAGCGCTCCTGCTCGTCTCCCTTCAGCCGCCGGCTCGCATCGATAAGGAGCCCAAGCAGCAGCGCCCGCTTCTCGTAGCGCAGCCCCGCCTTGACGATCAGTCCGCCGAGTTCGATTTTTTCGCGCGTATCCTTCTTGCGGGCGTCGGATGTCGTCGCTCTTCGCATCCGCTCAAGCCTCGCCAACCCCGCCCTGAGCCGCGCCAGACGCGTTCTGCGTGGCGGGCATGCTGCTCTCTTCGGCGCCGGCAGCCCTCTTTCCTCCGGTCGAACGGGCCTCGCCTCCGCGAAAGCGTGTCGCCACATCCTCGAACGCCGCCTGCAGTTCACCTTCCTCGATCTCGATCTCGCCGAACCCGGCCTTGAGCGCGATCCGGCCGATGCGCTCGGCCTCGCGGGTCTCGGCTAGCTTGAGCTGCTCCTGGAGCTTGGCGATTTCGTCGCGAATTCTAAAAGCTGGTTTTTTCATTTCGACTGTCTCCTTGGGCGTGAAAGCCTGTCTTTCGGACCCAATGTTCCGGAGGTGAGTGCGGAACGCACTACTGTGAATCATACAATCGCCAAGGGCGATGCTTTCGCGAATGATCCCGGCCGCTCGGTGAGAGCGGCATCCAAGGGCGCAATTATACGTCGCTGGCGCGACGTTCTTCTTGAGGCCCGGCGGGGCCAATCTCGCTGTCGAACACGTTGATCCGCTCGTAATCGGGAAAAATTCCGCCGTGGCCGTCCCTCATTTCTCCGTCAGCATCGTCGCTCGCGGCTCCGGCCGCAGCGCCGTGCTGTCGGCGGCTTATCGGCACTGCGCCAAAATGGCCTTCGAGCGGGAAGCCCGGACGATCGACTACACCCGCAAGCAGGGGCTCTTGCACGAAGAATTCGTCGTCCCGGCCGATGCGCCGGACTGGCTGCGGGCGATGATCGCCGATCAGTCGGTGTCTGGCGCGTCCGAGGCCTTCTGGAACAAAGTCGAGGGGTTCGAGAAACGCGCCGATGCGCAACTCGCCAAGGATATCACGATCGCGCTCCCAATCGAACTTTCGACGGAGCAGAACATCGTGCTGATACGGGATTTCATCGACCGCCACATCACCTCGAGAGGCATGGTTGCCGACTGGGTCTATCACGATGCACCCGGCAATCCGCATGTACACCTGATGACGACGCTGCGACCGCTTACCGAAGATGGATTCGGCGCCAAGAAAATCGCGGTCCTCGGGCCCGACGGCAATCCGATCCGCAACGATTCCGGCAAGATCGTCTACGAGCTTTGGGCCGGCAGCGCCCCCGACTTCAATGCCTTCCGCGATGGCTGGTTCGCCTGCCAGAACAAGCATCTCTCACTCGCCGGCCTCGATATACGGGTCGACGGCCGGTCCTTCGAGAAGCAGGGAATCGAGCTCACGCCGACCATTCATCTCGGCGTCGGGGCCAAGGCGATCGAGCGGAAGTCAGCGGAAGCCGACTGGGACATTTCGCTGGAACGGCTGGAGCTGCAGGAAGAGCGTCGAGCCGAAAACGCCCGCCGCATCCAGCGCCGTCCGGAGATCGTTCTCGACCTGATCACCCGGGAGAAAAGCGTCTTCGACGAGCGCGATATCGCCAAGATCCTGCACCGCTATTTCGACGATGCCGGCCGGTTCCATAGTCTGATGGCAAGAATCCTGCAGAGCCCGGAAACGCTCCGCCTTGAGCGCGAACGCATTGATTTTGCGAGCGGGCTTCGTGCACCGGCGAAATACACGACAAGGGAGCTGATCCGACTCGAAGCGGAGATGGTCGGACGGGCAATCTGGCTCTCTCTACAATCGTCCCATGATGTTCGAGACGCCGTGCTGAAGATGACTTTTGCGCGTCACACTCGTCTGTCGGAAGAGCAGAAGGCCGCTATCGCTCACGTTGTTGCGGGAGAAGGGGTCGCCGCGGTGATCGGCCGTGCCGGCGCCGGCAAGACGACGATGATGAAGGCGGCCCGCGAGGCTTGGGAGGCCGCCGGCTACCGCGTTGTAGGGGGCGCGCTTGCCGGCAAAGCCGCCGAGGGCCTGGAAAAGGAAGCTGGCATTCTGTCCCGCACGCTGTCGTCGTGGGAGCTTCGCTGGAACGAGGGCCGTGATCTGATCGACGACAGGACCGTCTTCGTGCTTGATGAGGCCGGAATGGTCTCATCCAGACAGATGGCTCTGTTTGTCGAAACGGCAACCAAGGCCGGAGCCAAGCTCGTGCTCATCGGCGATCCGCAACAGCTCCAACCGATTGAGGCCGGAGCCGCGTTCCGCGCCATTGCCGATCGTATCGGTTACGCCGAGCTCGGAACCATCTACCGCCAACGCGAGCAGTGGATGCGCGACGCCTCGCTTGATTTGGCACGCGGGAATGTCGGCAAAGCGGTCGAGGCCTATCGCGCACATGGGCACGTCAGTGGCTCGGAGCTCAAAACCGAGGCAATGCAGGCGCTGATCACCGATTGGAACAGCGACTACGATCCAATCGGAACTTCGCTGATCCTCGCTCATCTTCGTCGCGACGTTCGCATGCTCAACGAAATGGCGCGCGCGAAGCTCGTCGAGCGCCGCATCGTCGACGAGGGATTTGCCTTCAGGACCGAGGACGGAACCCGCAAGTTCGCGACCGGCGACCAAATTGTCTTCCTGAAGAACGAGGTCGCGCTCGGGGTCAAGAACGGCATGTTGGCGAAGGTAGTCGACGCAGCGCCCGGCCGCATCGTTGCTGAAGCCGGAGAAGGCGAACACCGCCGGCAGGTTACGGTCGAGAGCCGCTTCTACAATAACGTCGATTTCGGCTATGCTACCACGATTCACAAGAGCCAGGGTGCCACCGTCGATCGGGTCAAGGTGCTGGCGTCCTTGTCGCTCGACCGCCACCTCGCTTACGTCGCCATGACACGTCATCGCGAGGATCTTGCCGTCTATTACGGCCGTCGGTCTTTCGCCAAGGCCGGCGGCCTGATTCCGATCCTGTCGCGGAAAAACGCCAAGGAAACCACGCTCGATTATGCGAACGGCCGCTTGTACCGCCAGGCGCTCCGCTTCGCCAGGGCTCGGGGTTTCCACCTCGTCAGTGTCGCCCGAACGCTCATCCGCGATCGGCTCGAATGGACAGTCCGCCAGAAATCGAGGTTCGCCGACCTCGGCGCGCGTCTCTCAGCGATCGCCGGCAAGCTCGGTTTGTCTGCTGCCGCAGCCGGGACCTCTCAACCGCGCACGGTCAAGGAGTTGAAACCTATGGTCTCCGGCATCACCACCTTCGCGAAATCTCTCGAACAGGCTGTCGAGGACAGGCTTGCCGCCGATCCCGGCTTGATGAAGCAATGGCAGGAAGTCTCGGCACGTTTCCATCTTGTCTATGCCCAGCCGGAAGCGGCGTTCAAAGCCGCCAATGTCGACGCGATGCTGAAGGACAGAGCTGCAGCAAAAACCACGATATCCATGATCGGTTCGAAGCCCAGAACCTTTGGCGCGCTGAAGGGCAAGACCGGCATCCTCGCCAGCCGCGCGGACAAGCAGACCCGTGATACGGCCGACGCTAACGCTCCCGCGCTGGCGCGCAATCTCGAACGCTATCTGCGTCAACGGACGGTGGCGGCGCGCAAGTATGAAATCGAAGAACGCGCCCTTCGTCTGAAGGTGGCGGTCCACATCCCGGCTCTGTCGCCGGCGGCAAAGCAGACGCTCGAGCGCGTCCGAGACGCCATCGACCGAAACGATCTTCAGGCAGGGCTCGAATACGCGCTTGCCGACAAGATGGTGAAAGCGGAGCTCGAAGGATTTGCCAGAGCCATTTCGGAGCGTTTTGGCGAACGGACCTTCTTGCCTCTTGCCGCCGAGGACACGGGCGGACAGGCGTTCCAGTCCGTGACCAACGGCATGTCGGACGCGCAGAAGGCGGAGTTGCAATCCGCTTGGAATTCGATGCGGACGGTGCAGCAACTTGCAGCTCATGAGCGCACCACCGAGGCGCTGAAGCAGGCGGCAACGATGCGGCAGAAGAAGAGCCAGGGGCTCTCCCTTAAATGAGGGCTGGAGCTGAAAAACGCCTACCGATCATCCCGCGACGGAGGCGAACGGCTAGCATTCTGTCGGTGGCCGCGGCCGCCATCGTCCTTATCACAGTAGCTGGCTTCCTGGGTGGCTATCGGATCAATCAAACTCCGAGCGAGGCTCTCGGTCTCTGGCGCATTGTTCCGCTACATCGTCCGCCGGGCGTCGGAGACTTGGTGTTTGTCTGCCCAGCCGGGAAGGCCGGCATGCCGGAGGCGAGAGCGCGGGGATATCTCCGCCCCGGTCTTTGCCCGGCTCGTGTCGCGCCGCTCATCAAGACAGTCGTCGCCGTCGCTGGGCAGCGTGTCGAAATCGGCGCCGAAGTGACGATCGATGGGCGCGCGCTTCCTTCCTCCGCTCTGGCACAGCGTGACGGAAAAGGTCGGCGGCTGAGGCCTTCCCCAAGCGGCGTCGTGCCAGACGGACACGTGTTCCTGCATTCCTCGTTCGTCGGCTCCTACGATTCTCGCTACTTTGGGCCGCTGCCGGCTTCCAACGTTCTCGGCCTGGCGCAGGAGGTGCTGACCTATGCGCCGTGATTGGCTCCGACCAACGCTGCTCATCATCGCGTCGGTCATCGCCGGAACGGTAGCATGGAACGGCCATGTCTTGCTGCTGCCGATCGCGCTGGGATTCCCCGTCCTGTGGTCGCTGGCGCGAACGAGGTCCGCGGCAACACTCGTTTCGATCGGGTACTTCCTGGCGGCGTCGCGTGGCCTGCCGCAAGGCGTGGCAACTTTCTATGCCTCGGATCTCTGGCCGGGCCTGCTGTTGTGGCTAATCGCCTCCGCGAGCTTTGTCTCTTTGCACGCGCTGCTTTGGACGAAAGATGCCGGCAGCCTGCCCTACCGCTATGTCCTGGCGGCCGTCCTTATGACGGTTCCGCCTCTCGGTATTACCGGTTGGGCTCATCCCGTCACGGCTGCCGGCGTGTTATTTCCGGGATGGGGATGGTGGGGCCTGGCGGCGATAACAGCAGGCGCGGCGAGTCTCGTCTCACGCCTAAGGACGGCTGTTGCTATCGCCCTCGTAGGCTTCTGGCTCGGGTCCGCCGCGTTCTGGACGGATCCGACGCCACCGCAAGCGTGGCAGGGCGTCAATCTCCAACTGGGTGCTTCGCTTGGGCGGGACACCAGCATTCAGCGTCACCGTGATTTGATTGCCAGAGTGAAGGATCGAGCAGCCGAGGACCTCCGCTACATTGCTCTTCCCGAGAGTACCTTGGGTTTCTGGACGCCGAGGATCGAGCGGCTGTGGACGCGGTCGCTGGAGGGGCGGGACATCACGATTCTCGCGGGTGCCGCGGTCGTCAACGCACGCGGATACGATAACGTGCTCATCGCGCTGTCTGCCCAGGGCGGTCAGATCCTCTACCGGGAACGGATGCCCGTGCCGGGCTCAATGTGGCAGCCTTGGCGAGCGCTTTTAGAGGAAAGCGGCGGGGCGCGGGCGCACTTCTTCGCAAACCCGATTCTCACTCTCGGAGCCACACGAGTTGCACCACTGATCTGCTATGAGCAACTGATCGTCTGGCCAATCCTTCAATCGATGCTTAGTGATCCGGATCTGATCGTGGCTGTCGGCAACGGCTGGTGGACAAAAGGGACGTCCATTGTCGCCATCCAGCGTGCCAGCACCGCGGCCTGGGCGAAGCTGTTCGCAAAACCGGTTGTTTTTTCCTTCAACACCTGATGGCCCCCTGAATACCGGATGCCAAAGGAGACACCATGCTCGACGCTGCCCTGATCAAAGACTGTGCCGACCCTTCCCTGAAGCCGGCGATCGTTGAACAGTTCGTGACGGCGGCCGGATCGGCCGATCCCCTCTCCGTGACCGTCAGATCGGGTGGTCGATTGATCCTTGTCCCGCCGGCCCAATCAGCCGACGAAGCGATGGAAATCGTGCGGCAATATGCGGGAAGCGCGGTGGTCCGTGTCGGTCTGACGCAGTTTCCAGTTGGCGTGGGAGTCAAGGACCCGGCGGACCTCAAGCGGGATTTGCTCGACGCTTGCCAAAACGTTCGCAAGGGCACGGCTATGTTCGCCAAGATCATCAGGATCGTTTCAAAGTGGTACGGCAATCCCACGCACGATGAAGCCTTCCTGCAGATCTTCGAAGACGCCGTCTACGCATGGAAAACCGGAGAGTTCGAGGGGGTGAGGGTGTTTCAAGCTCCCGATCCGGGAGGGAGCGTCACAATGGAAAATGTATCGCCGGTCCGTGCGGAAAACAAAAACAGCGACATCCACCCGGAAGAAGCTGCCACCGAACCGCCCGACGCCAGCAAGATTGGTTCAGCCGAGATGCGGATCGACCTGTCGAGCATAGGCGGCAAATGACATTCTCGCGCGACGGAGACAGACGGGAATGTCCCGATCAAAAATGGTCAAATCGGCCGAGGCCTCCATTGCCACACCTAAGTGGTTGACGAACCGCAAAACTGGGTGGGGAATTTCTCCCACTGCCCCACCTTTTCGGCAGGTGTGGCAGTCTATTCCCGGTTACATCTCTGCGCCAGGTGCGGTTAACCCGGCCGCTTTGTTTTGCCGGAACTAAATTAGAACGCCTGCGTTTAGTACCGTCGCACACCAAAGCGACGTAAATGGCAGATGTAAATAAGGAAGCGGTGTTCTCTGTACGCCCTCAAAAATGCCGCTCCTGCCGCTCCCCTATCCGGGCGGCTTCCCAGTTCATGGCTTGTAACAAGGCAGTGTCCGTGTCGCGCGGGCACTGCCTTAGTCGTTGCAGCTCCCGCCGAAGCAAAGCGAGATGCGAAGCATGATGATATTCGATGACGACGTAGAGACAGCGCTAGCTTTCGCCTCCGAAGAACTCCGGATGACGCGGGAAGAGCTGATGCGCCTCCTCGTTCGCGAGTGGCTGGAGTCCTATGCTTACCTGCCCCTCAACGACTTGGATGAGGGCAGCGAGACTGCGGGAAGCGCGTAGGTGCCGCGGCCAAAGCCGAAACGTGTCTCACCGATTGTGCGCTAAGCTGCCACGTTTCCTGCGAAGCCGACGAATGCTATCATCCTTCTTCATCATGGATGGACTGGCCCTCATCGAAGCTCACCTGGCGTTGGCGGAGAGACACGTAGCTGACGGTGCTCGCCACGTGGTACTTCAGGTGAAATCTTGGCCGACCTTGAGAGCGGCGGCCACAACACCAAACCTGCGTGGACTCCTTGCTGTCTTCGAGCAATCGCTTGCCTTTCATCTTTTCGATCGCGACCGGCTCATCAGAGATGAGAGAATGCTGGCGATACGCAAACTTTAACTGCGACGGTCCACGAAGCGCGCCAACGGTAAGACATGCTTGCGCTCCCCTTTCAGCAGATCGATGACCGCCCCCTGCAGCGTCGGAACGCGTAAAGGGTAAAAACCGTCCGGCTGCCGGCTGGCACCGAATCCGACACCGATGAACCTGCTTGAGTGCAGCATAGGTTTGATCATACGGAGCGCTGCTGCCGTCGCTTCGTGGTGTCCGGAGGGGTTCACGAGGGTTACGATCTGGCCCCGGCGGGGTTGTTTCTATAAGGCGCACTCGTTCATTTCTTGTTCACGATTGCTACCGTAAAGTGTTGACAAGGCGCAGATGCGCGCCACTCGATCAAGCGGACGATTGCGTTCCTCGCCTCGACGATGGAACCAAACGTTGCCAGCCTCTTCTTCCAAAATGGACCGTTCAAAGCGCCATGGAAAACACGCAACCCAGCGTATGGGAAGATTTTTTTCAGTTCGATCACGCACTCGAGCTCATTTCCGATGCCGTCCCTCAGCCGATCATCGTGAAGGACAAACATTCGCGCTTCCGCTTCCTTAACGATGCCGCCTGTGCTCTTCTCGGCAGAGCACGCAGCGATCTGATCGGACGCACGGATCACGACATCCTACCCGCGGCAGAGGCCGATCGCATACGTGCGATGGACCAACGGGTTCTTGAGACCGGGGAAGAATTCTCTTTTGAGGAAGACATCACTGCAGCCGACGGAACCGTCAGGAACCTAGTGACACAGAAACGCCGCGTCGAACTCGCCGGTGGCGGCTCGAAGGAGATGCTGCTGGTGGTGACGATCCTGGATATGACCGCATGTCGTAGGGCAGCGACAGAGCTCCGCGCCAGTGAAGAGCATTATCGGTCCTTGATCGAGCTCCATCCTCAGGTCCCGTGGACGGCGCGCCCATCCGGAGAGGTTCTTGAAGTCGGCCCGCGATGGAAAGAGATTACCGGCTTCGAGGTTGCCGATGCGCTCGGGACAGAGCGGGCGAAGGCGGTGCATGCTGATGATGTTGAGGACGTGGAGCGGCTGTGGTCCAGATCGCTTTCAACCGGGGACCCGCTGGATGTCGAATTCCGGCTGGCGAGCGCCGAGGGAGGCCACCGTTGGTTTCGCAGTCGCGCGGCTGCACGAAAGGCGGGGGACGGTACGATCATCCGGTGGTACGGGATCCTGGAAGATGTCGACGATCGCCGAAGAGCCTTAGAGGCCGTTAAGGAGAGCGAGGCCCGGTTCAGGGCAATCGCGGACGACGCGCCAGTGATGATTTGGGTGACTGATGAAAACGGCGCTGCCACTTACCACAGTCGTCGCTGGCTCGAAACAACCGGCCAAACCACCGAGCAGTCCCGAGGTCTTGGATGGGCCGATGCAGTTCATCCGGAGAAACGACAAGAGGTTGAGGCTGGGTTCGAGGCGGCAATGCGCGACCGAAAACCCGTCCGGGTGGAATACCGTCTCCGGCGCGCCGATGGCAGTTGGGCTTGGGTCATCGATCTCGGTCAGCCACGCTTTGCCTCCGACGGACGGTTCCTCGGCTATGTTGGTATTGCCCTGGACATCACCGAACGCCGCAAGGCAGAACAGGACCGACTGCTGGCGCAAAAGCAAATTCACCACATGGCACGACACGATGCGTTGACGGGATTGCCGAATTGGCAGTCTCTCCGCGAGGAGTTCGAACGCATATCGAACAACATCGTGCCGGACACGAAGATCGCAATTCTCTGCCTCGATCTCGAGCGCTTCAAGTCGATCAATGACGCCTATGGTCGCGCCAGCGGCGACCTGCTGCTGCGCCGTGTCGCCGATCGGCTGCGAAATTGTGTCAAGCAATCCGACATCCTCTGCCGCCTCGGCGGCGACGATTTCCTCGTCTTGCGCACGGGCATCAAGAGCAATGACGAAGCGCGCAACCTTGCTCAGCAGCTTATCGATGTCGTTGAAGTGCCGTATGAGCTCGCAGGATCGCATGTCAATCTTGGGGTTATTGTCGGACTTGCGGCTGCTCCGAAGGGTGACCAGTCGATAGACGAGCTTATCCAGGCTGCCGATATAGCGCTTGACCAGGCCAAAGCCGGCGGCCGCGGCACATATGTAGAGTACGAGCCGGGGATGGACACGCATCTCCAGGCAAAACATGAGATGAAGGTTTTGCTTCGGCAGGCGCTCGCAAACAATGCGCTTGAAGTCCACTACCAGCCGCTGGTCAACCTCCATACAGGCAGCCTCACGACTTGTGAGGCGTTGGTCCGATGGCCGCAACCAGGACGAGGCCAGATCTCTCCGGCGGAGTTCATACCGGTTGCCGAGGAAGCTGGCCTAATTCTACCACTTGGCGAATGGGTCCTTCGTCAGGCCTGCACCGAGGCAGCGAAATGGCCGCTCGATATCAGCGTGGCGGTCAACCTATCGCCTGCGCAGTTCGACCGCCGTCTTGCTGCGACTGTCTGCGACATATTGAAAGAGACCGGTCTGAATGCCTCGCGCCTAGAGCTCGAAATCACCGAGTCGGTATTGCTCGATGAATGCGACCGCAATTTTCAGATACTGAAGGAGATTCGGCAACTCGGAGTCAAAGTCGCGATCGACGATTTCGGGACCGGCTATTCGTCGCTGAGCTATCTGAGGAGCTTTCGGTTCGACAAAATCAAGATCGACCGTAGCTTCGTTTCCGATCTGCCGGCCGGGAAGGAATCGCTGGCGATCCTCAGGGCGGTTGCCGGAATTGGACGCACGCTGGGAATCACCACAACCGTGGAAGGCGTCGAGACTCCAGACCAGCTCGAGATTATCAAGGCTGAAGGCTTCGATGAGGCGCAAGGTTACCTTTTCTCACGCCCCCTGCCCACTGCACAGTTACTCGAGCTAATGCACTCATGGCGTAACAAGTGTTTGCCATAGCAAGTTGCCGACCGACTGCCCTTCAGCAGCCCGATCTTATCCGTCATTGGCACTCTTTGAGAAAGAAAGGCCTCCACTGCTGCCAAGACAACAAGAAGGCTTCGCGCCCGAGCGTGCAAGGAGCCGCCCGGCAATAGGAAATCTGAGGCGCCCTGCAACCGGAAACGGCGCCACGGCGGGCTAGGGGCCGGTGAAGACTGACAGTCGCGTTCGGTATCTCCCCACCCACACCTTGTTCATGGCGAATCGCAGGGTCCCCGAGCGTAAATGTCCATACCCGACCTGGTCGGCCAGAGTCGAGGTCGAAAGCTCGATGCCCTCGCATTTGAGCCGGGTGCTCTGGCGGTTGAGAGGGCTATGCATGCCGAACTTGTCGAAGAGGATCGTCGCCAGCAGATGAGGACCGATGAAGCCGCGCGGCGTCGCATGGAACGGCGCCGGCGGCTGGCTGATCGCCTCGCAGTCACGGCAGGTAAATTTCTCCCGCACCGTCTCGATCACCTTGAACCGGCGCGGAACCTCCTCGAGCGTCTCGGTGACGTCCTCGCCCAGTTTCGACAGGCGCGAGCCGCCGCAGCATGCGCAGGTGACTGGGGGATCGATGACCACACGCTCACGCTCGATATCCTCCGGCCACGGCTTTCGGACCGGCCGTTTGCGCGTGAACGAACGCACGCTCGAGGTCCTGGCGGCAGCCGCCTGCGCTGCGGCTTCATCCTCCGTCGCCGCCATCACCAGTTCTTCCAGCTGCAATTCCATCTGGTCGATCAG
The DNA here is from genome assembly GCF_002532005.1 of Sinorhizobium sp. NG07B. Classification (NCBI taxonomy): domain Bacteria; kingdom Pseudomonadati; phylum Pseudomonadota; class Alphaproteobacteria; order Hyphomicrobiales; family Rhizobiaceae; genus Sinorhizobium; species Sinorhizobium sp. NG07B. The sequence goes on along the minus strand of NZ_NWTD01000012.1, from coordinate 32,002 downwards.
GCGCGCCGTGCGCTCGGATCGCCGGCCGCGCAGTTCGCGCTTCAGCTTTTCGATCGCCAGCTCCAGACTGGCAATCAAGGCCTCACTGTCCGACAGCATGGCCTGCGCATTGGCGGCTTGCGCCACCGCAATGTCCCGCTCGGCGACGACGGTATCGCGCTCGGCAACAACGACATCACGTTCAGCCTGCAACATCTCACGCTCGGAAAGCAGCGCCAGATAGGCGCTCGCAAGGTCCGCAGGAAGATCCACAGGCTTCGAGGTCATGAAGCCATTCGATCAGATTCACTCAATAGTTTCAACGGCATAATGCTACCCGACCCGTGTTGGACGCCAGGTTTCCTGCGGATTGCGCCAGTCGATCCCGGACAACAAATAAGACAATTGCGCCGGTGAGATCGCTACCGCGCCGCCCTCCATGTTCGGCCAGATAAACCGGCCCTTCTCCAGCCGCCGCGTAAAAAGGCAGGCGCCCAGACCATCATGCCAGATGATCTTCAAAATATCCGATCTGCGGCCTCTGAAGACGAAGAGATGCCCGGACAACGGATCATGCTTCAAAATCTCCTGCACCCGAAGCGCCAGGGAGGGAAAGCCACAGCGCATGTCCGTATACCCCGTCGAAAGCCAGACCTTGACCCCTGTTCCCATCGGAAACGGATTCACCGCAGCGCCTCCAGTCCGCGCAGGATCCGCAGCAGTGCTTCAACGTCGACATCGCGTCCCACGATCACACGGCGACCATTGGCGCTGACAACCTCCATAAGCCCACTTTGTGCCGTCGAAGAATTGGTCGGCGCAACAACCGGCATGCCTGCCTCCGGGACCAACAGCGCAGGAACAAACCCTTCACTCCCCCGGCCATTGCCGAGCCGTCCCTCGCGAGCCGCTTTACGCCAATCGTTCAACTGAAAGCGTGTGATCCCATGGCGGCGTGCCGTTGCCGTCACCTGACGCGGGGCGGAATAACTCTCCGCCACGATCGCAAGTTTGGCCTCGTTGCTGAAACGGCGACGCCGCCCGCTATCGACAATCTCCATACGGCTAACTAGCGGCCGCTTCTCTATTGTTAAATCCACGCTTCTCACACTGTCTATATTGACGTCCATATAGACAGAACATCCAGTTCGCCTCACTTCTCAGCAAGGCGGCCCTCCTCGGAGGCGTACGCTAGTCGGAGGGAATACGATGGATTTCGCGCAACCCTTGAGTTTCGATCCACTTGGATCCGACGCGTTGGAAATGATCGAAAGAGCGCTCCACGCCGAACTGCAAAGGCGCGCATTGTCACGCAAGTCAGAAGAAGCTGAAGCGCTCGCCGCGGAGCTGATTGCAGCCTACCACGCCGGGGTTCGTGATGATCTCGGTCTAAGTATTGTTGCAGGGCTGTCTTGAGGCACGGCGCGCCCGGCGAGGAATCTTTCCTATTCTGCGGAGACTTCTTGCACGCAAATTTTTTAGCATGGTCCAGATGCCTTCGCGACTTCGCCTCTATCTCACAGGACAAACACAGCGATCAGGAACGCCTGGGCCAACGCCAGACGGTAGGCCGCCAGAATAGCGGCGACCTCCCGGTCGGCTAGGGGCTCCGTCCCTACTGTACGCCCTTCAATTGGAAGTAACGCTTTGGGAACCGATTCCGGAACACCGGAGTTTGTCTTCGTCGCCCTCACCTCAGCGCGACAAAGGCAAAAGCAGCGGCGCCTTCGATCCCCTCGAAGGACGCCGCTCTTTTTGTGCGTCAGCAGTCGCCGCTCAGCCACCATTGTGACGCCGCACCGCCCTGAAATCTGAAATCTGGCTTGCGCTTGTGCAAGCGGAAGTGAAGTCAGTATACGCCCGCAGGGGAAGGTCACTGGATCTGCGTGCCCGAGGCTGACAGCCCGCTTGTCCAATACCGCGCGGACGAGATCCTAAACGGATGTGGATCTCTATCCTCGCTGCTGCCGAGGCGGTCCGATCGTTCCTACGCCTGGGGCCTGCATCTTGGGCTTCGCCAGAAGAACCTTTGTTTCGCACCTTCGGTTCGGTACCGCGAGGTTTTTCCTGCCCGCTATCGCCGTTGCACTCTTTAAAGTTTCGTAGCTTGCCATATCGCAATCTCAGGCGTATATATTTCTAATTCATTTTATACGGAAATTTCTAGTCTAATACGCAGACAGAGCTGCGTCAGTTTCTGCGTTCCGGCGAAGGCTGCAGGCGCGAGACCCGGTATCGCAGGACGTATCTGAACAAGCAAATGCCAACGCGCAGCTGTCGTTGACGCGCAATAGGCGCCGCTTTGTCGTGGCAAAATCGCCAAGGGAGGTTTGTGACTTCAACGCCCGCGGCGGCCGAAGTGTGGGGTGCATGGATAACAAACAAGTAGTGCCTCAGACCAAGATCGGACATCCGGCGCACAGTGGGGCAGCATAGACATGGTCGCATCGGTCATTTCGTTGGGGACGTCATGCCATGCAGAAGAACATCGTGCTTCTTGCAGACGGAACGGGCAATAGCGCTGCAAAACTGTTCAAGACGAATGTGTGGCGGCTCTACGAAGCGCTCGATCTCGGTGAGCAGGATCAGATCGCGAGCTTCAGCGACGGGGTCGGAACCTCCTCGTTCAAACCCTTCGAGGTGATCGGCCTGGCGCTTGGCTTCGGGGTGAAGCGACGTGTCATCGCTCTCTACAGGTTCCTCTGCTTGAATTTCCAGCCCGGCGACAGGATCCATGTCTTCGGCTTTAGCCGCGGCGCCTTCACGATCCGTCTGCTGGTCGGGCTGGTCGCTCGCGAGGGACTAGTCGATTTCCAATCGCACGAGGAACTTGACCGTAACGCGCTTGCGGCCTACCGGGCGTATCGCAAGAAAGCATTTCCGTCACGACTGCCCTGGACGCAATGGGGGCGGAGCTTGCGGGATGCAGCCGTCAAGCGCTGGAACTGGTTGACGGGGAGCCGCTCGTACGATGAGGTCCGGCCTCGCTCCGGCCCTCGCTCGGCCGAAGAGGTGAAGATCGCCTTTGTCGGCGTTTGGGACACGGTTGCGGCATATGGTTTGCCGATCGATGAGTTGACCCGGGCGGTCAACCGGTGGATCTGGCCGATGACGTTCGAGAAATCTCACCTGCTGCCGTGTGTCGAGCGGGCCCGTCAAGCACTCAGCCTCGATGACGAGCGTCGGACGTTTTTCCCCATTCCGTGGAGCCCGACGGGTGCCGATGGCAACGAAATAGGTCCGGACCGCCTATGCCAGCTATGGTTCGCCGGTGTGCACTCGAATATCGGCGGCGGCTATCCGGACGACCGCCTGGCCTATGTGCCTTTGTGCTGGCTCATAGAGGAAGCTCAAATTGCTGGGCTGAGGTTCAAGGCCGATCCGGTCGCGAGATACGCCGATCTCGCCTCGGAGAACGGCCGGATCTACGATAGCCGCGCGAAGCTCGGCTTTTTCTATCGCTACCATCCGCGTGACAGCAAAACTCTATTGGGCCAATTCGCCCCGCTGGTAGATTGGAGCGTTCTGTTTCGCATGGCAGACGGTTCCGACGGCTACGCGCCTCTCTCCCTGCCGCTCGATTTTCGGATTCGAATGCCGAACGGCACTGTCGTGCCTTTCCTAACGCCGCGGACTGGGGATGCACCTTCGCCAAACTGTTCCGCTCTCCAGGCTCGTGCCCAAATGGTGCTCGCCGAGCTGCGCGAGCGTCAAGCGTCGGACGGGGCAGATCAGCTTGAACGCTTCGCCGTCATGCACGATACGATCTGGTGGCGCCGCGCCGTCTATTACGTGCTCCTGTTCCTCGTCCTGCTCGTCGCCTGCTACCCGCTGTTCGCCGAATATGTATCATCCGGTCCGCTGGACCGACTGGAAAATGGGGCAGTACCTATCGTCGGGCGCCTGACCGGCATTATCGAGTTCTTCACACCCGGTTTTGCTATGCCGTGGCTGAACGCAATCGCCCGCAATCCAGCCGCGGCTGCCATACTTGCCGCCCTGGTGGCGGCCACGATGTGGCTGAGCGCATTTCTTCGTACGCGTATAGCCGATCGGGCCCGAATTGCCTGGTGCAGTGGCAGGTGGCGGCGCGACCAGTCATATTTCGCAAAGGAGCGGGCCGAGCACCACAAGCGCCTTGCTGCCTCTGGCACCCTGATCTCCCTCGTTGCTGCGATAGCGGCTGCCGCAACGGGTACGCAGATCGCGGCTGCATTTTTCGCGACGGCTGGGCTTTTGTGCTTCCTCGGCATGATCGGTATGAAAAGGGAGCGCCAAAGACTGACGAGTTCGATTTTCCTGAGGTTTGCGCGGTCGGTGCGGACCAACCCGAAACTGATTGCGCTCTACAACGCCCTTCGTGAACATATCTTCCCGGCACTGTCTCTCGGCCTTGCAGGCCTTGCTGCCCTATTCCTGATCAACAAGGCGTCGGTCGATGTGGCCAGCGCCGCCGGCGCCTTCTGCGGGGACGACAATCCGTCTGATGAAAAAGTTGAAATATTGAGTAAGGACCAGGGGGATTTCGACCCGGCCTCAATGTGCTGGGACACGCAGATGGTTCTCCTCAAAGGAGAGCGCTACCGGATCACACTCGACATTCCGCCCGGATCGTCGTTGAAAGACGACAGCATCCGGTCTGGCGCAGCGGGAATGAAAATCCGGTCCTTCAGACAAGCCGTTGGAGTTCCGCTCAGAAGGTGGTGGGGACAGCCTTATTTTCAATTGATCGCCCGTATCGGCAGCCGCGGCGCCGATGAGCAGGCGGTAGTGCCTATCAGGCTGCGAGCCCCCAAGCCAGAGGACATTTCGCGTGCCGCTTTCCTGTTTACGCCACGCGAAACCGGACGGCTTTACCTCTACCTGAACGACGCTGCAGTTGGCCTACCGGGATTTTACGATCTCTTCTATCGGAACAACAGCGGCGCCGCCCGGGTCACTGTGGAGAATGTCAGCGGCTATTGAGCGTCGCATCATCCGCAGCGCAACGCGTCTTGCGGCTCGCTCGCAATTTTCAGTTGTTCCTAATGAAACAGCGCACGAGACGACGTCATGGTAGGTAGAACGATCGAGGAGGTACGGGTCAATGCGCCGCGTCTATCTGCTCATGGCCACCATCGGATTTCTGGTCTGCGTCGCCGTTACGGCCGTCTTCATACGCATGGACGTTTTTGGGCGCTTGCTCGCTGACAGGGTGCTGGCGAACGCCGCCATGCCGACGGAAAAGGAGATGCCACCCACTTCCGGGCAGATCCCCTTTTCCTCCGCGGATATCCAGATCATCGGCGGACGGGGTGAAGGGTTGAGTTGCAGCCTGCCCAGACTTTTGGCCGACCTCGCCTTTCCCCAAAAAGAAGGTCGCGAAGCTATCGGCCTCCAGATGCGGCAGGCCTGTGCCACGCACGATTACTGCTACAGGCACGGTGCGGCCACCTATGGCTACACCCAAGCCGATTGCGACTTCCTGCTCCAGGAGCACGCATTTCGGCTTTGCTATTTCATCGAGAGGCGGGAACCCGGAAGTGACATGGAGGCCAAACAAAGCAAATGCATCCGCGATGCCAGGCTCGTGACCCTAGGCGTTCGCGCCGGCGGCAGTGATTCATTCCGGCCGCTGAACCCGGACGTGGATGCTCTATCGGAAGGTCTCGAAAACAAGGCTGGACTTGATGGCAGAGCTTCAACCTACTTTGAGTTCGACCCCTATCCGGTTCGGTCTCTTTCCTACGCCGTATATCGAATTGCGGATGCCCCCCACGGCCATCAGGGACTGAAGGCGCTTTACAAGTTCTCGATGCGGCCCTCCGGCATGTTCGTCTCGGTAGCGACCGTAAGCAAAGATGCGAAATTTGGTGCGCTCGAACTCCACGTAAAGTTACCTGGCGATCCGTCCTACATCGTCAATGCGCCGATTGTCGTCGCCACGACACATCGCGGCAACAAGGAAGACTGGTTCGTATGGTGGCAGCGACGTGGCCTTAGCGAAACTGGCGGGCGCATCCTGGCGATTGCTCCGCGGCGGGCGACCAAAGAGGATTGGAACTGCCTCTACCTCGCCGGCATGACCAATGCGATGCTCGGCAACAGCGATCCGTGCGGTGCGCGCAGCACCATAGCAATAGTCGAAGTGGGGGACGCCGGGCGTCCTGACGATGGCGGATTTTCCCAGATCGTCGCGGCCCACGGCGCGCAGCCTGTGCCAGATACGCTTCACTTGATGGCGTTGCAGACGAACAGTTGCCTCGGAAATGGTGCGAACACACCCTGTTTTCGCGACATTCTCATCAGTACGGCGGTGCGGCGCAAGCACCAGCCACAGGAACCCCTGCGAGTAACGGATCAGCTTGCGAAAGAAACGCCCGGACAGAAACAGGAAGAAGACTACGTCTATCGCAACTACGTCTCTGCGCCGCTGGTTTTCCAGTCGCCGCTGGAACGCGATCCGCTCATGACCTGGGCGCGACGGGACAAGGACTATGAATCGAAGGCATTTGTGCGGCGCATCGGCATCGCGCGCAAGACCGCAAGGCCCAAGAACGATATCGGTCGGTCGCGCGGTTCCGTTTGGCTCGCCGACATACAGGAAAACGACGAACCGCTTTTCGCCTTGGGTCGGACAGGCGAGCGCCAATCACTGGTAGCGATACGGAAGTCCGACTATACGGGCATGGGCCGCGTGGAGATCCGCCAATGGCGCTTGCCGGGGCTAAGGGACGACGACTCGGGCGAGGCGCCGTTGATCGCGGCGAACACCGCGGCGTGCCAGCCGAAATTCGAAGGCACGTGGCTGGCTAGGCCTCCGATCGTGGTTTCCGTCGGATCCGACGAAGCCGTCGTCCTCTTGTCGCGCATCGTCGCCGCGAAGGAGGAAAACGGAGGCTACGGGCTGGAGTTGGCCACGCTCAAGATCGGAACCAATGGGCGCTGTAACGAAAGTCTCTTCTCCGGGCCAATGATCCCTTCGGTGACGCTGATACCGAATGCGACCAAGGATGACCACAACAGACCGCAACCACTCCTGAAGCAGAAGCGTCTCGAACTGCTCCGGCAGACCCCGACACTTGTTGACGATTTGGAAGGAGACAACACGCTCGAGGTGATCTTTCCCGGCGCGGGGAGCCCTCCGACCGCAAGTATGATCGCGCGGGTCAGCAAAGACGGGGTTTTCGTGCCCGAGCAGGTCGTGGCGGAAAGCATGATCCAGAAGTAAATGTGTCGCTTTTATAAACGTTGAAGGGGCCATTCAAGAATGGGAGGCTGAAGTGAAGACAAGTCTACGCGGCATTTGCGCAATGCTTGCCGAAGAGGCGATCGTCTTGGCGGCTTATAACGACGGCACGGGCACTATGACGATCGGCGCCGGCCACACCGCGGCTGCCGGTCCCCCGCTCCCCCGCTCCGGAATGGCGATCTCGCTCACCGAGGCCATAAACATATACCGCAACGATCTCGCCAAGACAGAAAGCCAGGTCCAGTCTGCAGTCAGAGCCGTGCTCTCGCAGCATCAATTCGATGCTCTCGTCTCCTGGCACTTCAACACAGGTGCGATTTCAAGCGCCACGTTGACGCGGAAGCTGAACAGCGGAGACTTGGCCGGCGCTGCAGCCGAGTTCGCGCGCTGGAACAAGAGCAAGGGAAAGGTCCTGGAGGGCCTTGTCGCCCGCCGCGAGCGTGAGACGGTGATGTTTTCGAAGGGTGATTACGGCAATCCGAAAGTCCGTGTTCTGGAGAACAAAGGTGGTTCGGAGGAGATCTTCACTGCTGACCAGATCGAGGCGCTCCTCGACGGCGCAGTGAATTCCGAGGACGAGCAGTCCACCGAAGAACTGCTGGCCAATCCGATCTCCCAGCTACTACCGCTTCACCGCCCCAAGCAGACGGCCGCCGTCACGCAGGCCGTGCTTCAGAAATTCCACGACCTGATTCCCGAGGAGGGACGAGACGACGCGGTGGCCGTGGTGGCCGTCCGTGGCTATTACCTTAACACAATGGGCAAGGAGGGTGCCAACGATCGAGGCGTCTATGACGACGCCATATTCGTGGTCGAACCGGACGGCGTACACAACTTCAACGCAAATACCGATCCCGGCCGGTTTGCTCGTGGTATTGCCAAATTGAAGTCGCGCCAGGCAATCCGGTACCGTCCCGGCCCGCATGGGTTTTCACGCAAGAATGGCCCCTATCCGGCCTTTCGCCAGGATAGCAACTGCGCCGTGATCCGCGACGAGACAGGTGAGGATACAGACTCACCTGCGGGCCGCTTCTGGATCAATCTCCATCGCGGCGGCATCACAACCACCTCCAGCCTCGGCTGCCAGACAGTTCCGCCGCACCAATGGCATGAATTTAAAACGCTTGTCGATGGCCTGCTGAAAAAGCACAGCCAGGAGACTTTCTATTATTTGCTTGTTGATCACGAGGATGTCCCACAGGAGGAAACGACCGTGCCCGCTGTAACGCAGCCCACACCTATGCCTACCGAAGTCAACCCCGCACAAGTGCTGCAACAGCTTTTGACACTCGCCGCTATGTTGCGCGGACGCAAAACGCCGAATCACGCCGACATGATCTGGCTGCAGGACTTCCTGCGCGCCGAGCCGAATATACTCAATGGTGAAATTCTGAATGGCAAGAAACAAGATCCCCTTGCATCGGCCAGCGACCCCGAACTGACGCCGGTCAACGGTGCGCTCGGCAAGACGATCGGGCATGCTCTCGACGGCCGAAAGACCGCGATAGGGGTCGTTGGCATGCTCGCGACAACCATCCTGCCGATCTTTTTCCCGCCGTTGGCGCCGATGGCAGCGGTCGCCGGACAGGTGATCGACGGCGTAGCAAACGCAAGCACTGCCGCAGGCGCGGCAACGCAGGCTGGCGGTGGGCTTGGCCGCGAGCTGGTCGCGGCTGCCTTCCCGGTCTTCGCTGCTGTGACAGGCTGGGGGGCGATGGGCAAAGTCGAAAAGTGGGTTCGGGCGCTGCGAAGCGGGCTCGTGGCTCCGGCTGGTACCACTCACTAGGCGGTGTTCTCAGCTGATCTCGGTTAGGACGGGGACTTCTATCCGGGAGGGTGAGGAGATGTCCGACACGATCGCATTCATGGGTTAGACACGACGGGTTCCAAGAAGTTTGTTGAGCCGACGCCTTGGCCAAGGCTTCTCGACAGGGAACGCCACATTTGGGAGCTTTGCCCATCCACGTGGCTCTCGGGAGGGGATTATGACGAGCGACGAGGAAACTGAACACATCCTGAGGACTCGAAGCTTCGAGGACATCCTGAGACTCGAACACCAATTCATACGAGCGCGCCGCCGTGCCGCCAGAATCAAGGTGCCGGAGGCTGGCCGTGCTGACCCCCCCACGGACTTGTTCGGCGTCGCATTGTCTGGTGGCGGAATCCGTTCGGCCTCGTTCTCTCTAGGTGCCCTGCAGGCACTTCACAGTTGGGGCCTAATCAAGCGCATGGACTATCTCTCCACGGTATCAGGTGGAGGTTACATCGGCGCCAGCATGATCGCCGCGATGCATGCTCAGCGGGGTGCCGGCGAGCGTGGGGAAGAATGTAGTTTCCCATTCTCCAGAGCGTCCATGGAGAACGTACGTGATTGCGAAACTGTGAGCCACTTACGCGACTACAGTCGTTTCCTCGCACCGCGCGGTTTTCAGGACATAACAATATCCGCAGCGATCATCATGCGTGGGCTGGCGGTCAATATTCTCTTACTGCTGGCGTTCCTTTTGCCTCTCGCGACTGTCTTTGTACTCACCAACCCGACAACCCGCGAGCTCGAACACAGCATCCTGCTGGACGTTGCAAACTATGCCTTTCCTGCCGGCTGGCGGAACTGGTGGGGCCCTCTCGAGGGCACTATCGCCGACCCGTTCATATTTTCGAGGATCGCGGCTGTCTACTTGAGTCTATGGTTGATCGGTTGGGCACTGAGGCGCTCTTATATGGAAAGCCTCCGGCACCGAGGCGGAGGACTGGAACACAACGGACTGGGCGCCAAGGTGGGTCGAGTCCTCATCATCGCGCTCGTCGTCTCTCTGGTAATGGAACTCCAGCCGACGATCATACGAATCGTGACGACAGAAATGGAGGGCAGCGAGAGTGAGACGAATTGGTTCAAAGGGCTGATCCTCGCCGCCGCTACAATTCTCTCCTTCACTGCCAGCCTCCAGGCAAAGCTCGTGGTCTGGATACAACACGCGCTGCATATGCCTTCGACAGGTGTACGCCTGCGGTCACTTGCTGCAAAAATCGCGCTTTATGGCGCAGCAATGACTCTGCCGCTCATGATATACGGCGTTTTCCTCGCGATCGTGATCTGGGGTATCCGAGTCGGCACATCCTATCCTTACGGTCCCGAATTTTTCGTTGCAAAGAGCTGGACGTTCTCAATCTGCGTGGCCTCCTTTGCATCGATTTTCTTCGCAGTAGGTCAAGCTTTGAGCCGCACTCACAAGAGTCGACCCTGGGATGCATTGACGGCGATCTGGCGACGCCCGTTCAATGGTTACATCTTGCTGCTTGTAGGCGCGTGGCTTTCGGTCCTATCTTTTTTAGCGCTTGCTACCCGAAGCGGATCCGATGATACCGTACGGGATTGGATCGTTCTGTCGAATTATTTGACACTCAGTGTGGCTGGAGTGGTAGTAGCATCGGCATTCACCGAAAATGCGAACGGCCTCCACAGGCTTTATCGCGACCGGCTGCAGGTAGCGTACCGTCTATGCGACAGAACCGAACAACCACTACCTCTTCACGCACTTCCCGAGAATGCTCCCTACCTTCTGGTGAATGCAACATTGAACGTCCGATTGCCCAGAAAGGACAAGCAGAATGCAAGCGGGAGCAAAATCGCTTCTGCCGTGCCTGCACCCGACACGCCTCGCTCGCCAGACCCGGCGAAACGAGGACGCAATGCCGAATTCTTTATTTTTTCCCAACATGCCATTGGTAGTGAATCGACACGCTACGCGGGTCCCGAATGGCTGTCGACGGTGGAACCGGACCTCGACTTGGCGGCGGCCGCCGCGATATCCGGCGCCGCGGTATCCTCAAGCATGGGCAGGATCGGCATAGGATTGCTCGGCCCTACGCTTGCGCTTCTAAATCTTCGCTTTTGGCTTCCGAACCCCTCCACACCTAGGACGCGCGACCGGCATTGGGAGGATATCTTCCGGCTTTACCTGTTTGCCGAGGCATTTGGAAGGCTACGTTCCGACAGCCTGCGCATCTACGTGACCGACGGCGGCCACATAGATAACATCGGGCTGTACCAGCTTCTGAAACGCCGCTGCAGATTTATAATCGTCATTGATGGCGAAGCGGATCCGGGCATGAATTTCTCCGCATCCGCTGACGTGCAGCGTTTTGCGCGTATCGACGACGGCGCGATCGTTTCGCTTGATTGGCGGCCTGTCAGGCACGCTGCACTTCAAAGATTGGCCGATCGAAGCAAGACGCACTCTGACTCGACGGGAACTCCTCACTATGCCGTCGGGAGTATCGTCAATGAAAATGGCGACAAAGGCATCCTTCTCTATGTAAAAGCGGCCGTTCGGGGAGACGAACCGGATTACGTGCTGGACTACGAGAGACGTTATCCGGATTTTCCCCACGAGGCGACAAGTGATCAGTTTTTCTCTGAAGAGCAAATGGAAGCCTACAGAGCACTTGGATTTCACGCCGTGAACGTTGCGCTCTCCGAAGTTCAGGCAAATGGCTCGGCAACCCTCAATGACCTGGGGCCGATTTCTTCGACGTCAGCCGCTTCACTGCGTGGCGAGCGGCTATTGGCGCACATGATGGAAAGACTAGGTGACCCTAAACGTCACCCCACGGCGCTAGCCAACGCTTCAACACTGGAAATCACCGACAGCGAGCGACGACGATATAAATGGTTTAAACGACATATCGACCAACTGAGGGATCTGGATTCAATTAATCTGCGCTGCTGGAGCGCAATAAACAGGGGGGCGACGATCAATGGGTACGATCGTCATGGTTCACGGGACGGGTGCTACTGGACCCGAAAGGGGGCCCGGTTGGTGGCAACGAGGCAGTTTCTTCGAGGAAGACCTTCGCGTCCTTCTCGAGGCTGAGCAGAACGAACTCAAGTTCGAGCACATTATATGGGACGGCTGCAATAGCGAAATGTCCCGGTTTGCCGCAGCCGAGGCGTTGCGCAATCGGCTATTTGAGCTTGAAAGACAAGATGAGGACTATTGTCTGCTCGGGCATAGCCATGGGGGCTCCGTCGTTGCGACAGCATTGGTAAACGCTTCCAAAAAGGGTCATCCCCTGCGCTATGCACGAAGATGGATAACGATTGGAACTCCGTACATTGAAACTCGAAGGCGATTTGCGTTGTTCTCCCGCCTACGGCCTTGGGGACGCGCCGGATATCTTCTGTTCGCTTACACGGCAATCACTTGGGCCTCTTTTGCGATATCTGTTTTGTTGACGCAGTCGGATAACCCCATTTTCGATCGCATTGTATTGTTTGGCGGTCCCTCCTTGTTGGCCTTCCTTTACATTTTGCTTCTGTTTTCGCAGCCCCAGAAAGTCAGGCTCTATGCGGTCAGGCTTTCGGAAGAGGCCGTCACATCTTTACTCGGTAAATGGTTCCCACTCTTCCACGCGGATGATGAGGCCCTCGGCGCGCTTCATTGGGTGCGAGCGGCAAAGGTTTCATTGTTCGATAAGAATTTTGCCGTCCCTGCGTTGTCTTTCATGTCGCTGATTTCCATTCCAGTTATCATGTATGCGCTCTCGCACTGGGCAGTATACGAGGATCTCGCCGCTCATCTAGGAGCATGGGTGTCCTTGACGCCAACCCCTAAATCACAGGTCGGAAGGCTCGAGGCGTTCGCTAGAGACAGTCTCGCTGTCATCGCCTATCCGACTGTGCACATTCTGCAGGTGCTGCAAGCGGCTGATGTCACCCCCAACAGTCAGTTCTTAGGTTTCGCCCTCTTCGTCGGTACGCTTGCCGGGCTTACTGGACTGTGGTTGGCAAGCGTTTTGATCAATCTACTGGTCGTTTTGTTCGCAGGGTATGTGAGCTCCGCCCTTAGCTGGATATTGAATCGACTAGCACACATACAGATACGCACGATCAGTCTAGGTGGCGACGCGTTAGGAGAGGAGGTGATTGCTGCCGACGACGCACCCATTTGGATAGGTGGGCGTGGCAAACCCCTGCCGGCGGACTTGGCTAAGGAAATTTCCCACCTCAGTGACGCGGCCGCCGCGGAAGCGCTAAAGCGAATTCGGACGCAAATTGCAACACTGGCCTTGGCTGGCGACGGCAGTTCTCTCGATTTCCTATCTTGGCGCGAGCTTGTCCATACATCCTACTTTTACGTACCGCGCTTTCGCAAACTGGTCGCTTACATCATTGCGCAATCGATCGGATTTCGCGCGACAAGAGCATTTAAGGAGGATCCCGACTATAAGACTGTCGCAAACTGGTACGCAGAGTTGTCCTCATCAACATGTATACGGAGGGACAAAGATGAGGCAGCCAAATCCTGATGCGAAACGTCTCACGATAGGGAAGCACACGTGGCGTTTCTGTCAATCCTTAGTTCCGCATGCCGTATTTCTATTCTTTATTTTTTTGTCGAACGGTCCTGCAAGTACAGTTACCCGCGTGGCCTTTTGGTGCTGGGCCGGATTAGTAATTCTCGACGAACTTTTGCCTCGGGTTCCATCCCTCCCTATCGATACACTTGAACAATTCCCGATTGCGCCACCGCTTGGCATTGTTGTCAAGAAAGTAGCGACCTTGCTGTTTGTCCTCTTTTTGATTGCCCAAATAAATTTAGGTTCGAGGCAAGATTTGCTCGATAGTGATTTTGTCCCTCTTTGTCTCACGACGGGCTTTTTGGGTGCGATATTCGCTATTCCAATTGCGCATGAGTTGATGCACAGCAAATCTAAGGAAGATCGAAGGTGGGCCGTTGTCATCATGGCGATGTTCAGTTACCCGCATTTTTGTCTAGAGCACATGTGCGGACACCATCGCAATGTGGGTACCTACGAGGATCCCGCGACAGCACGTCCCGGCGAAAGCATCTATGCATTCTTCGGCAGAACCCTGTGCAAGAGCTTTCTAAATTCCTGGCGGAGGGAGGTACTCCGATTGCGTATTCGGCGGCGCGGCAAGTTCAGTGTGTCTAATCGTATGCTTGCCTACTTCTGCATCGTCGTTCTTCTTCACATTCTAGTTTTCACCATGTTTGGGTCTCAGGGGGCGCTGTTCTTTCTTGCGCAAGGCATCACGGGAATTTTAACGCTCGAGGGGGTGAACTATATCGAGCATTACGGCCTCCAACGAAAACGGACCGAACGAGGTTTATACGAACCAGTCGACCGCCGTCACTCTTGGAATTCGACCCATTTTCTCACGAACCTCTTGCTCTTCGACTTGGCCAGACACAGTGATCACCATTTTCAGCCGGGACGAGAATTTCAAAGCCTCGCGTTAAGCCCCGACGCACCTCAACTTCCGGTGGGTTATTTCGGAATTCTCTGGATCGCCCTGTTTCCCCCTCTATGGCGTCAACTGATGGATAAAAAAATTCAGGGTCAAACCGGCCAAAGACGCGCCCTTATTAAAGGAGGTATAGAATGAAGACCTGCCCTATGTGCTTGAAAGACGATCTTAACGATGCTGCCAAGCGGTGCCCGCATTGCGGTTCCTGGCAATCCGCTTGGAGACGGTCGATGGCGGGCGCGATCGCCGCGCTCGGAGGGGCGTCTCTGACGTCGATCATATTATGCGCAGGCATAATTTTGGTAGGGCTGTTTGCCTGTTCGGCCGCGCAGCCGGTGCCTTTCTAGCATCGGCGAGAAAAGGAGCATTGTGAGTGCTTGAATTTACACAAGAATGGATGACGATCACGTTCCCGGCCGCGCGATGGTCGCCCAGATCCTTCCGCCGCTGCCGGCGAAGAGCGAGTTCTTTCTTGTAATGGCCTGGGGCCGGATTTTGCTCGTTCAACGATGTTGGAGTCGACTTCGATGCGGCCGTCGGTCAGGAAGCGCTCGAAGATGGCGCGACGCGAGATGGCATAGCGAAGCGCCTCGGCGAGCCTCGATTTGCCGGAGACCCGCGGCAGGGTCTTCTGCCAGAGAGCGAAGAGGTCGGCGACGATCGCGGCGGAGGTTAGGGGTTTTGCCGCGGATGGTCTCCTCAACCTGCCAGAGCTTCGCCATCCGCTCGACTGTCTCGGTTGCGACCCCGGGACATGCAGCTCATAGAACTTGCGCCGAGTGTGTGACCAGCAGCCAACGCTATGGCATCCACAACCCCTACATCGCGGCGCGATCAAGGGCCTGCTACCGCATGGGCCGCATAATGTCCGTGACGTGCTCGCCACGCATATCCTCAAACAGACGGGCTCCTACGAGCAGGCGAGCTATGCCATCCAGGACACCCCCGAAATGGTCGCCAGTCACTATGCCGCTTCCTGCCATAGGACAAGGCCGCGCTTGCGGCCCGCATTCTTAATGATCAGCTCCACGCACGGGCAGAGTGAAAAGGACCCCTTAGCCCGCGGCGAATGATATAATGCTTCGTCGTTTTCATCCCCTAACCCATTGTTTTATTGCGCTGACCGATATCGCTACGGGCTGGACCGAGTGCGTGCCGGTGCGGACCCGCGAAAGCGGCCTCGTGATCGCTGCCATCAAGCAGGCCCGCTCGCAGTTTCCATTTCCGCTGCTTGGCGTCGACTTCGACAATGACAGCGCCTTCATGAACGAACTGGTGGTCTGCTGGTGTCGAAGCCAGGGATTGGAGGTGACCCGTTCGCGCGCGTATCGAAAGAACGATCAAGCCTGGGTCGAGCAGAAGAACGGTGCGATCGTGCGAAGGCTTGTCGGTTACGGAAGGTTCGTCGGCGCGGAGGCGACGACAGCGCTGGCTCGCCTCTATGAGGTGGTGCGTCTGCATGGCAACCTGTTCCAACCTTCGTTCAAGTTGCGGGAGAAGACGCGGATCGGCGCTCGTGTCATCAAACGCTACCATCCGCCCGTGCCGCCTGTTGCGCGGGTGCTGGCCCATTCCGGTGTGGCCGAGGCCGACGAGGATCGGCTCCAGGCGATGTTGGAAAGCGCGGATCCAGTGATACTGTTTGCCGGGATCCGCGCCGCCCAGGAGGAGCTCGGAAGGCGGGTCGATCGGCGTGGCCTAAACGCCAGATCCGAAGAATCGGTCGCCGTCGATCTGCAACGCTTCACCTTGAGCCTGAAGACAGCCTGGCAGGTTGGGGAGAAACGGCCGACACATCGGCGGCCATATCGACGGACCAAGCCTTATCCGAAAAGGCAGAGCATGCTGGAGCCATTCGAGCCCCTGATTCGAGCGTGGCTAGAGGCGGATCCGGCGGTCTCGGCAGCCTCGGTCCTGGAGCGTCTAATGAGCGTCGATCCGTCACGCTTCACGAAGAAAAGCCTGCGGACGGTGCAAATGGCCGTCAAGGCTTGGCGATCGAAACAGCCGGGCAGATTATACTCGATGGAGACTGGATGAAGCGCGCGCCGTTCTCTTCTCCCGCCGCGGCAGGAGAAGAGAACGGCCATCTCAGCGCACAAAACTTCGGTAACATTCCTGGATGAGGCAATAGGGGGGGTTAGTTTTTCATTTCGCCCGACAGCAGAAATTGATCCAGTTCGACGATGCCCCGAAAGCTCCCGTCCATTAGCGGACAAATCCGGACCCGTTAAGGTAGTATGAGCACGTAGCATTACGTTTGAAAGGGGTAGCGGACGCTGTGGGGGTCGGGGACTGTCGATGTTGGAAGCGGAACCGATTCAGCGATATGAGCGACACAGTCAGCGCATATCACGCCCGCGCCGGCGCCTTCGAGGCCCAATACGAGAGCGTATCGGCCGAAACAGTGCACTCTGCGTTGCTCGAATACATTCGCCGTGATTCCAATCTGATTGCCCTGGATGTTGGCGCAGGGTCCGGTCGGGATGCGGCATGGCTCGCTTCACTGGGCGACGAAGTGGTGGCGGCCGAGCCGGCTACCGGCATGCGCGTCGAGGCGCAGCGGCGCCATCCTGACCCGCGGATTCGGTGGCTCGATGACCGCCTACCGGATCTGGCCGTTGTGCATCGCCTCGGCCTCGCATTCGACCTGATCCTTCTCAGTGCCGTATGGATGCATGTACCACCCCCTGCAAGGGCGCGAGCTTTTCGCAAGCTTTCGACCCTGCTCAAACCCGGCGGCGTCATCCTCATCAGCCTGCGTGAGGGTCCGTCCGAGCCAGACCGAACGATGTGGCCGGCACCGGTTGGTGAGGTGGAGACTCTCGCCCGCACTCACGGGCTTGCTGTTTTGCGAGTCGTTACCGGCCAGGACCAGCTCGGCCGCAATGAGGTGCGATGGACTGGAATATGTCTGCGCGTGCCAGATGATGGAGCCGGCGCTCTCCCGCTGCTGCGAGGTATCATTCTAAATGACGAGAAGTCTTCTACCTACAAGCTCGGCCTTCTCCGGGCGGTGGCGCGGGTCGCAGACGCGACGCCCGCGCTCGCCGTTCAGCACGCCGACGAGGATGTAGTCGACATACCCCTCGGAATGGTCGCTTTGAATTGGATCCGCATGTACCTGCCGCTCGTCAGCGCTGGGCTACCGCAGACGCCCGGCAACTCAGGGCCGGACGGCTTGGGCTTCGCCAAGGCAGGCTTCCGTGAGTTGTGAGCCTACAAGATCGTCGGCCAGGACCTGCGTATCGGGGCGCGTTTCATCGGTGACCGAGCTGCCGCGGTCGCGCGCGCATTGGCAGAAGTCCGTCGCACCATTGTCGACATGCCAGCCAACTACACCCGGTTCCCGAACTCAGAGGTAAGGGTTTTTCGGGCGGCCCCCTCCACCGCGCCGTGCCTCAGAGCCGACCTGACGCTGGACCGCGAGGTGCTCGCAGCCCACGGCAGCCTCACGGTTCCAGGCCATATCTGGCGCACTCTTCAACGACTCGGGCCATGGGTCGAACCGGTGCTGGTTGACGAGTGGCGCGCCTTGTGCGCGCTTACGGCGAACGGATGGGTCGTCTCTTATCGTATGGCGAAGTCGAAGCTGCACTCGCTTGGCTCGACCCGGCCCGAGATACTCTTCTCGCACGATCAACGGCTAAGCGCATGCTCGAGCAAGGACGGCCGGTCACTTGCGTGTGGACCGGTGCACGGCTCGGTCCAGGAATGCTGGACATTGATCACTGCCTGCCTTGGTCGGTCTGACCATGTGGCGATCTCTGGAATTTGCTTCCAGCCTCACCGCGGGTCAATCAGCACCTAAAGCGCGATCGGCTGCCCTCGGCGTCAGCTCTCGCCGCAGCGCGGGAGAGCATCGTCGCATGGTGGGAGCAAGCCTGGCTCCCTGACGAGGCGCTTCAGCGCCGGTTCGAGCGAGAGATCGTGGCGGCGCTCCCAGTCGGCACCGGGGCCTCCACGGAAGACATTTTTGCCGCCCTTGAATGGAGGCGTCTACGCCTGCGGCAGGACCAGCAAGTGCCGGAGTGGGCAGGCGTTCGAAAAGTGGCTGTCGAAGATTCGTTCTGACCCAGACGGACTGCAGGCGCCGGATTAACTACTTTGTGTAGCTTTTCGCAAACACGCCCCCGCGTTTACGATCTTCGCGCGAAAATGGCGGAGAGGGGTATGCAGTATCGCCAGAAGTCGGTGCTTTTCGCTGCACCTGGACTGGTTATCGGGGTGGTCGCGGTAGCTGCTGCCGGCGGCATGACGGTGGGTGATGTCGAGGCGCCCGAGCTGCTGATCGCCGCCCTGTTTGTCGGCGTTATCGTCGGCATGGCCATTGAGCAGCTCCTGTCCAACATGCGGAGCCAGGAGGCGGTCATCCGTCACCCGGATATAGCCGATGTCCAGGCGCGGCCAAGGAGTCGATCACGCTGGCAGGGAAAACGCAGCGGCCCGAAGTTGGTCGCCGGGCCCCGGCTTCCGACGCCTGTCCCACAGGGGCCGAAAGGATTCGATGCGCCCGAACAATTACGGATCGTAATGGGCGCGAACTACGTCATTCAACCGCTCCTCAACAAGAGTGAAGCGCGCGTTTTCAAAGAGCTTGACCGCATCGTGATTAGCCGCAATCCGACTTGGCAGGTGATGGCACAAGTCTCGTTGGGGGAAATCATCCATAGCGAGGATCCGCTCGCGCACCGTTGCATCAACTCGAAGAGGGTAGACCTGCTGCTGGTGGACGGTAACTGCCAACCTCGGCACGCTATCGAATACCAGGGCGGGGCGCATTACCAGGGTGACGCAGCCGCGCGCGATGCCGTCAAGAAAGAGGCGCTACGACGCGCTGGGATCGGCTACTACGAGGTTGTGGCTGGCCACACGACGCCGGCAGAGCTTCGGCAGTTGATCGAGAAGTTGGTGGACAAGCCGAATGTCAATTAGCGCTCTGCCTCCGTCGACTGATTCTGTGCATCACCGGCCTACCCGCGCCGAAACAGGCACGGCCGCCCGCACATTCAGCCCTGCCCGCCGTATGGCGGAAACGCGAGCGCACCGCGATGACCAGCGCGTCCAGACCATCGTTGACGCACTGCCGCCTTACGTTGAAAGCCGATACAAGCCCGCCGGATTGAAGCGACTGCAGGTGGTTAAGCTCGCTTTGCGAGTGCAGTTTGTCGCCGCATCAAGTGTACGACGCATGGCCGACGCTGATCTCGCGCTCCAGATGGAAACCGATGAATGGACCGGACCGCGCCAGCCATTCGTCATCTAGCAAGACACAGGGCATGAGAGAACCGGAAGCCCGCCCTTGACGCCGAGACCTCTATCAGCAACTTTAACTTGAAGAATCTGTTGGGGGTCTGATGTCTACGATTGAAGAGAGCCTGCGCGCGATATCCGAACGCGTGAAATCGCATTCCAGTACCATGGCAACGGAAGAGGCGGTCAAAACTGCCGTAGTCCTGCCTTTTCTCCGGTCGCTCGGTTACGAGGTGTTCGATCCTACCGAGGTTATCCCTGAGTTCACGGCTGACGCCGTGGGAAAAAAGGGTGAAAAGGTCGACTACGCGATCAAGATTGATGGCGAGATCCGGATCCTGATTGAGTGCAAACCGATTTCGGTGACGCTGGAAAAGAAGCATCTGGACCAGTTGTATCGCTACTTCAGTGTGACGAACGCCAAGTTCGCCATTCTCACCAACGGCCGGACGTTCAACTTCTATACAGACCTTGAGGCTCCCAACAAGCTCGATACGCGGCCCTTCTTCGTGTTTGACGTTACCGATTTCAATTCGGGAATTGTCACCGAACTGCGGAAGTTCGAGAAGGCGTCTTTCGACGTATCGGCCATCCTCGCGACCGCCGAGCGCCTGAAGTACACCTCCGGTGTCAAACAGGTGATCTCCAAGCTTATCGAAGAACCTTCCGAGGACTTCGTTCGGCTTGTCGCGGGGACCGTCTACGAGGGCAGAATTACTGCCCAGGTGAAAGAAATGCTGACGGGGGTCGTACGGACAGCATTTCGCGACGTGATAATGGACTCGGTCAAGAACCGCCTTTCCAGCGCTCTTGCGGACACCGAAGAAGTAATCGAGAAGATCGACGAGCCGGTGGAGGAAGAGCCTGAAGTCGTCACGACCGAAGAGGAGCGTGAAGGCTACATGATCGTGAAGGCGATCGTCCGTGACACGATCGCACCCAACCGCGTGGTCATCCGCGATCAGAAATCCTACTGCGGCATCTTGATCGACAACAACAATCGGAAGCCGTTGGCGCGGTTGCATTTCAACCGTTCAGTCAAGTACATCGGCCTTTTCGATGGTGAAGCGGAAGAGCGGCTCATCGTCGACTCTCTCGATCAAATCTACGATCACAGCGATCGTTTAAGGGCGACTGCGAAGAAGTACGCGGGCGAATAACACCCACCAGGGACAACATAACAACATTACCGGATTCGGGCCGCTGACGTTGTCCTCAAGTGTTCCCCTGAGTTGTTTTTTCTGTGAGTGAAGCGCGGTTTGCGTCAGGTTTATTTTAGTCGAAGAATTAAGCCTACGGTCGAAGCCCTATCGTTCTTTCACTTCTGGGGGACGCCGTGCACTACGTGAATTCTGCAAAACCTCGCTGGCTTAGGGACTTGCTCGCTTCCTTCCTCTGAAAAGCCAATGTCCAGACGAAGTCCGGTCATACTTTACATCGTATCGGTTGGTGCTCGATGGGTCGCGAGCGCCTACGGCTGATCAGTCCGCTTCTGGGCGCGTTCTGGCCTCTGAAAGGGATTTAGTCGCGCGACACTGCCCGACAGAACCCCATCAGGCGCCGTATCCGGCACTTTAAACATCTCGCCTTGAACGGATTCGAACTGCAGACCCGCAAATGCCCGAGAACGGAGGACATGCTCGGGCGTTTTGGGGCTCTGCATTCTTAATCGAGTTGCCCTGCAAAGAATGGCTAGATCCAGATGACACCATAGTCGCCCTTCGCTATGGAAGAAGCGAGCGGGGGTCTTCAAGACCGCCCGTTCCAGAGTCGATACATTATGCGATCTTCTTGGCCCAGAACGTGAACATGCTCGGAACAAGCCCTGCATTGGGCTCGTTGCAGGGGGTGGTTCACGGGTGTGTTCTGGATTATCAAGCCACGCGTCTTCGGGCGCCCGTCATTTTTTGAGGAGTGTTAATCGATGCATATTAGATTTCGATAATCTCTATTACGGAAAATATCCCGCACGCTTCAAGGGGTGATCGATATGTTGGAAGCCATTTCGTCGGTCGATAATTTGTACGCCTTTGCCGCCTTTATTGTTGCATGCGCCATTCACCTCTACGCCGAGCGCCTAAGGAAAATCGAGGGCCGAACGATCCGAGTGTGGTTCTACAGACTGCTCGCGGTGTGCGGAATTGGTATCGTGCTTTGGATCGGCGTGCCCGTTGGTTCATTTCGGGCCTGTGACGGCGAAAAAGACGCAGGGTGCCCACGCGAGTCCGTGCGCGCGTCCTGCGGAACCAACATTCAAAATTGGGCTGAGCTAATTTGCCGGGACAGGTACCTTGCTTCGCGGGCTCATGTGACGAGAATCAACGTAAGAGACGGCAATAAATGCGGATATGGGCAGTACGATGTTTCCTGCAGAGTGCCGTGGCTACCGAACTTTAGCCGCCCACCAGACTAGTTTAGGCAGAACGGCTTGCCCTCTCTCTCCTGTTCGCGTTGACGGGCAGAATGTCCCGTCGATGTTTCTAAGCCTCCATGCCGGAAGCACGGTCAAAGCCGCGCTTTAGGCGGGCCTTGACGCAAGCCCGCCGTCTGCCGGGCATCCCCTCAATCGATTTCGTCGGCTGGCAGATGATATCTGCGCCCACGCTTGAAGGTGAGCAGGGACAAAACTGGGGCTTACGCGATGAACGGCACCATCTTTTGATTATCTGGAAGTTGATAATTTGCCACGGGAGAAGTTCAGTGCATCCGGAATTTAAATCGTACTCAGAAGCGCTCCATCCAAAGTTTGAGGCGCTGATCGCGATGCCTCCGGTGTCCGCCGGAAATTTGCCCAAGCAAATGCCCGCGCGCGGCGTTTATCTCTTCAGCGAGGGGAAAGATAAGCGCCGTCCCTCAAGTACCCCCTCGGCGATGCTATGGCATACGCCTCCACCAAAACTCCGCTTGCGAATGAAGTTGCATAATCCGACATTTCGGCGAATCACTTAGAAGTTGAAATGAAGCCAATAGGATGGTCAAAAGTCTCGGCAAATGCCGAATTGACCCACACGCGCGGTGTAATCGGGGAGAAGTAATGGCGCGAAAGCCACTGTTTATCGGTATTGCAGTCCACAAACCTAGGCAGATGGCCCAGCTCCCCGGAGTGCTCGAAGCAAACCGAGCGATGTGCCAATGGGCGGAGAAGCGATACGATGTCCTTTCGATCGACGACGCAAACGAACCGGTGACGATCAGACGCCTTCGGGAAATTATCACGCCGGAAGATGATGATGGAGACGCAGATCCATCGCTCTTGTTGGAGCGGCCTCGCATAGTCGTTTATTTTTGCGGTCATGGGATCACAGCTTGGCCGGACCAGTATTGGATTCTCTCCAAAGGACCGGATCAATCGGCCGAACGAATTAGCGCAAACGCTTTACGAGATATCCTGGCGTCCTACGATCCTCGTCAAATTGCTTTAATCAGTGATGCCTGCCGACAAGCTGCACCTCTGCATGGGGCTGGGAACGGCGTTTTTGACACCTTGGCCGGCAATTATCGCAATCCTCAGAAAGATATATTCTACTCGTGCCGTGATGGCGCAAACTCATACGCTGTACCTTCTGCAGAAGGTGGGCCCGCATATCTCGTTTTCACTTCTGTTCTGCTCAAAGCGCTCACAAAGCCAGATGGCACGAACCTTGATCGTGCGCTGCTACAACTGAATCGGCAAGCTGTAACGAGTCAAAGCCTCTCCGATTACCTAGAAGAAAATGTTCCCGTCAAGGCGCTCGCAGTTGATCGAGCTCAAGCCGCTCAGTGTGATGCCGGGTTTCGACCTTTCGAGCACATCTATGAAGAGTTCGCACCGCTGTATGGTGCGCCGCCGGACCCTGATGTCGGCGAAAGATTGTCGGAACAACCCGGCCAGGCCGACGACGATACAATGCCGCTACCTCCTCCCGACCGAAACGACCTCCCGGCAATACAGGACTTTGTCGCGAAGAGCTTTCAAGCTGCAGAGCACAGTCGCATGAGACGCCAGTCGTTTCGCCTTGAAACATCATTGTCGGACTGGCGTGCGCCTCTCGTGCAGCGGGTTGGCGCGTTGTTGCGCGACGACGGAGTATACGACGAGTCCTTCGTTGTTCTTGGAAGTGACCGTGCCCGTTTGATGTTTGAAGACGACAGATCGCGCCGCTTACGCGAATTCGGTCGCGATCTGGGCATTAATGCTTCTGCTTTCACCGTCCGTGACAAAACAGAGCGCACTATTTGTGCGCGGCTCAACTATCGCGCGATCTGCCTATTGCCATTTTACCGCAATATGCACGCGATTGCGGTAACAAGTCCGGCCCGAGACGGGCTCCAAGTTGAGCTTTTGAGCTGGATTTCCGTCTACGGAGACGAAGACCGACCGCAATTACTAAACTCGGCGAAGGCGCTCGACGCTTTAGCAAAGGGCAATCTGAGGGCAGTCGATGCTAAAAGGCTGGCTGGCCAAATTCGTTTTGCAAAGCATCTGGATCCAATGATGGGTGTAATCGCAGGATACCTCTACAACTCCGCGGGTGACATAGATAATATTCGCCGTGTAGCTTACTACTATGCCGATCATGGGCAGCCCATCCCGTTCGACATTGCAATGCTAGCTCGTCTGCCGCTTATCGATGACAATGGCGGTTTCCGCACGCACGTACCATCAGTTCCTCAGGCAGAAAATCTGGAGGACGGGGCCCCGAGGTTTACGCTGAATCGGACTAGGGCTGCAGAAGGTCGCGTCGGTGGCGTTTCTCCGATTTTGCGTGCCGGGTGGCCGTATTTACGCGCCAGCTCTCACCCGTTTCACAAGATTTGCTGGAAGAATATCGATCGGCTTGGATCGTCATCCATTTCTACTTTCGTGGGCAAACGCGTCAGCTCGGAAATTGCCAACGCATTTGGAGAGATTTTCTCATGAGACTGATATTCATCCACGGCATCAATAACGAGAGTCTGACGGTTGAGCAGATCCGAAACAGCTGGTTCGGAGCGTTGGAAGACGGCTGGCAGCGATTGGGATTGACTACACCATCCCAACTTTCCATTGAAGCGGCCTACTACGCAGATATTCTAGCTCAAGCGAGTGGCAACAGGCCGCCCGCCGTTGAGATGGGCTTACCTGTCGAGGCTAACTCTTGCTTAGCTATCGAATTCCTAAGGTCATACGCGGAGATGGCGGGAGTTTCAGAGCATGAACTGAGAGAGGCGGCAGTCGAAGAAGGTTTACCGCAAGAGGCCGTAGCACAGGGGATCCCCCACGAGGGGTGGGTAATTGCATTTGCAAGAGCTCTTGAACACGTTCTTCCGACAAAAGGAAAATACGTTGCCAAGCATTTCCTGAGACAAGCCGCGATTTACATTGGCGATTCAGTTCTTGCTGAAAAGATTGCGGACACGGTTGCTAAGCAGGTATTCTATGACAAGCCAGATCCGATGGTTATTATTGGTCACTCGCTGGGCTCTGTAGTCGGGTACAGGTTGCTCGCGAGCGACTCGATGATGACCCGCGACATTCCGCTATTTGTGACCTTGGGGTCTCCGCTCAGTGTCGATATGTTCAAGCCTATGTTGCCAAAGCGGGGACTTTTTCCAAACCCGCCAATGGCACGATGGCTTAACGGACGAAATGAGAATGACTTTGTCACCCTAGGCAAGCCCATCAACAAAAAGTCGATCGGCTTTGAAGGTGTCGACGATGAGATAGACGTCGTCGATAATTCGGGTGATCGCCATGACATTCACGCCTATCTGCGAAGTCCGAAGATCGCACAAGCAATCCATGATGCCGTGACCACGAACTGATGTGACTTGGCATCTAGCGTGGATCGACTAGCCGGAAAGGGTCTTTTAAAGAACGTGGCTGCACGTCCGATTGCTGCGCCTCTCGTGCAGAAACTCACCCTATACCTACACGATAGAAGGCTTTGACATTCGATGATCATTGGCCTTGGAAGCGACCTTGTGAACGCTGAGAGAATCCGGCGTTCACTTGCTGGTCTCGGGCAGCGCTGGGTGACCAAGATCCTCGTTCCAGTCGAGCTTGAAAGGGCTCCATCGTGGAACGACGCCCTTTATGTCGCAAAGCTCTTCGCCGCAAAAGAGGCTTGCTCAAAAGCCCTCGGAACGGGCATGACGGATGGCGTCCATTGGCACAACATTGAGATCGTTCTGCCGAATACAGTCGCATTATCTGGAGCTGCGCTCCATCGACTGAACGCTATTACCGAAAGTGGGCACAGGGGGCGCGTGATACTTGACGTTTTCTGCCGAGACAATGTCTGCGGTGCGATTGCAGTTGCATTTCAGATCCCGCAAAACGATAGGGAGTTGACTTTTCCCACACGATTGTCATCATAATGTTGGATTTTCGAACATGAAGGTGTGCCATGGATGCGACCGTTAGTGATCTTGCCAAGCAGTTTGATGTCAAGTTACCAGAATTACTCAATCGACTACGTGATTGGTTCGATGCTGAGACAACTTCGATCGACGATATAATTGCCACGTCAGCACCGAGCGGGACAGGAGGATCAATCGTATCTGCGAGGCCTGCAATCGACTCGAAGCGCGTCGTCGACGCTACCGTTATTACCGAAGAGGTTTTGGGCATCGAGCTTCCCCCGGAAATCATCAAGCCGGGCGGTTACGAAAGCTTTGAGGAGATGACGGATCATCTTGTACCGATGTTGAAGCGGGTCTTTACAAAAGAAATCAAAGTCAAAAAGCCGCTCGTGAGGGCTGCAGCGTAGGTGATCCAATGGCGAACGAAGAGGAGCGGTGGCAGAAGATCGGCGAGCGGCTGAGAAAAGCACGCGAATATGTGGAACTCAAGCAGGAGGAAGCAGCACAAGCAGTGGGTATATCGAGGACTGCGCTTTCGCAGATTGAGAATGGCAAGCGCAAAGTCGATGCGGTTGAACTAAGTAGTTTCGCCCGACTTTACGGACAGACAATCGAACACTTGTCAGGTGATGCCCAAGAAGAAGCTGTTCCTGATAGCGTTACTGCGCTGGCCCGCGCTGCAAAGGGATTATCGACGGAAGATCAGGACGAACTGCTTCGATTTGCACAATTTCTCCAAGCCAGGCCTGTGAAAGATCGAGACAATGGCTAGAGCAGCTGCTTCTCTTGCTCGGTTACAGGCAGTGGCAGCCGCAAAACGGGTGCACCGCGGTCTTGACCTCGAGCAAAGAGTGATCGAATCTGGCGGCCAGGTCGATATTTTCGACGCGATTGCCGAACTAGATATCGCGTTGATCTTCAAACCACTGACTTCGGCACTCGGCTTCTGTCTTCCAGCGCCATTGCGCGGGATCATGGTGACCACCCTCCGGAGCTTACAGATCCAGCGCTTTACGGCAGCCCATGAGCTCGGACACGTGATCTTGGAGCATACCGGCAGTATCGATAGAGAGCAGGAAATTTTGGCCCGTGATCCGTTTTCTTGGGATAAGGGCGATCTGCAAGAAATTCAGGCAGAGGCGTTCGCAGCCGAGTTTCTTCTGCCTCGGTGGCTCTATATTCACCATGCCAAAACGCAAGGTTGGGGCACTTCCCATCTTCGTAACCCGGACATCGTATACCAGCTGTCGCTTCGTATGGGTGCAAGTTACTCTGCAACTTGCTGGGGGCTGGCGGGCCATCAGATCATAAACCGAGCAGACGCTGGGCTATTGGCTCTCTCTAAGGTTGCGCACATTAAAAATGCTGTCGGTAAATCGTTCCGTCCGGGGAATTCTTGGGCTGACGTGTGGCGCCTTACCCGCAGGGATTCGGGTTTGAGTGTCAATGGAAATCCCGATGACCTCGTCCGATTCGATCTCGATGAGATGGTCGACGGCGGATACCAATGGGATTTCAGCGAACTGAAGAGTGCCGGATATGAAGTGCTGGCCGATGAATCCAGCTTTTCTCGAGATCCGCTGCATTACGGTGCGCCTGCGCAGCGGACAGTTATCGCCCGTCCTCTTGGGCCCGGCGTGACCCGCATCCGGTTGCAAGAACGTCAAGCAGGCAGCGAAGAGGCAGATGAAGATTCCCAATTCCAAATGACCCTGGCCCTCGAAGGTAAAGAGGATAGTGGTCTGTCGCGAGCGGAGCGGCGACGGAGAGGGATTAGATTTTGATCGCCGCTGTTGTCGATTTACGCGGACAGTTCCCTGCTCCTACAACGCAGGGACGACGCAACTGCTGCCTGGCATTTGCAGCATCAACTGCGCATGAGCACGCTCGAGGTGGCGCCTTCTCATTGTCGGTCGAGTATCTCCATTTCCAGTCAGTGGCACGTTCGCCTGGGGCAAATCCTGATAGGGGCGCGACCATGGAGGCGGTCGCTTCCGCAGTAATGAAAGATGGACAGCCTACGGAAGCGGTATGGCCCTTTCAGAAGGCACAACTATATCCGCCGGCATGGGCGCCCCCGGCTGATCTGGGTAAACTCTTCCACGCCGACGCCAAGGTCGGAAAGCTGGACTTCGAAGAGATTTGCGACCTGCTAGATGGTGGCCTCGTCGTTGTCTTAGGGATCATCATCACCGACAACTTTCGAGTTCCGGACCAATTCGGGAAGATCGAAGTATCGCCGACAGATATCGAACGCGGCGGCCATGCAGTGCTTGCAGTTGGTCACGGCCTTGACCAAACGGGGCATCGATACCTCCTAATTCGAAACAGTTGGGGTGTGACTTGGGGTATGGACGGCCATGCGTGGGTGTCTAAGGCGTATCTCGATGATCAGGTGTACGAAACGGCCATATTGTCCATGGGAGGAAACTAATGGAACTAATCAAGGGGAAAAGTACTCCCGAAGTCTGGCTGCGGGCATGCGAATATTTGGCCAAAACAACAGGCCATGAGGACTTCGACGTTATCTTACACATCACCGACCCCTCCCCACTGTCTAAACCCGATGCGAGGGTCTTGGCTGGCGTTGACAGCTTTCTGGTGAGACACGGCGGCGCCTCAGTGGATACCGTGGCCGAAACGATTTTCCCCCTGCAAGATTATCTCCGCGGCGGAAAGAACGGTGTATTCGAGGTCTATCCCGAGAGAATGGCTAAGATTCACGCTGCGAGAAAAGATCGGCAGTGGGGAAACTACGCCATGCGAATCTTACGTCAGAAGGATAGGGATGGAACGATCTACAACCCGTTGAAGGATCTGCTGAAGAAAATTCAGGACCATGGTGATTACAAAGCTACCTTCGAGCTAGGCTGCGGCCACGCACTGGATGGTGCCGAAATAGATGTTTGCGGCTCCGAAGCCACCGGTGACGATATTGCTATATACAATGGTGCGGCCGATAGGCGCCCGATGTATGGCCACCTGCCTTGCTTGATGCATCTCAGCGTCAAACTCCACCATGGGAAGGTTAGGTTGAATGTTACCTATCGATCGCATTATTACGTGCAGAGGCTGCTCGGGAACCTTTTAGGGCTTGCTCGACTGCAGTATTTTCTTGCGCACGAGGCCGGGTTAAATATCGGTCCCCTAACGATAAACTCCACATATGCCAAGCTCGACACAGCAGCCGGGAAGTGGAGCATGCGCGATATCAAAGAATTGCTTGCGGCAAGTCGCGAGCTCTACACGGTTGAGGAGACTGCATGACCAACTTTGATACCGGCGCGCGTTTTTCTGCGGAAAGCTTCATCTATGAGCTGCAGCTCGAGCAGCTCCGCCATGACGAAAGCTTCCACAAGGATGTGGTGATTCTGCCATTGGCGGAACGGGTCAAACACATGGCCTTGCATAACGGAAAATACGTTGGCTATTTTTTCGAAGCTGATGACGACGACCGCTTCGCCACGGTGCTCACGGATGCGTTCATCATAACGCTAGCTACTGCGAATACGCTCAACCAGGATCTAGGCAAGTCCCTGTCTGAAGATTGGGCAACAATATCTGGGCTGGCCGACGTGCCCTACCCACACCCCCCGGGCCGAGATGGATTTATCAAGGCATATGCGATTGCGGCGGGATTGCTCTCAAAGGCATGCGAGTCATGGGACCATTTAGAGATGGCACCGTTCAATTCAATGATGCGAGAGAGCAACCTATCACTATTCAGGATCGTCGTGGGTTATGCCGCCGCGACGAAGCTCGACATCGTCGATAGCTATCGAAAGCGCCTCAGATTTATCGAGCAACGATCAATCTTCCATCGATCTCTGGTGAACAGGGGCTAAGAATGTTCTGGGGCAACGAGGAACTGAAAAGGCAGCTACAGCATCTCATCGCACCCTATGATCCTAAACTCTTGGATAGGGCCACCTATCGTTTAACGATCGGGGCTGAAATCTATGTCTCTCCGACAGGAGTCGGCAGTGATACAAAACTAAAGACGAAAAAGCTTCTTGCGGCTGGAGAGCACTTCCAGATCCCGGCCGGCCAGTTTGCGTTGTTGATAACCGAAGAGAGCGTCTCGGTACCACAGGACGCACTTGCCTTCATCTCAATAAGGGCTGGTTACAAATTCCAGGGCCTGGTCAACGTCTCTGGATTTCACGTCGACCCCGGGTTTAGCGGACGTTTAATTTTCTCCGTCTTCAACGCTGGCCCAGGTTCCGTTCACCTTTCTCGTGGAGAGGATTGCTTCCACATCTGGTTCGCTGATCTCCGTGATCACACGCAAATGGGCGAGAAAACTGGATACGAAGTTATTCCGCCTGCGCTCGTAAAGCATATCGCTGAAGGCGTGCAATCACTCTCGAGCCTAGAAACCAAGATCAACGAAACCGAAAAGAAACTCGCTGATCGATTGGTCTCTGTCGAAAAGCAGCAGTCGATAATGTGGTGGCTAGGCACCCTGCTTCTGGGGGTTGGAATAACAATCTTAGTCACGTCATTCAAAAAAGCTCCAACCGCCCCTCCGACTGCCCATGCTGTAAGCAATCCGCCTCTTTCGGTACACGTTCCACCGGCGTCACAAGCCGGGTCGACTGTGCCAGATCCAGTGACCGAGCCGACTCCACAAGGGTCGGGCACTTCAAGCAAAACACTATAGCTGTTGGTTTACGCCGTTTCTCCCTTCCAGGGAGTGTCTTAACGGTCTATGGAAGGACCGATATTAGGGCGGACATCGCATGGAATTTTCACCGATCATTGACACGTATTGGCGCTTTGCCCATGAGCGCCAGCAGGTCTATTTCAAGCGTCTACAGGACCCTTACGGCCCATGGACGGATGACCCGATCATTGATCGATATCGCTTCACCAACGCTTATCGGGCGGCCGATCGCGTGAGTCAGTACCTCATCCGGCATGTTCAATATGATGATGCCCGATCGCAAGACGTCGAAGAGATCTTCTTTCGTACGCTGATGTTCAAGATCTTCAATAAAATCGAGACGTGGGAGCGCCTGGAACGCGAAGTCGGGCCTCTGTCTTGGGCACACACTTCTCTCTCGAGCATGTCTGACGCTCTGGACAGAATGATGTCGGCAGGTCACACGATTTATTCTGCAGCATACATCATGCCAGCACCGAGGTTGGGCTTTGTGAGAAAACACGCAAACCATCTCGCTCTGGTCAGGTTGATGATGGGAGACGGGTTGCCCGCGAAGATTGCTAAGGCCGCCACACTTCGTGACGTCTTTGAGATGCTAGTCCCATATCCTGGCCTCGGGCGCTTCCTCGCTTTCCAATACGCGATTGATTTGAACTATTCATCCATGTTGGACTTCGATGAATCCAACTTTGTCATAGCAGGTCCAGGAGCGCTCGACGGCATAGCAAAATGCTGCGTCGATACCGGCAGGCTATCCGCTGAAGACATTATTTATGCGGTAACCGAAAGCCAAGCTGCAGCTTTTGCACGATTGAGCCTGGATTTCAAAGGGTTGGGAGATCGGCCTCTGCAGCCGATAGACTGCCAAAATCTGTTTTGCGAGATATCCAAATACGCACGCGTCGCACATCCAACTGTAGCGGGCGTTTCAGGACGAACCCGTATCAAGCAACAATACCGGCCAAGCAGTAGGGCAACAGAACAGCCATTCTTTCCACCACGATGGCAAGTTGAGCTAGATATTACCACGTTCCCAGCCCCTGCCGTGAATCGCCAGATGTCTTTGTCCTGGACTGGCTGACTTTTTAGGCTCTACCGTCAGTCGGCTGGGCTCTCTTTCATGCATTACCCCTAATCTCCCCCTGCCCGTAATCTCGCGCAGGCCGAGCTCCGAAAACGATCCGCCGCGCCGCCTGCGGCGTAACCATACGGCCGAGGCCGCGGTGGCTTCGATTTCGCTAGGGGGCGTTCAAATTAAAGAGCTGCAACGCCCTCG
>NZ_NWTD01000011.1:0-144096 GCF_002532005.1 Sinorhizobium sp. NG07B | reverse complement strand
ATGGTCGACTGTCTTCGGATCCGGGTTCACATCGCTCTTCCAATCGATCACCACGACCGGCCGACCCTCGTGGTCAACCGTCAGCGCATCGGCGATCCCTGCCGTCGCGACCGTTTCATCGTCCTCAGCACGAAGAGCATAAACGGGAAACTCGGCAAGCAGACTTGACCGCAGGGGCGCGATTTCCGGCAGCGCCAGCGTCCGGCTGACGCAGCCGGCCAGCTCTTCCGGGACGAGCCCGGCGGCCGAATCGGCGACCGGAACCTTGCCGAGCGCGCGGATAAGTTCCTCGGCGCGGGTAGCGAGCGCCGCCGGCGCGTCGTCGGTTTCGCCGGTCAAGACCTCTTCCATCAGCTTGTGCAGGATGAGCCCGCGTTCGCGGCCACCTTGCACGAAGGCGGGTGTTTCGAGCTCGATCGGCGCACCATGCTCTGATCCGGTCCAGATTTCCGGTTCCTCTTCCTGCAGTATCGCCCCGGCTGCATTCTCGTCGCGGCTTGGAGCAAGCCACGTCAACCGCGTCTGCCGATCGGCGATCGCGCCGGCCTCGGCCGCGAAAGCCTCGCGCGTTTGACCATTGCTCGGGCCGCCAGCAACCACGACGGTATCTGACGGCAAGTGCGACGCGTCCAGCGCGGCGAGCGCTGCGATCGACAAATCGACGAGACTGATCCACGCCGACTTCGAAGGCGTCACGTCGGGTCGCGGAAGAACCAGCAACTCCCGGGCACGCGTCGCGGCGACATACCAGAGACGGACACGTTCGCGGTCGAGCTCGTCCTTTTCTGCCTGCCGCGCGATGTCGTAGCCGGACGGCGGGACCCCGAGAATTGGGCAGTAGAACGTGTCGTTCTGCTGGTCGATCAACGCGTTGTCCGGCGCCATCACACCGGTCATAGTGTTGATAGGAATGACGACCGGCCATTCGAGACCCTTGGCCGCGTGCATGGTGAAGAGCGCGACGGCCTCTTCCTGAGCATCAGGCCGACCCTCGACGGCGCGTGCTTCGTCGGTCCACGCCGCCGTCATCGCCTCGGAGAATGCCCGCAAGCCACGGACCGCATAGTTCGTTGAGAGGCTGAGATAGAGATCGACATTGGCGAGCGCGCGTTCAGCCTGACCGCGGTGCCGTTCGAGGAGGATAGGACGCACCCGCAATACATCTACGGCTTGAGAGAGAAGCGCGTGTGGTGTTGTGCTATTGCTGCGCCGATGGAGCGCCTGCAGCTTTTGGATAACGTCGCGAGCTAGAAGATGACCGATAGCCGCTGGATCGACGCCAAGATCGAGACGGGGAATCCGGTCGGGCTCGTCCTCGGAACGCGGCAGCGTCCAGCTGATGTCCAGCAGCTCCTCTTCACTCAGCCCGACAAGCGGGCCGCGCAGAAGCGCACCCAGTGCCAGGGTGTCTCGGCGATCGGCCAGCACGCGGGTCAGCGCAATCAGATCCTGAATCTCCTGCCTACGGAAAAGACCCTTGCCAGCCTGTGTCGCCACCGGAATGCCCCGCCGCTCCAATGCTTCTTCATAGCGCCACAGATCCGCGCCGGTCGGGGCAAGGAGAGCGATATCGCCAGGCTGGCACGGCCGGTCCTCCCCATTTTTTCGGTCGAGAATGCGGTGACTGCCGATCAACCGGGCGCAGAGCTCGGCTACGGCGTCGGCTTCCGCGTCACGTTGCTGTTCGGCGCTGGCATTGCCGTCTGCGTTCGCGACGGCAATGTCGAGGGCGGCGACGCAGAGGCCTTCGCCGCGATCGGTGTGGAAAGCATCGAGCGCCGTGAAGCCGGGCTGGCCATCCGCCGACAGGATCGCCTCGAAGCGCTCGTTGACGAACGTGAGGATCGAGGCGCACGAGCGGAAATTGGTCGAGATAGACACCAGGCCGTCCGCATCCTGTGCCGCGAAGGCCGCGCGCGCCTGAACATAGGCACCGACGTCTGCACCGCGAAACCGATAAATGGCTTGCTTCGGATCGCCGACAAGAAAAAGCGCGCCGGGGCGAATTCGGAAGCTGGTCCAATCCTGCGGGTCGCCCACGGGATCGCCGCACAAGCGCCAAAAGATCTCCGCCTGGAGGGGATCTGTGTCCTGAAACTCGTCGACGAGGACGCGGCCGTAACACTGTCCAAGTGCCTGACGTACCGCTTCGTGATCCCGCAGCAGATCTCGCGCGGCGTAGATGAGATCGTCGAAATCGAGCTGGGCGCTGGCGCGCTTGTGCTCTCGATAGCGTGCTAAGGTTGGCCGTGCCTCATCGATCAGCGCCGCGAGTACCTGGCTCGATGTGGCTTGAAGTAGCGCGGTCCATGCTGCGCAGCAGGCATCAAAAAGGCCCTCTGCAGCATCATTCAGCCGCTCGCCGTCGGCCTTGGAAAGCCCCGCCTGTTTCGCCGCTGCCACCCATTTGCCCTTCTTGCGATAGGATGAAAAGCCGCCGGCCTTGGTGCACAGATCGGGATGGGGGCGTGAGACCAACAGTCCGACGAGACCCGCAGGCGTGGATGCGTGTGCTGCAGTTGGCAGGCGGGTAGCCATTTCGGAAAAGCGTACCGCGTAGACCTCAGTCTCGGGCTCGACCACGCCCGCGGCTCGCATGAAGGCAGAGAGGTCATCGGCCGCCCGCCGAAATGCCTGCAAATGGAAAGCAAGTGGCGTCACCGCTGGTGCGACGAGGCTCCTGCGTCGGCGCAGCGCTTCGGCAATCTTGTGCATGAGCGCCACGGTCTCGCCAGGACTGTGCAAAACCATCTCGGCGAGGATCCCACCCTGATCGCCCGACAAGCGTTCTCGGAGCCAGTCATCGACAATCTCGAGAAAGTTGAGGTCGGCCTGGTTGCGGTCCATGACGGTAGCGCCGGGATCGATATCCGCTTCAGCCGGGTACGGCTTGATCAGATGCTGACAGAAACCGTGGATGGTCGAACAGGTGATCTCGTCGATGGCTGCGCTCGCTGCGATGAGATTATCGCGTTGCGCTTGCGACAGACCGTCTGGCAACCCGACGCGAAGTTCAGGCGCAATACGACCTGCGGCGAGATCGGTGACGAAATCCCGGACACGGGAAAGGAGTTCGCTCGCGGCGAGTTCCGTGAACGTGACTGCCGCAATGGCGCGCGGTGCCACACCTTCGGCCAGCATGACGGCGATGCGTCCGGCCATTACCGCGGTCTTGCCCGAGCCGGCGCCGGCCTCAACGAGGATCGAACGGTCGTGTCCGCTGATGGCGTCGCGCCGGGCGGCGTCATCTTTGAGAATTCTTGGCATGGTGTTCATTATTCCACCTCCCAGACCTGAGCGACTTCGCCAAGCTGCTCGGTCGCGGCGGGTTGCTTGCGTTTGCAGTAAGTGGCGCTGGCATTGGCCGGCAGAGCGAAAGCGAGATCGTCATAGTCGCTGCCGGTGTCCGGCCCTGGCAAAGCGGCGCCACTTGCGAACGAACTTCGCGCCGCCCGCAGATGTTGGATGATCTCCGCCAGCGTGGCTTCGGGATCATCGAGCTGAAGGTCGAGCGCTTCACGCGGATAAAGCAAAGATGCGCTGATCACGACATGGTCGCCCAAGAGCGCCTTCACGGCGAAGGCGTACAGGCAGCGCTGGAGTTCGCGTCCGCCATTCAGCCGAATTTCGCCTTTGGGAGGCTTTCCGGTCTTATAGTCGCGAACGAGCGCACGGCTTCCATCGCCGGCAACATCAAGCCGATCGATGTAGCCGGCGACGCGAAACCCGGTGTCCGGAATTGTCACGGGCAAGCTCGCATCCCAGGGTAGCTCTGCCGTCGACTTGGGTTCTGACCCACCAAAGGGCACTTCGCCATAGGAACGGCTTCCCGGTAGATGCGCGTCGCCATAGGCGAGCGCCTGACCAGCTAGAAGGCGCACGTCAGCGAGTGTCCGGTCCCATATGACATTAGGGGGAATGGGGCGTTCGCTTTCCCAATCGAGTGAGACCGAGTCCACAGCCTCGGCCACGGCTCCCTCGATGGCAGCCGCATTGGCGGAAGCTAGCCCTCCGGCTGTTTCGAGGTTCCGCAAGGCGCGATCAAGCACCAAATGGATGAGATCGCCGGCGGCGAGGGCGTCAAGCACGAGAGGCTCGGCGCTGCTCTGCGGCGACTTCCAGCCGAAGGCGTAGCGCCAGAGAAAGCCGAGCGGGCTGCGCAGCAGGGTTTTTAGCGAACTGGCCGACTGGGTCCGCGCCAGGATAGCGAGAATGAGTGGATGATCAGGCCGGACGAGGCCATCATGAGGGGTGATGT
This sequence comes from Sinorhizobium sp. NG07B, assembly GCF_002532005.1. Taxonomy (NCBI): domain Bacteria; kingdom Pseudomonadati; phylum Pseudomonadota; class Alphaproteobacteria; order Hyphomicrobiales; family Rhizobiaceae; genus Sinorhizobium; species Sinorhizobium sp. NG07B. The sequence continues at coordinate 139,838 of NZ_NWTD01000011.1, read as the reverse complement.
CGCCCGTGCGCCAGTCCCGCCAGCAAGCGCGAGCGCCGATCGCCTGAGGGTCTGCGGCGAACTCCTGCGGTCGAGCCATCAGTCGGTCGGTCTCGCTGAAGGCATGCTCGGGGACCGCGTTGCGGCGCAAATAGGTGCCGTCGTCGTAGGCCGTCAATAGCGGGCTGCGGCCGAGCAAACGTCCGTCGCTGTCACGACGGGCGCGGGAAAGGACGACCTCACCGGACGTGGTCGCGAGGATTGTTTCGAAATCCCTGCGGTCGGCGAGGTTGACGGGAAGAGGGTCAAGCTCGACAGTCGGAATAATGTGATCTGGTATCAGCCTGTCTTCAGAAATCGCGCGCGGCCAACGCGAAGAGTTGAGCCCGATCAGCCGAACGAACCGCCGCGGCGAAGCGGCAAGCGCGCTTGCCGGCATCCAGGCGACCGACACGCAGGCCTCCAGCCCGTCATCCTGTTTCAATGTATCCAGCGTCACGTCGATGGATGCGGCAGGCCCGGCCAGCAGCGCCTTGCGCCATATGAACAGCGCCCGGCCTTTGAGGAAGGCCTCGCCGATCTCCTGCGCCGCGTCTGGTCCTTTTGCCAGTTTATCAACCACCGCACGCAGCGCGGGCACGTGATCGGCGCCATCGGGCCAGTCGTCCGGCATGAGGCGCGCAAGCAGACGGTTCCAGGCGGCCGATGTCGACAAGGGCGCATCGCTCGGCAGGACTCGCAGCCATCCGTCGGGAAGCCCAGACAGCGGTGTCGATTCTCGACACAGCGAAGCCAAACGGCGCAGACGCGATTGCGTGAGCCCGCGCACGACGATATCGGCAAGTGCCGCTGCCGCCTGTCCCTCCCGCGTCGCGACGGCGCGAACGCCGTGAACGAAATGCAGGTCGATATTGGCGTCGCCGCGTAGCGCCAGGAAATGGTCGTCATAATCGGCCGGAGAAGCCGTCGCGATTGCGATTTCGGACGGCGAAGTGCCCGCGGCGAGCAAGGCACGCGCCCACCGCATCGCCTCGATGGCTTCGTGGTACGCGGTCGCGGCACTGATGGAACGAACCTCCGGCTCTTCGGTCCCGCCCTGGATGATGGTGACGCCGCAAGCGCCCAACCAGTTCGGGACTGAGCGGGGGCCGGCCTTCCATCGCACCGGCATATGATCGGCAAGCTGCTTGACCAGAGGACGCCAGCACGGCGACAGTTCCGTCAGCCCGACGATTTCGATGTCGCCGAAAATCGCCGGTGCATGAGCAATACGGCTGCTGGCAACGGCGACAATGTCGACTGGGCGCATCATTCCTACCGGAAATTGAGCAAGGACCGCGGCCTCCAGTCCAGCGATGGCGGCGAGACGCGGGTGGTCACCTGCCCGAGCTGCGAGATCGATGCCTGCGCGCCATGCCTTGTAAAGCGTGTCTGCGGCTGCACCAATCATACCTGGCAGCGTCTTGATGCTTTCGAGCTCGCCCATCGGCATTGCTGGCAAAACCGCCTGAATCGCCGCACGCAGACTTTCCTCGTCAATCGGCCGGGCGAAACCGCCAGCAAGCCGCACAGCCGCCTGCTCAAAAGACATGATCTGGAGGCCGTGGCGACTGTCGCGCGCCGCTTCCAGCCGAGCTTCCCGCATTGCGAGGCGGCCATGGACGACAAGGGTTGACCGACTTGCGGTGGTCATGGTGTTTCCTTTCTTGGCGGATCCGGTGCGGTTTGTTCCCGATCGGCTTTGCTGGTCGGACCGCGCGAACGTCCTGCCTTTTCTGGTCCGCACGGTCTTTCTTACGAGCTACAAGCAACAGTTTGAAAGTACACTTCAGCGCGATATGCTTGCGCCGCGATGTAACTCACAGGTTTATTGCTTGGGTGCTGATATAAATGCCCAGATCCGTTGCCAGATACTGCGCTGGGGCTTTGCGGGAGCCGGATGGGCGAGAGGTTCGACCGTTGGCGGCTGTCCATAGAAGCGGGCCTTGGCGGCACGATCGCGACGACGCTCGGCTTCGACCTGTTCTTCGCTCCACGGACCTGCTTCGATCACCTTGCTTCGATCGATCACATAGTGTGACCGGCACTTCAGCGTCCAATTGCCGATCGAAGGACGGAGCGAGATGGTCTCGCCATCGAATGTCATCTTCCAGTCCGTCGGCGTGAAGGGGACGACCACCTCCTCACCACAGCCGCAGCAACAACTGTGGGCCGACGTCGCGTAGTCCATCGACACGTAGAGGACACCGGCCTCAAGGCGCTCGGGGATATGCTCAACGAAACGATGCTCAAGTCGTTGGTGCCGTATCATGCGAGGTCTCCGTTGATCAGCATGTTGCCATCGGTCGTGTAGGTGCAGTGGTGTTCCTGCTCGAGATCGCGATAGAAGCCGCGGATCTTCTTCCACTTCACCACCGCAAGAACGGCGTTGAGGGCGTTGAGGTCTGCCACCTGGATGTTGGAGGCGTAGATATCCTTGGCGCCCCCGCCCACGAAGGAGATACGCTGCGGCACATGATCCCGCTTCTCCGGTGTGCTGGCGGTCACCCGCAAGATGCCGCCAAGCGAGCCCTCGTCGAGCTCGAGCCCCATGCCGACATCAATGAACCCGGCGCCGACCGCCTCGAGCTTCTCCACGATCGCCCGCTTCGCCTCGCCCGCATCGAGGGACAGGAACGCAAACGTCACGCCGTCGAGAAGGTGGAGGTTGCCAGGCCCCAACGCGACATCGTTCGCCACGATGTTGCGGTGCATACGGCTATAAATGCGCTTCAGATATTCGACCTTCTTGGGCGCTTCTCGAAGCTCGTCCAGGCTGGGTGCACCTGGCGCGCGAAACGCATTGTGGGTGAGAAACTCGTCACGGTCGAAAAGGCGGATTTCGCTAACCGGTGTTTTCGCGACGAGGTCGAGAATGTAGCCGCCCGTGCCACCGAGCCCGATGATGGCGATGCGCTCGCCGACGAGCCGCCCTGTCAACGCGCCGATGCCGAGGCGGTCGGAGGCAGTCTCGACATAGTTGAAGACGCTCTCTTCCTCCTGTTCGGGCTCACGGAAGGTGCGCGCCGTCGAACCGGGGTTCAAAACCGCCGCCGGGCCTGCGATGATGTTCGCGTAGCTCGTCATTTTGTGGTGGTAGTCCGCATAGCCACCTTCGGGCTTGCTGGAGAAGGCATGCGTTGCCCTCAGGCCATGACCGAGGTTGAAAGCGCCGGTCGCGTGCGAAATCCCTTGAATTCGAACGCCATTGGAATGGCATGGGAAATCACCGTCCCAATGAACGACATGCGTGTCGGGCGCACGCGTCTGATCTCCGGCGAGCGTAAGACTGGAGATCAACGTGCCGACACGCAGCTGCCTGCGCTCATCGACATAAGGAATCTCGCGCATGACGAGATAGCCGCCCTGCTGCTGGACGAAGTAGCCTTCGTCCAGCAGGCGCTTGAGGTCCGGATTACGATTGAACAGTACGCGTGACATTAAAAACCGTGCCTTTCTTCTTGACATCGACGGAGCCGCCGGCCCCGAGTTCTCCGGCATGGGGCGCTGACGCCGCGTGCCGATAGGTCATCGAGAACACGACATTCGGCTCGTGCTGGCCCGGAAATGCGAGCTGGACTACCTGCTCGAACGTCACCGTCTGCGCGTCGACTGTGCGGAGGCGCGAGTTGACGACGATTTCAAAGGTCACCGGCGGCTTGCGCGCGGTGATGAAGCGCTCGATGCCGGCGCCGGTCAGGTCAATCAGCTCGTTTTGTTCGATCAAGCGGTCTTCACCGCCCGGAATTTCAAGAAAGACCGCCTCGTTATCTCCCGGCTTGGCCAGGCCATAGAGGACAGCGCCGCTGATAACGGGCTTGCCCCAGCGCAGTTCGTCGTCGTTGAGGGTCAGCTTGAATTCGCGATCCGACTGGAAAACAATGAAACGCTCGGCCCCGCGCTTGCGCAGATCGAAGGTTTCGTTCAAACGCACATCCTCGAAATCGCCCGAGGGCAAGATCGCAAAGAGGCTGTAGCCATGCCGAGGATCGAGAGATGCGGCCTCCAACACCTGGCGCCCGAGCGGCACGGGATCGCTCACCTGACGCTGCTGAAAATTGAGATCGCCCTCAGCGAGGAGAAAGCGATACCCACGCGCCGGACGAAGCGCCCGGCCTTCGCGCAGGGCGTCTCCGACATCGTCATAATCAAGAAATTCTGTTGTCGTCATAGATTGGTCCTTATGTTTTCGCCGTGGCGACGCCGCGGCTCTAAGGATCCAATCGGTGCGACATTGACCGACCGGTAAGGTCAGGCAAACTTTTTTTTAAGTGGTCCTTTCGGGGTCGAACCACAGATGAAGAAAGCGGGACAGTTCGGACATGTGAATGGTGAAACCACGGCAGGAAACCGCCCCGCGCGAATCTCGCCCAGAAACTTTGCAAGCTTGTCTCTGCGCCCCGATAGTTCGCGGTCCGACAGGGATAACGGATGCGCTTCGCTGTCCGAGAGGTGGACCAGCTCCGCAACGGCGCCGGGGAAGGCCTGCTTGACCGCGAGGATCAACGCTGCGGCGGCAACATCCTTGCCCTCGGCGGAGCGCATGTGGCCTGTGCCGATGCGGCGCACGGCGCGCACACCATCGGGTCGCACCAGCACCTCATCCGGTTGGACGAGGATTTCCTCGCCGCCAAGTATGAGACTGACAGCGGTAGGGACTTCCGCGACCATTCCTGCGCGGCTGGACAGAAAGAAGCGCAGCATCGCCAAAGCGAGATCGAGGAATTCGGCGCGATAGCCATGATCGGAAAGGCCTTGGCTGACGAACGCTGCTTCCGCTCGATCTTGCAGCTCCCCGTCGGAGAGAGACAGGTCGGACGCGACCACCGCCCCGACCACCGCGCGGACTGCTTCGTGCAACTGCATGAATGCGGTCGTGGTTCGGCGTCCACCGACCTGAAGGACATGCGTGTAGAAAAAGCGGCGGGGACATGACTCATAAAGAGCGATTTGCGGTCCGCTGAACCGCAGCCGACCGTCGATGATCAATTCAACGCCCTGCACGTCTGCGGCCGGGGGAAGGGCTCGCGCCGGCACGATCGGACGGCGCAGCAACGTGGTCCCGAGGCGGTCGAGGAACGGTGAGAGCGGCCGATTGTGCCCATTGCTCTTCTCTGTCGGTGCATAGAGGAACAGGCGGTCGCGAGCGCGTGACAATGCGACGTAGAAAAGGCATTCCTGCTCCTCGGCCTGGCCAGTCCGGAATGCATCGAGGGCGCTGCCTTCCGCACCAGTGATCATGCCCGTCGGCGCCGGGCACGCCGGAGCCTGCGGCGTCCGTGGTAGGGTATCGCTGTTAAGTCCCAGGATATGCACGGCTTCGAATTCCAGCCCCTTGGCGCCGTGGATGGTCATCAGTCGCACGCCATCGAGGTGCTGTGCTGCTGCCGGCAATTGACGCAGGTCGCGGTCGTCGCCCAGGCGCACAAGTCTGCGCACGCGGTCGAGCAGGCGCGTGACCGGCAGCCCGCGCCCCGCCGGCTGTACGCGCACGAAGTTGAGGAACTGCCAGATCGCAATACCGCGTGTGCGATCACCGAGGTCCGACGATGCTCCGAGACGTGCCGCAATCTGCGTGCGATCGAGAAGCAACATCGCGAGTATTGTCCACGGTGAGGCGGCGTCGCCGAATCCACACAGGGCAATTGACAGGTTGCCCAGCGCCCAACGGCCTGCCTCACTCAGTCCAGGGATGGAGTCGACATTTTGAAGCCAACTTGCCGGAGCGGGATTTGTGGCTCTCAAATACGCGAATACAGCCGCGACGTCTGCGAAAGACATTGCGAAATCAGGCCAGCAGGCGATGCGAACGAGACCCATGGCGCGCCGGTCGACGAGGATCGAGAGGAGTGCCAGCAGGTCCTTGACCTCACCTCGCTCGAACAGACTGCCCAGGAACAGGACCGGAACGCCGAGGCGCTCAAGATCTTGTCCGATCCTGGACAGCTTTTCGTTACCGGTGCACAACACCGCCTGATCGCGATAGGCATGCCCCTCGCGACGCAGTTCCTCGATCGCCTCAGCGAGGGCGACCTGCTGTTCTTCGGCTCGACGGACCGTGCGCAATTCCGGCTCATGGCCATTGGCGTCCCGCTCTGCCTCGAGGCCGCTATCGGCGTCGCCAGCTCGCATCTTGATCGCAAAATTTGAAAAGCTGGCCGTGATCTCTGGCACCGAGCGATAGTTGCGCTTCAATCGACCGCGTTTGCCGCTGGCGAAGTCTTGGCTGCCGAAGCGCGTCATGTTGAACGATGACGCCCCCCGGAACCGATAGATCGACTGCTTGGCGTCACCGACCACCCAAAGATTGCGGCCGTCCGGGCGTAGCGCGCTCAGCAATCTCACGCTGCTGCGGTTGACATCCTGATATTCGTCGACGAGTACATGATCGTACTGCGCCTGGAGTGTCGCGCGGATGGCCGGGTTGTTCTCGAGCAGTTGCACCGGCAGCGCAACGAGATCGCCAAAGTCGACACAGTGCGCATTACGCTTTAGCTGCTCATACGCTGCGTAGACGCGCGCGACCTCGACCGCGCGCTCCGCGGCTTCGCGCGTTTCGGGATCACCCGCCTCTGACAGCATGGCGCCGGCAAGCGCAGCGTAACTGTCGGCATCGATCACCTCGTCCTTGGCTCTCGACACGGCAACCAGCATATCGGCGATGATCTGAGTGGGATCATAAAGATTGCGATAGTGAGAAAGCCTCAGGCGCGGAAACTCCTCCTCGAGGAGTTCGACAGCCTCGGTCCGATCCATCATCCGCGGGTCCTTCGGCAAGCCGAGTTCCGCATGGAATCGCCGAATGATGTCGAGGCCGAAGGCGTGAAACGTGCCGATCCACATAGCGGCGGCCGCCTCGGGCCGCTTGCGCGCGATCCTTTCGGCCATTTCGCCCGCCGCCTTGTTCGAGAAAGTCAGGAGCAAGATCCGCCTCGGATCGACCCCCTCTTCCAGAAGGCCTACGACGCGTGCAACCAGCGTCTGGGTCTTGCCGGTGCCGGGACCCGCTTCGAGCAGGTAGGCTTCCCCGCGATGTGCCGCCGCCGCCGCTTGCAAAGGATTCAACGGCCGTTCCACATGCGCCGTCCCGGTCGTGGGCGGAACCGGCGGCAGGAACAAGGCATCAAACAGCTGTTGCGCGACGACCTCGAACGGCGCGCCGAGCTTTTTTGCGATCTCGGAGGCAGAAAGCCCTCCAACCACATGGAGCTCGCGCACAATGCTACGAGGCAGCAGCAGCTCTCGAGCGAACAAATCCATCTGAACTTCGCGGCGCTGCTTGCGCCCATAGTCGACAACCCGATCAATGCCGACCGGCGACGGCTCGGCCGCGCGAGCGGGATCGATTGTCGGCGCTGGAGCATCATCGGGATCGTCGCCAAGCTCGACATGTCCAATCTCGTGCGCAACAAGGAAGGCTCTGTCGAACAAGGAACCGACATTCTCATGAAGGATCAGGTCGTCGGCGGCTATGAAGGTCGCGCGACCGCCGTTGAGCACAGCCGCACCCGCCGCAGTCGGCTCAACGTCGATGCCCCGTCGTTTGGCTTCGGTGACGACGAAATCATATGGCGACCAGGGATCGGCCCCGGATTGAACCAGGTGAGCGTGAAGCTCGGCGGCGACTTGCCTGGCAAGCTCCACGCTGTCCATATCACTCGGCCTCTCTCAAAAGCTCGGCGCGCCTCTCATCCGAAACGCCGGCGTCGATCAGAACTTTCTCGAAGGTGACCTGCTCGCCGGTGTTTGGCTTACCATCTGCCTTGTAGCTGCGAGCTGCGGTCAACGATGCTGATCCCCAAGACATCTGCAGCTGCGTAAGGGAGCAGCGCATCGCCTCTGCCAGGTTTTTGAGGAACCGTTGCGGAATACTCAGCAGTGACACCCGCCGTTCACGCAAAGCGGTGATGACCTGGCGCGGGACGTCCAGTTGTCGAGCAACGGCGCGCCAATCGTCGGCTGTCAGAGTCGCGAAAGGATCTGGTGTCGCCACGGGCATAGCGCTGGCGTGTCGCGACCAGGCGGCGTCGATCAGCGCCTGATCTGCAGCGGAAAGCAGCGCGTCATCATCGTCGAGTTCACGGCTCAGCTCGCGCGATAGGTCAACGAGTTCTGCGGCGTATTCCGGGTAAAGTCGCAGGTAACGCTCGAGGGTCGAGCGATCTGGCGCGCTTTCGACCGCGAATGCGTCAAGCACGGCTTCACGGGCGGGGCGCTCGCCAGCCGGGCTCATTGCTGTTCACCGTCAGCCAGAGCCAACCGCAATGTTGCAATCGCTTTATCGCGATAAGTCCGGATCGTCTTTTCGGAGCGACCCAAGGCCTTAGCAATGGTCATGACATCTGGTTCCTTCGAATCGATGGGGAAGCCCTGTCTCAGCATATGCATGATCCTGATTTGTTCTGGTGGTAGAGCGTCAATCGCCGCATCCAAGCGCGACCGGTAAGACGGATCATCAAAATCCGACGCGGCAAAAGGGTCGAAGACGCCGGCTGCTGCCTCTACCTCTGCTGTCAATTCGCCAGTCTCTTCGTCATATTCAAGGGGACGAGATCTGTTCTCGTCACGCCAAGCCTGTTCCTGGGCATCGCGCCGAAGGCCCGCGATAGCACCATCGAAACGCACCTCGAAAAAATCGAGTTTGTCGACATACGACGCTCTATCCGCCGAGAGCATTTCCACGAAACGGCTAAAAACTTTGTCCCGCACGAGACCACGCGTCAGCGACTCAGTCATGCGATCGGAGTTTTCCGATCTGGGCAGACTGCGCAGCACCCGCTCAATTAGGATACGGTAGAGGCGCTCGAACCACGCTTCGTTGTTGTCTCGACGGCTCGAACGAATGAAATACACGAGACATTCGCTTGGCACGTAGCGCGGGTCTGAGCGCTTCGAAATCGCAGCTCTGGCAATCAACTCGCCACGCGACAGTATCGTCAATTGTCCGATTAGCGTCTCTATCTTTGGGTCACGTTTGTAGAGTTCGTTACTGAGACTTCGTTTGCGCAGCGGGATTACGATTGCTTCCCCCGCGTGGGAGCCGGCTTCCTTGTGCCCTATTTCGGCAGCTCTCTCCGACTGGCTCATGGTCTCGCCCCGCTTCTTTTCGTTCCAACGTTCGCTCGTGAGCGGACAGAATTGTGCACTGACGCGCCATCCGGAGGGTTTCGAAGATGATGCCCGTTCACCGTCTTGTTCTTCACTTCATCCTCCGGAGATTTAGTCGCCAATTACATCGACCAGCGCCGCAGATTGCCCGGGCTCATGATGAAGCCAAACCTCGACACGTGGCCTCACTTCCAAACGGTTAGCAATGTCCCGTACAATTCGTTCCGGATAAGACCCATAGAACAGATAAACCCCTCGTTCATAGCCAACGTCTGTCTGGAATACTGAGAGCGTGGCCAGATCTTTTGCGATCCCGCGCGGATTTTTTGCCGCGTTGTCGCCCGGCTTCACTTCGATCACAGCATGGTTTCGCCCCATATACCCCGGTACGTGCACGAGCAGATCAGGGATCGACATGTCCGCCCCAAGTCGATGAAGTATAGGGTGCCCGCGCTTGTCTACCTCGCCATTGAGCACGAAATCGGTTTGATCCTGAGTCGGCCACTGTATTCTGAGCTGATGGTAAAGTTCGTAGCAGTAAACACGTTCTCGGTAGACTGGCCCCCCGCCGTCAACTGGTAAATTGAAGAAATGCGCTTCGATTCGTCGAGTGGCTGTGGCTATGATTTCATTAAGTTGCTGCATGTGGTTCCGCCAGAAGCCGCCGTCGATTCTCGGAGTTTACGCATAGCTGATAATTAGGGACAGTCCATTGCAACCTTAAGAACGTAAAAAATAGGCAACCATCCACCACCGAACCGCGACAAGCACGACGATACTGCGCGTCCGCGTTCCATCGGAAAGCGTTGAGGGAACCCCAAATTTCGACCCGCGGTCCGGATAAGCGGGGGATAGCACCGGATAAGGATCAATAGCGCGCGCGCGAATCCTTCACTTGGGTTATCGATTATCGGGCAGACGATTGAATGGGCAGAAGAGTTAATGATCGAAGGTATCTTTCAGGGTAGTCTTTTTACCAGTGATTTTCTTACGCAGTCGATTGTCGATAATGCGGACTGGAAAAGTGTCAGTGACCACGATGTCGATGCGTTGGCTGCAGACTTAGCTGCCGCTTTCTCGTCCTTTCCAATTGGGCAGACGCCTAACGAAACCCGAACTGAAGACGATTTGATCTGGCCAATTCTCAGGCGGCTGGGCTGGAGCCACGCTATGCGCCAGCAGAACCTGACCGTCAAAGGCAGGGATGATGTGCCGGATGGCCTGCTTTTTGCCGATGCGGCGACAAAGACGCAGGCAGATCGATCTCCCGAAGAGTGGAGACGTTATCAATTTGGTCTCGCAATAGTTGAATCGAAGCGCTGGCGCCGACCGCTCGATCGCCAATCGGGCCGGCGGGGTGAGGAGCTTGCGCCATCGACACAGATGCTCCGCTATCTACGGCGTGTTGACGATTTGACGACTGGCAACCTACGTTGGGGCATTCTCACAAACGGCGGCAGGTGGCGGCTTTATTACTCGGGCGCCCGATCGGTCTCCGAGCAGTTCTTCGAAATTGACCTTGCTGCCGTTCTCGGAATCTCAGGGTCTGGCGACAACCTGGTCGCGCTTGATGGCGAGTTGCGCCGGCATGCCCTTCGAGTTTTCGCTCTGATGTTTCGAAGGGAAGCGTTTCTCCCTTCCGCGACCGATCCGCGGACTTTCCATTTCCGCGCCCTTGAGGAAGGCAAATTCTACGAGGAGCGCGTCGCTGCCGACCTGTCGAACCTGGTGTTCGACCATATCTATCCGTTGCTGGCGCGTTCGATAGCCAACAGCGCAGCGGATGCCCCGCTGGAGGATGTACGCGAAGCGGCACTTATCCTTCTCTATCGGCTGCTATTTATCCTCTACGCGGAGGATCGCAACCTTCTCCCAGTAAACGATCGTCGATACGACGACTATGGACTGCGCGATCGTGTTCGGCTCGATGTCGGTGACCGCAAGGACAGGGGTGACACCTTCTCGACGACGGCGGCGCGCTACTGGTCCGTGCTCGACGATTTGTGCCGCGCTATTGATGAAGGTGACTCGTCAATCGGGTTGCCGCCATACAATGGCGGCCTATTCGATTCCGAACGCACTCCACTGTTACGCCGGGTGCGCCTTTCCGATTCCATAATGGCGGAGGTGATCGACAAGCTCTCTTTTGAGAGAGCTGACGGCGCACGGAAATATATCAACTATCGTGACTTGACGGTGCAACAACTCGGCTCGATTTACGAACGGCTGCTCGAACATGAGGTCATCAGGGACGGCGACATCGTCGATATCCGCCCCAACATATTCGCGCGTAAGAGTTCAGGCAGCTACTACACGCCAGATGATCTAGTTGCTCTCATTATCCGCGAGACGCTAGAGCCGTTGATCGAAGTGCGTCTGGCCGCGTTTCGGGAAAAGGCCGAAGAATTGGCAGCGTCGGACCAGGATGAAGGACGCAAGCTGGGCATCCTAAGGCGGTTCGACCCGGCCGAGAAGTTGCTCGATCTCAAAATTTGCGATCCGGCCATGGGCTCAGGACATTTTCTTGTAAGCCTTGTCGACTACTTGGCCGATCAGGTCATCACCGCCATAGCCGAGACCGAAACTATCGTCGAGTGGGCAGACTACATCTCACCACTCGCCGATCGGATCGAAGGCATCCGCAGCACTATTCTCGGCCACGCGGAAGAGCGTAGATGGACCGTCGATCCCGAACAGCTCGATGACCGTCACATCATCCGCCGCATGGTCCTCAAGCGCTGTGTCTACGGTGTGGACAAGAATCAGATGGCCGTAGAGCTTGCCAAGGTCGCACTTTGGCTGCACAGCTTCACGGTAGGTGCGCCGCTGTCGTTTCTCGACCACCATCTCCGCTGCGGGGATAGCCTTTTCGGTTCTTGGGTGAAAACCGGTATCGAAAAAGCCACAGCCTATGGTAGCCCCCTGCTGCTTCACGAACCGGTTAAGACGGCGCTTGGGTCTGCGGCCTCGATGCAGACCATCGAAGGCCTACCGGATGCGGAGATCGCAGAAGCGCACCGCTCGCAGGAAATCTTTGAAGGCGTCCAGGTGATGACGGCGCCGCTTAACGCGTTCCTTTCGTTGCTTCACGCGATTGAATGGCAGGACTTGAAAGGGAAGGACAACGCGAAGGCCATTCAGGGCTTTTTTGACGGCTCTTTCGGAGACCCCGTTGAGATTGCACTCGGCAGACGAAAGCCGCAGGTCCGCGACGACTACGGTCGGCGATTCGTCGAGATACTTACCACAGCTCGCGAACTGATCACCGAAGAACGGTTTCTGCACTGGCAAGTGGCTTTTCCGGGCGTATGGGGAGATTGGGCAAGTGATGGTTTAACTGGCGGGTTCGACGCGATCATCGGGAATCCGCCGTGGGACCGCATGAAATTGCAGCAGGTCGAATGGTTTGCTGCACGTCGACGCGAAATCGCGCTGGTGCAGAAGGCGGCAGACCGTAAGAAAATGGTTGCGGAGCTGGAGAGCACCGGTGATCCGCTTACTGCCGACTACAAGAAGGCAAGCGCGCGTGCCGAGATGGCGGTCAAGATCGCTCGCAAGTCAGGTAACTATCCACTGTTGTCAGGCGGCGACGTAAATATTTATTCGTTGTTTGTTGAACGGGCTATGGCGCTCGTCAAAGACAGCGGAATGGTAGGCCTTCTCACGCCTATCGGAATTGGAGCGGACAAAACCGCTGCAGAATTTTTTTCATTTGCAAGTCAAGCTAAGCGCGTCAAAGCATTCTTGTCATTTGAAAACAAAAGCGGCTGGTTGTTTCAAGATGTTCACCACGAAGACCAACCGACAATAATCGTGTTGACCGGCGGCGAGCGATTATTCGAGAAATTCAAATACGCAGTCAAATTGACGGAGTTGCCGAAGGATGGGTCTTCTCGGCTGTCATATATTGATAGTGAAGACTGCCGCCGCGTAAATCCAAACACTGGTACCGTGCCGATTTATCGCGCTTCCCAATCGGGTGACCTGCTTAGTCAGATTTATGCCCGCCTTCCGATCCTGGTTGAGCGTGAGGGCAATATGGAAATCAAAGTTTGGCCGGTGAAATATGCCACGATGTTTCACATGACCAGCGCTTCAGGCCTGTTTCGCACGAAGCAAGAGTTGATTGAGAATGAAGGCGGTTATCCCTTGGGCGGGCAGGTTTACGGAACCTCCTCAGGCAAATGGTTGCCTCTGTTCGAGGGGAAAATGATATCAACTTTCAATCACCGCTACGCCGGTGTTCGGGCAAACAGCGGCAGCGTCAGCGGACAGGGTGTGGCTGTTCACGCGAGCGTGGAGGAATTACAAAATCCTGATTTTGTCCCGGAGCCGCGATACTGGGTTGCCGAGTCCGAGATGAAATTTGCGGGAGAGTATTTCTTAGCGTTCAATGACGTATGCAATACCAACAACAAAAGGAGCCTAATTGCAGCTCTTGTGCCACGCAGCGGATATGGGAACAAGCTGCCGTTTTTAGCCCCTGTCGGAGACTTTGGTGCATATGACGCTGCGCTACTCCTGGGCAACCTTTGCTCGATAGTATGCGACTTTACAGCTCGGCAGAAAATTCAAAGTAGGAACCTTAACAAGTACATTCTTGAACAACTTCCTGTCGTTCCCTCCCAAAGTTATAACGAGGTAATGTTTGGCGATAAGACAGCAGGGCAGATTGTGCGGGACGCTGTCTTAGAATTGACCTACACGGCCCACGATATGGCACCATTTGCTCGTGACATAGGGTATGTGAAGGAGTCCGGCGAAATCCGGCCGCCGTTCGCATGGAGCGAGGAGCGACGGCTCAAGCTACGGGCAAAGTTAGATGCCGTCTTCTTCCACCTTTATGGCATTAAGGACCGTGACGATGTTCGCTACATCTATTCCACTTTTCCAACGCTCGAGCGCGCTGAAAAGGAGGCTTATCACGGCCATTATCGATCTTGCGAACTGTGCTTGGCTTACCTGAATGCGCTCGCTGCTGGCGACCCAGATGCGGACATAGCGCTATGAGCAAGCCGATAAAGATGAGAGCCCTGTATGCGCTGAAGTCGGAACGATCATCTGTTGTCGATCCCACTACCACCAAGAGTATTGGCGCCTGATCGCGGAGTTGATGGGCGGTCTCACGCTGGCCGTTTATGCTGCGAGCTTGGGCAAACGCCGTTCTACCAAACGCAGGAATCGTTGGTTGCACGCCTCCGCAGCCAACGGCCACATCAATGCCAAACGGAAGCTTCCGAATGGCATATCATTGTGATTTTTAAGCCAATGTAATCAGGAATTTAGCTAGCCTGATTGGCGGTCGTCGGTTCATATCCCTTCAAGGCGCCCGAGTATGATCCGCCGGCGCCACCCGCTGCACGCGATTGCCACAAAGTCACGAAAAAAGCCGGGTCTCGTGATGTTCTCACGAGACCCGGAAGTCGGCCGGACAGCCGGCCTCTGGGAGAACATATACCTTCTAGGGGCCTACGTGAGTTTCCCTACCGTCTTCTCGAGAATTGCCCACAATTCCTCGCCATATTTTTCGCGCCAGCCGGTGTAGAAGCCGCCGTCGCGAAGTTTCTGCCTGAACGCCTCAGTGTCGGGCTGATTGAATACAAGGCCCTGTTTGGCCAGGACGTCTTTGAGGGACTCCGACAACTTGGCCATATCTTGGCGCTCATCAAGCGCGGCTAGGTTGATGTTGCGGCTCACGACCTCCTGCACATCCGCCGGCAGGCTTGCCCAGTTGCGCTTGTTGGCAACGCAGAAAAACGCGTCCCACATGTGCCGGGTTAATGCGCAGTATTTTTGGACCTCGACAATATTTGCGGTCTTGATGTTCGCCAGCGAATTTTCCTGTCCATCGACGACCTTCGTCTGAAGTGCAGAATAGAGTTCGTTGAAATTAATGGACTGTTGATTGCCACTGAGAACTGACCCGGCGTGGCCTGATATTTCCATTGAGAATTGGCTCTGACGCACATTTGCTGACGTGCCGCTCCTACGTTGCGCCGATCAGTCGTGCCTGCAATAGATCGAGCTTTGCTCTTCCGTACATCTGGCGCTTGATGAGCTTTAAGCGTGTGATCTGACCTTCCGTTTGCCCATTCGACCACTTTGAGATGATTGCATTTCTTACGGCGTCGAGGTCCTTTTCGACGCCGCCGGCAAACGATCCGACCAGGCTGTTCCTAGCGGCTTCCAACCACTCGTCGAGCTTTCGCGCTGTCTTCGAGCGGATCATGGACTGGAAGTCACCGATGGCCGTGCGGGCGACCACAAGCTCCGGGACGTTCACTTCGATCGCCGCCACCAGGATCGCTTCGGACTTTGCAAGGTCATCGCGTGCGGTGGTCATGAGCCGTGCGATGACCCGTGCCGATGGCGTCCTAGCGAGCCCGCTCTGATTGGCCTTTTCTGCAAGACGTCGGCGTTGCGCCCATTGCGAGACGACGCCACTCTGCCCCGCAAAACCCTTCGTCTTCATCTCACGCCAGAGTGCCGAAGCGTTCCGTGCCCCTTCCTCCCAGCGGCTGTTGAGCCAGGGCAGCCAGCTATCCAGAGAACTGGGCCGCGTCCGGAATACGTCGAGACGCTGGCCCCTTAAAACGTCGCGAACGAGCTTCCGGCTATGGCCGGTTTGCCGCACGATCTGTCGAATGGATGTTCCTTTTTTCGACAGTTCGCGGACCGCCTCGTTTGTTTCCTGCCGGCGTAGATATCCCTCATATTGCAGCTTCTCAGCGTATGTCAGAAGCTTGGGATCAACGACATTGCTACCGACAGCCTGTCTGATCTGCCGCATCGACTTGCCGACAGCGTCGAGGAAGGCCCGGCTGGAATTCTCCATCAGATGCCACCGATCGGCGACCTGCGCAGCATCGGGCAACGCCTTCGCTATGGCCTCACCATAGCCACCGCCCCGATCACGGGCGACAATCGATATTGAAGGATGCTCAGCAAGCCAAATTCGAGACGTATCCAGCGCACGATCCGGCAATAGGATAACGGGTCGACGCCGCTCAAGGTCACAAACAATCGTTCCGTATGTTTGCCCGCGCCTGAAGGCAAAATCGTCAATGCCTATAACCTTGAGGTCTTCGTTCTGATCACCGATACGGCGGCGAACCACCCGCAACAGCGTGTCGTTGCTCACCGGCACCATTAGACGATTGGCAAATGCTGCGGCAGGCCTACCGCCGAGCGCCAATCCGAGATGGTGAACAATCGTCTCCAGTCGCTGGGTGCGTCGACCATAGCGAGCTAGCACGTTGTCACCAAACCGTTCGCAGAAGATACGCCGGCCACACAGCACGGCATCGCACCAGAACCGACGCGTCACGACTGTCAACTCTACCCGCCGGCCGCTGAGAGGTAAGTCAGCAGGTCGCCGCTCATATCGGCTTTGAATTCGTCGGCTGGATCGCCCGCAGTCTGGACAAGCTGCTGATAGGCTGCGCGATCGAAGCCGAACTTGAACACATTCCCCAATGATCTTCACTGCTTCTACTGCAAAGCCGAACGACGCGAGACTCGCATGCGGCAATCGATGGCCCATTGCTGATCCTCCGGTGAATCAGCAAAACCTCCTTCACGACAGCAGCAAATGTGAGTCAGAGCCAATTCTCGGTGGAAACGCCGGGTCAGTTCTCAGTGGCAATCAACACACCGTGATCTTTCAGAAGCGCTTTCGATGATTGAGCAGGCGACCGATGAGGTGTGCCGGCGCAACAGCGTCGACGTCCTGAGCGTCGGCTGTGCTTCAAGTCTGGCTTCGCTATGGCTTATGCCAAGATTGCCTCGGTTCGAAGAATTGTATCCCTCGATCGAAATCAGGCTTCTGTCTACATCGGATCCTGCAAAATTGTCCGATGGCTCGGTCGATGTCGATATCTGCTACGGCAGCGCTCCTCGACTGGGCTCTATCGCGGCGGAGGAGTTCCCCCTTGAGACAATCGTCGTAGCCTGCTCTCCCGAGGTGGCGAATGGCGAGCGGCCCATACGCAAGCCATCGGATCTGGTGGGCCACACCTTAATCAAGTCGGAGCAGACGCTTTACAGCTGGCAACAATGGGCGAAGGACCACGGCTTGGCGATTGACGTCAATCGCGGCGCTCGATTTCGCGATGCGTTTATGGCGATTGCGACCGCTGTCGAAGGACGCGGCGTGTGCCTGGAGAGCTACCGGCTTCTTGAACGGGATGTGGAAAGAGGTAACCTCGTCCTTCCGTTCGGGATGACAGGCCCCAACCTTCGTTGCCACACGCTCACATATGTCCGCTCGCGGCTCAGATCAGAAAAGGTCAACGCGTTCAAGCAATGGCTCGAAAACGTATGGCTTGAAGACACTGCCTCGGCTGAAATGCGGGCGCGAGGCTGATCGAACCTCTGACGGGCAGCAAGATCGTCCGGCGTTCTTTGAAACGCCGAGACAGCAATATGCGTGATGCCCAACCTTCTCTTAGCCATGCCTCGAGATTTTTTGAAGTTTTTGCGATTGCGAGGCGAGCGGCCACCGAGCACGATATGCGCCGTCTACTGTCCTTCTCACCAGTCTCTGCGCTGACGACTTCAAGGCCATAGCTGTAGGACCGTGTCAGATCGCGCTCCCGGCGGCGCTATCCGCGAGTTAAGAGCCCGCAAGTCTATGGCTGTCAGACACGACGAGCAGGCAAAGCTGTCGCGAAGAGATCAACTGAGACTGGCAGCTCTCAGACAATCTGGATTGATATTAAGAGCGAATGCCTCCATATGTAGAGAATGATTTAGCGCGGCGTGAGCCGATTACAGGTGTTGGCGGGCGATGCAGACGGACCTACAGATATCCAGACAAAGTGCGACTTTGCGCGTAAAAGTTGAGGAGACTCTGCGTCAGGCGATAGCCAGTGGGCGATTTAAGCCCGGCCAGCGACTGGTAGAGCGAGAACTTTGCGAAATGCTGGGCGTCGGCAGGACCTCGGTTCGCGAGGCAATGCGACAGCTCGAAGCTGAAGGCATCATCACAAGCTATCCCCATAAGGGGCCGGTCGTCAGTACGATCACTTACGAGGAAGCGCAGCAACTCTATACTGTTCGGGCTCTTCTTGAAGGATTCGCGGGTCAGCAGTTCGCTGAGCATGGCACTGCCGCGGACATAGCGAAACTTCAAGCCGCAGTGGTCGAATTCGAAGCCGCTGCCGAAAGTGGCGTCGGTGCGCGCCTCATAGATGCGAAAAACGCGTTTTACAACTGTTTGATGGACGGCAGCAAAAACGTGTTCGTAAGGCAAATGCTGACAGCTCTGCATAATCGGATAAATCTCCTTCGAATGACAACCATGACGCAACCGGGACGGCTTGCGCATAGCATTGCCGAAATTAGGGATATTGCGAACGCAATCCAGAATCGCAACGGGCCGTTGGCGGCGGCGGCCTGCAAATTCCATATCGACCAGGCTGCCAAGGTCGCACTTGAATACCTCCGGAAGAACGCAGCGCCAGAAACTTAAAATTTCGATTGACAGATTGTCTGATAATCTTTTTAATCCTCTCTGAAGGAAGGCGGGTTTCATTGCTCGCACGCGTCCGGAGGAAAAAATGCCATCGACACTCAACGCAACGCGCGTGGCCTTTATAGGGCTGGGCGCGATGGGCCAACCTATGGCTCAACATCTCATTTCGGCGGGCTTCGATGTCGTCGGTTTCGACCTCTCGGAAGACGCCAAGATAAAGCTCGCTGATGCGGGCGGGCGAGCCGCCGAAACGATTTCTGACGCCATGGTCGGGGCCAGTTTCGTGATCACCATGCTTCCGAACGGCAAGATCGTGCGCGAGGCGCTGCTGGCCGAAAACGCCTGTGGCGGCCTGAAGCAGAATGCCGTCGTCATAGACATGAGTTCGTCTGCTCCAAACGACACAAGGGAACTCGGTCTCGAACTTGCTTCTCGTGGCCTTCGGCTGGTTGACGCCCCGGTCTCCGGAGGCGTCAAGCGCGCCGTTTCCGGCACCTTGACAATCATGGCCGGTGGGGAGGATGCTGATATCGAGGAGGCCGAGCCGCTGCTGAAGGCAGTGGGACAACAGGTGTTCCGGACGGGGCCAGTTGGCTCGGGTCACGCGATGAAAGCGATTAACAACTTCGTATCCGGTGCAGGTGTGCTGGCGGCGATCGAGGGTGTCCTTCTTGGACGTGCCTTCGGCCTGGAGCCGGCGACGATCGTCGATATTCTCAACTCGTCGTCTGGAAAGAACAACGCCACCGAAGTGAAGATGAAGCAGTTCATCCTCTCTGAGACGTTCGGGTCGGGATTTGCCATTGGCCTGATGGCCAAGGATATCCGCATCGCCGCCGATCTCGCCAAGACGCTTGGTCTTCGCCTCGATGCTCTCGCCAGCACGGCAGACGCCTGGGATGCTGCACAGAAGGCGCTAGGCCCATCCGAGGACCACACCCGCATCATCCGATACGTCGAAGATCACAATTAGCCCCGGAAACTCGCGAATTCGGGCGAAACAGACAGATTGTCGGACAATCAGTTGATCTTGTCATAGACAGTAAAGCTAGGAGCGTTGTCGAATGACCGCCACGAAAGAAACGAAAGTGAAAACACACGGCAAGGAGCGGCCTGTCCCTTCGAAACAGTTCGCTCAAGGGCTGGCGACGCGTCGTGAAGTCATGGGCGATGCCTATGTCGACGCAGCACTCGGTAAGGCGACCGACTTCACCTGGCCTATGCAGCAGCTCGTCACTGAGTATTGCTGGAACGAGATCTGGAATCGACCAGGCCTCGACAGGCGCGCGCGGTCCATTCTGAAC
Source organism: Sinorhizobium sp. NG07B (assembly GCF_002532005.1). Taxonomy (NCBI): domain Bacteria; kingdom Pseudomonadati; phylum Pseudomonadota; class Alphaproteobacteria; order Hyphomicrobiales; family Rhizobiaceae; genus Sinorhizobium; species Sinorhizobium sp. NG07B. The sequence goes on along the minus strand of NZ_NWTD01000011.1, from coordinate 119,933 downwards.
CTTGGCATGATCTCCGTTCTCAATCGTCCGCATGAGCTCAAGGGGCACGTGCGCGGCGCGATCAACAACGGCCTCACCAAGGAGGAAATCCAGGAGATTTTCCTGCAGGTCGCGATCTACGCCGGCGTACCGGCGGGCATCGACAGCTTCCGAAACGCCCAGGAGGTCTTCAACGAAATGGGCATCTGAAGCCGCCGCCGCTGGGCGTGGCGGAAAATTTTGAAAGGCGTGGATCGGCCGCGCCGTTTTAACCAGGGAGGAGCCGAACTTGGCCATCGATCTCGAGAAGTTCAAAAAACTGGCGCTGGAGGACTTCGAGTTCAAGCGCGAAACCCGTTATCTCAACGGCATTATCAAATGCGATTTTCCTAGCCGCAGCGTCGCACTCCACTTCGAAGACGGCAAGATGGTGAAGGTCGAAGAAGCCGCCTACGACGACGAGAAGTGCAAGATCGTCATCCGGGGCACGGGTGAACAGTGGGACGCGCTTCTCCAGAAGAAGCCGCGGCCGTTTTATCAGTGCCTGCAGTCGTCAAACATCAAACACGGTCTGTTCCTTAGCAACAATAACGAAACCTTCGCGTATCTCCCTGCGCTCAATCGCATGACGAACCTGATGCGCGAAGCCCGCCCGGAAGGAGTAGCAGCATGACCAGGCATGATCCAATCACGGGCCGTTACGTCTACCTGACGATCGAAGGCATCGAATATCGCGTCTATTACGAGGAAGCCGGAGAGGGCATTCCCTTGCTTGTCGGTCATACGGCGGGCTCCGACGGCCGCCAGTACCGCCACACGCTCTGCGACGAAGACGTGACCAAGAACTTCCGCGTCATCGCGTTCGACTTGCCCTATCACGGGAAGTCTCTTCCTCCACACGGCGTTCGCTGGTGGGAGAAAGAGTACAACATGACCAAGAAGTTCATGATGGATTTCCAACTGGAACTCTCTAAAGCCCTTGGTCTGGACCGCCCCGTTTATATGGGTAGCTCGATGGGCGGACATCTTGCTATCGATCTGGCGTCGAATTACCCCGACAACTTCCGCGCTACCATCTCCGTCGAAGGGGCACTGCGCTCGGCTGCCGAATATGTCGATGTCGGCATGGCAGGCATTCGGAAAGAATTCGACAACCCAAACGTGAACCGCACCTCCATCGGCGCGGCCATGATGCTCAATATCTCGCCCTACTCACCAGAAGCCAATGTCCGCGAAATCCAGTGGGAATATAGCTGCGGCGGTCCGGGCGTCTTCGCAGGTGACCTCTATTACTACTACTACGACCACAATGTCTCACCCGAAGAGGCGAGCAAGATCGATACGTCGAAGTGCATGCTGTACTTCCTGACGGGCGAATACGATCCGAATACCTCCCCGGCCGACACCAAGATCGCCGCCGATCTCGTCAAGGGCAGCAAGTTCTGGACGATGGAGAAGCTCGGTCATTTCCCGGTCACCGAAGACTACACCGAGTTCAGAAAATACCTGCTGCCGATCCTCGAGGAAATCCGGCAGGCATCCGCAACCAGGGCGAAAGTCGCCTGAAACAATCTCTTGGGAGGAGCATCCAATGAGACGGAGTTTAACCGGAACCATGGGGGCGCTGATCGCGGTCAGCGCCCTGACGACCACGGCCTGGGCTGACGGCGTCGACCAGCTCCCCGCCAACGAGAAGAAAATCTACGAGGTCGTCGACCCGCAGGTTCCGCTCGGAGCGAGTGCCTACAAGGACTTCAAACCGAAGAAGGGACCGCCCTGGAAGATCGGCTACGCCAGTAGCTATGCCGGCAATACGTGGCGCGCAGCGGCCCTCGATGCCGTCATGAATGACCTCTTGCCGCGCTCCAAAAAAGCGGGGCTCGTATCTGAAGTCGTGGTCACCCAGTCCGACCTCAAGGACGCCGTCCAGATCCAGCAGATGCGCCAGATGGTTGATGATGGTGTTGATGCCATCATCATCTGCTGCTCGAACGTCACCGCTCTCAACCAGACGATTGAGTACGCCTATAAGGCAGGCGTTCCTGTCTTCTCGTTTTCAGGATACGTGACGTCGCCTTACGCGATCAACGGCGCTGCCAATCACGCGCAGGGCGGGGGCCAGATGGCCACCTGGCTCGCAGACAAGATCGGCAAGAAAGGCAACGTGCTTCTCGTGTCGGGCATCCCTGGCTTCGCCTCATCCGACAGCTTCGACAAGGCCGCCAAAGACGCGCTGGCAAAGTATCCCGACATCAAGATTGTCGGCGAAGTGGCTGGCAAGTGGACCGACCAGGTAGCACAGGTCGAGGTGCAGAAATTTCTGGCGACGAACCCCATCCAGATTGACGGTATTCTGACACAGGGCGCGCAGGAGAACGGCGTGTTGAACGCCATGCTCCAGTCGGGCCGCGACATGGTGCCGATTACGCTGGGCGGCGAGGCTTCGGCGGCATGTTACTGGCGCAAGAATCCGGAATGGATTGATGCCGGCTTCCATATCTGGCCGCCGCGCCGCGAGATGCAGCAGATGTGGGAGATCATGCTCCGCACGCTCGAAGGGCAGGGGCCAAAGGTGCAGTCCTTCCTGCGCCCAGTCCTGCCGTTCACAATCGATGACGTTCGCGCTGCGATCCCCGAGGATTGCGATTTGAACTCGACTGATTTCGTCGAACCGAAGGCGGACGGATGGTTCCCAAGTGCGATTGCCGACCAGTACTTCGAGCGTCCTGCCGATCCCTGGAAGCCGGTAGCCCAGTAAGCCGGATCCGCCCGGTGGCTTAACCGCCGGGCGGGACCTTGGATGATCGTAAAAGCCGCCTTGGCGGACGTTGCGGGTGGGAGGTCTGCGATGGGCAGCGAGATAACAGTCAGAATGATAGATGTCGCCAAGGCGTTCGGGGAGACGAGGGCACTCAAGAAGTGCGACTTCGAGGCCCGCGCCGGAGAGGTGCACGCCATCGTCGGCGAGAACGGCAGCGGCAAGAGCACGATGACCAAGATCATGTCGGGCGTTTTGCATCCGGACGCAGGCAAAGTCACGATCCTGGGTGAAAAGGTTGCCTCGCCCGTCGACGCCAAGCGGGTCGGCCTGACCACCATCTTCCAGGAAGTCCTGGTTGCCGACGAGGCCAGCGTGTTCGAGAACCTCTATGTCGGTCGTGACGGTGTCTTTCGTTCGCAGTCGACCGGCGATCGGCGGACAGAAGCGGCTGAAATCGTGGCGCGGCTCGTCGGAAAACCCGTAGACCTCGATCAGCTGGCAGGCAGCCTCCCACTCAGCATCAAACAGTGGATCGTCATCGCCCGGGCTATCCTTCGCAAGCCGCAGGTGCTGATTCTCGACGAATCTTCGGCCGCGCTCGACCTCGACTCGACCCTCCGGCTCCATGCGGAAATCGACCGCCTTCGTGCCGAGGGCGCGACGATCCTCATCGTCACCCACCGGATCGCCGAACTCGTGCGTATCGCCGACCGTGCGACGATCCTGCGTGATGGGATAACTGTCGGTACGCTCGGAAAGGACGAGATTACCGAGGAAAACCTGCTGTCCATGATGACGCCGGCAGATCGGCGCGCCAGCGATGCGACAGAATACGCCTCCCGAATGAAGGCGCTCTCGGCCCCTCTAATACTAACTGCGACAGGTCTCGCCGCGCACCGGTCGGCGCGCCTGTTCGATTTCGACCTTCCCAAGGGGAGCATCGTCGGCGTAGCCGGGCTTGATGGGCAGGGGCAGGACGCTTTTATCCGCGCCTTGGCCGGCATCATCCAGCCGTTCGGTGGCGAGGTGAAGGTCCGCTCGGTGGATACGGACAAGATGGTCCCGCTGCGATCGCTCGACGATGCTGCAAACCTCGGTGTTTCCTACGTCTCCGGGGACCGCAAGCGCGAGGGTATTTTCCCGCAACAAAGCATCTTCGAAAACCTCGCCATCGGTGTCTACAGGAAGAAGCTCGGCCCCCTGGGTGTAATCCGCAAGCCCACGCTGAAACCGATGTTCAAGCGCGAGGTGGATCGTCTGCGCATCAAGATCGGCAGCCCGTCGAACAGGATCACCTCACTGTCGGGTGGCAACCAACAGAAGGTGCTCATCGGGCGCGCCTTCGCAAACGATCCCCAAGTCATCCTCCTGAATGACCCCGCCCGCGGCGTCGATCTCGGCACCAAGCGCGACCTCTACCGCGAACTCCGCCTGTTTGCTGAAAAAGGCGGCAGTGTCATCTACCTGTCGACTGAGATCGAGGAGTTCATCGGGTTTGCCGATCGCGTCGACGTGTTCTTTGGGGGAACGTTGTTTCGATCCCTGACCGGCGAGGAAATCGCCGAGGCACCAATCCTCGCCGCTATGTTCGGGAAAGCCCGGGACGCTTGCGTTGATTTCGATCTGGAAAGGACCGCATGATGTCTGCAACCGCTTTCCGTCAAGTCACGCAGGACCGCTCGCTGTACGTTCCGGCCGGGCTTTTCCTTGTCCTCCTTTGCGCCGTCGCCTTCCGTGGCCAAGGTCTGTTCACGAACAATGGTCTGGCCGGAGCCATTCTGGTTGCAACGCCGCTGATCCTCACCGCGCTCGCGATAACACCGATCGTCATGGCGGGCCGCGGAGCCGTGGACCTTTCCGTCGGACCGCTGATGGGCTTCATCAACGTCACGCTCATTACGTGGCTGGTCGGCAACGGCATCACGCACCCTGTCGCCATCATTGCCTGGGCGGTGGGATTGGGAGCGGCGTTCCAGTTGGTGCAAGCGCTCGTGATCATCTACGTGCGCGTCGCGCCCATCATCGTCACGCTCTCCGGTTTCCTCGTTCTGTCGGGCGTCAACCTGATGGTCATGTCGCGTCCCGGCGGTGTCGCTCCAGACTGGATGCTAAGCTGGGGCGCGGGAACGAGCGTATTTTCGCCTGTCCTGTTGCTTCTGCTCGGCGCTTTCGCAATCTGGGGCGTCCTGAGGGGCACGATGTTTTACCGCAACCTGCGGATGACAGGCGCTGACGAGCGGATGGCCTATACCAGCGGTGTGCAGGTCGACGTCGTGCGCATCATCGCCCATATGGTCGGCGGCGTTTTTGCCGGGCTCGCCGCATTGAGCTACACCGCGCTGATCTCATCCGGCGACCCGACCCAGGGCAGCACCTACACGCTGCAAGCAGTCACGGCGCTGGTCCTTGGTGGCGCCAGTCTCTCCGGGGGGCGCGGCGGTGCGCTCGGCTCGACGCTCGGCGCGATCAACATGTTCCTCATCTCGTATCTTCTGTCCACTTTCAACTTCGGTACGGTTTCGGGCTTCGTTACGCAAATGGCCTTTGGCCTGATCCTCGTTGGATCACTTCTCGTGAACGTCTTCGTCATCAGCCGCCGCACTGTCGCGTGAGGGAGTAAGGAAATGATCTCCACTGTCTTGAACACAGAAATCGGCGCGGCCCGTGGCGCCAGCCCTTTGCGCAAGCACAAGAGTATTTCGATCGGCTTTTGTCTCCTTGCATGTCTGCTCATTCTTGGAGCGCTGCTCGTGCCGGGCTTCGTGTCGCCGCAGAACGCGCGATCGATCCTCCTGCTCGCCGCCTTCCTGGGGCTGGCGTCTGTCGGGCAGACGCTCTGCGCGCTCGTTGGAGCGCTGGATCTTTCCATCCCATACATCATCGGTGGCGCCAATATCCTGCTTCCAAGCCTCATGGTGGCGGGTCTTCCGGCGCCCGTCGCCATGATCGTCGTGCTCGTCCTTGGCACTTTGGTCGGGGCTTGCAACGGCGCCCTCAGCTTCCGGCTGCAGGGTCAGGCGCTGATCATGTCGCTCGGCCTGGGTTTCGCGGCCGTCGGGGCGGTCCAGATCTACACCTCGCTCGGATCGCAGTTCGGCGGTACCGTCTTTGCGCCCGTCCCCGGATGGCTTCGCAACCTTTCGGCGTTCAACGGCAAGTTCTTCGGTCTGCCGTTTCCACCGGTTATCGTCATATGGGCTTTCATCGCCGTCGCCCTGGGCTGGATAATGCACAACACCTGGTTTGGCCGGAGCCTCTATGCTGTTGGCGGGAGCCGCACGGCCGCCGCCCGCCTCGGAATCTCGGAATTCAAGATCTGGACAGTGATCCACAGCGTCAGCGGGGCGATGTCGGCACTCACCGGAATGCTGCTCCTCGGTTTCTCCGGCGGCGGTTTCGTCGGGGTCGGTGATCCCTATCTGTTCACCACCGTGGCGGCGGTCGTTATCGGCGGAACATCTCTTCTAGGTGGTGCCGGCGGGTATGGAGCGACGGTCCTCGGCGTCCTCGTGCTTACTGTCCTGACCTCGCTTCTCGTCGGCCTGGGGCTCAGTTTCCCGGCACAACAGGCCGTCGTAGGGCTGCTGATCGTCCCCATGGTCGCGATCTACGCCCGCTCACCACACATCCGTAATCAGATTTGAACGTTGCATCGAAAGGAATATCAATGGCTATCTCCACCGCTCTACTGGATCGCCTGAAAGACCCCTCCCTGGTACGCGAGGAAATGCTGGTAGGAGGCGACTGGCGAAAAGAGGGCGCGAGCGGCAAGACGATCCAGGTCCACAATCCCTCGACTGGGGACGTGATTGCGAGCCTCCCGAGCGCAGGACTCCAGGACGTCCGCGAAGCCATCGACGTCGCCAAACTCGCCCAGAAAAAGTGGGCCGCACGATCGGGCAAGGAACGTGCCGGCGTCATGCGGAAGTTCTTCGACCTCGTCACGGCCAACACCGAGGACCTCGCGATCATCCTGACGTCCGAGATGGGCAAGCCTCTGGCCGAGGCACGCGGCGAGATCGCCTACGGCGCTTCCTACATTGAATGGTTCGGGGAAGAAGCCAAGCGTGTTTACGGGGACACCATTCCGGGGCATCAGGCCGACAAGCGCCTAGTAGTCATCAAACAGCCCGTCGGCGTGGTGGCGGCCATCGCGCCTTGGAACTTTCCTTCCGCCATGGTCTGCCGCAAGATCGCCCCGGCGCTGGCATCCGGCTGCGCCATCATCTTCAAGCCGGCCGCCGAAACCCCATTGTCGGCCCTTGCTCTTGCCATCCTCGCTGAGCGTGCGGGAATACCCGGCGGCCTGTTCAGCGTCCTGCCGACAGACAACGCCCGGATGTTCGGTGAAGAAGTCTGCTCGAACCCCGTCGTCAAGAAGCTGACCTTCACAGGGTCTACCGAGGTCGGGCGCATCCTGATGGCGCAGGGCGCACAAAAGATCATGAAGCTCAGCCTCGAACTCGGCGGCAACGCTCCCTTCATCGTCTTCGACGATGCCGACCTCGACGAGGCCGTGGAAGGAGCGATGCTGTCCAAGTTCCGCAATGCCGGCCAGACCTGCGTTTGCGCCAACCGTCTCTACGTCCAGAGCGGGGTTTACGACCGCTTCATAGAAAAACTGGCGGCGCGGGTTTCTGCGCTCAAGGTCCTTGACGGGTTCGAGGATGGAGCCACCATCGGTCCGCTGATCAACGAGGATGCAGTAGCGAAGCTCTACAGCCACATCGATGACGCTGTCGGTAAGGGTGCGAAGGTCGTTGTCGGCGGTGCAAGGGACGAGCGTGGTGGCACCTTCGTCCAGCCGACGCTTCTCTCGGAAGCCACAAAGGAAATGAAGGTCGCACGAGAGGAGACCTTTGCGCCGCTCGCCCCGGTCTTCAGGTTCGAAACGACAGACGAGGTCATTGAACTGGCCAACGACACCGAGTTCGGTCTCGCTGCCTACTTCTACGCCAACGACCTTCGAAATGTCTGGAAGGTTACGGAGGCCCTGGAGTACGGGATGGTCGGCGTCAACACCGGCCTGATCTCGACGGAGGTGGCACCGTTCGGCGGCGTCAAGCAGTCGGGGTTCGGCCGCGAGGGCTCAAAATACGGCATGGATGACTTCCTTTCGATGAAATACGTCTGCATGGGCGGCATACAGTCGTAGTCCAACGGTTGGTGGCGCGTCTTAAGGCTCGCCACCCGCAATGTTTTAGCTGGTCACGGAGGCCCGATGACACATTCTGCAGTAGGCGGGGAAACTCTTGGTCAAGACCGCGCCGACAGCCTTCAAAAAGAGGCGGTCGACCGCGAGCAGGACCCGGCCGATCACGCTGCCCAGGCGAACGTCGAGGGCAGAACGGCAATGGAACGTCGGAACGTGCGGAGAGAGGCAGGCGCTAGACTCACCTTTGTGCTGGGTCTGTCTGCTTAAGGCTCGCGTTGACGCAACGTCTGATGACCCATCTCGATAGTTTCGTAGGTATTTTTCGACGGGACGAGGACAGCGCGCCACCGGCCGCTCGCTGGCAAGATCATCACCGGTTGTCTGGCATTTTCCTGGTGGCACGTTGACGCAAGGCGCACGTGTCGGGACGCTCGTGCCTGCCCGCCCCAGTGCTCTTATGACTAAAGGGCAGCATCAGTTGAACCTCACTTCACATTTGCAGATTCTGCAATGGCTTGCGGCCGTCAACTGCCGCAAGGCCCTGATGCGGCGGTCACAGATCGCCGAGAAACTGCGCCGTCGCAGACTAATATTTTGACCTGGAAGAGCTCACTCTCGTTACCGCGACTTGGTCGCGTTGCAATGATGAAACGGTGTTGCGCCTCACACCTGCGTTCCAGAGTGTCCGGGCGAGACCGTGACGACCACGGCCCCGCCGGACGTTGCCTTGGGAGGCTGACTTCTGGACAATGTTCGTGACGAGAGCTTAGTGCTTCATGCGCAGGATCGGCTTGATGACCTTGCCGCTCTCGGAATCGGCCATTGCCTCGTTGATCTGGTTGAGATCGTAGAACTGGACGAGCTTGTCGAACGGGAACCGTCCCTGCTGCCAGTATTCGATGAGCTCGGGTATGAATTTGGAGGGAATGCTCTGGCCTTCGACCACACCGACGAGCGTACGGCCGAACAGAAAGTTGCCGATATCGACGATCCCTTCCGTTCCGAGTGCGGACGATCCGACCAGTCCACAGGTTCCTGGGGTGCCGAGGCAATCGACCGCTTGGCGAAACACCTTCGGCGAGCTCGTGCATTCGAGACTGAAGTCTGCGCCTTCGGGAATGATTTCCCTGATTGCCTTGACGCTATCCCCATTTCGGGCGTTTATGATGTGGGTTGCACCCAGTTCAATCGCCAGTTCGAGACGTTCATCGTTAAGGTCGATCACGATGATGGTCGAGCATCCGGCGATCTTCGCCGCCATTACGGCTGCCATGCCGACCGCACCCGCGCCGAACACTGCAATGGAAGATCCCGGTTGGGGCTTGAGGCAGTTGAGAACCGCTCCGGCGCCCGTTTGCAGCCCGCAGCCCAGCGGTCCCATGAGTTCGAGCGGAACATCTTTGGAAACCTTGACCGCATTGCGCTCGCTGGCGATGGCGTAGGTGGCGAAAGAAGACTGCTCGAAGAAGCACCCGCTGATCTGGGTACCGTGTGAATCATGTAGCGGGCAACTGCCATCCGGCCGGGTGCCACGGAAATTTCTGCCGAAAAAGTCTGCACAATAATAAGGCGTGCCCCCCCGGCACTTCTCGCATTTCCCGCAATATGCGTAGCTTAGAGCCACGTGGTCACCGGGCGAAAGCCCTTTTACATCGGCCCCGACCACTTCCACGACGCCGGAGCCTTCATGGCCGAGAACCACGGGCTGCGGTACGTCATATCCTTGGTCGCGAACAACCATGTCGGTGTGGCAGACACCGCTCGCCACGATCCGGACGAGGATTTCGTCGGGGCGAGGTTGATCGATCCCGATGCACTCCAGAACAAGAGGCTTTGCCTTTTCGCGCGAAATTGCAGCGTATGCTTCTTTCATAAAATGACTCCTTCAGTGTGCGCTCGGCCGGTGGGTGACACTTGTAGGAGTTAGCAGACAATCAGTCAATTATCTTTAGGGAACGAAATGCTCGCTGGGGCCATGCCAGCGCGCTACACGACACATAAAGAAACAAAGCAATGTAATATCAATTGCTTCCTCAGGGCAATGCGGCCGACTAGATCTTGGTCCGAATTGAGGGCTGTCTGAAAACTGGAATTCACCTGACAGATTGACTGAGTCTGACGTGACGTTCATCGAACGCTCCGGCTGACGGTGGTGCCCATATTTCCTGCCTCGCAGCCTCGTTTTCCGGGCAATGGTAGCGATCATGGCGCCAAACTTCCTTTTCATGAACCTCGCCGGCGAGGCGCGGTCTCCTCTGTTTCCTGTTGCGTGCTCTTGGGGTGAGGTGACGGACGGTTGCTTTGTCTTATTGCTATATCGAACCGAGCCGCAATAAAAGAATAACTAAATCAGCGTGATAACACAGACGACACGTCGAAAAGCCGAAATTCAAGATAGTTTATTGACAGATTGTCTGCTTATTCATAATGATGCGATCTGCCGTTTGGGGAGAATTCGGCGATGGCTGGAAGATAACGGCGCTCCAGGTCGCAGACAAAATGGCCGCGTTGGGTGGCAAGAGGAGGAGACTTCTGATGAAAAGACGTACATTCCTGCAGACGGGCAGTGCCTTGATTGCAGCGGGCGCGTTCGGAATACCGGGCATCCTGCGGGCAGACGATACGATCGCCCTGCTGCCCGACACTTGGCCGTCCGAAGGGGAAAACCCCGTCGTCGAAGCTGGTAAGTTCGCCAAGGCAGGTCCCTGGAAGATCGGTCACAGCCACTATGGCCTGGCCGGTTCAACGCACACCTATCAGACCGCGTTCGAAGCCGAATACGAGATTAGCAGGAACAAGGCCCGTGTCGCCGACTATCAATTCCGAAGCGCCGACCTCAACGCCTCAAAACAGGTCGCCGACATCGAAGATCTGATCGCACAAAAAGTCGATGCAATCATCATTGCGCCGCTTACAACAGGCTCGGCCGTGGAAGGCATCAGGAAGGCAAAGGCCGCCGGCATTCCGACGGTCGTCTATCTCGGTCGCGTCGACACCGAGGATTTCACGGTGCAGGTCCAAGGCGACGACTTCTATTTCGGTCGGGTGATGGCTCAGTTCCTGGTCGACAAACTAGGCAACAAGGGAAAAGTGTGGGTGCTGCGCGGCGTCGCCGGGCATCCGATCGATGCTGATCGTTACGCCGGGGCGATGGAAGTCTTCAGCAAGTCCGGTCTCCAAATCACCTCAACCCAGCACGGCAGCTGGTCCTACGAGGACTCAAAGAAGATCGCCGAAAGCCTCTATCTCTCTGATCCCGATGTCGCCGGGGTCTGGACTGACGGCGCAAATATGTCGCTCGGGGTCCTGGACGCGCTGCAGGAAGCCGGGGCTTCCACCATTCCACCGATCACGGGAGAAGCCCTGAACGGATGGATGCGTCGTTGGAATGATGAAAAGCTCTCTTCGATTGGGCCCATTTGCCCTCCGGCCCTTTCGACGGCAGCCCTGCGGGCGTCCTTCGCGCTTCTCGAAGGCAAGCCGATCCAGCGCAACTGGACCAACCGGCCCAAGCCGATCGTCGACGAAAATCTTGCACAGTTTTACCGCTCCGATCTCACGGACGCTTACTGGGCCCCGACAGAAATGCCGAATGAGAAGCTCCTCGAGTACTTCAAGGCCTGACGCATGGAGGGCGCGGACAAAGCGCGCCCTCTTCACCCTCGCAGATGGAAGTGTTCATGAGTATGCTTGTCGAGATGGTCAGCATCAACAAGTCCTTTGGTGCGACCAAAGTCCTGTCGAATGTTCAATTTTCGCTTGAACGCGGCTCCGTCCACGCGTTGATGGGCGAGAACGGGGCGGGAAAATCCACGCTGATGCGAATTCTGGCCGGCGTCTATCAACAGACCGCTGGACGCATCCGTCTGCGAGGAGAAGAGGTGACCTTCCGGTCCCCCAAGGAAGCGCGTCTCGCCGGGGTGTCGACAGTGTTTCAGGAGTTCACCCTGATCCCCAATCTCACGGTCGCCGAAAACATGTTTCTTGGACACGAACCGCGGCGTGCCGATGGGTCGATAGACACCGCCGAGGTCGTCGAGCGATCCCGCAAGCTGCTTGCCGACGTTTTCCCTCAACTGGACGCGACGGCGATTGTGGAAACGCTGACGGTTGCCCAGCAGCAGGCAGTGGAAATCGCCAAAGGCCTGACATCCAATGCCGATGTCTTCATTTTCGATGAACCGACCGCGGCACTAAACTCAACGGACGTCGCTCATCTCTTCAAGGTCATCCGCGATCTGAAGGCGCAAAACAAGGCTGTCGTCTACATCTCGCATCGGATGAACGAGGTGTTCGAACTGTGCGACACCATCACCGTCATGAAGGACGGGGCTTGGGTAAAGACAGCCAGGGCAGAAGACTTTAATCTCCAAACGCTCGTGGCAACCATGGTTGGACGCGAACTTCAGAGTTTCTTTCCGCCGAGGGCACAGGCCATTGGATCGCCGATGCTCGTCGTGGCAGGGCTTCGTCTCAATGACCATGGCCCGCCAGTCGGTTTTTCCGTACGCACGGGCGAGATCATCGGGCTCGCCGGGCTGGAGGGCCAGGGGCAGCGTGAAATCATGCGTGCGGTCGTCGGGGTCGAACCCGCCGCAGCTGCGAGCGTCCAGCGTCGCCGCGACGACAGCATGATCGATGTGAACGTATCCTCAGGCTTTTCGAGTGCCATCTCAGCGGGCATTGGTTTCATTCCTGAAGACCGCAAGCAGGAAGGCCTGTTTCTTCGGCTTCCGATCTACGACAACATCGCACTTGGCAAGCAGTTGAACCGGAACATGGCGAGCGTTGCATGGCGTTCCATCTCCAGGGTTCACGATGTCATAAAGTCGCTCCGTGTTGCGGCTGCCGACCCCGCCTCGCCCGTCGGCAAACTTTCGGGTGGAAACCAGCAAAAGGTGCTTCTGTGCCGCTGGCTGCTTTCGGGGGTCGATATCCTTGTCATCGAGGAGCCGACACGGGGCGTCGATGTCGGCGCGAAAGCGGAAATCTACAAGCTGCTTCGCGATTTTGCCGATCGTGGCGGTGCAGTGATCGTCTCGTCGCGCGAGCACGCCGAACTGATCGGGCTGTGTGACAACATCCTGGTCGTTCACGACAAAAAGATCGTCGGGCAGATGCCCGCGCTCGATGCCACAGAGGAAACCATCCTGGGAACCGCACTAGGTTCGAACTTCGCGCACGATCCGCGCGCCGCTGTTCATTGAGGAGGATACATGAATACCGTCGCAAAGTTCCTGAAGGCACCCTATAGGGCGGGTGCGATCCGGCTGTCGATCGGGACGCTATTCGTGCTGGTGGTCGCCTCGGTTATCCTGCTTCCACAATTTCTGGCGCCGGAGAATCTGTCGAACCTGCTGGCCCAATCCACTGTTCTTGTCATTTCTGCGCTAGGCCAGACCTTTGTGATCCTGACGGGCGGCCTAGACGTTTCCGTTGGTTCGATCATCAGCGTGACGACTACGATCATGACACTCGACATGCCCGAGGTTGTCCGTGTCATGCTTTGCATTGCGGTTGCGATCGCATTCGGATTGTCGAATGGCTACGGCGTAGCCAGGCTCAACGTCCATCCGATCATCATGACCCTGGCAACCATGGGTATCGGCCAGGGATTGGCGCTTATCATTCTTCCTATCCCCGGCGGGAAGGTGCCCGAATGGCTTTCGGCGTCAGTCGCGGGTTCCGTTGGGCCCGTGCCAAACTCGCTGCTCTGGCTGATCGTCGCCACGTTCGTTGCTGCCTGGTTGCTTTATCGCAGACCGTTTGGCCTTTACCTGTTCGCTTCGGGTGGTAACGACTTCAATGCCCGCATGAATGGCGTCCCGGTCGAGCGCACAGTCATCAAGGCCTACATCCTGTCGGCGCTATTTGCTTGCGCTGCCGGGATGTTCCTCGCAGGTCGCCTTGCCTCGGGCGATCCCAAGGGGGGCGCCACATTCGGAATTGAATCCGTTACCGCAGCAGCGCTCGGGGGTGTTCACCTGGCTGGCGGTATCGGCAGCATCCTCGGCACTGTAGCCGGCGCGGCTATCCTCGGCATCGTCAACAACGTGATGAACCTCGCTAACGTCTCGGCATTCCTCCAGTCGGTCGTGAAGGGCCTTCTGCTGCTAGCACTCGTCGTCTCACAGCGTCGCAAAACGATCGGACTTTGAAAGAGATGGACCTCTCGATGACCACAACGGATGCGAAAATTGAGACGCCATCGCGCACTCTCACCGCCAGGCGCATACTTTCCTGGGTGCTCGGTTTGCCCCCGGCATATTACGTGCTCGCAATCCTGATCGCTGTGGCCCCCGCTGTAAGCGCGACGCTGATCAATCCAAACTATTGGTTCGTGATCCTGAAACAGTCAGCGCCGCTTGGGATCGCGGTGCTGGCGCAATCTCTTGTCATGCGGGTGCGTTCTATTGATCTCTCGGTCAGTGGCGTGTTTGCTTTTTCGATCTATCTCGCCAGCTCCGGGCTCCTCAACAGTTACCCGCCCTTCGTCACGGTCCTGATGCCGATCGTCATCGGCCTTGCCGTCGGTCTGATCAACGGCGCCCTCGTGGCCTATGTCCGCGCCTCCGCGGTCATCGCGACGCTGAGCGTATCGGCGATCCTCATCGGGATCATCCAATTCATGAGTTCGGGCCGTGCACCGGGTTCGACACCAAGCTGGCTTCGCGTCCTGACGAGCGGGAACATCTACGGCCTGTCTTACTCCGTGATCGTCTGGATCGGGATTTCCGTTCTCGTCGCATTAGCGTTCCGCTTCTTGATCCTCGGGCGCTACTTCCGCGCTGTCGGCGACAATCCGAGGGCGGCGGAGATAACAGGCATACCTCTGGCCCGCACGATTTTTGTCTCCCATACACTTGCGGGCACGCTGACAGGCATCGCCGCCCTGGTTCAGGTGTCGGCTCTGGCCGTTGGCACGATCAAGCCCGGCTTCGACACCTTCATGAACGCTCTCGCCGCGACGATCCTCGGTGGGGTGACGTTCGGCGTCGACCGCGGTGGCGTCGCGGGGCCTTTCGTGGCGGTCGTCGCCTTCAGTTTCCTCTTCGCGATGTTGACGGTGTTCGGCATCCAGGAGCCCGGCAAGCTGATCGTCCAGGGCGGGATCATCGCGCTTGCTGCGATCATTTACGGAGCACGCGTCGGTCGCGTCTAGCCGCAAGGATCTGCCAAACAGGTCATTCCCGGTGTCAACGCGGGAGAATGCAGGAGATAAGAATGGTGAAGATAACGGCGGCCGTGGCCGCAAAACCGAAAGCTCCGCTTGAGTTTCGTGAACTTGAGCTGGCGGATCCAGAAGGCAATGAAATTCTCGTGCGGACGGTCGCCACGGGGATCTGCCATACCGACCTGTTGCTCCGTGATGGGATATTTGGACCTCCCGCCCCGGTCATACCAGGACATGAAGGTGTTGGTATCGTCGAGGCCATCGGGGCGGACGTCCAAGGTTTAAGGGTGGGCGACCACGTTGCGCTCAGCCAGAGTTCATGTGGCTTCTGCGGCGATTGCCGGCGCTCTCACCCGATGAACTGCCAGAACTACACCCAGTACAATCTGACGGGGCTTCGTCCGAACGGCAAGAAGGCCTTGCTGTGTGATGAAGTCGGCATCGGCAGCAACTTTGTCGGCCAGTCATCCTTCGCGACCCACATCCTGGCGACTGAAAACAACGCCGCGCAGCTTCCCAAGGATTTCGACCTGACGAATGCGGCCCCGCTCGGTTGCGGCATGGCAACGGGAGCAGGTACCGTCATCAACGCCATGAAGCCGGAGATCGGTCAAACCATTGCCGTGTTCGGCGCGGGAGCGGTCGGCATGGCTGCGGTGATGGCCGCCAAGGTCCGGCGGTGCAGCAAGATCATCATCATCGACCTGAACGAGCAGCGTTTGGCCATGGCTGAGACGTTGGGCGCGACCCACGCTATCAACGGCAGGGACCCAGACGTCGTGGAGCAGATCCACGCCTTGACGGGCGGCGGTGCCGATTTTGCGATCGACGCCGTGGGTATCGTTCCCGTCATCCTGAACACGATCAAATGCACGCGGGCAGGGGGTCATGTCGTCCTCCTCGGGCTCGACGCGCTCGGTAAGGATATTCCAATCCCGCTGGACCTCATGGTCTTCAACCGGAAAATTCAGGGTGCCATCCTCGGGGATCAGATCCCGCAGCTCTTCATCCCCCAACTGGTCGAACTAAACCAGGCCGGCCTGTTTCCGTTCCAGAAGCTGATCACAAAGTACCCGTTCGAGAAAATCAACGAGGCCATCGCCGATGCTGAAGCTGGCCGCGTGATCAAGCCCGTCATCGTCTTCAATAGGAGCTTCCCACATGCCATCGAGCAAGTCCGACGAACAGCATCTCATCGTTGAGTTTAAAACATCGACGCGTAACCGGGACCGTGTCAACACACTGCTCCAGGAGTTTGTCGGCCCTGCCCGCGAGGAAGAGGGCTGCCTTTACTACAATCTCTACCAGCGCTCCGACGAGCCGAATACGTTCTTCATTCTCGATGGTTGGGCAAACGAGGAGGCAGCCGCGCGTCACGGAGAATCTGCGAACGTCAAGCGTGTTCTCGAACCGCTGCTTCCGTTGCTGGTAAGCCCCCCTTCCATCATTGTGAGCAGTCGCATCAGCGACTGAGCTTGCGATCGTGCAACACCGAAGGACGCGCTTCGATCCGAGGCGGGTTTTTTTCCAAAGGCTCGCGGGAGGACTAAATGGAGCATCGAGTTGTCATCGTGGGAGGCGGTTTCGCCGGCCTCCAATTGGCCAAGGATCTCAAATGTCCAAACCTTTCGATCACGATCGTCGACAGACGCAATCATCACCTGTTCCAGCCGCTGCTCTATCAGGTCGCAACGACCGTCCTGGCAACCTCCGAGATTGCCTGGCCCATTCGCGCGGTCTTCCGTGGAAGGAAAGATGTCACAACGCTTCTTGGCGAGGTCGTGGGCGTCGATGTCGAGAAGCGGCTTGTCTCGCTCAAGGGCGGTCATGCCATTCCCTACGATACCCTTGTTCTCGCAACAGGGGCCCGTCACGCGTATTTCGGCCGGGATGAATGGGAGCCTTTCGCGCCCGGACTGAAGGCGTTGGAAGACGCCACCACCATCCGCCGTCGTCTTCTCCTGGCGTTCGAAAAGGCGGAGCTGGAAACCGATCCCCAAGCGCGGGCCGCAATGCTGACCTTCTCGATAATCGGCGCCGGACCGACAGGCGTCGAGATGGCCGGGATCATCGCCGAACTGGCTCAAAGGACGCTTGTCGAGGAATTCAGAAACATCGATACGACTTTGGCGCGTATTCTTCTTGTAGAGGCAGGACCGCGTGTTCTGCCTGTTTTCCACGAGGCGTTATCGCAATACGCCGAGCGATCCCTTGCGTCGATGGGCGTCGAGGTTCGCACGGGACGGCCGGTAACCGACTGCACCGAGGAAGGTATATCGATCGGGGACGAGTTCGTCCCGAGCCGTACGGTCATATGGGCGGCGGGCGTGCAGGCATCCAAGGCCGCCGTATGGGTCGGGGCGGAGACAGATCGAGCAGGGCGGGCTATCGTGCAGCCCGACCTCACGATCTCAGAACACCCGGAGATCTTCGTTGTCGGCGATACCGCGAGCGTTAAGACCGGCGAGGGAATGCCGGTTCCTGGTATCGCTCCTGCCGCAAAGCAGCAGGGAAAATACGTCGCCCAGGTGATCAAGGCCCGCCTTAAGCAGCGCTCAGCGCCGCCTCCCTTCAAGTACAGGCATCTTGGTAATCTTGCCACCATAGGGCCAAGCTCCGCGGTGATCGATTTCGGCAGGCTTCGGCTCAAGGGCTCCATCGCCTGGTGGATCTGGGGCTTTGCCCACATCTACTTTTTGATCGGAACACGGAGCCGCATGGCGGTCGCGCTGAGCTGGCTTTGGGCATTTACCTCCGGACACCACTCTGCCCGCCTTATTACCCAGAAGGAGACGCTGAAGGACGAGGTCTAGCAGGGATTTATCAGTGACGTGGCGGAAGCACGCCACGCTTTCGTGGGCATTGCGCGGAACGACCTTGTCACCTGCAGCTATTGAAGGAACGAAACATGAGCGAGTTTTTGAAAGACAGCATTATCATTCCACCGACCTCGACCGTGGAACGCGAGAATGGCGAGTGCCTATCTGAAGGCCAGTCTGCAATAGACGTTGACGCGCTCGACGATGCTGCGCGTGCAAGCGTTGAGGGCCAAACGAATGCCATACGCGTCAGAGAGCCGCGTGTGAAAGCGTAGGACTTTCCGGAAAGATGCCGTTCCCCAGAGACATCCATGGGCTGTTCCATGGAAGGTCCAACTGTGGCACGGCGAGACCAAACCGGCGCGCGCCAAAGACCTCGTGAAACCGGATCGATGGATTGTCCGTCGATCATCTTCCATGTCCTCTTGGCTTGGGGTCGGAGAGGCGGGAGACAACGTAATTTGGAGATAAGTGTGTGGTGGTCTCCCTGTTGAGATACGAACGAGTTGCTAGATCTCACGGTTTCACACATGGACCGTTTTCCGCGTGAAACCAGGATCTAAGACTCACAACGCTTGCCGGACACCGCCGACGGAAGGGTTTATCGAAGGAGGACAAACCGATGCCGGCTCTCATGCAGGCAAAGTATGCGTGTTGGTGGGCGCGTCAAACCCGGTCGGTTTCTGTCTTGCGCAGTCTTTCCTCGAAACTGGCTACCGTGTCGCCGTAGGTGACCTCGACCCTTCAGACTTCAGTTCATTAACCGCAGTCTCGGGGACGAATTTGTTTCCGGTTAAGGTCAATTTGAATAGGGACGTGTATGTCAATTCAATGGTCGATCAGGTCTACCTACGCTGGAGCCGGGTCGATATTCTGGTGAACATAGCCTTCCGTCGCCGTGAATGCGCCGAACCGCTTTCCGCTACGGATCTTGGGCTTGATGCCGTCTCCAACCTGATAAGGGTGACAAGTGCTTTCGGCTCCCGCCTCCAGGGAGAGGAACTCGCTGTTGTGAATATCGCCTGGTTCGACGAGAAGTCGCTGCTAGAGGCCGACCGCGAAGCTGTGCTCCAAGCGGCCTTACGAACTACGACGAGTGCGATGGCGAAGAAGTATTTCGACTCGGGGCTTCGGATAAACGCTGTTCATACCAGAAATGCGCGTTCTACATCTTACGTTCAAAGTGAGACGCTTAGGACACTTGTTCAAGCTGTCCAATTCCTCGCAAATCCAGAACTGTCTGGAAAGCTCACGGGGAACGTCCTGCACATCGACCTGAAACCTGACGATAGTCCTTTCCGACGATAATTCGAGAAGACATTAACCTGTCGTTAAGGTTGATAGTTTGAGCGTCAATTCGACGTGGAAATCCTAACAAGATGTAAAGCACTTTGCATTTCCGCAGTCGAACTTTCTTCCTCTTCGTTTAGGTCGAATAACTAAAACTCCAGAAATGGGTGGCAGTGCCCGCTTTAGTCATCTGGAGGTTTTATGTTCGTCGATCGCTTGCTATCCGCTTTCAGCATCAGAGCGAAAGTCTTATTAGTACTGGTGCCGCTGGTCATGATCCTGGCGGCCGTCGGTGTCGTGAGCCTACAGGCGACCGGATTGCTGCAATCTCGCCTTCGGCTATCGAGCGAAGTTCTCGAGACTTTGAGCGGATTTCGGGACGTCTCTGAGAGCATGAACCGGTTTTTGGCGCAGAGTTCTACGGAGAACCGTGATGAGGCCCTGGCAAGTCTAAGGGGGCAGGGCGCCACGATGCTGTCGCTTCAGGAAGTCGCCACTGACGTTGGTAGTGACACTCGTGCTCTTGAAAGCAGTGAGTCCGCGATGTCCGCGATTTCTGACAGCATGGACCGCATGTGGTCCCTGCACAACGATGAGCTGTCCATTCGTCGTGACGTTGCCGCAAGCTTGACCGAGATCAAGCAGGTCGCGGCCGACCTGAAGCTGGCCGCGGTTAAAGTCCGTGCGCAGGTCCGCAACCAGGAAAACTCTGGCAAAACGATGCTCAGAGAGGCTACCCGCTCAATCGACACGGCGGCAATTATGCAGCGGTTGTCGGAAAATTTGGTGAATCTGCCGGCCAGCGCGATGCAAACCCCCGAGGCACAGCAACAGGCGCTCATGATCAAAAAGGCGATGAAAACCGTCAAGCGCGTCGTTGCAACGGGCGATGGTGGACAAGCAGTCGCAAACTTGGAACAGGCAATCTCCAGCGTCGTCGCCAATTCCGGGCTGGATAGCGCTTTCCTTCACAGCCTAGGGATCGACCTTAGTGCGTTTGCCCCGCGACTGCGAGATGACGCCATACAGCATATGATCGAGGGAACCCACGCAGTTCGAGCCTTGGATAAGCCATTGGCGGAATCGGAGACGCTCATTGCGGCAGTGGCATCGGTAGGCCAGGATGCCGATTCGATAGAAATTGAGATAAACAACCTGTTGCGGGCGGCCAGCACTGAAAACCAGGAGCGACTCATTGAGCAGCTTACGAAACTGACTCGTGACACCGTAGCGGTTGGAGGCGTAGCCGGTTCATTGCCAGACTTCCCCAAAATGGAGGAGGTCCTCTACTTACAGGGGGATGCCATCGAACAGAATACCGAGAAGTTGGTCAAGATCGCGGAAGGGCGGCAGGCGCAATACGCAGAGGCGGATAAAACCGTCCAGTCGATATGGAAAAATCTCGTGTCGTTCGCGTCGACTCAGGAACATGACGCTCACCGGGAAAGTGATTTCGCCCGACTATTGTCCGCAGCTGCTACCGTCTCCGGTGTTTTGGTCGCCCTCTTGGCCGGAGCCGGCCTGATGGTGACATTGCGCGCTCCAATCGAACGGATCGCAAGGCGCATGCAGGGGCTAGCGACCGGTGATCTTCAATCAGACATCGTTGGCTGCCAGCGGAAAGACGAAATTGGCGATATGGCTCGCGCGCTTGAAGTTTTTCGCGGAAATGCGGTCTCGAAGCTCGAGGTTGAAGCCCGCGCGCAAGACGACCGTAAAACGGCTGATCAGGAGCGAACGGATCGTGAGTTTGAACGTGCTCAGCTTGAGAAAGAAGTGTCCAGCGCTGTACAAACACTCGGGGAGGCACTCTCTAGATTGGCGCGAGGAGACATCTCGCAGACCATCGACCGCCACTTCCATCCCAATCTCGAGCAACTGCGGCGTGACTTCAACCACTCACTGTGCGTCCTCAGGGAAACCGTGTCCCATATCGACGAAAACACCCAACAAATCAAATGGGGAACCGACGAACTTTTCAAAGCCTCTGATGATTTGTCACGACGGACTGAACGACAAGCTGCTTCTCTCGAAGAAACCGCAGCAGCCGTTGAGCAGGTGACTGCGACGGTGAGGAACTCCTCGGAGAATGCCTGCGAGACACAAGCGTTTGTTTCTGCAGTCAAGGAACATGCAGAGGGCGCGGCCATCATTGTAACTGATGCTATAAGCGCCATGGCACGAATTCAGGATGCATCCTACAAGATCGGTCAGATCATAGGATTGATCGATACGATTGCATTCCAGACGAACTTGCTTGCGCTGAATGCCGGCGTTGAAGCAGCTCGTGCCGGCGATGCTGGAAAAGGCTTCGCGGTCGTTGCACAAGAAGTACGCGAGCTTGCCCAAAGATCGTCAGCCGCAGCGCTCGAGATCCGGCAGTTGATTTCAGAATCTTCGTCAGAGGTGGCCGTCGGTTCGGATTACGTCGGCAGGACCGGGGAGGCTCTGCACAGTATAGCGGCATCAATCGTGCAGATTTCTGATCGCATCGACCAGATTGTGAGTTCCAGCCGCGAACAAGCGAGTTCGCTGGCTGAGATCAATAACAACGTCAATGTTCTTGATCAGGGGACGCAACAGAATGCAGCCATGGCTGAGCAGACAAACGCTGCAACGAAGACGCTTTCTGATCAGACTATCGAACTCAGCGAACGGCTTGCTGGGTTCAAGTTGACAGATGATAGGCCGGCTCATCGGGTAAGTCTCGCTGCATAAGGCAGCCGTAGTTAGATTCGAAGCATTCCGATGGCGCGCCATGCGGCCATCCAATCGAATGAAGGTCACATAACCGAGCGCACGATTTTGGTTCGATGCGCCGGTCTCTCTCCTGGTAGCTCTTTGTCGCTCTCCGTCGCGCAGGATTCAGTACGGCCGGGTCAACCTAAAGACAAAGAAGCTATCTTCCAGTGCTCAGACTTTGAAAGGTGTCTATCCGTGTGCGTACGTGAGTTGATTATTGGATTTTTTCTCGCCGCAACGCTGGCCATGCCGCTGACGGTGAAGGCTGGTGGGCTTAGTGAACTGCCACGGGAAGAGCGGAAGACCTACGAGTTATTGGACCCGCGGTTGCCCACGGGAGAATCTGTATTTCGGAATTTCAGAGCAAAGCGAGCGCCACCGTGGAAAATTGGTTACGCCTCGAGCTACGCTGACAACACATGGCGTGCGAACGTCCTTGATGAGTTTACAAATGAGCTTCTGCCGACTTTTAAGAAGGCTGGGCTGGTATCCGAGCTCGTCGTTACACAGTCCAATCTCGATGATAACGCCCAGATCAGCCAAATGCGGCAGATGGTAGATGATGGTGTCGACGCCATAATCATATGCTGCTCCAACCTTACAGCGCTCAACCCGACAATAGAGTACGCCTATTCGAAAGGCGTGCCTGTTATCTCATACTCCGGTTATGTGACGTCGCCGTTCGCAATCAATGCGACAGAGAATAACATGCAAGGCGGTTTTGAGGCGTCAAAGTGGTTGGCGGAAGAGATCGAAGGCAGCGGCAATGTGTTGCTTGTGTCCGGAATCACTGGCTTCGCCTCCTCAGACAGCTTCCAGGTCGGCGCCACAAAAGCCTTGGAGTACTATCCCGAGATCAACGTAGTCGGACAGGTTGACGGGAAATGGACAGACAGCGTCGCACAATCAGAATTGCAGAAATTTCTCGCCGCTAACCCTGGCCGAATTGACGGTATTATTGTTCAGTCGGGAGCTGAGTCTGGTGTGATCAACGCCGTCCGCCAGTCCGGGCGCGAGATAGTGCCGATCGTGCTTGGCGGAGAGGCTTCGGCATCATGCTTCTGGAGTAAGAATCCTGAATTTGTAAGCAGGAGCTTTCACTTCTGGCCGCCGCGCTCCGAGGCTCGTTTCGTATGGGACGTGATGATGCGCACTCTGGAGGGCCAAGGTCCGAAAATACAGACCATTCTGCGACCGGCAATTCCTTACACGATCGATGATGTAAAAGCGGATTTGCCAGCCGATTGCGATCTCAATAGTGAAGACTGGCTCGAACCGAAGGATGCAGCTTGGTGGACTGATGACGCTGCCGCTAAATATTTCGACAATCCAGCAGATCCGCTTTCTTGGAGGCCAACAAACTGATCTTGCACGCTGTATAGGCTGCGAAACGCTACCCCGCCCGGCCTGGGGCGGGGTTGACGACATGGGGGATGCCGCTGGTCGCGTCAGCAGGAATTCTAGAAACAATCCGGTTCCGAAGGAACGACGATGTGCCCGGCCTGGGCACTCTCGCCCCGGATGCTGGGCATATTCTACTGGGCTATCACTGATCCTGTTCCATAATGTTGATTACCTGATTTTCGCTAAGCCTCTAGAATCATTGTATAAAGGGCACTTTCATGCGCCCCCATTGGCGTGAAAATGACGGTCCGCCCTAGTCCCTCACATCGGAACATCAAATTCCGTGACGTTTATGCTTCGGCCTCGAGCGCATGCTTCACGCGCACAATCAGCAGCGCCACGGCAACAATCACGATTGGAATGGAAACAAGCATCAGCAGCAGGCTGATGTGCGGCCCCCATGGCCGACGGTATAGCGGTGGCTTTGTATGAGCACATCCAGAACAAATCCGTCCTGATCTAGGGTTCGCCAGAGCCAGTGCTTCTTGTCACGGAAACGGCCTCATCCAGATGCCACTTGTGGCCGAGCCGACCGGAACTGCGGCGGCGAATGTCGTTGGCGAAGGTACGACCAAATTTACCTGCCCGCAGGCGGATCGTCTGGTGCGAGACAATGATTCCACGAGCGGCCGGCATGTCCTCGACCATCCCAAGGCTCAAAAAGGGAAACGGAGATAAAGCCACACTGCGTGGGCAACAATTCAGCAGGAAAGCTGTGGCGGCGATAAGTGGTCACGGTCTGTCATGCTCAATCATCGCACAGCGAATCCCAAGGTCCGTTAACGTTTCAATGCCTCGGGGCGTGCGTTTGCGACGAGAAGTTCGGACTTCGGGACGGGCTTACTATAGTAGAACCCTTGTGCCACAGCGCAGCCGCTTTCAACCAAGAATTTTTCTTGATCGACCGTCTCCACGCCCTCAGCGACCACATTTTGCCCTAGGCAGCGCGCGATCGAGAGAATTGCCTTCACCAGTTCTCTACTTCGCTTGTCTGATCGATTGATGAATGACCGATCAATCTTGAGGGTATCAATGGGAAAGTTAGCCAAATAGCTCAGAGATGAGTAGCCGGTGCCGAAATCATCGATCGCTATGGAAATTCCGCTCGCATGCAATTGAGAGAGTGTCGTCGAAACGCCCTCGCAGTTGTGGAGCAGGAGACTCTCAGTTATTTCGACCTCGATCCACTCCGCACGACAACCGGTTTCCTGCAATACGTCCGCCACCGTTTGCGACAGATGCGGGCATTGAAACTGCTTAGGAGACAAATTTATCGCGATCTTGTGCGGGGGCAGTCCATCTGCATTCATGATGGCAGCCGTGCGACACGCCTCATGCAGCACCCATCGTCCGAGATCGATGATCAGTCCGGTTTCCTCGGCGACACCTATAAATTCTCCCGGAGGGATCATTCCCATCTTCGGATGATGCCATCGAAGCAGTGCTTCTGAACCGATCACCTTTCCGTTGTCTAATAGGACCTTTGGCTGATAATGGAGTTCAAGTTGCCCACGTTTCACAGCCAGGCGTAGGTCTGATTCTAGCGCCAGGCGCTTTTCAGCCCCAATCGTGAGATCCCTTGAGTAGAAGCGGAACTTGCTACGCCCCGAGCGCTTCGCTAAATACATCGCAGAATCTGCATATTTCACCAAATCGTCGGGAGCGTCACCGTCATTTGGGAATACCGATATCCCGATGCTGCAGGATACAAAGATCTCCCTGTCGGAAAGCATGAAGCGTTCGCCAAATGCGGCGAGCATTCTGCTGGCAATTTGAGCCAAATCGTCATTGTCCTGAACATTCGGCAGCAAGACTGCAAATTCATCGCCACCGAGTCTCGCCACGGTGTCGCTGGCGCGGACGCCTTCTTTCATGCGTGTCGCCACCTGCCGCAGCAACTCGTCACCGACGGGATGTCCCATAGTGTCATTGATCGCTTTGAAATGGTCCATGTCGATCAGCATCACCCCGGCTCGCTGGCCCGCCGAAGCCGCGTCCCTGATCATCTCGCGTAGCCGTTCATTGAAAAGTGTCCGGTTAGGCAGGCCGGTCAGAGAATCGTAGAATGCCATCTGATGGATTTTCTTACGGGACGTGTCCAGTTCGGTGATATCGCGGGCGACGCCGAGAATCCCCATCAGCTTTCCCCCCGTGAATACCGGAACCTTACGTGTTTCCAAAAGCGTTGATCGACCATCCTCGTGCGCGGTGAACCGTTCCTCATTGATGAGAATACGGCCGGCTTGCATGGCCTCCTCATCCTTGTCACGAAAAAACTGGGCGAGTTCGGGCGTAAACAGATCATAGTCCGTTTTCCCAACGATTTCCGCTTCTGCCTTGCCGACCAACCCTTCGAAGGCATGATTGCACAACAGATATTTGCCTGTTACGTCTTTCAGCCATACCATATCCGGAATGGTCTGCAGGACACTTAGGAGGCGAGCCCGAGCTTCAATAGTTGTGCCCTCGGCGTGCTTCCGTTCGGTAATATCGCGAGATAGCACCAGAAAAGTGATGGTTGAGTGGTCACTGCTTGGTCGCTTTGCCACCGACAGTTCAAACCAACGGGATTCGCCGTTTGGTAGGGCAATACGGACACAACGACCGTAGGAGGCGCCGGTTTCATCGGCTTCTTCAAGAGCCAGCATAGCGATGTCGGCCTGATCTGGAGGGAGCACATCGCGGACAAGCTTACCGAGCAGCACTTCTTCTCGCTGCGCCAGGAGCTCCTGATTCCTTGCCCAGACCTGCAGGTAGCGACCGTCGGCATCTACCTCGAACAGAACGTCAGGAATGGCGGCAATAATTCCCTCTGCGAATTCAAGAGCCTCTTTGAGATCATGCTCCGCACGTTTTCGCTCTGTGATGTCCAACATCGCGCCAACCAAGCCGATCCTGTTACCGGCGATATCAGTGATCGCTGTTTTGCTGAGTAAAAGATCAACGATACCACCATCTTCGGCGGTGGCCTTTGCTTCATATTGCTGAACACCGCCATTTGCAAAAAGCGCCTCGTCCAAGGCTGCATACGTCTCGGCTATGGGTGCGGGTACCAAATCGAAGACGGTTTTTCCGATGATATCTTCCTTTGAACGGCCGGAGAAGCTTTCGAAGGCCCTGTTGCAACCAAGGTGTATCCCATCTCTGTTTTTGAAGAAGACGGGTAACGGGATCGCGTCGAGTACGACGGCACTGGACATCTCTTCGGCGTTGAATGGCAAGTCGACGTTTGTCGTAGGATGCCGGGGATTCGCCCGAAAAGCCTTCTCAAACGGTTGCTTTAGACTTGCGACATCTGCGTTGTGACCGTGCGAGCGCCGGACGACGGAGGCTTCCGAAAATGGCGGTGCCGTGCCCGTGGCAAGCGGAGGGCTGGCATTGACCGCGTTGCGGAAGGGGCCACGCCCCTGGTTGATTTGAGCATCAGTCGCCATCTCGGCTTCCACAGGCTGTTCGGGGCGGGATGTGCGTTCCGATTGACGTACGTGTTTCATGTGCCTGTCCTGCTTTGTCACGTGGCTGAGCAATCATGCGTCAAGCCAGCTTTTTGTTAGGACCGCACAAGTCATTTGGCGGGAGTACCATACCGCTACCCCACCGGGATATCGCTCTCATTTAGAATCATCAAAGATGCGTATTTGACTGTCGTCGGCGACGCCGCCCATGCGATTTAGAACGCTTGCCAATCATCGTTCGAAGGCGCGAGTGCCAGGTTACCGCGGCGCATCGGATAGATTCCGCGGTCAACCCTTGTCTGACCGGCCGGGGACATTTTTCCAAGTTCGCCCGTCACCGTCTGTGGCTGGAAATCCGCGCTCTTTTCTTCGAAGTGGAAATGTCTCAACAACGCGGCGAGGCTTTGGCTCTCTTGGGCGAGATGTGATCCTGCAGAATTCATCTCCGCGACCATGTTCGCATTTTCTTGAGTGGCATGGTCCATATGATTAACCGCGCCGTTGATCTCGCGCAGGCCCGACGATTGTTCCTGGGAGGCTGTTGCGATTGCGTCCATATGAAGATTTACATCCTGCACAAGCTCTTCAATCGTTCTCAGGCCCGATCCGGTTTCGCTCACGAGCCTTACGCCCTCGTCGACGGCTAGAGCTGAATTGCCGATGAGATCCTTGATTTCTTTCGCCGCTGTCGCTGAGCGCTGTGCAAGCTCCCTGACCTCCTGGGCAACAACCGCAAAGCCTTTTCCCGCGTCGCCAGCACGCGCTGCTTCGACGCCGGCGTTCAGCGCCAGGAGGTTCGTTTGGAAGGCGATCGCGTCGATGACGCTAATGATCTGCGCAATCTGTTTAGAGGAGCTTTCAATGCGGTTCATGGCTCCGATAGCATTGCGCACAACGCGACCGGACATTTCCGCATGATCTCGCATCTGTCGGACGGCTCCGCGCGCCTCAGCCGTCCTCTTTGTCGTCGATACAACGTTGGCGGTTATTTCCTCCAGCGCGGCTGCAGTTTCCTCGAGCGAAGCCGCCTGCTGCTCCGTGCGTCTTGAAAGATTTTCAGATGCGGCCGAGACGCCCGAGCTGCCATTCGTGACCGTTTCGACTGAATGACCGACGGTAACAAGCGCGTCCCGGAGCTGACGAATGGAAGCGTTGAAATCCCTGCGCAAACTTTCAAACTGTGGCGCTAACGGCTCCTCAATCTCATAAATCAAGTCTCCATCCGCCATCCGCTTCAACCCGGTTGCCAATGCCGTCGTCGCTCGGACGAGGCGCTCTTCTGCTTCTTTTTCCGCCCTTACCTGAATATCCCGCTTCTCTTGGTCAGAACGAATGCGCTCAGCTTCCGCGGATGTCTCCAGGTTATTTTTCTGTATGGCCGCGCCGCGGAAAAACTCAAGGCAACGCGCCATGTCCCCGATCTCGTCGCGTCGGATCGTCAAGGGTACCGGCGCCGACGTATCGCCTTCTGCGAGTGCCTTCATTCGGCTTGTCAGAGTCCGAATGGAATTTGAAATTCTCCGAACGACCGAAATGCACAGAACGAGTACCGTAGACATGATCAGAAGTGTGGAGCCGGTGTAGCCGATAAAGGCATTGCGAAGATCGGCGTACCGCTGAAATGCCATCTCGTCCAGTTTGTCGCCGGTGCGCATTATGAGCTCGGTCAACAAAGCAGCCCGTTGTTGAGTAAATTCATTCCATCGATCCAACGTCTCGGGGGGGAAGGAAACGCCCGGCTGGTTCGCATACATCTGATCGCGAACGCCCGCGATGAACTTGCCTGCGGCGCTGGCCTCGAAGTCGTCATAAGATTTGACGAGATCGGCAGGGAGAAATTCGTGCATCGTAGGCACATAAAGCTGCTTTAGATTTTTTGATTGTAAGAGGGACGAAAATAGATCGAAGGACATCGCTGAATTTTTGATGAAGGCTCGGCCGGGCCTGATCTCCAGCAAACTAGCCTCCGTGATCTGCATCAGCGCGTGAAAACCAGTAATTTGGCGTGCCAAATCCAAATTATTGACAGTCGCCCCAGTGCGACGGACGAGCTCCAAACCCGCAACGGCAGCTGGGCGCAAGGCAACGGCTCCCTCCGCCTCGCCCGCCGTTCCGTCATCGATGCGCCGGCGGAAGCTATCGATATTGTCCCGCCTTTCACGAATGATCTGCACTGCCCGTTCTATGGCCGGATCGTCAAATGCCTTTTTCCAAGAGTCGTAAGCGGAAAAGACCGCTGTAAAAGCCCTGTCCGATGCGGCTCGCTTTGCCCGACGGACGTCGGCGCCTGCAAACGCTTCCGCCGCTATAGCCTGGGCGAGGAATCCGCCTTCCCGCCCAAGTTGCTGCGTTGTTTGTGCGCTTCGGAACATAGAATATTCGTGGTAATATCCCAGTGATGTTGATACTCCGATGAGTACGAACGCCGTCAACGGAATAATTGCCAAAATCATTAAAAGTAGGGATAGCGGCAGTCTGGACATACGTTCCTCATGGACTATAAATTACACCGGATTCCATTAGCGACGCGGTCAAGAACATTGTGAAATCGACCGCTACATATGAGATGAGCTCGGCAGACTTACCATATGATTAACCCCTGTACTGATTTGAAACTGCGTTGCGCAGATCGGAACATCGTTGCGTTCAGGGGATCATCTGCAAGACAGATCTTGGGCCGAGCCAGTCGGTTTGCTGGAGAGTTCTGTTGCTATCAAGCCTCGAAGACGGTCGAGCGCGCTGACTGATCGTAGATCAGTCGGCGCAATCCGCCTCCGATATACGCAATGTTTCAGAGGGATATACTCCATAGCGCTTGCGATAGTCCGCAGAAAATCTGCCTCTATGAATGAAGCCCCATTTCAGAGCGACCTGCTTGACCGAGATGCCAGGCTCACCTGTCATCAGTTCCTGATGCACTGATTCCAACCGTAGGTGCTGCAGAAATGCCAGAGGGGTCGTATTTCGGAAGTTGCGAAAACCGCTCTGAAGAGTGCGTCGGCTCACGCCACAAGCAGTTGCGATTTCCTCAAGAGATAGCGGCCGAGCAATATTGGCACGCATATAGTCGACCGCCCGCTTAACGGCCTTGGGTAAGGGTGGTTCAGCAACGCGGCATAACTCAGGTGAGTAGCGATGCTGCGCAGCTTCGATCAAAAGCTCTATCGTCGTTTCGGTGAGGTGATTAAGTGCTATCGGCGATTGAAGGAGGGTTCCGTCTCGTAATCCAGCATAAAGCACTGGTACCAGTTGCACCAAAAGGGAGCCGAACCCGACCGATAGGTCGATTTCTGGCGAAAAATCGAGGCTGCCTCTTATTGGCGTATTGAGCCGACGTGCTAAACGGCGCGTCAGCTCATCATGGGAGATCCTAAGACCCAAATGTTTCCTGGGCCCAATGAATTGGGTTGTACTCGCCGACATACTGTTCACGAAAACGCCACGCCTTCCCTCTGACAGGATTTGTCTGCCGTCCACGGTAACGACCGATCGCCCATATAGTGGAAGCATGATAATGTTTGCCTCCGCCGGTCCCTGGTGCTGGACCGTTAGGTCGCCCTCGTAATGCGCGGCAATAACTGCAATCGGGCCATTGGTAATCGCATGTATATCGTAGGCGATCGTCTTGTCGCCCTGTACATGCGCTGGAGATTGCGGGGAAAGCCTGGAAAGCGCTTCCGCGAGTTCCTCGCTGCAAGTGCCTTTGAGCGAGAAATGGTCAATCTTGGAGGGGACACTCTCAACTCTCCACATCATCACTTCCTTCCCGAAACGGTTTCCAAGCATGAGGTCGGCCTTTCGCCATCGACGGGCGAACAGGGCAATTGAGGGTTTGCAGCCGGTCCTTCGCCGTCACTTCGACGGGAATCTTAGACTTAAGGGCAAAGAGTCGAGCCCATGACGCCGGTCGATTTTGTCAGTGATGCGCGAGCAATTTGGGCCCATAGGTTCATCGCTTCTACTCCCAGTTCGCGACGATGGCTCGTGGTGAGGTCATGGGGTGGGGTGTGGAACAGGGTGGAGCCGAAGCGCTACATCCGGCATGAACTCTCGTTTTACAGCGTGGTAGGATCGAAGCTTGTTGTTGGCGGAGGTATGACCAAATTACTCTGCCTACAGGCGGATCGTCTGGTGCGAGACAATGATCCCAAGACCGGCCAGCATGGCCTCGATCACCCGCAGGCGCAAAAGCAAAGCGGAAAGAAAGCCACACCGCGTGCGCAATAATTTCAGCAGGAAAGCGGCGGGGGCGATAAAGCGGGTCACGGTTTGTCATGCCCAATCATCGCACAGCGAACCCAAGGTCCGTTCCCCCCGTTGGCACCTGGGAAACGCACTTTTCTTGTGCTGTATCAGAGACTGCGAACGCAGTAGTTCCGCTCTCCCGCTGGGGGCATGTAGTACGTCTGCTTGCCAGATACGAAACATTCGACAGCGCCGCCGCCGCGCCCGCGTCCTCTAAACGAGGGCCGCGTTCATCGATCTCGCGGCAATAATCGATCAGGGCTTCGATGGTCACCATGAGAAGGTTGTGGCGCGCGGCGAATTCGCTGAGTTCGGGAAGACGCGCCATAGTGCCGTCGTCGTTGGCGATTTCGCAGATAACACCCGCTGGCTCGAGCCCGGCGAGCCGAGCGAAATCCACCGCGGCTTCCGTATGGCCGGGGCGTCCGAGAACACCGGACGGGTTTGCCCGCAGGGGGAATATGTGGCCTGGCCGGGAGAGGTCCTCCGGCATCGTCGATGCGTCGGCAAGCGCCCTGATGGTCTTGGCGCGGTCTTCTGCGGAAATACCGGTTGATACGCCTTCTATCAGGTCCACCGAGACCGTGAACGCCGTCTGCATGGAATCCGAGTTGCGCTCCACCATGAGCGGGATATCCAGTTCGTCTAACCGGTCCCCGTTCATCGGCACGCAGATCAGGCCGCGCGCATAACGCATCATGAAAGCAACATGATCATTCGTCACCTTGTCCGCGGCAACGAGGATGTCGCCTTCGTTTTCCCGGTCTTCATCGTCCACGACGATGATCATCTCTCCGGCGGCGATTGCTTTAACCGCGCTCTCGATGGAAGCAAAATTCATGTTCTTCTCCTTGAACTAAACATGGCCCAGAGTGCGTGCGAGTTGGCGGTCGACGCGCTCCCGAAGTTCCGCAGACGGTGCCGAATCCGGGAAGTCGCTGTCAATCGCATAGATGAAGTCACCGCGAATCTCGGCTTTGAAGAAGCCCATCAATGAACGCAAGTGAGCCTCGACATGCTCGCCATGGGCCTCGGCCTTACCCGTTGCGAATATCGAAACGGGTTTCCCCTGCAGAGCTGTCATTTCGAAGAGGTCGAAAAGATGCTTGAGAAGACCGGTCATCGAGGACTTGAAGACCGGTGTCCCCACAACGAGGACGTCTGAAGACTGGATTGCGTCAAGAACGTTCGCAAGTTCAGCAGGAGCCTCCGAACGCCACAGGGTGGTTCCTAACACCGGGAGCACATCGACCAGGTCAAACAGATATCGGGCGTAGCCGGGAGGGGCGCTCGAGAGTGCATATTCCCCGAGCGCCCGCGTCTTGGAGGGGCGCGAGACATTGCCGGTTATCGCGACAATCTTCATTTTGCCGGCCCTCCGATCAGATCTGGTTGCGGATATGCGGGGTACGCGCATAGACGGCCACCATCGGCACGATCAGCAGACCCACGATCGCCTGTTGCGCGGCAAAGCTGAGGCCGAGCCCAACCAGCAGAGACGTCAATATCGTCAATACGAGTACCCCGAGAACGGTTGCCCCGTATCCGCCTGCGCCACCGAGCAGCGAGGTGCCGCCGATCACAACGGCCGCAACGGTGGTGAAGAGGTATGGATCTCCGACGCCAACGAAGCCGCCGCCGGAAAACCCGAGCAGCAATACGCCCGTCAGTGCCGACATCGACCCACTGATACCGTGAATGCTGGTCCAGACCTTGGTTTCGGAAATGCCAAGCCGTGCCGCTGCAGTCCTGCTGCCGCCGACGGCGTAGATGGAGCGGCCGAACCATGTGTTATACAGAGCCCAGATGGTGACGAGCGCCACGAGGAGCCACACCAGCACCACGGGCGGCAGGGGCAGCCCGAAGGTCTTCCCGTTGAACGCTGCGATATTCCGGAGCCAGTCCGGTACGGGGGCGAAAACCGTTCCGCCGTAGTCGGAACCGATGGAGGTGTAGAGTTGTACCGCGCCGACAAATGCGAAGCCGACCCCTAGGGACATGATGAGAGCCTGGCCCTGCAGCCTGAAGCTCAAAAAGCCGTTCGCAAGCCCGATTGCTGCTCCCAGGAGAACGACCACGATCACGGCCAGCCAGGCAGGCATCCCGGTGACCAACAGGCTTGGGAAGAGAATATTCGCTCCCCCGATGACATAGGGAATGGAGAGATCAAGCGCGCCGACCATGGCACATAGCGTCTGTCCCAACGATGCAAGCCCCAGGAAAGCGGCAAGCAGCAATATCGAACGCGCGTTACGGGGCGAGATAAACCCCGGAACAAGGATCGTACCCAGCACGAGAAGTGCGACAAGCAGACCAAAGCCAATTACGATACTGCGCTGCAGCTTTACCGATCGTCCTTTGATTTGGCTCATCGTCTGTTCCGTTGCGAGTGAAGTCATTACCAGTCCTTTCTAGAAAGCCGTGCGCCGGGCCGTCATGAATACGTTGACGAGGAGCGATGCCACGAGGATCAGGCCGAAAGCCATTTGCGTCACGAACCCCGTCACGCTTCCGAAGCTGAAGGCGGATAGCAGGTACGAGATGAGAAACATGTTCAGCGCACCAAGCGTGGACCCCAAAGCTCCCCCTCTCCCGCCAGCCAGGTTTGCGCCACCGAGCACCAGGGCGGTAACCGCCTGGAGCGTGTAGCTGCTTCCCTGAGTAGGATCGCCCGAAGAGATCAATGCCGTATAGCTGAGCGCGGCAAGGCCGACGAAGACGCCGCCGAGGAGATGGGCGCAGATGCGTACGGTGTCGACTTTCACCCCGCTCGTGTAGGCCATCCGTTCGTCAGCGCCTGTCATGCGGAGGTGAGAGTAAAAGGTGGTCCGGCGCATAACGGCCCAAAGAGCCAACGCCGCCAAGACGATGATCAGCACCGGAGATAAGATCGTCGTTCCTGCTCCCCACGTCATCATCCAGTCCGGCGCAACACCGCCCGGCCTTGACATGACCATGAGGTTCAAGCCTGAAAGGACGAGGAAGCTGGAGAGCGTGACGATGATGGGGGCGACCCGGACGTAGATGATGATGAGCGCCTGCAGCAACTGGTACAGTGCGCCGACTGCCACCACCCAGCAAATCACCGCGAGCGGAGACGTGTAACCACTTGCCGAGAGCCAGCCGATCAGGGTGACGTTCACGAAACCCATCAGCGGGCCAACGGAAAGGTCGACCGAACCGCGGCCTGCCATCACGATCGGTGTCAGGGCCAGCGTCGTGAGGATCAAAGGTGCTGCGACGATGATTGCTCCGCCCATTCCGGTTGCGGTGAACAGCCGCGGCGAGAGCACGGCTGCGGCGGCGAGCAACACTCCGAAAAGAACGAGCGGTACGGTCAGCGACCTGTCGAGCGCAGGAAATCCAAAACGTTGCGACATCAGTGTGCCTTTCTCTCTTTGGAGAATTCCATGGTGTCGGCAACCGAGCGACCGAACATTGCAGCGAGAATGGTTTCTTCGTTGATGTCAGGGCCGTCGAGGGAACGATGGATGCTCCCTTTGTGAAAGACATCAACGCGATCGGCGAAACCGAGAAACTCCTCGATCTCGCTCGAAAGGTAGATTACCGAGCCGCCACCTTCGGCAAACAGCCGAAGCTCGCGATACAGGTCGCGTTTGGTGTTGAGGTCCACGCCTCGAGCAGGGTCGTTAAGAACGATCACTCTGGGATCATTGGCGAAGGCACGACCGATCAGGACCTTCTGCTGGTTACCCCCCGAAAGAGACGTAATCCGGTTGTCCGGGTGTCCGATCTTGACGCGGAGCCGCTCGACCTCCCGGGCAAACGTCTGCTTCAGCTTTTTCCGCCTGATGACACCGAACGGCCCCAGGTTCTTTTGGTAGATACCGATGGCGAGGTTCTCGAAAATGCTCTGCTGCGGGAAAATTCCTTCCCGCTTCCGGTCTCCGGATACGTACACAATGCCCTTGTTCGCGGCGTCGTCGAGCGTGCTGACTTTGACGAGACCGGTGCTCTCCCGATCCAGGATCCGGACCTCCCCTCCGAACGGCGATATAATCCTCGCGACCAGTCGCACGAAGGCGTCCTGGCCCTGGCCGTCCAGTCCCGCAACGCCCACGATAGATCCCTGCGGGAGGACGAAGTCGAACGGTTGCGATGCCTCTTGGGGGCGCGCGCCATGCACGGAAAGAACCTCCCTGCGATCACCCAACAGGCCCGCTGCAGACGTTGAAGCGGCGGCGGAAATCTGGCGGTCTTGAGGGGTCATCATGCGGAGGAGGTTCGCCTCGGTGATCTCGGATTTCTCAAGGACACCGACGGTGAAACCGTCTCTCAGTATTGTCGCCCGGTCGGCGATACGGACGAGCTCAGCGATGCGGTGCGTGACGATGATTACCGCGCACCCCTCGGACCGGAGCCGATCGATCTCTTCGTGGAGCCGGACGGTCGCATCGAGATCGAGTGCAGCCGAGGACTCGTCCAGGATCAAGACCTTGGGTTTCCTCAGAACGGCCCGGGCGATCACGATCCATTGCTTGATGCTGAGCGGAAGATCACCGACGTTCTGCCTGAGATCGATATGCTTTCCGACCAGGCGGTCCAGAAGGCTTTGCGCAACGCTTTCACGTTCCCTGGAGGATTTCCGAAGCGAGAACAGGTCCTCGCTTCCCACGAAAAGGTTGTCGAGGACACTCGCCTCATCGGCGACAAGGACTTCCTGGAAGATCGTAGCGAGCCCAACCCCTTTGGCATCGACTGGTGAGGCGATGGGCTTGCCAAGGATCAGGACAGATCCTGCATCGGCAGCGATAACTCCGGACATGATCTTCGCCATGGTGCTCTTGCCGCTGCCATTCTCGCCAACGATCGCGTGCACCTCTCCAGCCCTGGCGACAAAATCGCATTTCTTCAAAGCCTTCGTTTCGCCAAACGATTTGGCAACGGCCGTCATGCTTACGGCGACGTCATTCGTCATGCCCATCCTCCCTTTAGGCAGCAGCAAATCGCGCCAGGGCATCCGATGCCCGGCCTCTTGCTGGATTGTGACTGCCGTCCTTGAATGCTCCGAGTACTCACCCGGCGAACAGCAGAATGACAGATTGTCTGCTAATCTGTCAATAGAGACGTCATGCCCTTGTCGGGATGTCGAGTTGGCTTCGATGAAATCACGATGATATGGTCGCTAGACGCCCCGATATTTGCGAAAGCGCGTTGCCACGCACCTGACGTCTGGTCAGTGGTTCTCAACCGGAACTCGTCCGCCAGATCGGAAGCGATCTGGCGGCCTTCGCTATCAAGCCAAGACCAAAGCGCTGTTGAAGGTGTCCGGTCATGGGAATTACCATCGCACCCACTCCGATGAAGGCGACCGTTTCAATTGGGGGATACGTCACAGCCCAACCTCCACGCTTCGAACGCGGCAAGTGCCACTCGATTTAGCCCCTTCTCGGGGGTGCCCGGGCAAACCGCACTCATTGTCGATCAGCCCATAGGGGTGCGCAACCGTGAAAGGATCACGGGAATTCTTCGAAGTTTTCCTTCGCGGGGTCTTGGGCAAGCCACGGCCTGGCGTGGGACAGCCAGACGTTGGACATAGGAACTGAACCAGGATCAGTGTCAAAAGTGCCTGCCCGCAGCACCTTCATCTCCGGGTTGGCAGGCCGTTCGGCATAAACGTGCGAACCACACCGTGAGCAGAACCACCTCAGTTTTCCAGGCGTCGACTCAAAGCTGTGAAGGACGTCCTCGCCGGAAATCAGCTTGAAGTTCTCACTCTTCACCTTGGCGGCAGTGTTATGATCGGCCGCATGGGACTTTCTGCACGTCTGGCAGAAGCAGTTCCACATCGGGCCGTCCAGTTCCGACACTTCATACTGTACCGCTTTACATTGGCAAGATCCGAGGATCGGCATCTTCAAAATCCTTTCATCGCTTTATCGAGTTGTGGCTGTCGCGCGCTTGCAGAAAGCCACCGCTTCAAGTTCCGTGCGGCCTGCCGGATCCTGTCTTCATTCTCCACGAAAGCCAGCCGTACGTATTCGTCACCCATCTCACCGAAACCGATACCCGGCGAAATCGCGACCTGTGCCTTCTCGAGCACGAGTTTCGAAAACTCCAGCGAGCCAAGGTGTCGGAAATGCGGGGGTATCTTCGCCCATGCGAACATCGTCGCCGCAGGAGCTGGAAGGTCGAAGCCGGCATCGGCAAAGGTCTTCACCAGTGTATCTCTGCGCGTCCTGTAGATGTCTCTTGCCCGCGCGGCGTCCTCCCCGTCCGAGTTTAGGGCATGAGCGGCGGCGACCTGTATCGGCGTAAATGCTCCGTAGTCCAGGTACGATTTCACGCGCGTCAACGCTCGGATGAGCCGTTCGTTACCCACCGCAAACCCAACGCGCCAACCGGGCATCGAGAATGTCTTCGACATCGAGGAGAATTCGACGGCCACGTCGATCGCGCCGGGGACTTCGAGAACAGACGGCGGCGGGGGACCGTCGAAGTAGATTTCAGCGTAGGCGATATCCGACAGAACGATGAGATCGTGCTTCTTCGCGAAGGCGATGACGTCCTTATAGAAATCGAGCGTCGCGACGCGAGCGGTGGGGTTTGACGGGTAGCTTATGATGAGCGCCAGAGGCTTCGGTACCGAATGCCGCACCGCCATTTCGAGAGCTTGGAAGAAGGTCTCATCCGGCTCGACCGGTACCGACCTTATCACGCCCCCTGCCATGAGAAATCCGAACGTATGAATCGGATAGGAAGGGTTCGGACAGAGAATGACATCCCCGGGGGCGGTTATGGCCTGTGCCATGTTCGCAAACCCCTCCTTGGACCCGAGCGTCGCAACAACCTGGGTATCCGGATCAAGCTTCACATTAAACCGGCGGGCGTAATACGCAGCCTTGGCGCGGCGAAGCCCGATAATGCCCTTGGAAGCCGAATAGCGGTGCGTGCGCGGATGCTGCACCGCTTCGCATAGCTTGTCCACAACCCAGCTTGGCGTGGGAAGATCGGGATTGCCCATTCCAAGATCGATGATGTCGACTCCGGCCGCGCGCGCGCTGGACTTGAGACGGTTCACCTGCTCGAAGACGTAAGGGGGCAAACGCTGTATCTTGTGGAATTCCAACTTCTGGTTCCTTATCGTGGGTCCTCCGCGCCGACGGATGAAGCCGGCGCGGAGGTCGCGGGACAACTTGGGAGGTCGTCGATTACTTCTTCGGCCGCCAGGCCAGCGGATCTTCCGGGCGCTCGAAGTACTGTGCTGCTACGTCCGCGGGCCACCATGCATCGCCCTTGGGCTCGATCCACGCCGTGGAGTTCGGATCGCAATCTTCCGGAATTGCTTCCTTCACATCGTCGATCGTGTAGGGAAGAGCCGGTCGCAGGATCGACTGGATCTTCGGCCCCTGGCCTTGGAGCGTCCTCATCATCACGTCCCACACCAGGCGGGCGTCAGCCCGCGGCGGCCAGAAATGGAAGCTCTGGCTGATGAAGTCGGGATTATTGCGCCAGTAGCACGCCGCCGACGCCTCGCCGCCGAGGACGATTGGCATCATGTCGCGCCCGGACTGCTGGACCGCGTTGACGACACCGTTTTCCGAGGCCGACTGGACGAGGATACCAGCGATTTCGGTAGGGTTGGTCGCGAGGAATTTCTGGACTTCGACCTGGGCGACCTGATCGGTCCACTTGCCGGCGACATCGCCCACGACGGTGATGTCCTTATACTCGTCGAACGCCTTCTTGGCACCGACATTGAAGCTGTCGGATGATGCGAAGCCCGGGATGCCCGAAACCGTCAGCACGTTGCCCTTGCCGCCGATTTCCTCGGCCAGCCATTTCGCGGCCGTATAACCGCCCTGGGTGTTGTTTTCGGTCGCATTGATCGCGTAGGGCGATGTCACGTAACCCGAGAACGAGAACACCGGAACGCCCTTGGAGTGCGCGTATTCGATGGTCTGGTTGATGGCCGTTACGTTCGAGCAGCAGATGATGATAGCATCGACGCCGTCGTCGACCATCTGGCGCATCTGCTGGATTTGCGTCGCGTCCTTCAGGTCGGACTGCGTGACGACAAGCTCAGATACCAGTCCAGCCTCCTTGTATTTCGGAAGCAGAACCTCGTTCAATTCAGTGAGGATCTGGGCACGCCACGTGTTGCCTGCATAAGTGGATGCGTAGCCGATTTTCCATGGCGGCGGCCGCTTCGCCACAAAATCCTTGAGCGGCGTACCACCGAGGGGAATTGCCGGGTCCACGAGCTCGTAAAGCTGCTTCTGGTCCGGTGGTAGCGAGTCTAAGCCGTCCGCGAATGCGGCGGTGGTCATCAGGCCTAGCCCGGTGATCACGCTCAATGCGGTGTAAACCTTCTTTAGCATGTGTAGGGTCTCCTCCCCTCTGTGCATCCGCTACAGCAGTTGACGCCGTTGGCGTCGAGCCACGGAATTGGTTAAAAGTGTTTCGATTTCGGATTGGTGGCGGGCGACTTGCGCCGCCCGCGGAACGGTCAGTTCCTGAGGCCAGCCTGTTTCAGCAGAGGCATGACGCGGTCGTTGAAGAACGGCAGCTCTTCGTTGTAGTCGACCATTGTGAGAAGCGCGCCGTCGACGCCCGTGTTGCTCAATGCGACGAGCTTGTCGGCGACCTGTTCCGGCGTTCCGACGATCGGGTAGCCGCCCCAGCCAGCGATGAAGCGCTCCTTGAACTTCTGGTACATCTCTGCCGAGTGGTTCTGTGACTGAACCTGAAGAACCTCGCAGATGTTTTCGCAGGCTTCCCAATCGCCCTTCTGGTTCACGTAGTAGTCGTAGTAATCCCGGGCTTCCTTTTCGGTCTCGCGAACGACGACCGGGCACGCGGTGAAGGTTCCGAGTTCGCGCTTGTATTCCTCGCGAGCCAGCTCCTTCACCTTCTTCACCCACGCTGCGCCCGATTCCATGTCCTGCATGAAGCCGAAGTTGAAGTCGCAGAACTTGGCCGTGAAGTGCAGGCCCTTGCCCGACGAACCGGCGCAGATGAGGACCGGGCGACCCGTCTCTTTGTTATAGGGCTTCGGCTCGCTGAACGCGTCTTTCACCTTGAGGAACTGGCCGTCAAAGGTGACGCCGTTCTTCGTCCACAGAGATTCGACGATTTCCATCCATTCCGTGGCATATTCGTAGCGGGTGTCGTGTTCCATCATCGGAACGCCGAACATCTCCATTTCCGGGGTAAACCAACCCGTCACCAGGTTCAGGCCGTATCGGCCCTTCGAAATGTTGTCGATCGTCGTCGCCATCTTCGTCGCGACGATCGGGTTCAGGGTCGGGATATGCGTCGTCGAGAAAAACTGCAGCTTCGTGGTCACGGCAGCCAGGGCCGCGGCCCACGTGAACGTGTCCATGTTCACGCCGTTGAAGTTCGTCGGCCCGCCGAAACCGCGCCACCGGGCGATCGGCACCATGCATTCCCAGCCGGCCGCTTCGAGCTTTTTGGCAATTTCGACATTGTGTTCGAAGGTCGGTTCGAACGTTGATTCCGCGGTGGTGATGGCGCAAGCGCTGGAACAATTCGTTCCGAATACGCCAAGCTTCAGCTTGTTGCCGTTAAACATCGGGTTTCCGGCGGCGCGGAAATCATCGCTGGTCGTCATATTGAAGTCTCCTCCACAGAGTTAGTCTGTTCCCGGCCCGAAAGCCGGGCGATTAGATACCCATCTCCTCGAAGACTTCCTGCGCGACGCGGAAGCTGTCGATCGCCGCGGGCACGCCGCAATAGATCGCGACCTGAAGGAAAACTTCGCGAAGCTCGTCCTTGCTGAGGCCGTTATTGATCGCGCCGCGAACGTGCAGCTTCAACTCGTGGGGGCGGTTAAGGGCGGAAATCATGCCAAGATTGAGAAGGCTGCGCGAACGGCGGTCGAGGCCGGGCCTGTTCCAGATCTCGTTCCAGCAATACTCGGTGACAAGCTCCTGCATCGGCCAGTTGAACTCGGTCGCCTTGTTTACCGAAGCGTCCACATATGCACCGCCGAGAACCTCCCGACGGGTCTGCAGACCCTTTTCGAACCGTTCACTGACGGGACGCCCATTCACTTGCGATTTCATATCGGTGGCAATAGTCACGGATCAAACTCCTCATTATCGGCCGAAAGGCATTTGGTGGATGTCATAGGCCGAATGCTCGGCCAAACGTTTCAGGCGGCAGCATCGATCAGCGCTGCCGATCTAACCAATTTCCCGTCCTCGTAGAGGAGCGGGGCAATATTCTCGATAAACCGGGCCTCGATGACTTCCCCGAGAACGACGTCATGGGTGCCAACGGAGACTGCGGAGTTGAGGCTGCAAACGAATGCGGCCTGGGCGTCGCCGAGGACGGGAACTCCGCCAGCCCCGATCCACTCACCGTGAGCGAACCTCTCCTCCCCCTTCAGTTTTCCACTGAACAGCGGAACCAAAGGCGCATGGCTAAGATGCAGCATGTTCACTGCGAATTTCCCCGCCAGCTTGAGCGGGCCGCTGATCGAAGCGGATTGGTTGATGCAAACCAGGAGGGTCGGAGGGTCAGCCGTCACTGACTGGACGGCGGTTGCAGCCATGCCGTAACGGGCACCTTCCCATTCCGTCGTGATCAGGCAAATTGTTGATGTGAACCGGCGTAAAGCAGTCTTGAACGCCGCTTGCGCTGCTATTTCAGCACCAGCCATCGTTACCTCCCCCAAGTCATTCGTGACCTAAGATAAGCAGATTGGCAGACAATCTGTCAACACGTTTTGTTGGTCATTGACAGATTGTCTGCGAAAATGTTTTCTTGGGCAGTGAAAGAGGAGACGATTATGGATCTAGAATCGAAAGTCTGTGTGGTGACCGGGGCTGGCAGCGGGATCGGGCGCGCAACAGCTGAACTGTTTGCGCGCCAGGGCGCTAAGGTTGGCGTCGTCGACGTCAACATCGATGCAGCACGAGACGTCGCCCGAGAAATTGGGACGGATGCGATCGCGTTAAAAGCCGATGTGTCTTCCTCCGCCGAAGTCGAGGCGTTGGTCAGGTCAGTTAAGGAAAAATGGGGGCGTATTGACGTTCTCGTCAACAACGCGGGGTTCGGAATGACGGGAAACGTCACCACCATCGCCGAATCCGACTGGGACCGGATCATGGCGGTGAACGTGAAGGGGATCTTCCTCTGCTCGAAATACGTGGTTCCGATTATGGCGGAACAGGGCAACGGATCGATTATTAACACGACCTCATACACCGCCGTGTCAGCCATCGCCAACCGCACGGCCTACGTAGCGTCGAAAGGCGCGATCTCGGCACTCACGAGAGCCATGGCACTGGACCACGCAAAAGACGGGATCCGCGTCAACGCTGTCGCCCCCGGGACGATCGACTCGCCCTATTTCACCAAGATTTTTGCGGAAGCGGCGGACCCACAAGCCCTGCGGGAAGACTTCAACGCCCGTGCAGCCTTGCACCGGATGGGCAACCCGGAAGAGATCGCCGAGGCGATGCTCTTTCTCGCTTCGGACCGCTCGCGGTTTGCGACCGGAAGCATTCTCACGGTCGACGGAGGATCGTCGATCGGGAACCACTTGGTGCGCTGAAGCACATAGGTGCTGGCGGGTGCCTCCTTCTTGACCACGGGAGGCATTTTTACTGTGGTACTACGTGTCGGAAACACAGAGACCCGCGGTGGGGAAAGATAGAGATCACGCGCAAAGCTGCGTGATCAAGACCCTGCGATGAGACGTCGCTACGGCGCTTTATAGGCGCATCGCCGCGCCTGATCCTTCCCCCAGATAGCGGGAATTTTCCCAATTCCACACCGGAACTTCTCGGGAGCGCGTGAGGGATGCCGCCTGCGATGCCGGCCCTGAGACGCCAATTGCAAAGCCTCGGTATGCGCCCGCCCGCTTTCGCATGCGATCGCCCGGCGGCTGCACCGGGCGACCAGAGTCAATCCAACCGCTTAGCGAGCGGCTTGCCGTACGAAATCGAGCCCATTGACAAGATAGCTCCGGAAGAAGTTCGGGTGTTCACACATTGGAAAGTGACCTAGTCCGCCCATAACGAGGTGGAGGCATCCCGGAATAAGTTCGGCGAGCTTGGCACCGTCGGCCGGCGTGGCTGAGTAGTCGTAGTCGCCCGAGAGCAGCGCCACCGGGGTGCGTGACGGGTCAATGCGGGGAGCTGTCACTGCTCCGTCGAACTCGTCGCTGTAGAAGGAAAGATCGCCTGGGTAAACTCCGGGTGCTCCCTGCGAATAGATCCAGCTTGACCTCCTGCGCTCCCCCGCGGGGCTCAGTGGGCTCATGATCCCTCTGACATATGCCGAGTTATGAAGTGAGCCGTGTACGTTTACGTTGTGCTGGTAGGGGTTCCGTCGTCCCTTGGAGCGGAAAGGTGGCTCGATCGCCACGATCCCGAGGATATGCTCCGGCCGTTCCGCCGCGAGAACCAGCGACATTGCCGCGCCCATGGACCCACCCGCGACAATCGCCTTTTCGCGAACCACCTGTTCGAGAATGGCCGTGCACCATTTCAGGTAGAGCGATGCCGTGAGCTTGTAGGGTGCTCCGTCCCACGTCAGCGGCGGCATGGACCGACCGTGGAATGGTAGGTCAACCGCGATCAGCCTGTAGCTTTTCGCAAGCTCGGTGTCCGCCAGCTGAGGCATGAATTGGCGGCTATCTGCTCCGGCGGTGTGAAGAAACAGGACCGGCACCCCCTCACCTGCTTCTTCGTAATATATTTCATGGGGGACGTCATCGATATTGACCACGGCATACTGCCCCCGAATTTGACGCAGGTCGCGTTGCGCACGCTCCGCTTTCATCTCGGGGGACGTGACGACGAGCTCGAACACCCGTTCGAGAGCCGGGCGTGCTTTCGCGAGGTCGAGCGGTGAGCCGGCGATCTCGAAGAGAGGGTTTGCAAGCTGCAACGCCGTGAAGGAGTGAAAGGTAGCCGGCGGCGGCGTCATCAGAACCTGATCCCAGGCGTCCGTGGTGGCCCTCACTGTCACCTGGGGGTCACTGCTTTCCCCCGAGATCTCCGCGCCGCCTTCAGCGAAATCGAGGGCGATCACCTGATCGCCGACGTAGAAGGCGATCTTTATCGTCAGGTCCGGAGTGAGCCGGGGCAATTCCTGATCCCCAAGAGCCTCCGACATGCGGGACCGCAATTCATTAAAAATGCCCAAAGCAACCTCCCTGTTCGAACGAGCGCCAGGCCGCACGCGTCGGCAGCGCCACGACTTCGAATAAGCAGATTATCAGACAATCTGTCAATACCGGCTAATGCCGCTTCTTCAATCGCCGTCGTTTTCAGAGGTTTTACGCAGGTAGTCCAACGCGACCTTGGCCGCCATATCGATGTGGTACTTGCAGGCTGCGGCGGCTTTCGGTCCGTTTCGGTCGGTAATGGCCGCAGCGATCTCCTTTATCTCTTCCACACTGTGGTTCAAGCGCCCCGGCTGCGTCATCGACGTCATGCGCAGGAGCGTCACCCGATTGTGGAGCGATGTCAGCATTTGCTTGACGAAGACGTTTCCGCTCCCTTGCATCAGGCAGTCGTAAAACGCGGTTTTCGCCTTGATGAGCCTGCTACCGCCGCCGTTTGCCGCGGCTTCCGCAAACTCAGCAACCGCCTCATTGAGTGTATGGATATCCTGGGCGGTTCCGTTTTCAGCGAATTCCTTTCCAGCATAGCTCTCGAGCAAAGCCCTGACGCTGTAAAGCTGAGCGGCTTCTTCGTAAGTGATAGTGCTGACGACGGGGCCGCGGTGCGGATAGCTGGTAATGAGGCCCTCGGCCTCGAGTTGTCGAAGCGCCTCGCGGATTGATGTTCGTCCGACACCGATCGACTCGCAGAGTTCTCGCTCAACGAGGCGCTGACCC
This sequence comes from Sinorhizobium sp. NG07B, assembly GCF_002532005.1. Classification (NCBI taxonomy): domain Bacteria; kingdom Pseudomonadati; phylum Pseudomonadota; class Alphaproteobacteria; order Hyphomicrobiales; family Rhizobiaceae; genus Sinorhizobium; species Sinorhizobium sp. NG07B. Next base: position 75,069 of record NZ_NWTD01000011.1, on the reverse strand, counting down.
GGCTTGAAACGGCCGCTGGATATCGCCTGCCGCAGTTTATCTTCTACCTGAGTGCGCAAAGTGGCACTCTGCCGTGCAATCTGTAAATCCATATCACCCATGGGATCCAAAAGTCCGTTTTACCAAGGCCGGAACCGGCCGCGCAAGTCATGGTACTATATGGTGGGTTATCCCGATGAGACAACCCGATTGTCTGACGAAAGCGAAGAACACCCTAGCCTGGCCTCTTACCGGACATTCCATGCGTCCCCATTACCGCAGAACCTTTGCAAATGCGAGATCCGGTGACAGCGATGGGAAACTCGTCAGGACTGCGGGATCGTGGCCTGGAACGAGTACTCCGGACGGTCCTGAAAGCTCACGGAGAGTTCGGTATCCCTCCAGTACGTCGGCGTAATCGGCGAAAAGCGGAAAGACGTCGTCATGCTCCAGATAGCGTTGAAAATGGAGTGCGTCCGATGCGATAACGACGACGTCATTGCCATCGTCCAGCCTCACGACCTGAAGGCCCCTAGAATGACCGCCGACGAGATGGATAGTGAGCCCCTCCATAATCTCGCCGTTCCCGTCGTGGAAGCACACCCTGCCGGAAAACGTCAGGCGGACCGCATCGACTACGGCGTCCACTGCAAAGGGACGCCGAAGACGATCATGGCACATGCATCGTCCTGTACCGTAGGCCATCTCCCGATCCTGCAAGTGGAACAGGGCTTCGGGGAAGTCCGCAAGGTTTCCCGCGTGATCATAGTGAAGATGCGTGATGACGACGTCGGTAATGGACGATGCGGAAATCCCGAGCTGGCGAAGCGCCTCGACCGGATGGATCAACATGGTCCTCCTGCGCCTTTCAGCCTCCTGCGGGCTAAACCCGGTGTCAACCAGGATCAGACGTTCACCATGGCGGATCAACCAAACGAAATACTCGATCCTGCCCGGGGCGTCGTGGGGATCTCCTGCTTCCAGGCCGAGTTCGCCAACGGGCCGAACCGCAGTGCCGTAATGTATCGCCAGGACTTTCCAGTCGGTCAAATTCTCGCTCCTTCCGCAGGCTCAAGGAACCAGCAGATGCCGGATCACCTCGCCACGGTCTAACCGGTCGAAGGCCTCGTTGATTTCCTCAAGCGGGCCAGTGCTGGACAACAGTCTCTCCACGGGCAACCTACCCTTGAGGAACAGGTCGATATAGCGGGGAACATCGCGCGAAGGTACGCAGGACCCCATGTAGCTGCCTTTGATGACGCGTTCTTCCCCGACAAGAGGAAGCGGCGAGATCTCGAATTTGGTGTTCACGTTCGCCAGACCCGCTGTGGCCGTCGTGCCGCCGCGCCGCGTAATGCCATACGCGGTTTCGAACGCTTTGCTCGACCCTGCCATCTCGATGGCGTAGTCCACTCCCCCGCGGGTCGCTTCCTTGACCTCGCCGATGACATCCGGCGTGGTTGCCAGGAAGGTACGCGTCGCGCCCAGCGCCTTAGCCAACTCAAGCTTCTCCGGCATCAAATCGATGGCGACGATCTCGCTTGCCCCGCTAGCCACCGCTCCGAGGACGGCCGACAACCCCACGCCTCCCAGGCCGATGACGGCGACCGACTGCCCCGGCTTCACGCCACATGTATTTACGACGGCACCGACGCCTGTCATCACGGCGCATCCGAACAAGGCCGCCATGGTGACGTCCACGTCTTTGGTGATCTTAACGACCGAGTGCGCCGACACGACCGCGTATTCCGAAAACGCCGATACACCGCTGTGATGGTTGATATCGTAGCCCCGAAGACGGATATGCTTGCTACCGTTCAACAATGTCCCGGCGGCGTTTGCGCGATAGCCCGGCTCACAGAGGCTTGCGCGTCCTCCCGCGCAGTAATCGCAGTGTCCGCAGATGGGCAGGAACGACATCACGACGTGATCGCCAACCTTCACTGTATCCACACCGGGTCCGATTTCTTCGACAATGCCGGACGCTTCATGCCCCAACGCGACAGGCAATGGACGGGGGCGGTCGCCATTTATCGCCGACAGGTCGGAGTGGCACACACCAGCGGCCTTGATTTTCACCAGGACCTCAAGATTGCCCGGAGGCGCCAGGTCGACGGTCTCGACACTGAGAGGCCGCGAACTTGCATACGGCTTGGGAAGCCCTGACTCTCGGAGAATGACTGATTTCATCTGCATTGTCGCGTATTCCTATCTCGAGAGCATCTGCATGGCGGCGGGTACGTAGCGGAAGCCTTCCCCCTCCCGGGCGACGTTGCCGAGCCCGGGCCACGCAAAGTGATAGGACATCACTGGTATGCGGTCTGTCGCGAGCATATCCAGCACCCGTGTGCGCGACCGCGCCGAGAGCTTGGGATCGGTGTCGTACTTGAACTCCATCCACGGGCGTTCCATCAGCAGGATATGATGATGGGTCAGATCGCCGAGGAAGCAGAGCCGATCGTTGCCCGACTGCATGAGGAAGCAGAAGTGGCCCAAGGTGTGGCCTGGAGCGTGCACTGCCTGCACGCCCGGCAGAAACTCCTGACCGTCCACGAAATGCGTTATCCGATCACGGTGTGGAAGAAGGTTCCTCCGGGCATTTTCCACCTGGGCCTTGAAACCGTCATCAAGCTTTCCTCCGTCGGTCCAGTCATCGAAGTCGCTTTCGCTTATGAAGATCTCCGCGTTGGGAAAATTAAGCTTGCCGTCCTGATCGCAAAGTCCGCCGGTGTGGTCGATGTGTGCGTGGGACAACACCACGGCATCGACTTCCAAAGTGTCGATCCCTGCCTCCTGCATGCTCTTCAGCAGGCGACCGGTCGTCGGCCCGAAAATCTTCGACGTCCCCATCCCGGTGTCGAACAGGATGGTCTTTCCGTTGATTTTGACCAGCGGGATGTTCTGCTCGAGGGTCACCGACGAACTGGACAGGAAGTTCCTGTCGAGCATTTCCGTCACCGTGGCTGCGTCGACCCCGAGGAAATTCTCCCGTGGGTCGCCCAATTCCAACGGTCCGTCCGAAAGTACCGTTATTTCGCCGCTTCCGAACTTGAACGGATAGAAATAGGGCAACTTAGTCTGATGCGCTTGGTCATTGAGCACGCCGCTTATCCTCCCAGATTGGCTGCACTATTTGACAGATTGTATGAAAATCTGTCAACACAATAGTGGTGATTGTCTACGAAGTCAGGAAACGATCGAAAGCACGTGACCCCTTGGCCTGCCGATGTTGAACTGTTCGATCTGCTGCATCAGCCGCTGGGTCTCTTTTGTGAGTTCCTGGGTGGCGGCGTGGGCTTGCTCGGCGATGGCAGCGTTTCGCTGGGTGCTGTCATCGATCTCGCCAACGGCCTGGTTCACTTCGATAAGCGAAGCCGCCTGGTCCCTGCTCGCCGCAGCGATAAGCTCAACCCTTTCGGAAATTCCGGCAACATTCGACGATATCGCAATCAGCACCTTGCCCGCCTCGTTCACCAATCGCGATCCCGAGGCGACTTCCTCGCTTGATCTTGCTATGAGTTCCTTGATTTCCTGGGCGGCTAGAGCCGACCGCTGGGCAAGTTCCCTGACTTCCTGGGCCACGACAGCGAAGCCCTGCCCCGCTTCTCCAGCTCTCGCGGCCTCGACACCGGCATTGAGTGCCAGGAGATTGGTCTGGAAGGCAATCTCGTCGATGACGCCGATGATTTGCGAAATGCGCCCGGAAGCCGCTTCTATTCGTCCCATAGCGTCAACCGCGTTCGTGACCACTGAAGCAGACGCATCCGCGGCCTGCTTGGTTTCTTTTACCAGCTGGGCTGCGGCTTGTGCCTGCTCTGTCGAGGAACGCACCGTCGCGGTGAGTTGATGAACAGCGGCCGCGGTCTCCTCCAACGACGCGGCTTGACGCTCGCTGCGGCGGGAGAGATCATCGGCGCCACTGCTGAGGTTGTCTGCATTTTGCCGAATGAGCACGATGTTGCCGCGAAGTTCCGACATCGTCGCCTGCAAACGCAGCAACGAATTGTTGAAGTCCCGTCGCAATTGTTCCAGCCGCCCGGAGAACGGTTGATCGATCGTGCTAGAAACATCACCGTTGGATAACCTCTCCAGCCCAGCGGCAAGACTGTCGACGGCGTCGCCGATCTGTTTGTCGATCTCGGCTTTCTCCGCCTCGTTGTGCCGACGTTCAGCTTCGGAAGCCGATCGTTGACGATCCGCGTCGTTCTCGATCTCGATCTTCCTCGCGGCATTCTCCCTGAAGACACAGAGCGCCCGGGCCATTTCTCCGAGCTCATCAGCGCGCTCAGAACCGCCGATCTCAATGTCAAGGTCCCCTTCCGCCAAACGCCGCATGTCGTCGGTCAACTGGACGACAGGTTTTTTGAAAGTCGCAATCATCCCGAAGCCAGCGAGAAGTGCGACGAGGACGCCAGCAAATGTCGTGATGAGGCCAATGCCATTCGCGTAAGCCGTCTCTTCAATGGCTCTTGCGCGCTGGGCGTCGGCAAACGTCGTGAGGTGGCCCCATATGGTGTTCAACTGGTCTGTCGTTTGCCTATATTGCGCACGCCTCACTTCCGAGATCTCGACGAGCTTCGCACTGTCCTGCGTCATACCCTCTACCGCCGGCGGCACCGTATTCTGGACTGCCTTGAAAAGGTCGAGGTCGGAAGCGGCACTCCAGATGTCCAATATCTCCTTCTTCGTTCTGTCAAAGTTCTGGACGAGCTGCGCACGGTTTTGTTCGGTAGGGTCGGCTATGAAGCGCGCAAGGTTTATCCTGATGAGATAGCTGGAGTCCGAAAGTCTTCGGCTGCCGTCCAAGGCGCTGCTGATCTTCGCCAAATGTTGGTCGAGACCTGCGAACTCGACGATTGCTTTCTTTGTTTGCTGGTTCGCTACCGCGTTAATCGCGACGGAGATTTCCTTGAACGCGGACATTGCGGTGTCGAGGCCTACGGTGTTGTCCGATGAAGCGCCCTGCGACAGAAGTTGTGTTACGCTTTTCACCGCGCCATCGACCGAGCTCGACAGTTTTGTGGCGTCCGATGGCAAGGAAGCCCGCAGATTTCGGGCGCTCCGACGCAACTCGCCCACTTTGCCGCCCAAATATTTGAGTTTCAGCTCGGTCGTTCCGGCGGATTGGTAGCCCGCGGCAAGATCAAGGAAGAAGGTTGCATAGCCTGTCACCCTGTCGGCATCGCGCAACATCGATTTGGCGGCGCCCTCGGACTGCTCGCCGGACTTCCTTAACTCGTCTGCTAGCCTGAGCATTTCATTCTGCGACCAAACCAGCGATTCAGAATGATTGGCGATCGAGCTTATCAGTTTCTCTTCGCTTTCATGGATGCTCCAGAGAGAACCAAAATTGTTCACCACGTCCAGCATAATCGCGTTTGCCGACTGGAGGCCTTCGCTTTCCGCCGTAGCTCCGGCATTCGTCACCAAAGCCTGCAGATGCGATTGCTGCGCGAGCAGGTCAGCCTTCACGCGATCGCGCCTTTCTTCCGACGCCTCGTCGAGAAACTCTCTCATCGAGGCGGAGACGTCACGGAAACCCGAGAGCACCTGCATCACCTGGCTTGAGGTTTCCAGGCGGCTTTGTAGGAGACCCGCGGCGTAGTGCCCCAAAAACCCCACCGCGCAAATACTGATTATGAAAGGCAGTACGAAAATGATTACTTTTGTCTGTAGCCGGAAACGGGACAACAGCCTGTCCATTGTGGTCCATCCTTGTCCATAGGCGGTGAAGAAGCTTCATCAATCGGGATCCGCCTCCGATGGAAGCATCGAATCATCAATGACGACACGAGGCTGCGCGACTGAGGATTGTCTGTCAACAGATTGTCTGATAAAGCATGTTCAGGTTTATCAGATTGTCTCGCGAACTTGCGGAGGAATAACTCCAGAACCGGCACTGCCGCAGCCGGCACAACTTTCACCGCTGACATCGATCAAACCGCGATGTCCTTGTTTTCAGTGGAAAGCGGTGACGGCATCTCGGCCATGTGAAGGCTGCGAACATGTCGTCGTCGTGGTGACGGCGCCTTGGGGAACAAACGGGTCCTTCTCATGGATGGACGGCTCCACGGATGACGGCGACCTCACCAGCTTTCCCAATATGCATAGCGAGATGCCCGATCTGGGAACGGTAAGTGTTGAGATTGAGGAAGCAGAGAAGATGACTGATACGAGAGCATTGCTCGATAATATGACCTTGGCCGAGCAGGTCTCGCTACTTTCCGGCGATACGTTCTGGTCTTTACCGCCCATCGACCGCCTAGGGATAGGGAGATTGCGCTTGACGGACGGCCCCAACGGCGCCCGCGGGGCGGGGTCTTTTGTCGGGGGTGTGACTGCAGCGGCTTTCCCGGTAGGCATTGCCATCGGAGCGAGTTGGAACCCGGACCTAGCCAGGGAAATCGGCAGTGCGCTAGGTGACGAGGTTCTTTCCAAAGGGGCCCATGTCTCGCTGGCGCCGACCGTTAACATCCAGCGCAGCGTCACAAACGGCCGAAACTTTGAGTGTTTCTCTGAGGATCCGATACTGACGGCGGAACTTGCCGTCGGCTATATCGAAGGTCTGCAGTCCAAGAAAGTGGGTGCCACGATAAAACATTTCGCTGGCAACGAGTCCGAGATCGAACGTACAACCATCTCTTCAGATATCGATGAACGCACTCTGCGCGAAGTCTACCTAATACCCTTTGAGGCGGCGGTGAAGCGGGCAAAGGTCTGGGCCGTGATGTCTTCATATAACAAACTAAACGGTACTTACACGGCGGAAAGCCATTGGCTGTTGAACGAGGTACTGCGCGGTGGCTGGGGTTTTAACGGCGTGGTGATGTCGGACTGGTTCGGCTCGCGTTCGACCGCACCCACCGTGAATGCTGGGCTGGATCTGGAGATGCCGGGCCCGACCCGCGACCGCGGCTCCAAGCTTCTGGCGGCGATCGACGCGGGCGAGGTAAGTGTCGAGACCGTCCGCGCCTGTGTGCACAATATCCTGACCCTGATGGAACGCACCGGCGCAATCAACGATCATCGCGAGTTTAAGGAGTACGCCATTAATCGGCCGGAACATAGGGCACTCATCAGGCGCGCGGGAGCGGAAAGCGCAGTTCTGCTACAGAATGACGGCATCCTGCCATTGGCTCAGCAAGGTACGGTCGCCATCATTGGACCCAATGCCAAGATCGCGCAGATTATGGGAGGCGGCTCGGCGCAGTTGAACCCCCACTATGTCGTCAGTCCGTGGCAGGGGCTGGCGGACGCCCTGGGTGAGGAGAACGTGTTCTACGCTCAGGGTTGCAGCAACTATCGGTTTCAGCCGCTGATCGAAAACCCGACAACCTTCGAATTTTTCCAAGGGAGGGAGCTTGCTGGCGAGCCCGTGAAGGTTATCGAGGAACCGTCGAGCCTCGGTGTATGGTTGCCCCCCGTGGCCGGGGGCACCGTCGATCCGCATCGCTTTTCCGCCCGAATGCGCACCGTCTTCACAGCCTCAGAAGCCGGCGTCTATCGCGTCGGCATGACCTCGGCGGGGCTTGGCCGTGTCTATGTGGACGGCAGGCTTGTTGTGGACGCCTGGGCTTCCTGGACACGTGGTACCACATTCTTTGAAGAAGGCTGCGAGGAGGTCGTGGGTGAAATCACGCTCGAAGCCGGCCGTAAATACGAGGTCGTCGCCGAGTACGCCCGGCACGATCACGTCAACCTCTATATCGCCGCAATTCGGGTAGGAATAGGCAGGTTTTCGGCCGAAGCGGAGATTGCCGAGGCGGCAGCCCTCGCCGCGAAGGCTGATCATGCGGTAGTCTTCGTGGGCAGAACGGGCGACTGGGATACCGAGGGCTCCGATCTCCGCGGCATTGCGCTTCCTGGTCTGCAGGACCAGCTTGTTGAGGCGGTAATTGCGGCCAATCCTAACACGATTGTCGTCCTACAAACTGGTGGACCGGTGGAAATGCCCTGGCTTTCCAGTGCTCGTGCAGTACTGCAATGCTGGTATCCCGGCCAGGAAGCTGGCAACGCGATCGCCGATGTGCTCCTCGGCAAGGCCGAGCCCTCGGGCCGACTGGCACAGACCTTCCCCGTGCGCTGGGCTGACAATCCCACACATACCGAGGATGACGCGGTCTATCCAGGCAAGAATGGCCATGTGCGATATGACGAAGGTGTGTTCGTTGGATATCGGCACTACGATCGCCAGGACATTAAGCCACTGTTCCCCTTCGGTCATGGTCTCGGTTATTCAAGCTTTGCGATGTCAGACCTGACGGTAGGGCTGCCGGATGCTGCCGGCGCGGTGACAGTGACACTGGGATTGACCAACGTCAGCGAGCGGCCAGGTTCGGCAGTGGTGCAAATCTATGTCGGCGATGTTGAAGCATCTGTACCCAGACCGGTCAAAGAACTGAAAGCCTTCTCGAAAATCGCCCTGGAACCCGGTGAGAAACGAAGGCTCAGTTTCATTCTTGACGCCCGAACATTTGCCTTCTTCGACACGACCGAGCGGTGCTGGCGGATAGAGACGGGGGAATTTGCAGTTATGGCTGGGTTCTCGGCCACCGACATCCGTTTGAGTGGAACTGTCATGCAAAAGGGCGCTGTCTTAGCGCTCTAATCGTGCAGAGAATCGTGGTGGTTGAGTCCTAAAAAGAGCGCAGTGGCGGTGAAGCTCGGTGAATGAGTGAAAGAATGGCTCAAGACGGGCGATATTGTCATCGACAGGAAGGATACCGACCTTCATAGGCGTCGGAAGCGTTGGCGGACACGTTCGCGACAGCGTCGGTCCTACAATTTTTTTTGATGCCTTTCGCAGTCTCTCGAACTGAGCTCACGCTTGTCGCGAGATCGGAATCGTCAATCGTATCGAGGGCTGCCACATTCTCGTGCAGTTCGGCTCGACCGATCTCCTTCAGGACGTATGTATCGAGCAGAAATTTCAAGCTTAGTCATCCAGCGCGCTGAGATCGGGAGCACCGATCGACACGAGCGATATCGTATCCACCGGTGCGAAGATTGCGGGCAGCAAAGTTGGAACTCGATGGCCCAACCCTGATCATTCCTGGCAATGCGAAATCTTGTTTTCGGACGCGGAGCCACGGACAGACGCCGTCGCTCTGTGCGGAAACTTGAGCCTGCAGCCCTTTCCAGGTATCTATCGGTCGAGAGCGCAAAATTACAGGCACAGGATGCGGCGATGCTGAAAACCGACACCCGCCAAGCAAATTGGCGCCGTGCTAATCCAGCGAAATATGATGCTCATCTTGCTGTACAGCGAGCCGTAAAGGCAGGCGAGCTGGAAAAGCAAACATGTGAGGTCTGCGGGATTGAAACGGTCGACGCCCATCATGATCAATACGACGACCCTTTAAAGGTGCGCTGGTTATGCCGACGGCATCACACAAGGCTTCACCACTACGGCGAGGATATGTTTCCGATCAGGAATGGCCTTTAGGTGCGGTCCGCCGATCGCTCTTGATTTCAGTTGGCGTTCCCGCGAGACTTGATGTCTAGCAACGCGATGAAGGCGCACACTGCTTGTTGCGTAACTTCCGCCATGTGATGATTTCGTTCGACTGCCCTCCGGATAGGATTGACGCGAAGGCATTGCCCTCGCGCCCTCCTCTACCACTCAGTCTAACAGGCTAAGATGTAGTGGCTCAGGAAAATACTCGAAGCCCTCTCCCGCTATGCCAACGTGCCCGTAGCCCGGCCATGGGAAGTGGTAGGACATGAAGGGTATTCTATTGGAGGCCAGCATTTTCAGAATGCGCACACGCGATTGAGCCGACAGTTTGGGATCGGTATCGAACGCAAATTCCATCAAAGGCTTTTCGAACAGAAGCACAGGATGATGAGTGAGGTCGCCGCCATAGCACATCGTCTTTCCTGCTGACTCAATCATAAAGCAGCTATGGCCGAGTGTGTGTCCAGGAGCGCTAATGGCATGAATACCAGGAAGAAACTCTTGTTCGTCCTGGAAAAAAACCATGCGGTCCCGCACGGGTTTGAGGTTGTGGATCGCGGCTTTAACAAGACCGTTGAGATCGCCTCCAAGTTTTTTCTCGTCGGTCCAGAAATCGTAGTCGGTTTGGCTGATGTACACGTGGGCGTTTGGAAACGTTGGTTTCCCGTCGTCGCCCCAGATTCCGCCGACGTGGTCCCAATGAGCATGCGAACAGACGACAGCGTCAATATCTTCCAGCGCAATATTCGCGGCGGCCAAGCAAGACTTGAGACGGCCAGTCGTCGGGCCAAATTGCTTAAGCGATCCCATCCCCGTGTCGAACAAAATCAGCTTGCCACCGATGTTTACGACAGGTGCGTTCTGAGCGAGAACGACCTCATCCGTGGGCAGGAAGCTGTGGTTTAGCATGGATCTTATCTCGTCGGCCGGGACGCCGAGAAAGCTTTGTGTCGGGTCGCCGAGCGGAAGTGGGCCGTCTGATACGATGGTTACCTGGGCGTCCCCAATGGCAAATCGATAAAAGTCCGGAGCTTGTGCCCCGGAAACCGGGCTCGCCCCAGCGTGAGCCGCTACACTGTTCGCACCGAAAACGGCTCCACTCAAAGCAGCTCCCCCTGCCAATAGTAAGTTGCGGCGGTCGATCTCGAAACTTTCATTTCCCATTTCACTCCTCCCCGTTTGTAAAAATGCGTCTGCAGACCGCGCTTGTCTTGCGACGGATTTCGGCTTTGTCTGCATCTGAAAGGTATCAAGTGGCAGGTCTAGGACAATTGAATTGCAAGTCCATTTCAATGAGCATCGCTCAACAAATGATCTTGCTCGGCCCTGCGATTCATCAATCGAAACAACCGGTTTCGGGGTACCGCGTTGCTCCGGCCATCAGATCTCGTTGGCTTTCGGTGAGTTCGAAAGAACTCTTGGCTCCCTGACTGCGGGACGCGGCTCGCATCCGAATATCGGCAAGATTATCGTGGATCGCCTTGGCTGCCTCATTGTCATGTGAGTGGCTCTGCGTCAGGCCGCCAACGGTGTTCATTAAGCGGTCGGAGGATAGATGTTACCTCTTCCCTCGAAGAGCGCACCGCTCCTTGAGGAAGAAGCCACGGAAAACCGCGAGGACGTCACGATCTTCCGGTGGGCGCTACATTTCTTCCCGGGCATATTGCGGAGCCAGCAGCATGCTTCTGAAGCACGTTGCCAGGCCGGCATTCCGCCTTATCCGACATGGTTACGACCGTAGAATGGCCGACTTCTCTACCGGCCGCCTACGGTCGCACGTCATAGGAAGCCGATCGAGATCCAGGGCACCGCTGCGACGATCGCAAGCCCGAGAAGCAGGGCGATCATGTACCCCCACAGCGGCTTTATCCCTTCCACCGGGTTCACACGGCCGATTGCACAGGCGGCATAATAACCGACGCCGAACGGCGGGAGGAACAAGCCCACTCCCATGGCGAGAATGACCACGATCGAATAGTGCACGTCGTGGATCCCTAATCCCTTGGCGATCGGAAATACCAGGGGTGCGAACAGAACCACCGCGGGAATGCCTTCCAGCACGCTACCGAGCACAATGAACGCGACGATCGACACGATCATAAAGATCGGCGCTCCTCCGGGTAGACCCGCCATCGTCTGAACCAGCCCACGCGAAAAACCCGATTGAGTCAGGCACCAGGCCACAGCCGTTGCCGCCGCGATGATGAAAAGGATGGCTCCGGACAAGACCGCCGTTTCCACCAGCATCGGACCCACCCGCTTCCAGTCGAACCGGCGGTAAACGAGGAGGCCCGCCAGCAGCGAGTAGGCAATGCCGATTGTCGAGACTTCCGTGGCGGTAGCAACGCCTTCGACAACCGCTGTACGGATGATAAAAGGCAGGGCCAAAGCCGGAAGCGCAATCAGGAATGTGCGGAAGATCTCCCTGGCTGGCGGCTTGCGAAAACCCGACATGTCCTCGTTGCGATAGCGCCACCAGACGACAACGCAAAGCATCAATCCGCAGACGAAAGCCGGCAGAAGACCGCCTATGAACAGGGCCGAAATCGATACGCTCGTAACCGATCCGATGGTGATCAATACGAGGCTCGGCGGGATCGTCTCCGTCTGCGCACCCGTAGCCGCAAGCAGGGCCACGAGATCGCCCGGTTTTGATCCTCTCGCTTTCATCTCCGGGAACAGTGCCGGGGCGACAGCAGCCATGTCGGCGGTCTTCGAACCCGATATCCCAGATACCAAGTACATTGCCGCTACGAGGACGTAACACAGGCCGCCTCTGACATGTCCGAGCAAGGACGCCAGGAAGTTCAGCATCGCTTTTGCCATGCCCGTAACCTCCATCAGCATACCCAGCAACACGAACAGCGGGACCGCCAGCAGGAGAAGATGCGACATTCCCTCATCAAGCCGACCCGCGATCACGCTTATCGGACGGCTCGTACCCAGGGCCACATAACTGATGGCAGCGAGAGCGAACACGAACGCGATTGGTACGCCGCTCAGCACACCTAGTGCGATGAAGGCTACGAAGAAAAGCACGAGGTTCCAGTTGCCCATCGCCATGATCAACGGTTTCGCCGCAATCGCCAACCCTATCAAGCACGCGGCTACAAGGACCCCGATCAGGAAATCGCTCAGCGTGATGCGCTGAAGGGCATTGGTCACGCCAAGGATAAGCATCAGGCCAAGTCCGATCGGAAGACCAAAAGAACGCCATGCGACCGAAACTTCCATCGCGGGAGTGACGACCGGAACTTCATGAAGAGCGTAGGCCGTGGCCTTGGGCAGAAGAAGCACGCAGACCGAAAGGCAAAAGACAAGTGCAGCCACCTCCAGTCTTGCCCTTACGACGGGCGGCATCGCGTCCGCGATAACGCCCATCCTCATGTGCTGTCCGCGGTGAAAAGCGAGGACCGCGCCCACGATCGAAAGCCAGAGGAACAACATGGAGGCGAGCTCGTCCGACCAGATGAGCGGCTCGCCCCATGCATAGCGGGCGAAGACGCCCGCCGACAGCACGAGTACCTCGACGACAACAAGTGCTGCGGCGATCAATTCAATCAGGCGCACCACGCCCGCTTCAGCTTTCGCCAGGACTGGCCACGCGCCGATCACCGGGGGGCTGACATTTTCAGAAGTAGCCATGTCAACGCCTCAGATCAATTTGCCCGAGGTAGACTCCAGCAACGCCCATGCTTCCTCGCCAAAACGCCCCTTCCAATCGGAGTAGAACGACGAAGCTTGCAGCGTCGCGCGGAACTTGGAAACATCGACGTCGATAAATTCAAGACCCTTGCTCGTCAGCTCTGCCTGGAGTTCGGAATTCAGCTTTTCGACATCAGCGCGTTGCACGAGAGCCGAGCGATTGATCTCGGTGACGACAATGTCACGCAAGTCCTCAGGCAACATCTCGAAGTTGTCCCGATTGGCGAGAATCCAGAAGCCGTCCCACATATGGTTGGTCCGGGAGAGATACTTTTGAACCTCGTACATCTTGGCAAAGTAAATGCCAGCGAGCGGGTTTTCGAGACCGTCGGCGACGTGGGTCTGGAGTGCGGAATAAGTTTCGCCCCATGGAATCGACGTCGGCGCGGCGCCGAGAGACTTGAAAAGCGATGTCCAGAGCGGCGCAGGAGGGACGCGGATCTTGAAGCCCTTGAGGTCCTCGGGCGACTTGATCGGTTTCCCGATCGAGGTCGTCTGCCGAAAGCCGTTGTCCCACATCTTCTCGAAGGCGATCAGGTTGACCTTCTCAAAAGCCGTCCGGATGCTCCGGCCGAGCTCACCATCCACCGACTTCCACACCTGCGCGTAGTCGGGGTAGGCAAATCCTACACCGGTGATGGCCGCCGGCGGGACGAGTGTCGCTGCGATGAGGCCTGTCTGCGCAAGAAGGTCCAGGCCACCTGATCGAAGCTGGCTGAGCATATCAGCATCGGTGCCGAGCTGGCTCGCGGGGAACACTTGAATGCTCACGCGGCCGTCTGTCTGCTGGCTGATCTTGTCGGAAGCCTCGGTCATCCGCGTGTTGAGCGGATGATCAACCGGCATGATGTTGGCGAATTTAAACGAGAATTCAGGCGAACTCGCACGCATGATGCGCGGTGCCGCAAGCGCGGCGGTCATCGCCACGGAACTCATAATAAGGGTACGGCGATTCATTGTGATCATTGGTTCCTCCTCTAACCGTGTTGATCCATGTCGATGTTTTTAGGAGCCTCCAGCGCAGGCGCTCTCCTCGTAAGCGTCCTCAGTTTCTTGCAGGTTGCTTAGACCTTGGACTGATGTCGCTGAAGCCGGAAGCCTCCCACTGTGCGGCTGGACGTAAATTAGGCGCTTGCGCCAAACGTCCGCAAATGAATTGCCTCCGGCCAATGGTGAGTTGAACTCAGGCGAGTTCGGCGTGACCCGCGATGGAGACAAAGTTTTTCTGCACGCGCCAGGCAACATGAATCCAGGTCACATGTTTTTTGCGCAAACTCTTTTGATGTGGAGGAAGCCGCCATGCTAACCGCTTTGCATGCGAGCATGGCACTCCGGTGGGATGTGCCGGCCTATGACGTGCCAGTATCGCGGAGGAGACCGGAATTGCACCAAGCTTTAGAAACAAAGCCGAGCCCGGCACGAGGACCGGGAAAACCGACAATCGGTTTTATCGGTCTCGGCTCGATGGGATTGCCGATGGCGTCGCATCTCCTAAAAAGCGGCTTCAGGGTCAAGGGGTTTGACATCTCGGAGAATGCTCTAAGAAGCTTCGCTGACAGTGGCGGGACTGCCTATCCAGACGCTACAGAAGCGGCCAGCGAGACCGACGTCTTGATGTTGATGGTAGTCAACATCGACCAGGCGCACCAAGCCCTCTTCGAACGGGGCGCCCTGGCAAATTCAGCCAAGGCCAGCGTGGTCATCTTGATGTCAACATGCCCTCCCGGCGAGGTTGAACAGCTCGCCGAGGCCGTTATTGCTCGCGGTCACCGGTTTCTGGATGCGCCTGTTTCCGGCGGCGTCGCCGGAGCGCGCGACGCGTCGCTCTCCATCATGGTGGCTGGCGACAGGCAAACCTATGAGATGAGCCGCAATCTTTTCGACGTGCTCGGCTCCAAGATCTATTATCTCGGAGAGCGGCCTGGCCAGGCATCGGTTGCCAAAGCAGTCAACCAGTTGCTGTGCGGCGTACACTTGGCGGCAGCGGCTGAGGCGCTGTCGCTCGCCGAAAGGGCTGGCCTCGACACCTCAACGGTACTCGAGATCGTGTCCGGCTCGGCGGCCGCCAGCTGGATGCTCAACGATCGTGGCCAGCGGATGCTTCTGGAAGACCCTGAGGTAACGAGCGCGGTAGACATCTTTGTGAAAGATCTCGGTATCGTGCTTGCCGCTGGCTCCTCTGCCAGGGCCGCCCTGCCGCTCGCCTCCGTTGCGCATCAGTTCTTCCTTGCCGCGTCTGGGCAGGGGTCAGGCTCGGCAGATGACAGTCAGGTCATTCGTGCGTATCGGGGAATGACCGCGGGCCAGAAGGAGGCAAAGAAGTGAGTGCCGAGATCAAAAGCAATTACGCGCGACTGTCCGGCATCACCATGCACTACCTGACCGCAGGATCCGGTGAGCCGCTGGTTCTCCTTCACGGGGTGCCGCAGAGTTCGCACGAATGGCGGCACGTGATCCCCTTCCTCGCGGACAAGTACGCGATCATCGCGCCGGACCTGCGGGGCCTCGGCGACACTTCCCGGCCCGCCGATGGGTACGACAAGAAAACGATTGCCGAGGACGTGTGGGAGCTTCTTTCTGAACATCTGAAGATCGATCGCTTCAATCTTGTGGGACACGACTGGGGCGGCCCGGTGGCGTTTGCCCTGGCCGCGCAGCACCGGGGGGCTGTTAGCAAGCTCGCGATCCTGGACGTTACCATTCCTGGCGATGGAGCGGACATGTCGCAAGGCGGCCGCCGTTGGCACCACCCTTTCTTCAGGACGCCGGATTTGCCGGAAGCGATGTTCGGCGGTCGCGAGCATATCTATCTGGAATGGTTGTTTGACAATTACGGCAGCCGGGCAAACGTGCTATCTCAGGAAGACAAGAATGAGTATTTCCGTACCTACCTGAAACCGGGTGGCCTGCGCACACTTCTCGCCTATTATCGGGGCTTTCCAACCGACGTCAAAGACAACGAGTTATTCCTCGAGAGGGATGGCAAGCTCGAAATGCCGGTCCTCGCCCTGGGCGGAGACAGTGGTTTTGGCCGCGGCATGGAGACGATGGAATCACTGCAGCGGGTGGCAAGTGACGTTCGAGGCGGATTGATCCCGGGCTCGGGTCACTGGGTTGCGGAAGAAGCTCCCGAATTCATAGCGAACGAACTCGGGAAATTCTTCGGCTAAACCACTGCCTGACGTCGGGGATGCGCGTCTGATCCACCAGTCGCGCATCACCGACCCTGATTGCGCATAACTCACCTCCCGCCGACGTCGATCTCACTCGCAGAAACCGCGTCGCCAGCCAGGGTCTCTTCGATCCAACGTTTGAACAGAGCGATCTTTGGCGTTCTTGCCCTGGACCGTAAGTACACGAGACTATGGCAATTGATGCTGGGGCCTTCCAGGCCAAACGGCGCAACGAGCCTCCCGCTTTTCAGATCTTGCCGGACGAGTATGAGGCTTTCCAGGCAAACGCCAAGTCCATCCGCGGCCGCATTGATGGACATGAAAGATCTATCGAAACGCAGCCCCCGATCCATGTTGAGCCTCACACCGTGGTCGTCGGCCCAATCCTGCCAGCGATAGAGGTTCACTTCGGAGTGGATGAGCGGAAATCTGGCGAGATCCTGCGGTGAGCGTATTCCGTTTGCGCCCTCGACCAACGATGGGGCGCACAGGACCACTATTGGCTCGGGCGGGAAGGGCTCGACGGCGATGCCAACCTCCACGGGCTGCGTTCCGTAGCGGATGTCTATATCGACGTTGCCGGTCCTGAGCTCGGCCGGGTCACCAGAAGCGTGCAGTCGAAGATCGATCTCCGGATAGCGGGCGCTAAACCGGGCGAGGCGAGGCATGAGCCACTGCGAAGCGAGACTGACAACCGAATGGATATTCAGAATGTCACTTTTGCCCTTCTTCGTGAAATTGCGCGTGGCGCTCTCGATCCTTCGAAAGGAGGCGCTGATCTCTTCAGCGTAAGCCCTTCCCGCGTCAGTCAGCATGATTGAACGCCCGGAGCGATGAAATAAAGCAATTCCGAGCTCCGAATCCAGCGCGGCCATTTGATGGCTCACGGCCGAGGGGCTGATGCTCAGTTCCTCGGCGGCTTTTCCAAAAGATCCAAGACGTGCGACAGCTTCCAACACCTGTAGCGATCGCAGCGAAGGAAACTCCAACGCGCTCATCACCCCTCCTCCCGTTTATGCGTGCCTCGCCACTTTTCCTACTTGAGACATTCAGTACGCTGGAGGACGCCCTTCCTCTATATTCCATGAGGAAATTTAACGCAAATGATGCAGCTGTTGAGATGCATTCATGCATTGACCGATGGAATTCGCTTGTCCGGATGAAGCGTTTTTAACACTTTGCCCTTCGGAACGGCCTTTGCGCCGTTCTTTGCTAAGGGAGGAATGCATGGCTGAACGGGTGATCTCCGTGTCCGGCGCGCCGTACGACGGGCATAGCAGAGAGGCCGCACTGGAGAGCGCGGCAACCCTCGGGTTCACGCATTTCGAGCCGGCCTTTATCGTTGGATATACAGAACCCTTCGATGAGACCGCCTTCACACCTTCCGAGATGACCAGTTGGCGCAGCGCGCTTAGGTCTTCGGGGCTCTTGTGTCATGCAATGTCGTCGCACATCGACCTCGGTTTGGAAGATTCGGTCGAAGTGTTCACGGGCCGCATGGCATTCGCCGCGGCGATTGGAGCCAAGGTTATTGCGACCAACGCGGCCGCCCGACAAAGAGAGGCAACATTCCGTCGCAACGTCGAAACCATACTGAGAAGAGCGGAAGCCTTTGATATCATCGTTGGCCTGGAAAACCCAGGAGACGGCAGCGATAGCCTGATCAACACCGCGCGGGACGGTATTTCTCTTGTTGAGGAATTCGGATCGCCCTTTCTAAAGCTAAATTACGACGCTGCAAACACGGCGTCCCATCGACCGGACATGGACGATCTCGCAGGTGATGGAATCCTGGCGCTGCCGGAATCGGCGCACGCCCATATCAAGGATGTCCGTGAAACCGACGAAGGTTGGTTTTTCTGCGATATCGGCGACGGCAAGGTCGGGTGCGAGCGCCTCCTGGCTGCAATCGCAAAGCTCGACAGCCTCCCGGTCAGTATTGAACTTCCCTTGAGACTGCATCGCAATCGGCAGGCGCAGCCCGTTCGCCGCCAAGATCCCGTGCCGCTGTCAACGATCGAGGACTCGCTGGCTCGGTCGCTCAAGGTCGTCCAGCGAGCGCTCAACCACAATCAATGACCGTGTCTGGAGGAGGACGCAGTGCAACGTTTTGTAAACAACCGCGATGAGGTCGTGGAAGATACCATCAAGGGCTTTGTGAAGGCACACCGAGACATCGTGCGCCTCGCCGAAAACCAACGCGTGGTGACGGCGATTGACCGGCCCGCGCAAGGAAAAGTGGGTGTCGTAACTGGAGGTGGCTCCGGACACGAGCCTGCCTTCATTGGCTATATAGGCCGCAACATGCTCGACGCGGTCGCGGTCGGCGAGCTGTTTTCGTCGCCAACGGCAAAGAGCTTTCATGATGCCATACGCGAAGCGAATGGTGGAAACGGCGTCGTTGTCCTCTACGGAAATTATGCCGGAGACAACATGAACGTGAAAATGGCGATGAAACTCGCCGCGAAGGACGGCATCGAGGTTGCCACGGTGGTTGCGAACGATGACGTGTGCTCCGCCTCCGCCGAGGAGCGGGAGAAGCGCCGAGGCGTTGCCGGAGAGATCTTCATGTGGAAGGTCGGCGGAGCGAAAGCGTCGATGGGCGCCAGCCTATCCGAGGTTCGTGACGCAGCGCAGAAGGCCATCGACAATTGCCGCTCGGTCGGTGTCGGATTGGGGCCGTGCACTCTTCCAGCGGTCGGACATCCGAACTTCCAGATCGAGCCTGGCACCATTGAAGTCGGTATCGGCCATCACGGCGAGCCGGGCGTGCGAGTAGAAGCGCTCAAGAGCGCATCAGAGGTCGCCAAGGATATGTGCCAGATCGTGCTGGATGATCATGATCTCGGCTCGGGGACAGAAGTGGCCGTACTGGTATCTGGCCTTGGCGCGACACCGCTGAACGAACTTTACATTCTCTTCGACACAGTCGAGGAGGAAATCTCCGGCCGCGGCCTCAGGATCCACAAAGCGTATGTTGGTAACTACTTCACGTCTCTTGAGATGGTTGGAGCGACTTTGACCGTCATGGCGCTCGATGAAGAGCTAAAGTCGCTACTGGAGGTCGAGGTTCGCTGCGCGGCGACACTTTAAGGAGGGAACAATGCAAAAAATGAATAACGCGGCAGCCGGAGAAATCGTAGTCTCCATGGCAAGAGCGATCATCGATAACCGCGCCTACCTCAGCGAGATCGACGGCAAGATTGGCGACGGCGATCACGGAATAAATATGGCGAAAGGTTTCGGTTTAGTGGCCGACCGGATACGCGGCAAGGAGCTATCGCTCGCAAAAGCGCTTGAGACCCTCGGAACAGTCCTGATGACCGAGATCGGCGGATCTATGGGTCCGCTTTACGGTGTGATGTTCACCGAGTTTGCCCAGCAGATCGATCAGGTCGACCAGATCGACAACAAGACGTTCAGCCGAATGCTGCATGCTGGCTTGACGGGTATTCAACAAATTGGTTCGGCCAAAGTCGGCGACAAGACATTGCTTGACACGTTGGTGCCTGCTGTTGAAGCTTTTGACAATGCGACATCAGAAGGAAAATCCTTCGACGAGGCATTGGAACTCCTCGTTGCGGCAGCCGAAAGTGGCCGCGATTCGACGGTGAACTTGATCGCGCGGATCGGCCGAGCCAGCAGGCTGGGCGAACGATCGCTCGGCGTGCTGGATGCTGGTGCGACGTCTTGCGCGCTGATCCTCAAGGAGTTGTCTGAGGGAACCCGTGATAGGCTTCAATAGTGTCATCGCTTCTGAGCGTGATCAAGTGATGCCGAGCTTAAGGGGAAGCCAATCCAGAGTGCCGCTCGGTTATTGATGTGAAACGCGCCGCGATAGAAATCCGGCAACAGTCCTCCGTGTGCCGCCCGAGGGTGGACACCCGCTTTCGCGGCCATCCGGGAATCAAATTTAGCGGACAGATTGGGTCGGCGGCGAACTATGCATTCGGTCTCCGGGCACCATCGCTCTCGCTTGCAGGGTCGGATTCCGCAAACCGCGAAAGGCACGACTCATCGCAACTTAGGCGGTGCCACGACTGAAGCTGACGCGACATTCGGTCACGCGGCGACGCAGAGTCCTTCGCTCAGCCAACACCTGACCCGCTAAATCGAAGACACGAGTAATCGGCCTGCGGGCAGCGACGACCTGGCACGAGCTCGAAAATCGTGCGTCAAACGGTGGCCCAAACGGAAGCAAGCCAATCCCGCTTGTCTGTGATGGCGTCCTGGCCCGGTTCCGGATCTTCCACGATCAACCCATAAAGGGTCCGCTAGCAAGCTGCGGCCGCGTCGGCTTCGCCTCGCGGTGATCGCGCCGGGACCCCGTGCCTTTTGAGGAGCCATCGAGCGGGAATTGGCCCGCTCCCGTAGGAGCCTCTCAAATGTCGCACGATCTCTCTCTCGCACAGTCCCACGCCCTCCAGCTTTCCCGTGACCTGATGGTCCCGGTCACCCTCTTCGAGGTCGACGGAGAATACGGCGTCCTTCCTTCTGACGAGATCGACGCCGACGACGATCTGGCGATCGTGCACGAGTACATGCCATGGCCGGCTCATTGAGCCGGCGCCGCGTGGGTGCCCCTTGCGAGCGGCAGGCCGCAAGGGGGGCTTCGCCGCGTCCGATGTCAGCTTGCATGATCCGACAATTGCCAGCCGCGCCCTTGCGGTCTTTGCTCTTCGGGGCCTGCCGAAAGGCGTCGGTGAACCGACGGGCAAGGAAGGATTATGGAGGCCGATCGCTGGGCGATCGGAATGAAAAATGAAGAGAAGAGAGATTGAAGCGCTGCGCGATCAGGTCAGTTGTGCGGCAGTGCTTGAGCATGCCGGTTTTGCAATAGACGCGAAGGAAAGCACGCGACGGGCAGTCAAGTTCCGCCGCGGCGGCGAGATCATTATCGTCACCTATGAAGGGCGTGGGTGGTTCGATCCCCTGTCCGACGCG
Organism: Sinorhizobium sp. NG07B; assembly: GCF_002532005.1. Classification (NCBI taxonomy): domain Bacteria; kingdom Pseudomonadati; phylum Pseudomonadota; class Alphaproteobacteria; order Hyphomicrobiales; family Rhizobiaceae; genus Sinorhizobium; species Sinorhizobium sp. NG07B. The sequence continues at coordinate 53,811 of NZ_NWTD01000011.1, read as the reverse complement.
AAAGGCGATGTGTTCCGGCTCGTCGAGCATCTCGATCGGGTCGGTTTTCCCGAAGGTGCAGAACGGGTCGCGGCTCTGGTCGGGTTTCAGATCACGGAGCCGGAGTGGCAGCCCGCAAGGGATGGCGAGAGATGCGACCTCTCTCTTACCGCTCGTTGGCAGCCCCGCCGCCGTCCCTGGCCGGGTTCCGCGTCATGGCGATATCTCAATGGCGAGCGCTGCGTTCCAGCGAACGTGCTGCGAGCGACCGTCAAGGGCGACCTTCTGCGCGAAGGTCCGCAAGGCAGCATGTGGGCGGCGCACCGGGATAAGGTCGGGGTTTTGACCGGCTGGGAAGCGCGCGGACCGCAATACCGAGGTTTTGCATCCGGGGGAACCAAGGTTCTTTTCCGCTTTGGTTCGGACAGCGCTTCGCGCCTGGCCGTCACGGAAGCCGCGATCGATGCCATGAGCCTCGCAGCGATCGAAGGTTTGCGAGAGGGCACGCTTTATCTCAGCACTGGCGGTGGATGGTCGCCGACCACGGAGGCAGCCTTGCGGGAGTTGGCTATGAAGCCTGGCGTCCAGTTGGTTGCGGCGACGGACGCCAATCCGCAGGGCGACATGTTTGCCGAACGGCTGCGGACGCTTGCCGATGATGTCGGCTGCGACTGGACGCGACTTCGGCCGCCCGAGGAGGATTGGAACGAGTCCTTGAAGATCAGGGAAAGGGAAAAGAGGGAAAGGACGGAAGGAGGAGGCGTGCCGCATGCGCGCGGTCCGCGTCAAGGGAGGCTTCGCCCGGCGGAGCCGGCCCTTGACCCTGACGGTCGCGATGCCGGCGGCAGCCAAGGGGTCATGAAGGACTGAAGAGGAAGGCAAGGTCGATAGGACAGTGCCGCGCTTCGGTCCAAAACCTCCGAAGGAGCTGCAGATGAACCCCTCTCCCGCAATCCGAAAAGTCTTCCAGGGCGTTGCAAGCCGACCGCAGATGTTCCGCATGTTCGACCGTCATCTCCAACGGCCCAACCGCTGGGAAGAGGACGCAATGCCGCTCTATGCCGGCGAATGGTTCGAGATCGGCGAGGCCGAGCACGACTACATGTTCGAAATCCTGCCGCCGCTCTGGATCAGCGGTTCGATGTTCGCAATGCACGAGTTCCTGACCGGCTCGGTGACGTCAGTGTTCTTCGCGCTTCGGATCGACGAGGCGATCCGCTATTTCCACGGCTATTGCGACCTTGCCGATCAGTCGTCCGTCGAGACCATGCGCCTTGCGATTATCGAGCGCGAGAGCCGCCCGGTCCGGCCCATGACGCGCGAGGAACGCCTCGAGCATGTCTGGAGCATTACGGCGGACGATTATCGCGGCTATGCGGGCGAGCGCTGGCCGGAGGCCTCGCGCGGCAAACGCACCGTGATGTTATACGACGGTAAAGGCGGCACGTTTCTGAAGCTGCTGGAAGGCCTCAGCGAGGACGAGATCGCCGCCAAGCTGCCAGTACAACTGCGCCACCTCCGCTCGCCGATTGCGGCTTGAGAGCTTCCGTTTGCATCTGGGCGCGAAGCGATCGCGCTCGGCCACGATCGCCGCGCAGCCCATGCAGGCGGCCACCCATTCGCGTTCTTCGACTGTCGCTTGCGGCGGATCGATGACGCTCGCTCACAAGGAGCTTTCGATGAGCACCGATCCCTTCACCCTCGATATGTTCGGCAGCAGCGCTCTGTCATCGGGACTTGGTCTTGGCGTCACAGCGTTCGGCGGTTTTGCCGCCAACGACGACGAGCCCGACCCGACCCCGCCCTCTCCTGCGCCGGCGCGGGCTCTGCCGGTGACCAACCGGCCGGTCCCGCGAAAGCAAGGGCAGCGCGCCAACTTCTATCTCGACGATGGCGACCGCGAGCTCGCCGCGACCTGGAAGGAGCGGGCACGCATCAACGTTGCGGCGATCCTCACCGCCAACGAAATCGAGAAGATGAACCTGCCGGCGACCCCCGCCGCGCAGGCAAGGCTGATCCGCTTCACTGGTTTCGGCGCCAGCGAGCTTGCGAATGGCATGTTCCGGCGGCCGGGGGAAACCGACTTCCGCACAGGCTGGGACGATCTCGGCAACTCGCTGGAAACAGCGGTCAGCGAGGGCGAATACGCTTCGCTCGCCCGTTGCACCCAATATGCCCATTTCACCCCCGAATTGGTCATTCGAGCAATCTGGATGGGCATTCAACGTCTCGGCTGGCGCGGCGGCCGGGTGTTGGAGCCCGGTATCGGAACAGGCCTGTTTCCGGCGCTGATGCCAAAACAGTATCGCGAACTAAGCTACGTCACCGGCATCGAGCTCGATCCCGTCACGGTCCGCATCGCGCGACTACTGCAGCCGAAGGCGCGCATCATCAACGGGGATTTCGCGCGCACGGACCTCAATGCGATCTACGATCTTGCCATCGGCAATCCGCCCTTCTCCGATCGCACGGTTCGTTCCGACCGGCAATATCGTTCGCTAGGCCTTCGGCTGCACGATTACTTCATCGCCCGATCGATCGATCTCCTGAAACCGGGCGCCCTGGCCGCTTTCGTCACCAGCGCCGGCACCATGGACAAGGCCGATCGTACTGCCCGCGAACACATTGCCAAGTCCGCAGACCTGATCGCCGCGATCCGATTGCCCGAAGGCAGTTTTCGGCGCGACGCCGGTACCGACGTCGTGGTCGACATTCTTTTCTTCCGCAAGCGCAAAGCAGGCGAGCCGGAAGGCGACGTTTCGTGGCTCGACCTGGAGGACGTCCGGCCGGCTGTCGAGGACGAGGGGGTGATCCGCGTGAACCATTGGTTCGCGCAGCATCCAGAGTTCGTGCTCGGCGATCATGCCCTGACCTCCGGTCCCTTCGGGGAGACCTATACGTGCTGGCCACGCGCCGGCGAGGAGCTCGAAGCGGCGCTGACGGCAGCCGTCGCGCTTCTTCCGGAAGGCATTTATGACGGCGAGCCGACCGCCATCGACATCGATCTGGAGGACGAACTTGCCGAGATCGTCAATCTCCGCCCCGACAACGCCAAAGTGCGCGAAGGCAGCTATTTTGTCGATGTCAGGCACGGCCTCATGCAGGTCGTCGATGGCGAGCCCGTCGCGGTGCAGGTGCGCAAGGCACGCAGCACTGAGGGAATTTCGGAAAAGCATGTCCGGATCATTCGCAAACTGATCCCGATACGCGACGCCCTGCGTGAGGTCCTGAAAGCCCAGGAACTGGACGGGCCGTGGCGCGACTGCCAAGTTCGGCTGCGCATCGCCTGGTCGAACTTCGTGCGCGATTTCGGTCCGATCAACCACACCACCGTCTCGATCATCGAGGACGAGACGACGGGTGAGGTTCGTGAAACCCATCGCCAGCCGAACCTTATGCCCTTCCGCGATGACCCCGATTGCTGGCTGGTCGCCTCGATCGAGGATTATAACCTCGAAACCGACACCGCCAGGCCCGGGCCGATTTTCTCGGAACGAGTCATCGCGCCCCCTTCCCCGCCGGTCATCACCTCCGCCGCCGATGCCTTGGCCGTCGTCCTCAACGAGCGCGGGCGCATCGACCTCGATCATATCGCCGAGCTTTTACATTGCGACACCGACGCGGTTCTCGATGCGCTCGGTGACGCAATCTTTCGCGATCCGGCCGATGGTTCCTGGCTAACCTCGGACGCCTATCTCTCCGGCGCCGTGCGCACAAAACTTGCTGCCGCGGCAGCTGCGACCGAGCTCGATCGCGCGTATGAGCGCAATGTCCGCGCGCTTCAGGCGGTGCAGCCCGCCGACCTTCGCCCGTCGGATATCACCGCCCGGCTGGGTGCACCCTGGATCCCGGCTGCTGATATCGTCGACTTCGCGCACGAGACGATGGGTGCGGAGATCAGGATCCATCACATGCCGGAACTCGGCTCATGGACCGTCGAGGCGCGACAGCTTGGATGGACGGCTGCCGGCACATCCGAATGGGGCACCGACCGACGCCACGCCGGCGAGCTGCTCGCCGATGCGCTGAACAGCCGGGTGCCGCAGATCTTCGACGTCTTCAAGGATGCAGACGGCGAGCGGCGCGTGCTGAATGCCGTCGATACCGAAGCCGCTCGCGACAAGCTGCAGAAGATCAAGACGGCCTTCCAGAATTGGGTGTGGACCGACCCTGATCGTACCGACCGTCTGGCGCGGGTCTATAACGATCGCTTCAACAATATCGCGCCTCGAAAGTTCGATGGCTCGCATCTCAATCTTCCTGGCGCCTCTGGCGCCTTTGTTCTTTATGGGCACCAGAAGCGCGGCATCTGGCGTATCATCTCGTCGGGATCGACCTATCTCGCGCACGCCGTCGGTGCGGGCAAGACAATGACGATGGCGGCGGCGATCATGGAACAGCGCCGGCTCGGGCTGATTGCCAAGGCGATGCTGGTGGTTCCGGGCCATTGCCTGGCGCAGGCGGCGCGTGAGTTTCTCGCGCTCTACCCGAACGCTCGCATTCTCGTCGCCGACGAGACCAACTTCACCAAGGACAAGCGCGCTCGTTTCCTGTCGCGCGCGGCAACGGCGACTTGGGATGCAATCATCATCACCCACTCGGCATTCCGGTTCATCGCCGTGCCATCGGCGTTTGAACAGCAGATGATCCAGAACGAGTTGGAGCTCTTCGAGGAATTGCTCACCAAGGTCGACAGCGAGGACCGTGTCTCGCGCAAGCGGCTCGAGCGGCTCAAGGAAGGCCTGAAGGAACGCTTGGAGGCGCTTTCCACCCGCAAGGATGATCTGCTGACGATCTCGGAAATCGGCGTCGACCAGATTGTCGTCGATGAGGCGCAGGAATTCCGCAAGCTTTCCTTCGCCACCAACATGTCGACCCTGAAAGGCATCGATCCGAACGGTTCGCAGCGCGCCTGGGACCTCTACGTCAAGTCCCGTTTTATCGAGACGAAGAACCCTGGCCGGGCTTTGGTTCTCGCCTCCGGCACGCCGATCACCAATACGCTTGGCGAGATGTTCTCGGTCCAACGCCTGCTCGGCCACGCCGCACTGGCTGAACGCGGCCTGCATGAATTCGACGCCTGGGCCTCGACCTTTGGTGACACGACGACGGAACTGGAGATCCAGCCGTCAGGCAAATACAAGCCGGTCAGCCGCTTTGCTTCCTTCGTCAACGTGCCGGAATTGATCGCCATGTTCCGCTCCTTCGCCGACGTGGTGATGCCCGAGGACCTCCGCGGATACGTCAAGGTGCCTGCAATCTCCACCGGCCGCCGGCAGATCCTGACGGCCAAGCCGACCCAGGCCTTCAAGAATTACCAGACGGTCCTAGACGCCCGTATCAAGGCGATCGAGATGCGCGAGGGGCCGGCGCAGCCCGGCGACGATATCCTGCTTTCCGTCATCACCGACGGGCGCCATGCCGCCATCGATCTCCGCCTGGTCGACGCGGACAATGACAACGAGCCGGACAACAAGCTCAATCTGCTGGTCCAGAACGCCTTCCGCATCTGGCAAGAGACCTCGCAAGGCACCTATCTGCGCCCCGACGGCAAGCCCTTCGAGCTCCCGGGTGCGGCGCAGATGATCTTCTCCGATCTCGGCACCATCAATGTCGAGAAGAGCAGAGGTTTTTCCGCCTACCGCTGGATCAGGGACGAACTCGTGCGCATGGGTGTTCCGGCATCCGAAATCGCCTTCATGCAGGACTTCAAGAAGACCGAGGCCAAGCAGCGCCTGTTCGCCGACGTCCGCGCCGGCAAGGTTCGCTTCCTGATCGGCTCGTCCGAAACAATGGGGACCGGCGTCAACGCCCAGCTTCGCCTCAAGGCGCTGCATCACCTCGACGTCCCGTGGCTGCCCTCGCAGATCGAACAGCGCGAGGGCCGGATCGTGCGTCAGGGCAACCAGCATGACGAAGTCGATATTTTCGCCTACGCCACCCAGGGCTCGCTCGACGCCTCGATGTGGCAGAACAACGAACGCAAGGCCCGCTTCATCGCCGCGGCACTCTCTGGCGATACTTCGATCCGCCGGCTGGAAGATCTCGGCGAAGGGGCAGCCAATCAGTTCGCCATGGCCAAGGCCATAGCCAGCGGTGACGAGCGCCTGATGCAGAAGGCGGGGCTCGAGGCAGACATTGCTCGTCTCGAACGGCTGCGCGCCGCCCATGACGACGATCAATATGCCGTGCGCCGGCAGATCCGCGACGCCGAACGCGATATCGAGATCTCGGAGCGGCGGATTTCGGAAATCGGCAAGGATATCGAGCGCCTCGTTCCGACTGCGACCGACGCCTTTGCCATGACCGTCGTCGGCGAGGCTTTTAACGAACGGAAAGCCGCCGGTCGCGCCTTGATGAAGGAAATCCTCACTCTCGTTCAGCTCCAGCAGGAAGACGAGGGCGTCCTCGCCTCGATCGGGGGCTTTGATCTCGTCTATTCGGGCGAGCGGTTCGGCAGGGGCGATGGATATCGCTACACAACCCTCCTCCAGCGCACCGGTGCCGATTACGAGATCGATCTGGCGGTGACCGTGACGCCTCTCGGCGCCATCTCCCGCCTCGAGCACGCGCTCGACGGTTTTGACGAGGAGCGGGAACGCTATCGCCATCGTCTTCATGACGCTCAGCGGCGTCTCGTCTCCTACCGCTCGCGCGAGGGCGGCCTGTTTGCGTTTTCCGAAGAACTCGCCGACAAGCGCCGGCAGCTACGGGACGTCGATGAGGCATTGGCAGCCGTGGCACGCGAGAAGAGCTTATCCGCCTCGGAAGCGGCCTGAGCCCCGATGCCATGCCGGACCTCCGTCCGCTCTGGTTTTGGAAGCACTGCAGCATCCACATAGCTGCAGTGCACAAAAAGTGTTTTCCAAGTGGTCAAGAATCGAGCATAGTGCACGCAGCTGATGCACATGGCGGCTTTCCTCCCAGTTCCGCCGCAGCAGCTGTTCCCCTCTGGAGGTTTTTTGACCTTCACACTTCATGGGCCGCGGTTTCCGCTGGCCCATTTTTTTGTCTCCCATCTCATCCCGATCGACATCCAGTCGCTTGCAAGCCGATGCGTTTTGCAGGCTGGCGCGTCAGCCGCCGACATGAGAGGCAAGTAAAAGAGAAAAAAGAAGGAAGATGAACCGGTCGCAGAGCAGTCCGCCGGTCGCCGCTGACGCTCAACTGCCGCCTCCTCATCCCGACCACTCGTCCTTCGCAGGGCTGTCAGCCCCGCTCGTCCTTCGCGGCAGCGATGCTCGGCCGCAGTTGCACCCGGCCGCCCGCTCCGCGGTCCGGGAAGTGTCTTCGGAAAGATGAAGACGCGAGAAGGACCGGCAGCGGGCCGTGTCCAATCCCCGAGAAGGAGCATCCCATGCAACTGATGAAGGTCGATCCGCGTGCGCTGAAGGACAACCCCGACAACACGCGCCAGTCAAAGTCGACGCCGCAGGCCGACGCCCTGCTATTGGCGACGATCAAGGCCGTCGGCGTGATCCAGCCGCCGGTCATTTTCCCGGAAGCCGGCGGCAACGGTTACATCATCGAAGCCGGTCACCGGCGCACCCGCATGGCTATCGCCGCCGGTTTCGAGGAAATCGACGTGATCGTCGTTGAGGCGGCCAATGACAACGGCGCCATGCGCTCGATGGTCGAGAACATCGCGCGCGAGCCGCTCAATCCCATCGATCAATGGAGAGGCATCGAGCGGCTGGTCGCGCTTGGCTGGACCGAGGAGGCGATCGCCGTGGCGCTTGCCCTTCCCGTCCGCCAGATCCGCAAGCTCCGTCTGCTTGCCAACGTGCTGCCTTCCATGCTCGACCAGATGGCGAAGGGGGACATGCCGAACGAGCAGCAGCTGAGGACGATCGCGGCGGCACCGTCCGAGGAGCAGAAAGAGGTCTGGAAAGCCCACAAGCCGAAGAAGGGCGATACGGCAGCCTGGTGGCAGATCGCCAACGGCCTCTCGAAAACCCGCCTGTTTGCCCGCGACGCGAGTTTTGGCGACGATCTCCGTCAAGCCTATGGCATCGAGTGGGCCGAGGACCTGTTCGGCCCGGCCGATCAGGACAATCGCTACACCACCAATGTCGAAGCCTTTCTCGGCGCCCAGCAGGAGTGGATGGCGAGCAACCTTCCGAAGAAGGGCGCCATCGTCGAGGTCAACAATTGGGGCCAGCCGGACCTGCCGAAGAAGGCCGAACGCGTGTACGGCAAGCCGGCCAAGGGCGATTGCACCGCGATGTATCTCGATCGCGACGGCAAGGTGCAGAGCGTCCACTATCGGATGCCGGAGCCCAGGAAAACCGATGGGCGATCCGGTCCCGCCGGTGGCGCTTCGACGCAGGCCGACGACGACACTGATGCCATCGGGAAGACCAGGCCCGAGGTCACCCAAAAGGGCCAGGACATGATCGGTGATTTCCGTACCGATGCGCTGCATGAGGCGCTCGCCCGCGCGCCGATCGAGGACGACATGCTGATGGCGCTCCTGGTCATGGCCTTTGCTGGCACCAATGTTCGGGTCGATTCCGGCGCCAACGACCCCGTCTTCGGGTCGAAGCGTTTCCAGCGTCATGTCGCGCGCCTCTATTCCGCAGAGGGACGCTTGTCGTTCGACATGGACAGCGTGCGTGTCGCCGCCCGCTCCGTTCTCATCGACGTGCTCTCATGCCGGCGCGGCATGTCGAACAGTGGCGTCGTCTCGCGCATCGCCGGTGAGGCAGTCGGCGCGGACGGTTTCCTTCCAAACATGGGGACCGAGGATTTCCTCTTGTGCCTGTCGCGTCAGGCGCTGGAAGCCGCCGCCAAGTCGGTCAATCTCGTCCCGCGGGCACGGGTCCGCGAAACCCGTGCAGCACTCGTCGATCACTTCGCGGCCGATGCTGCCTTCGTCCTTCCGGCGGCGCTGTTTGCGCCTGACCCGAAGGACATCGCAGATCTCATGAAGCACGCCGACGATCTCGCCGGCGACGACAGTGACGGTGCTGAGGGCGAGAGCTTCGATGTCGACGAGCGCGATCCAACGGAGACGGGGCATGACGATCCCGCCGCCGACCCGGTGATTGATGCCGCCTCCGACGAGGAGGAAACCGCCTACGGCATCGCGGCGGAATAGCCGCCGCCCCATCCTTCTCCGCGTGATCTTCCGCCGCCGGTTCTGCCGGCGGCGGTTTCGTTTCCACCACCCGCAAAAACTTGAAGGAGGATGCGATGTCCGCGTCTCTGATTTATGACCTCGCCTCGATCGGCTCCATCGTCGCCTGGTCGGATGGTAGCCCACGACCGCCCGAGCGCCACAGGAAGAAACTGTCCGCTTGGCACACACGCAATAGCCAGGGCCGGCTGATCCGCAAGGAAGGAAAGCGCGGCGTCGGCAACACCAGCCTGTCACCGTGTTTCACGCTGCATGAAGGCGATCTCGGCGCAAATGGCATCATCACCGTCCGTATCCACCGGACCTTTTCGCTCGACAGCGGCCTGACATTCAAAGTCGTCGAGCGTCCCGCCCTTGGATCCGTTCGCGTCTTCGATCGCCCCGGCGCCAATGCAGAACTCGTCCAACTGGCGGACAATCGGCAGGCGGCCGCGGAATGGCTCACCCGGCATGGATATCCGCATGCCGTTCTCGAGGAGGTGACTGCCGACGAGGTCGCCGCCGATCATATCGAGGGGAGGACTGCGGCATGACTGTACTTCCCTCGCAATCCTCCGAAGTCTCCGCCCCTGACGCGTCAGGGGTGGAGTTCGGCAGAAGCGCCGACGGCATGGCTGTCGCGCGCGTGGGCGATCTCGTCTTCGCGTTGGTTCCCGCCCGGGATGGGCAGTATTTTCTTGCCAGCGCCTGGCGCGTGTCCCGGCCGCTTGCTGAACTGAAGCGCGATGATTTCTATTCGCACCACGGCTCTGTCGAGAGCGAAGCCGCTTTCCGCAACCGCATGATCGAACAGGCCGGGCACAGCCGCGAACTGCGGCTCCTATCCCGCGAGACCGTCCGGGTGACCTGCAGCACGCCATGGGGTCCGTCGCAGGTCGCCACCGTCTACGCAGACGGAATTGTCTGCCATACGACGGCGGGGCATGGCGGCTTCAGGCTTTCCGACGCCCGCAATGCCAAAGTCCACCCGATGCTCAGGACAGATGGCGGCTGGTATGAAGAGGATGCCGCCTGGGCAATCGTTGCGCTGACCTTTCCCGACCTGTTCACGACCTATGAGCGCAAGTGCGCCGACAAGACGATCCGCGACAGCTGGCCGGATGCCTGGGAAACGATCTTCGGTCGATCGCTCGCTCCGGCCGAGTCTTACGAGAGGGACGCCCAGGCGTTCGCACGGGAGCATGCCGGCGATTGGATCGTCACCGCGGCACTTCGTTCGGACCATCACCCTGGTATGACCGAAATGATCGCCACCATCGGCGGCAGGCGAGGCGAGTATGCGCATGAGCGCCGCTTTCTGGTGCCGAGCGACGAGTATGCGGTCGGCCGCTTCGGCTTCGTCATCGATCAGACGCGGCATGCCATATATGAGGGTCTCTCGGGTTTCGCCGCTTGGCGCGGGAGGGCGGCGTAATGTCCAATTCCGAGCAACGCGCCGCACAGTTTACCAGAATGGAATCGGCGCGACGGCAGACCCAGCACCAGCTCGATTTGATCGACCGGCAGATCACGCGGCGCATGACCGCGATCATTCCCCAGCTTGGTCGCCGTCACTCCGGATATCGTCGCGGCAAGGCGCCGGAGCCAGGCGCCTTCCTCGAACGCTACCGGGCCAATCTGGCAGCGGTCACCGCCGAGCGCCAGCCGGAAATCGATGCGCTTTCGAGAAAACTTGCCCGACAGGATGCGGCAATCGCGGCACTGCGGGCGCGAGCCGGTTCCGATGGCAAAGTCGTCGCAAACACCGGTCGTGGAGGCAGGAAGCCATGAGCACGATCGGAGACCTGGAGCGAAGAGCAGGCATCGGTGCATCACCTGAGGAGCGAACCGCTTTCTGGCGGCAGTACCATCACCTCGAAGGCGAAGCCTGCCTCAATGCCGGTGTCGCGGAACTCAGGCGGCTGATCGCTCTAAGGGAAGCACGGACGGATCCCAGACCAAAAATGCGCGCCGTTCGTCTCGCGCGCGAAGCCCTGCCGCCTTTGACGCCGGAACAGGAAGCAGCACTTCAGGCCCATGCCGCCAGGCATGGACGGCGCTGGAAATCGACCCTCAACAACGCCTGGATGGGCGGGCCGCCGCATGATGACGGCAGTCTGCTTCGCAGACTTCGCAACTCGCACGGTCCGACCTGGCTGCAATCCTACCGGTTACCCAAGCCGGCCAAGCGATAGGCGAGCGTTCGACGTCAGCGAGCCGGAAGAGCTCAGATAGGCGGCAACGCCTGTCGTTTCGTTCGAGGCCGTCATGATTCCTCCCCTGCCGGATCGCCCTTCGGTTTTGCTGCGGTCTGAACCGGCGGCCATGCGCTTCAAGGCCGCTGTCGCGCCGCGGGGCGGCCGGACCCCGCCGTCCTTCACGGAGCAGGCTCGCGTGCTCTTCGAGGGCAGTTTGCCCTCCTCGCCCGCAAACCGGCTCCGCTCGTCCAGGCAGGGCCGGACCCTGAAGCGCCCGTCTTCCGCCGGTTCGGGATGACCGCACCGAAGAGCAAGCCGGCATGGGGCCGGAGCCCGTTCGGACGACCTCGAAAGGAACTGATCATGGCCAAGCCCGCACCCTCCTCTCGCCAACCCGCCCGCGTCGTGCAACTGCGCAAGGGCGCCACCGTCGAAATGGTCCGGCTGACATGCCCGGACGCCAGCCAGGCGCTGAAGATCGCCGAGAGTTTCGGCACGGCGGTCATCGACAGCGACGGCATCCGCGACCTGCATGAACGGTTCGTCATCGAGACCGCCGATGCACTCGGCGACGGACTTGGCGACAAGGCCATGCAGATCCACCTGCAGCGCATCGTCGGCGCCTTCGTCGGCTCGGCCCACGGCGCCGGGCAGTTCTACAGCCGCGCTGTCACCGAGGCGCGCGATGCCACCGCAAAGGCCGCCAACGATGCTCGCGACGAGGACCTCGACGGCCCCGTCGGCTATGACAGCGCCGCCCAGCGCAAGCGCGAATTCGCCGCCGACATGGGCATACAGGCCCATTCGCTCAGAATGGCGGCCGAAGGCGCCGTCGCAGCCTATGCCGAGGTGATCGGTGAGACCTGGAAGCCTTTCGACCGGCCGGTCGAGCAGCCGGGTCACTCGCTGGGCCGCAAGGCTGCCGAAGCGCAGATATCGGCCTTCGACTAGGCCGTGCCGGCGGGGCTTCGGCCCCGCCCTTCCACAAACGCGAAAACGGCCGGTTCCCTGACGGAGCCGGCCAGTTTTCGTGTCGCTGACGCGGTCACCAGGGAAACGGAAATCAGGACAGATGCACGCCCGTCGCGGCCCGTTCCGTTCGTCGGGTCTGCAGGAGCTGCCGGCAGATACAACGGCTCCGCCGTCCTCCACTGAAGTTCCGGCCGTTCCGGTGCATCCGCCGGCTGATCGGCTCCTGCCTTCTGCCCTCCGCAACGGGCCGCGACGGGCGCGGCCTCAAAACGGAGGCTTGAAGATGAGCAATACGGAGAAACAACGGGTTGATCTTTATACCCGCATCACTGACAGAATTCTTGAGGATCTGGCGAAGGGCGTGCGGCCGTGGATGAAGCCATGGAACGCCGAGAACACGACCGGCCGTATTACCCGGCCGCTGCGTCATAACGGGCAGCCATATTCGGGCGTCAACGTGCTGCTTCTCTGGGCGGAGGGCAGCGCCCGGGGATATACGTCATCCACGTGGATGACGTTCAAGCAGGCCCTCGAACTGGGTGCTGCCGTCCGCAAGGGCGAGACGGGTGCCACGGTCGTCTTCGCCAGCCGTTTCACCAAGTCAGAAACCGACGGAAACGGCGGCGAGGTGGAGCGGGAAATCCCCTTCCTGAAGGCCTACAGTGTCTTCAACGTCGAACAGATCGACGGACTTCCCGACCAGTATCGTCACCAGCCGGCTCCGGTTCTCGATCCCGTCGAGCGCATCGAGCATGCCGACCGGTTCTTTCGCAACACCGGTGCTGTGATCCGCCACGGTGGGAACCAGGCCTTCTATGCGCCGGCCGCCGACATCATCCAGATGCCGCCGTTTGAGAGCTTCAAGGATGCGGCAAGCTACTATGCGATCTTGAGTCACGAGGTCACGCACTTCACGGCGCCGGCGTATCGCCTCGGCCGCGATCTCAGCCGCTATGCCAAGGACAAAACCGAGCGAGCGCGAGAGGAACTGATTGCCGAACTCGGCAGCTGCTTTCTTTGCGCCGATCTCGGCATTGCTCCCGAGCTCGAGCCCCGCCCCGATCACGCCTCGTACCTTGGCTCCTGGCTCAAGGTCCTGACCGACGACAGACGGGCGATCTTCCAGGCGGCGGCGCATGCGCAGCGGGCCGTAAGTTTCCTGCATGGCCTGCAGCCCGAAACCGCTGGCGAGCGGCTCGCTGCCTGAGGACCATCAGCGTCGGTCGTTGGTCTCGCCAGCGGCCGGCACCTGTTCAGGCTTCAACGCGGAGAGCGTGTCAGGATCAGCCGTAAGGTCCAGTTTGCCCCAGATCGAAGTTTTCCGGTCGGTCGGCTTGAGCTTCCGGGACGGCTTGATTTCGACGATAAACGGCTTTGGCTGCTGACGCATAGATCCTCCAGGCGACGATTCGCGAGACGACGATAGCCCGAAGAACGGCCAACGCAACGCCCTTGTTCGGGTGTTCCCGGCGTTTGATTTTGACATGTGGCAAGGCGACAGTCCCGCCGTTGCACGACCCGGCAGGCAGTCGGGGGCGCAGTTGCCATCGCCATATACCTTCCGCCACTGAGCCAGGCCACGTCCTTCGCGGGCTCGATGAGGCATGTCTGATCGAAAACCGGCTTCGCCTCGATCGTCCTCCCGCAACGGCCTTCCGAAACTTTCTTCCCCTGAGCGCGGTGCGCCCATTCCTCGCGGAACAACAAAGCTTCTCCTGGCCGCCCTCCATTCCATTCCGGCCCTACGAGCCACCCCATTGCGCAGGCGCAACGGGGACCCCGGGGGTGCGGTCCGATCGTCCCCGATCCTTGCGACAGCCATCGAGGCCGCGATAGGCGCGGCCCGAAACAGCAAAGGAATAGGACAATGGCAACCATCGGCACCTTCACCACCTCCGAAACCGGCTTCAACGGCTCGATCCGCACGCTCGCCCTCAACGTCAAGGCCCGCATCGCCCGCGTCGAAAACCCCTCCGACAAGGGCCCGCACTTCCGCATCTACGCGGGCAATGTCGAACTGGGTGCCGCCTGGCAGAAGCGCTCCGAGCAGGACCGCGACTACCTCTCGGTCAAGCTCGACGACCCGAGCTTCCCCGCTCCGATCTACGCAACGCTCACCGAGGTCGAGGGCGAGGACGGCTACCAGTTGATCTGGTCCCGGCCCAACCGGGACTGAGGCCCGGACAGGCCCCGCCGCCGAGGCGGGGCCAACCGGCCACAAAGACAAGCCGGCTGCAGGCATTGAGCCTGCCGCCGGCTTTTTCGGTGCGATACGGAACCGGAATATGTCTGCTCAGTGGATGCTATCGTGCCGGGAGGAAATGCCGGGCTCGAGGACGAGCGGTTTCCCCCAATTTTGCCTCCGCTACGGTTCCCTGCGCTCCAACAAAATCGGCTCCCCCACTCGCCGGCTCCGCCGGTCGCTTGCGCGCTCCTTGACCCCGTCACTTCTTCCCGCCCCGCCGTCTCGTCTTTCACGAACTCAAGGAGATGAGACGATGACCATCGAACAGCACATCGAGGAGCTGCGCCGCGAATTGAGGAACGCCTGCGACGCCGTCGAGCGGCGCCAGGTCGAAGCGGAGCTTCAGCTCGCCCAGGCTGATCTGGCCGTGGCGCTTGCCGAACAAGGCGGCATCATCGAAGCCGAGCCGCCTTTCTGAGGCGGCTCCCATTCTGCTGGAACATGAGCCTGTCGGCCGGATCCACCGGCCTCCCGGCTGTAAGGGGTTTCACCCCTCGACACTCCTGCCGGCTCGCGCCGGATACGGTCACGCCCCCTGCGCGGCCGTGGGTCTCTTCTCTCTCTGACGTCCCAGTTTACTCCAGCAAATCCGGCGTCAAGGACGGCGCGGTCTCCCCCAATTTTTCCGCCGCTGTCGCTTCCCGAAAAAATCGGTTCCCCCGCTTGCGAGCCGCGTGCCGCGGTCCTTGACCCCTCTTTGCCACGGAGTGGCCGATCTCCGTCATCAAGATGAAGGAGATCACACAATGACATCTGACCAGAACCTTGCGCTCTATACCAAGCTTTGCGGTTTCCGGCTCGTCATCCTGGCGAACCGCTTCGGCTGCGACAGCGAATTCTCGCGAACTCTCCTCGATCGCCTGCTCGAGGGACTGGAGGCGGCGGCCGGTCGCATCCGGACCATCATGGCATTGGAGCGGAGCGTTCTTGCCGGCGACGACGAATATGCCGCGTACCGGCTGGACGGTGAAACCGAGATCTTCGGACGCTTTACCATCAACTTGATGGACGATCTCGACATCGATTTCGACACGCACGAATACCGCATCAACGGCGGCGATTGGTCCAGCGCTTTGACGGCGGACTATACCGGCGTCGACATCGACTATCCAGAACTGATTGCGCTCACCGATGACGAACTCGGCTCACTCGCGCCGATCATCAAGGATATCACACGGGAAACCGGTATCGCGGTAAGTGCCTTCCGTGTCAGCTACATCAGGTGCGGAGGATCATAACCGATCCTGCGGCGGGCTCGACCATCCGGAGGGCGGCGAGCGGCCCTTCGTTGAGATGCCGATGAGACCATCGCGATGATGGCGAGTACGACCAGCTGAGCTCTTTCTTTCGACCTGCCGTCATTTGTCATCGGGGATGTTGCAGCCCGTTCGTCGGGACGCAACCTGGCGCCGCCAGAATTTTCCCCGCCGCGCTGCGGCTCCTCGCCGATCAACATTCAGCCGCCGCCAGGTCCTCCACATCCGTTTCGGCCTTGCTAGGTGCATCCCTCCTTTCCGGTCTGCGCTCTCACCCCGCGATGACCGCAATTCGAAGGGAGATCCATCATGCAACAACTCGCCCAATTCCTCGCCGCCACCGGCCGCCGGCTCCGGACTCTCGGCAAGGTGATCAGCCACTTCTTCCGCAAGGGCAAGCTCGGCCTGAAGCTTGGCCTCAAGATCCCGTTCTTCGTCGAGATTGAACTATCCTTCGAGACCGATTGGAACCGGCGCCGATGAGGCGCCCTTACGGCCCGCTTCGGTGGGCCTTTCTCAACTCGCCATGGAGGCACGGGGGCGGTAACCGCGTTTTCGCTTTTGTCGGAGCACATCGAGAAACAGTTCGACGGCTTGTTCTTCCCGTCCGAAATGATGGACCATCACCTGCCCTTTGGTTCCAATCCGGCCCCACTTTCGAAGCAGGCAGATATCCCCGAACAGGTTCGGTTCGATCGACATGGCGTAATAGCGGGCCATGTTCTTGGAGGCGTCCGAGCGTTCGACATAGAGGTGATAGGGCTGCGCGATCATGAGGTCAGAATCCCTGATCTCGGGAATCCCGTCCAACGACACTTATGAATCGGTCGGTATGGATTGATTCAGATCTGTGATGAAACGCGAGTGACAGGCTTGGGCGAGACGCCTTCGGCGCACGGCTCTACTCGCTTACGCTCCCCGAACCCGCCGGGTGGTTTCGGCCATCCGGCAACGATCCTCTCGCGGGTCCTCAGCCGCACCATCCGTGTCTTGCACCGTCCCAGCGCCTGGCAAGGCCCTCGTTGATGAGAGTGTCTCCGAGCGAGCGGCCTGATCGCGTTACGGTCCGGAGCTTGCGGCCATACTTGTCTTCGTCACGCAAGCCCGCCGAAAGCGAAAACGCGCCGGCATTGAGGAGCGCCAGCAGGCGTGCTTTCGCCGCCTCTCCTTTGACCCGTTCCGCTTCGCAGCGAGGCGGGCTGAGCTCAGGTGTATCGATATCCGCAATGCGGATTTTTTCGCCTTGGAACCAGAATGTATCACCGTCGACGACGCAATTCACATGACGGCCGTCGCTGCAGATTGAAAACGCGGCCGACGATGAGTCCGCTACCGGTGTCTTGGCCACAGCCGGCAGTCCGGGGAGGTTGCCGGCGCCGCCGAAGGCAAGCCAGCCTGCCGCAGCAACGACGATAGCTGAGATGACTGCCATCAGTGATTTGCGCGGACCGTTCTGTCCCGTTCGAGGTTTTCCCTGCGGGCTACGGCGATCGATCTTGCCGCCGGATTTCCGCGGCCTCCTGAACGGAACCACATTCGATTTCGCCACTTGCCCGCTCCTCTCCTGCCTTCCTCAACCTATCTCGGACTCGGTTTCATCTGCGTTTACGGACAAGGTGCCTCCATGCGGTGTGCGAGGCGCGGGGCGCAGTCGGTCCCGCCTCCCCTGCGGCCACTATGTTGAGGCTCCTGCGGCTGCGCAGTTTCCCGCTCTCGCACGACGAGAATTCCCGAAATCCCGCCCGTTGGGACGTCGCTATGCTGATTTCTCCGATACTCTTCATTGTCGCGGATCGGCCTTGCTCGTTGCACTTCGCGCCGGCTCGATCGGCTGGGTTTCAGCCGTGTCGTCGAGCCTGTGAAACCTGTTCGTTCCGACGCAGGCCTTCATGTCGTCGCGCCGGAACCAGATTGCGCGGCCGCATCTGAGCGGCGCGTTGCCAGCGGTGAACACGATCTGCTCGTCAGCTCGCATGCGAAGAACTTCATGAGGCTGGATCAGCGCCCGCGCTGCCAGCTGTTTCGATCGCGTGCGCGAGGATCCCTTCGCCTGAAAACTGCGGCTGACCTGGTCGATCTCGACCGTCGTCATGCCGCAGCGGCGCGAGATGTAGTCTGCGGTTTCGGGATCGTTGATGGCCGCGAAACTGATCCAACTCGCGCTCTCGAACCATTTGCTGGCGGCGTCGCGCCCGCCATAGGTTTCCCGCATCTGCCCGATGGACTGGTAGATCATGACAAGGGTGATGCCATACTTGCGGCCGGCATCTCTCGCAGTTTCCAGGATCCGCATAAAGCCGAGCCGCGCCACCTCATCGAGAAGGAAAAGAGTCCTGCCCTTCATCGAGCCGTCACGATTGTAAATGCCGTTGAGAAACGAGCCGATGATGACGCGTGCGAGCCCCGCATGCGTCTCCAGAGTTTTGAGATCGATGTTAATAAAAATGTCGGTGTTTCCGTCGGCTAGATCGTTCGTCGAAAACGTCTTGCCCGAAACCAGCGCGGCATAGTTCGGATAGGACAGCCAGTGCGTTTCCTTGATCGCATTGGCGTAGACGCCGGAGAAGGTTTCGGGCGTCATGTTCACGAAGGCTGCGACATTCTCCTTCACGAAATCCGACTCCGAATTGTCGTAGATCTCCTGCAGGCGTTGGCGCAACTGCGGTTCCGGCTCGGAGAGATTGGCGCGAACCTGGCGAAGCGTCTGGCTTTCCTTCTCCGTATGACCGGAGAGACAAACGTCGGCAATCATCGCCGTCAACAATTGCAATGCCGAAGCCCGGAAGAAATCATCGCGCACACCGCGTGTGCCGCCGCTATCGCTCATGATCCATGAGGCGACGGAGGCGATATCCTCTTCCTTGGTGCCACCGAATTGCCCGATCCAGTCAAGCGCGTTGAAGCCGGTTTCCGGGTTCTTGGGGTCGAGGACAAACAGATCCCGGTGCGCGCTCGTCCGGTGGGCCGAGACCATCGGCGCTACTTCGTTCGATGGGTCGAGAACGATCAGCGAGCCGGCCCATTTCAAGGCGGTGGGTATCGTCACCGATGTCGTCTTGAAACCGCCGGAACCGGCGAACACGATGCCATGCGACGAACCGAAGGATCCGTCGAAGCAGAGCAGCGGCGACTTGCCGCCGGCGCCCCATGTGTCCGGGTCGTCGGCCCGAAACGAGCGCGCTGCGGTGCTGTCCTTGTCGACACGATATCGCTCGCCGACCACGATGCCGCCGGCGTCAGAAAACAGGTTCGCCGCCTCCTGCATCTTCATCCAGTCGGCCTCGCCATGGAGAGCGCGCTTGCCGCGTATGCGTTTGGGCTCAGCGCTGGCGAAGGTCGCGTTGCCGACGAGCGCGACACGTAGGGCAAAGCAGGCAGACATCGTTGCCGCCCCCGCTCCGATCAGCGTCGCAGGATCGACATAGGAGAGGATCGACCTGCCGGCCGGAATCTGTTCTGGGAACGCCGACAACCTGATTGCTTCGCGAACGATGGCGACGATGATCGTCGCTATACCGCCGGCAACGACGCCCCATCCTGCCGTCTTGATCCTGATCGCGCCGGCGCTCGCGAACAGGAAGACAATGCCGATGAGCGCCGCGGCCACATAGGGCAGCGCGATACCGGCACGGCCGAGCGTCTGACGAGCAGCTTCCGTCTTTCCAAAGCCGGACAGCCAGTGTTCGATTCCGGTCAATCCGATCGTGGCCAGGACCATCAGCGCGACAGGCGCGATGAGAAGAACAAGCCTATTCATCGCTCTTGCCAAACGCCTCGGCGCCAATCGCCATCAGCCGTGAGCGTTCTGTGTCGTCACTTTTCAAGCGCTCGCTCAAATCGATCAGCGCCCCCAACAGAAGTGCCCGCTTCTCGTAGCGAAGACCCGCTTTGACGATCAGGCCGCCAAGCTCGATTTTCTCCCGCGTGTCTTTCTTGCGGGCGTCGGATGTTGTCGTGCGCGCCATCCGCTCAAGCCTCAAGAGTCCCGCCCGCAGCCGCGCCAGCCGCGTCCTGCGTGGACGATGCGCTGCTTTCGCCGGCGTTGCCTCCCTTCTTCCCTCCGGTCGTAGCTGCCTTTCCTCCGCGAAACCGTTTGGCCAGATCCTCGAAGGCCGCCTGCAGCTCCGCCTCGTCGACCTCGATCTCGCCAAGACCTGCCTTGAGGGCGATCCGGCCGATACGCTCTGCCTCACGGGTCTCGGCGGCCTTAAGCTGCTCCTGGAGCTTGGCGATTTCGTCGCGGATTTTCGAGGATGGCTTCTTCATTCCGGTTGTCTCCCTTGGGTTAGAAAGCGTGTCTTTTGAACCCAGTTTTAGGGAGGTGAGTGCGGAACGCACTACTGTGAATCCTACAATCGCCAAAGCGCGAGCTTTGGTGAATGATCCCGGCCGTTCCGAAGGAGCGGATCCGAAGGGCGCAATTATACGTCGCTAACGCGACGCCCTTGCTTGAGGCCCCTGGCGGGGCTGCCGCTCTCGACGAACCCATTGATTTCGTTCGCAACCGGGAAAGAGTTCCGCCGTGGCCGTCCCCCATTTCTCCGTCAGCGTCGTCGCCCGCGGCTCAGGCCGCAGCGCCGTCCTGTCGGCGGCCTACCGCCACTGCGCCAAGATGGACTACGAGCGTGAGGCGCGCACGATCGACTACACCCGCAAGCAAGGCCTGCTCCACGAAGAGTTCGTTGTTCCCGCCGATGCGCCGGAATGGCTGCGCGCGATGATCGCGGACCGCTCGGTCTCAGGTGCCTCCGAAGCCTTCTGGAACAAGGTCGAGGCCTTCGAGAAACGCTCGGACGCGCAGCTTGCCAAGGACGTTACGATCACCTTGCCGATCGAGCTAACCGCCGAGCAGAACATTGCCCTGATGCGGGATTTCGTCGAGCATCACATCACGGCGAAGGGCATGGTGGCCGACTGGGTCTACCATGATGCGCCCGGCAATCCGCATGTTCATCTGATGACGACCTTGCGCCCGCTGACCGCGGATGGTTTTGGCGCCAAGAAGGTCCCGGTAACAGGACCAGACGGCAATCCGATCCGCAACGATGCCGGCAAGATCGTCTATGAGCTCTGGGCCGGAAGCATCGACGATTTCAACGCGTTTCGCGACGGCTGGTTTGCCTGCCAGAACCGGCATCTGGCGCTTGCCGGGCTCGACATTCGCGTCGATGGCCGCTCCTTCGAGAAGCAAGGGATCGATCTCGAGCCGACCATCCATCTCGGCGTCGGCACCAAGGCGATCGAGCGGAAAGCCGATGGCGCTTCAAAGCCGCTGGAGCTCGAACGTCTGGAATTGCAGGAGGCGAGGCGGAGCGAAAACGCCAAGCGCATCGACCGGAATCCTGAACTCGTCCTCGCTTTGATCATGCGCGAGAAGAGCGTGTTTGACGAGCGCGACGTGGCGAAGATCCTGCACCGCTACGTCGACGACGCGGTGCTGTTCCAAAACCTCATGGTTCGGATCTTGCTCTGCCCCGAAACCTTCCGCATCGAGCGCGAGCGGATCGACCTTGCCAGCGGTATCCGGGAGCCGGCGAAGTACACGACGCGCGACATGATCCGCCTCGAGGCAGAGATGGCCAATCGCGCCATCTGGCTGTCTCAGCGCTCTTCGCATGGCGTTCGCGAGGCCGTGCTGGCGGCGACATTTGCGCGTCATGAGCGTTTGTCGGACGAGCAGAAAACGGCGATCGATCATGTGGCGGGACCTGAGCGGATCGCCGCCGTGATCGGTCGAGCCGGCGCCGGCAAGACGACGATGATGAAGGCGGCGCGAGAGGCCTGGGAAGCGGCCGGCTATCGGGTGGTCGGCGCGGCACTTGCCGGCAAGGCGGCCGAGGGCCTGGAAAAGGAAGCCGGCATCATCTCTCGCACACTTGCGTCGTGGGAGCTTCGTTGGAACCAAGGCCGAGATCAGCTCGATGGCAAGACGGTGTTCGTTCTCGACGAGGCCGGCATGGTGTCGTCGCGGCAGATGGCGCTGTTCGTCGAAGCGGTGACGAAGGCCGGCGCCAAGCTCGTTCTCGTCGGCGATCCCGAGCAGCTCCAACCGATCGAGGCAGGTGCCGCCTTCCGCGCGATTGCCGATCGCATCGGCTATGCAGAACTCGAGACCATCTATCGCCAGCGCCAGCAATGGATGCGCGATGCCTCGCTCGATCTGGCGCGCGGCAAAGTCGGCCAGGCGGTCGATGCCTACCGCGCCCACGGCAAGGTGATAGGCTCGGACCTGAAGGCAGACGCGGTCGACAACCTGATCGCTGCCTGGGACCGCGACTATGATCCGGCAAAGACGTCGCTGATCCTGGCTCATCTGCGCCGGGACGTGCGCATGCTGAACCAGATGGCGCGCATCAAACTCATCGAACGCGGGATCCTCGATCAGGGAACCATCTTCAAGACCGCCGACGGTGAACGCAACTTCGCCGTCGGCGACCAGATCGTGTTCCTGAAGAACGAGGGATCGCTCGGCGTCAAGAACGGCATGCTGGCGAAGGTCGTGGAAGTGGGACCGGGGCGCATCACCGCGCTGATCGGCGATGGGGAGAATGCCCGCCACGTGCTGGTAGAACAGCGCTTCTACAACAACCTCGACCACGGCTATGCCACGACCATCCATAAGAGCCAGGGCGCGACGGTTGACAAGGTCAAGGTGCTCGCTTCCCTTTCGCTCGATCGCCATCTCACCTATGTCGCCATGACCCGTCATCGTGAGGACCTGGCCGTCTATTACGGCCGCAGATCCTTCGCGAAGAATGGCGGGTTGATCCCGATCCTGTCGCGAAGGAACGCGAAGGAAACGACTCTCGATTACGAGAGAAGCGCCTTCTACCGCGAGGCGCTTCGCTTTGCCGAAGCCCGCGGTCTGCATCTCGTCAACGTCGCGCGCACCCTGGTTCGCGACCGGCTGGAATGGCTCGTCGGTCAGAAGCAAAAACTTGCCAACCTCGGTGTCCGCCTTGCCGCCGTTGCCGGCAGGCTCGGGCTTGTCCGCGGCGCCGCGCAGTCCCCAACCCAAAACAGCACCAAGGAGGCAAAGCCGATGGTCTCGGGCATCACAACCTTCGCCAAATCGGTCGATCAGGCGATCGAGGACAAGGTCGCCGCCGATCCAGGATTGAAGAAGCAATGGGAGGAGGTCTCGACCCGCTTCCACCTCGTTTACGCCCAGCCGGAAAGCGCGTTCAAGGCAGTCAATGTCGATGGAATGCTGAAGGACGAGAGCGTCGCGAAATCCACGTTGGCCAAGCTCGGATCGGAGCCAGAACACTTCGGCGCGCTCAAGGGCAAGACCGGGATCCTTACCAGCCGCACCGACAGGCAGGAGCGCGAAAAGGCACTGACCAATGCCCCGGCGTTGGCCCGCAACTTGGAGCGCTATCTCCGTCAGCGGGCTGAAGCGGAACGCAAATACGAGCTCGAGGAACGTGCTGTCCGCTTGAAGGTCTCGATCGACATTCCGGCGCTGTCGCCCAATGCAAAACAAACATTGGAACGCGTTCGCGATGCGATCGACCGGAACGACCTGCCGGCCGGCCTCGAATATGCGCTTGCCGACAAAATGGTGAAGGCGGAACTGGAAGGTTTCGCCAAGGCGGTATCGGAGCGTTTCGGCGAGCGGACCTTCCTGCCTCTCGCAGCAAAAGAAGCCAACGGACAGACCTTCAACACCGTCACCGCGGGGATGACGCCCGGGCAGAAGGCCGAGGTGCAGTCCGCATGGAATTTAATGCGGACCGCGCAGCAGCTGGCTGCGCATGAGCGCACGACCGAGGCGTTGAAACAGGCGGAGACCCTGCGCCAGACGAAGAGCCAGGGGCTCTCGCTCAAATGAAGATAACCGTGTTTGCGTTCGGGAGGCGACGCGCCCAAAGGGCGCATGCAGTCGTGCTGGTGGCCTTGGCGGCATCCATCGTTGGCGGCATTGCTGCTGTCGCGGCTATCGGCGGCTACCGCATCAACCTGACACCGAGTGAACCGCTCGGCCTCTGGCGCATCGTGGCGCTCGATCGCCCGGCTGCTGCCGGAGACCTTGTCTTCATTTGCGTTCCGCAAACGGTAGCAATGATGGAGGCGAGAGAGCGTGGTTATCTCCATTCCGGAACTTGCCCAGGCGGCGCCGCGCCGCTCATCAAAACGGTCATTGCCATCGCCGGCCAGAGTGTCGAAATCGGCGCCCATGTGACGGTCGACGGGCGAAAGATTCCCTTTTCCAGGCTGGCACAGTGGGATGGCAAGGGTCGGCCGATGAAGCCCTATCCCGGCGGCGTCGTACCTGACGAAAGCGTGTTTCTCCACTCACCGTTCAGGAGCTCCTATGACTCCCGCTATTTCGGCCCCCTGCCCGCGTCCGGTATCCTCGGTCTGGCGCAATCGGTGCTCACCTATGCGCCGTGAGCAGCTCCAGCCAACCGCATTGATTGCAGTCTCAACCGTCGCTGGGACGGTGGGATGGAGTGGCCACGTCCTGCTTCTTCCGTTCGCGCTCGCGTTTCCGGCGCTCTGGGCGCTTGCGCGAACGAGGCGGACGGCCGCGGTTGTCTCGGCCGGCTATTTCCTGGCTGCGTCTCGGGGGTTACCGCAGGGCGTTGCGACCTTCTATTCCTCGGACCTCTGGCCGGGATTATTGCTTTGGCTCTGTGCGTCCACTGGCTTCGTTATCGTGCATATTGTCCTCTGGACGAAAAAGGCGAGAGCTCGTCCGTTTCACTATCTCCTGGCGGCGGCTCTGATGGCCATTCCGCCATTCGGCATCACCGGTTGGGCTCATCCGATCACTGCCGCGGGCGTGCTGTTTCCAGGATGGGGATGGTGGGGGCTGATTGCCGCGACAGCCGGCCTCATGGGCCTCGTAACCCACATGTGGCCAGCTGTCGCGCTCGTCCTGGCAGGCTTTTGGATTTGGTCCGCCGCAACCTGGAACGAGCCGACGCTACCCGAAGGTTGGCAAGGGGTCGATCTCGAAATGGGCGCATCGTTGGGGCGTGACACCAGCTTGCAGCGTTACCGTGATCTGATTGCCACGGTGACGGATCGGGCATCGGGCGGCGCCCGCTCGATTGTTCTTCCCGAAAGCTCTCTGGGTTTCTGGACACCGACCGTCGAACGGCTCTGGGTAAAATCTCTGCAGGGCACTGACATTTCCGTTATCGCCGGCGCGGCAGTTGTCGATGCGGGTGGATACGACAATGTACTGATCGCGATATCCGGCGACGGAGCTTGGCTCCTTTATCGCGAGCGCATGCCGGTGCCAGGCTCGATGTGGCAACCGTGGCGTCCCTTGCTTGGTGAGAGCGGCGGCGCACGGGCGCACTTCTTCGCCAACCCCGTCGTGACCGTTGCCGACAGTCGGGCGGCACCCCTGATCTGCTACGAGCAGCTGATCGTCTGGCCCATTCTCCACTCCATGCTCCACGATCCGGACGTTGTCATTGCCGTCGGCAACGGCTGGTGGACCAAGGGGACGTCTATCGTGGCCATCCAGCACGCGAGCACACAAGCCTGGGCGCGGCTGTTCGACAAACCCGTCATTCTTTCCCTCAACATATGAGTGCAAAGGAGCCCTTATGCTCGATGCCGCCCTGATCCAACAATGCGCCGACCCCTCTTTGAAGCCCGCGATCGTCGAGCAGTTCGTGACTGCTGCGGGCGCGAATGATCCACTTGCCGTCACTGTTAAATCGGGTGGCCGGTTGATCCTCGTTCCGAAGGCGACGTCGCCGGATGAAGCAATGGCAATCATCCGGCAGTATGTCGGTCAGACCGTCGTGCGTGTCGGCCTGACGCAGTTTCCGGCTGGCGTTGGTGTGAAGGACGCGGCTGATCTGAAGCCCGATCTCGTCGACCCCTGCGAAAACCTTCGCAAGGGAACGTCCATGTTTGCCCAGGTCTTGCGGATTGTCGCCAAGTGGTACGGCAATCCGAAGAGCGACGATGTCTTCCCGCAGATCTTCGACGATGCGGTCTATGCCTGGAAGACCGGAGAGTTCGAGGGGGTGAGCGTTTTCCAGGCGGAAGATCCTGGGAAAAGCGTCACGATCGACAACGTGTTGCCTGCACACCAGGACAAGGCCACCGTCGACGTACCGCCTCCGGATACAGACGCTGAAAGCATCGAGAAAGGCGAAAGCGTCGGGTCAGCGGAAATGCGGATCGACCTGTCGAGGATTGGGGGCAAATGATGCCAAATGAAGGTTGCTAAGCCTCCGGAAGCGAATAGCGCGTGAGAACCGCTTCCTCTCCATCGAGGGTCACTTCGATGACTTCGTTGACCATATCCCGTGCCTCGGCCAAATCCTGCAGGATGAGGGCAAACAGTTCTCGCTGCAGCGCAGGAAGCACCTGCGGGACGATGATCACCAGGCCCGCATGCAATTCCTCTTTTGCGTAGAGCTTCCGAAAATCTCGGGCATTGTTCGTTACGAACGTGAAATCCTCCTCGACGATCCGAGGCATCAGATCCCAGTCGGTTTCGCCGCTCAGTCCCAACCAATTCACATGGAAACAGTCGTGGCCGTGCGCTTGCGCCACGGCCACGAGGGACGTGTGAAGGCATTCATCGATAAGAAACTTCACGAGGTCGAGCCAGAGGGTTTGGAGACGTTCTCGTTCCGAAGTCGCAGGCGCTTCACGGATTTCACCTTCAGGCCCTGCTCCGAAAGCTTCCGTGGACGTCCCCTGGCGGGATGGGCTGCAGCCCAGATCTCGGCAAGTTCCACCATGCGCTCGGTGACCGCAGGATAGCCCTCGACGATTTCCCCTGTACTTGCGCCTTGGCTCTTCATCGCGGCAATGGTTCGCACGGGAACACGGGTTCGCTTGAAAACCGGCTCGCCACCCACGACCCCTTTCACGCTTTCAATCATTCGTTCGGCTTCTCGAAGCGCCTCGGCCCGCGCGGCCAGTTGTTCTCGTGCCCGCGCAACGTCGATAATAAGATAGTCGTCTGCTCTCACGGTTTCGGCATCAGGGTTCTGGTCGATCGTATCGAATAGGCGTTTGCGGCGCTCGGCAGACAAGATCGATCCGACGCCGTACCAGAGCTTCAACCGAAGCAGATCCTCATCGGTGAGCGCTCGACCCCTGCTACCAACGAGATGAGTCTCGATGATGCGCTTGTCAATCGCATTGTGCACCGACTTCACAGCGATCTCGCTGACAGCCGCCGCCTCGGCGGGCGTGTATGCGTGTGATGTGCTGGTCATAATCATTCTCCTTGAGGAGAATATATAATGCGGCCGGACGCTCATGTAAAGCTTTGACCAGTGATCTCAGTGGTCAAGCTGCCCAACTGGTCGATACGCGTTCCTTCGAATCGGAAACCGCCTTCAAACCCTAAAATTCCAGTCGGCGCGCACTTTGCAGATCAGTTCGATTTGGTCACAAGCTCGGCAGGCTCGACACCCAGCGCGTCGGAAATCTGGCCGAGGACAGTAAGGGTTGCCGACATCTCGGCGCGCTCGATGGCACTGATATGGCGCGTACTCAGGCCCGTGCGATGCGCCAGTTCCTCCTGCGTCAGTTTCTTGCCATGACGTATTCGACGCAAGTTGACCGCCATGACCTCGTTGAGATCCATGACGTGAGCGGAACCTGAATCGGAACTATTGTTCTAGGAACTATAGTTCCGATTCGACATGACCTATGATATTGACGGCAATCGTTCTTCGACTGACTTTCAATGTTGGTCGTATGATAGTGTGTAGCGCGGGCCGCCTGATGCGGCACCAAAGCATCGTTCGAGTGGTGAAGGAATGAGTTTCGAGGAAAAACGGACGAACGATGCAGAGTCCTCTAGGACCGAAAGGAGCGAGCGGGATCCGCAGTTCTCTTCGATGCCGAAGGAAGCGTTGGAGGAATTGGCGGTGTCGGCAATACACGAACACCGCCGGCTGCTCGCCGCGGATGAGGCTGTCTACGAGGAGTGGACTCGTGCGAGCGGCGATCCCTCGGTTTCCAGCGACGTGCTGGCAACCCTGCAGGACGAATACATTGCCCGTCAGAAGAAATCCGAGGCGCAGCAGGAAGAGCTGTCCCAGATCATCGACGCCCTTGGCTACATCCCCGACGTGCCATCGGACGATGCTAATTAGAGCTTAGCAACCCGCGATCCTTCGCGATTCCCACAAGCTGCGGCACTGATTCAGCACCCAGTTTGGCACGGGCCTTATCAAGATAGTGCTGCACCGTTCTCGAATTGATGCCAGTCACAGCGGCAGTTTCGAGTGTGTTTTTTCCTTTCATCGCCCATGTCAGGCATTGCATCTCGCGTGGCGACAGCGCCTGGTTTGGATTGATGGCGGGTTTGGCAGCAATCATCTTCAATCGATAATGGACCATCATCACCAATTGGATTGCTCTCCTCGCGTCGAAGGCGGCCGGGACGTCCACTTCTCTTTCGGAGGACGCAAAGGTCAGCATCATCGACGAACCGTAACCCCCTTCCACGGGGATTGTCATTCCGCAGCGGATCCCGTGGTCGATCGCCTCGTCGCGAAACTTTCTGAGCGGTGAAAAACCGCGGGCCGGCCAATCCTCCGCGGTCCAGAAGAAAACGTCCCGTTTGCGCTTCGCTTCCGTCACCACGGGATCGATGCTGGAATAATCGGCCGAGAGGTAAACACCCTCCCATGGTTTGGGATAGGAGTTGAATGTCCTGATCTGGGCGCCTTCTTTTTCGAAGTAGGCAAATCGTTCGTATCCGCAGGAACGCGTGAACTGCCTGAGGGCTCCCTTGATCATGGCCTCGTCTTGCGCGACTTCCAGCATATCAACGAGCGAGCGAAATTCTCCGTCCACGAACGCTTCTCCTATGTTATTGACCCGTAACGCGGTCCTTTATTTGCCAGCCGAGACGCTGGATGATGGGCATCGCAGTTTGGCACCGGAAAGGCCCGGTGATTGCCAACTGCCGATAGCGACGCAACCGAGAGTGCTGGGTTGATGCAAAGCAATCCCTCGTGCCGTGTACGATAGCACTACCCATAAAGGGGAAGCTTTCAAGGCTCACTGCCTGAAAAAGATGACAAATCAAGAAAAGTTTTTGCGGGCCAAGGAACGATTGGCCATGGAAACCCTGTTCTGACGCGAGCGCTATTTACCGAAAGGAACGCGACAAAAGGCCTGGCCCGGTTGCACACGCGGAGCCCCAAATCCTAACCGCGAGCGCCTTTCAAGGTGCAAGATCACCTGGCGTCGATACGCGCCCGCTCGGATCTGACGGCTTTGATGATACGCCAGTTTATTCCCGGTTCGCGTAGCATCTGGATATCGTCCATGTCGTCGAAATCCGAAAGCCGGGTGAAAAACGCCTTTCGAAGGCGCGAGACGAACTGCTTCGGCAAGGCGGTGTTTTCGAGAAGGTCCGGGTCGTCATCCGGCAAATCGCCAAAATCCATTTCTGTCATTGTCTATCCTTATCTGGCGTTGAGCAGGACCATCAGGCCCCATTTCTTCAACCATCGCAACTCGCAGATTTGCACCTCCTGCGGACTTGGCGTTTCCTTTAGTTTTTGCGGTAAGCCGACGGAAAAATGATGTCCTGGTCGACGAGCACATTGAACTTGTAGCCGGGGCGGATCTGGATTGTCGGCTGCACATTCAGGTTCTTCGAGATCGTCTCCTCGGCGACGCGGCCGAAGCTTTCCGCGAAATTCCGTCTGGCCGCATCGGACGCCGTGTCCTGCGTCGCAAGCGTCGAACTCTCCGGCATCGACATGTCGATGCCGGTTCCGATCAGCGCGACGAGCGCCGCCGAACTCCAGGTGCGCCAGAGATGGCGATCGACCTTGTCCTTGAAACCGCCATAGCCTTCGGCATCCGTGCCGGCCATGCCGCCGATCTGCAGGGTCGATCCGTTCGGAAAGATGAGGTCGGTCCAGACGACGAGGACGCGCTCTTGGCCGAACGACACCTTGGAGTCGTAGCGGCCAAACAGCTTTGAGCCCTGCGGGATCAGCAACCGATAGCCGGTGGCGCTGTCATAGACGTTCTGGCTGACTTGCGCGGTGATCCGTCCCGGAAGGTCGGAATTGAGACCGGTGATCAACGTGGCCGGTATGACCGAGCCGCGCTTCAGCTCGTAGGGCGACATCTGCGGCACGACCTTGTTCGGTAGATAGCCGAGGTCCTTGATGTCCTGGTTGAAGAAGTCCTCCTTCGAGGTCTGGGCGTTGGGATCGACGTTCTGCCCCATGAGGCCTGATTTCATGGCGGCGGCGTAGAGGTCCGACGCATTGTTGGCTGCCGCAGTCGTCGTCTGCCGGCCCGCGTCCGTGGAGTTGTTGTCGGCTTTCTCGACATCGGAAATATCCACCTTCAACGGCGAGTCCAAAGCCGTGGCGCGCGCCTGCAGCCGGGCCATACGCTGGCGTTGGGCCTCGCGGATATATTGCTCATCCTGCTCCCGCTTCAGGCGGGCCTTCCATTCCTCTTCCGATTCGAGCCGCGGCCGCCGTTCTTCCCTTTCGGTCGGCCGGCGGTCGACAACAGGAGTTTCCTTCTCGACCTTCTGTTCGACGGCAGGCGTCGGCTGAAACGCTTCGCGCTCAACCGGCTCGCCGATAATGCCGTCGGTGACGCCGCGCTTGAGCTGGTCACCGAAATTGGTTGCCGGTGTATTCGAAGCACTATCGATGTCATTGCCGCGATTGAACGGCAGCCCGCGCCACGACAGTCCGATCACGACCACGCCGACGAACAGCGCGATGATGACGATGGCGATGATGATCGGCAACCGATTGAGACGGCGCATGCCCTTCTGATCGTCGGCCTGGTTGGAGGCGCCGAGCTGGAGAGATTGGACCATACCCGCTTCCCCTCAGTTGCGCTGCATGATCGAGAGCGGGCTTGCCGGCGTGGCGCCGGCGGAGGTCGCGGTGTAGGCCCGGCCAAGGGCGATCGACGGCGTCGAAAGCCGTGCGAGCACCTGCCCGTCGGCGGCATCGATCGAGTAAGCGAGCTCGACCGGTTTGATGTCCTTGCCAACCTTGCCGTCGGTAATGACCGTATAGCCCCAACCCCTCAGCGCCGCCTCGAGTGCGGTTCCAAATTCGGACGCATCCTTTTCCATTTTGAGCGTCGTCGTGCCTGCCGGACCGATCTGCTCGGCGAGCCGGCTCGCCATGTCGCCGGCAATGGCGCTTGCGGCGGGGCCGGTGACGGCGACCGGGGTGGAACTGGTGGTCAATCCGTCCTCGGCCGTTTGGCAGCCTGAAAGCAGCGTGGCGGTGATGATGATAACGAGAAGCTTGCTCATTGGTTCAGCCTCCCCGCCGGATGGTGATTTTCTGCTGGCGCCATCCGACACCGGAGACGAGGATCGCCTTGTCGACCGCATAGTCGACGATCATCATGTCGTTCTTCATCCGGTAATTGACGATGCGGTTCTGGCCGCCAGAGACGACGAAGAGCACCGGCGCATCCTGGCTCGAGACTGATTTCGAGAATTGAATGTATGTTTTCACACCGTCGGAATAGACACGCTTCGGCTTCCACGACGCGCTCCCGCTCACCGAGTAGGAGAAGTTCAGTTTGTCAGGTGCCGTCCCGGGAATGCCGCCGGTTTCCAGCCGGGAGTTGATATCAGCGAGTTTGGTCGAGACGTCCTCCGGATATTCGAAGCCGACGCGGGCCATATACTGGCTCGGATGTGACTTGAGCTGGATGTGATAGGTGCGGCGCGATGTCGTGACCACCATCGAGGTGACGAGCCCGGGTTCCGAGGGCTTGACGATGAGGTGGATCGCCTGCCCGCCGGTGGCGCCCGAGGTCGCCGGTTCCACCTTCCAACGTACCGTGTCACCGACAAGCACATCGCGGACAATCTCGCCGCCTTGCAATTCGATATCGCAGACCTGCAGGGGCGAGCAGACGACGGACGGCTGCGTTTCGCCAAAGAGGAAGATGACCTTGCCATCGGGGCCGGTCGTCACCAGTCCTGACGTCCCACGCCACTTCCTGGAGATGTTCGTCCCTTTCACCTCGTTGTTCGTCATGCTTTGCGCCTCAGCGCCGCCGACAAAGACGAGTCCGGCCAGGCAGCCGGCCGCTGCGATCAATCCTGTTCTGTGCATTGAAAATCCCCTGCCCTTAAAGCTGTGCCGTCCAGTCGAAATCCCGGACGTAGAGACCGATCGGATTGAGGCGGATGGTCGCCTCGTCCTGCGGCGCGGTGAGTGTCACCGTCGCGATCCCGCGGAAGCGGCGGGTGCCGGTTTCCTTGCCCTTCCGGTCCCGTTCGTATTCAGTCCAGTCGATCTGATAGGTCTGGTTCGACAGCGCCACGATGTTGTTGACCTCGATGGCGACCGTCGACGATTTCGCCTTCTCGAAGGGGGAATTGCCGCGGAACCAGGCGTTGATCTTCTCGGTCGACGGATCGGATGTTCGAAGGAGTGCGTAGGTCCGGTCGATATATTGCTTCTGCACCACGGCATCCGGTGTGATCGAACGGAAGCTGGTGACGAAGTTGCCGAGTGTGGCACGCACCACCCGGACATCCGCATATTCGATTTGTTCGGGGAAGCCCGCGGTCACCGCCGTGCCCAGCTTATCGACCTGGACGATATAGGGCACCAGCTTGACCTGAGTGCTGAGATACATCGAATAGCCAAAGCCGATGACGGCCATGGTCAGACCGAGAATGCCGACGATACGCCATGCGGCGGCTGCCTGGACATAGGAGCCATATCGCTCGCTCCATTCCTGGCGCGCGGCAAGATACGGGTTTTCGGGGGCGCGGTTCGCTGCCATCGATCGATCACTTTCTGATTGCTGTTAGTCTTTGCGTTCAGGAGGCGGCTTTGGTCCGCTGTGCCCGCTGCGCGCCTGATCGAGCTTGGAATTGGCAAGACCGAGGATTGACCCGGCATAGGCGCCGGGAGAGCCGATGGCCTTCTCCTTGGCGGCCGAGCCTGCGGCGATCCCGGCAGACCCGATCCCAACACCGAAACCTCGAAGCATGGCACCTGCAACGGATGACCCTGCGGCCCGCGCGCTTTGACCAGCCGTGAACCCTGCGCCCGCCGCACCGGCTGCAAGGAAACCCGCGCCGGTCGCGAAGGATGCCGCCTGCCCACCGTGACGGATTGCTTCCATGCCGCCTGAGACGGAAGCGCCCTGAACGACACCCTGAATGATGTTCGGCACGTACATGGCGATGATGAAGACCACGACCGAGATCCCGGCGATGGCGAGCGTCGTCACGAACTGGTCCGAGGAGGCGGTTGGCGCATTTGCCAGACCCATGAGGACCTCGGATCCGATCTTCGCGATCATGACCAACGCCATCAGCTTCATGCCGACGCCGAAAGCGTAGACGAGGTAGCGGACAGCGAAGTCCTTCGTGAAGGAGGAGCCACCGAGCCCGAGCATGATCATCCCCGCGAGCAGACCGACATACATCTCCACCATGACCGACACGAAAATTGCTGCGACGAGCGAGAAGCAGATGACGACGACACCCATCGCCAGCACGGCCGCGATCGCCAGCGCATTATCCTCGAATACGCCGAATTGCGCTTGCTGCGACATTTGCGAGGCCACCCGAATGCCGGCGTCGAACACTTCGGCAGGCGACGCCGACCCGCCGCCGGCGCCAATCTGAAAGAGGCTGTCGACGACCGCTCGGGCAAAGGTCGGCCCTTGAGTAAGAACGAAGGCGAAAAAGCCAATGAACATGATCCGCCGGACAAGCTCCGCGAACCAGCTATCAAGCGATGCGGCCTGAAGCGCCAGCCAGACGGCTGCAATGCCCACCTCAATGGTCGCCAGGATCCAGAAAAGAGATTTTGCGGCATCCATGATGGTGGTTTCCCACCCCTTCGCTGCCGTCGAGACCTGATTTTCCAGTTCGGTCAGGACTTGTCCCTGTTGAGCGAAGGCCGGAGCTGCAAAGACGAGGCAAAGGAAGCCCGCGATCAGAAATGATCGTTCAAGATTAGATTTCACCATCTTGGACGCATCTCCTGGCCATCCTTGATCGGCGGCAACTCCTTGTCGGAGCCAAAAAACTTTTCGCGAACGGCACGCTGCTCCTCAGTGAGCGTAGGTTTGCCATTTTCTCTGATGTTGATGACCAGCACCGTTGCAGCAGACGAGAGACCGGCAACAAGTACGAGCAAGGCAATGACGACTGCGCGATTCACCAGCGGGGCTCCATCTTCTGACCTTCCGGAATGCTCTTGACCTCGGCGTTGAAGAATTTCTCCCGCCGCGCCTGCGCCAGGTCCTTGTCGGTCTGCTCGGTCTGCAGCCAGGTTCCCATCATCGTCATCTGCTGCGAGACAAGGCCGCGAAGCTTCTGCATCTGCGCGACTTGTTGCGCGGCGATCTCGTGTCCGACCTGCAGAGCTTTCATCTGCCCGTCGGCGGTCTCGGACATCGACCGCAGTGAGGACATCGTGCCCTCCTCGCTATCGAACTGCTCGGAGGTCAGGCTCGCCGCCTTGAGTGTGCTGGCGATCGTGTCCCGGTTGGTGTCCGACCAGGACTGATATGTCGTCGAAAAAGAAGCATTGTCTGGCAGGTTGGTTTTGAGGCTTGAGTAGCTTTGGAAGCGCTGCTGCAGCACGTCATCGGCATTGCCCATGGAAAACGAGATGCTCTGGCCCTGGTCAACGATGCTGCGCAGCTGATTAAGGTCGCTCTCAACCTGCCCCCACATGTGCGAGGGAAGGGTAGCGGTGTTCTGCAGCAGGTTCTGGTAGATGTTCAGCTGCGTTTCGATCTGTTGCGCGAGCTGGCTGATCTGGGTGAGTTGGTTCTGGATTTGCTCGCCGGATTGGCCAACAAGCGATACGAGCTCGCCATTGTTGAGGACCTGTGTCCATTCGGTCGCAGCACCTGTGGCCGTGCCGGCGTCCGCAGGCATGACAGCGCCGATCGTCATGACGACCGCCGCCATACCAGCGACCAATCTATTCGAAGTTGAGCAGCGATGCGGCATCGTGAACTCCTCTCGTTTGAAGCCAGTGGATCGGCCAGTCGCGGCCGTGTTCGGAACTGAGCGTGCGGATACGCTTCAAATCTTCCTTGCCGGAGGCGCCGACGAAGCTGAGCGCCACGGGGCCGAGTGCCATATCGAACAGCCTCCGGCCCTCAGGCGTGACGACGTAATATTCCCGCTTGGGGATTGCATTCGAAACAATCTCGATCTGCCGCTCGTTGAAGCCGATCCGCTGGTAGAACTCCCGGGTCCCCGGCTCGCGAGCGGCGCCGTTGGGGAGGCAAATCTTGGTGGGGCAGGACTCCTTCAGGACATCGATGATGCCCGAGCGCTCCGCGTCCGATATCGACTGTGTCGCGAGAACGACCGCGCAATTCGCCTTGCGTAAGACCTTCAGCCATTCTCTGATTTTGTTTCGGAAAACCGGATGGCCCAGCATCAGCCAAGCTTCGTCGAGGACGATCAGGCTCGGTGAGCCATCAAGCCTCTTCTCGATCCGCCTGAACAGATAGGTCAGCACGGGCACGAGATTGCGCTCGCCCATGTTCATCAGGTGCTCGATCTCGAAGGTCTGGAGCGCACCGAGTGAAAGGCCGTCCTGTTCCGCGTCGAGAAGCTGACCCATCGGGCCGTCGACCGTGTAGTGATGAAGCGCGTCCTTGATCTCGCGCATTTGCACGCCACTGACGAAGTCCGACAGCGACCGTCCGGCTGCGCTGGCCATCAATCCGATCTGGCGCGAGATCGCGTTGCGATGATCGGGGGTGATGGTAACACCCTGCAGGACGACCAGCATTTCGATCCATTCGGTTGCCCATGCGCGATCTGCATCGCTCGCAAGGTCCGATAGCGGGCAGAAGGCCAGCACCTTTGCCTCGTCTTGAGCGTCGCCACCGATCTCATAGTGATCGCCGCGGGCGGCGAGCGTCAGGGGAAGGAGCGAGTTCCCCTTGTCGAAGGCGAAGATCTGGGCGCGTTCGTAGCGCCGGAATTGCGCTGCAATCAGCGCCAGCAGCGTCGACTTGCCCGAACCGGTTGGGCCGAAAATCAGCGTATGGCCAACATCGTCGACATGGAGGTTCAGTCGGAATGGCGTCGAGCCGCTCGCCACCTGCATCAGTGGTGGCGAGTTCGGCGGGTAGAACGGGCACGGCGCCACCGGGCTCCCTGACCATACGGAATTCAAAGGGACGAGATCGGCAAGATTGCTGGTGTTGATCAGCGGTTCGCGGATATTGCAGTACCAGTTACCCGGAAGGCTGCCGAGATAGGCATCGGTGGCGTTGAGCGTTTCAATCCGCGCTCCGAAACCTTCCGCCTGGATCAGCCGGCGGATGGCCTCTGCCTTCTCCTGCAGTGCCTCCCGGTCATGATCAAACAGGACGATGACCGGGGTATAGTAACCGTATGCGACAAGTTGCGAGGAGGCTTGCGCAATGGCGTCTTCGGTCTCGGCGACCATGGTCATGGCATCCTGGTCGACCGACCGACTCTGCGTCTGGAACAATTGATCGAAGAACGGGCGCACCTTTTGCTGCCACTTCTTTCGGGTGCGTTCGAGTTTCTGTCGCGCCTCTTCCGCATCGAGAAAGATGAAGCGCGAAGACCAACGATAGGTGAGTGGCATCAGGTCCAGGCTGTTGAGGATCCCCGGCCAGCTCTCTGCCGGTAATCCATCGATCGCCACAACAGCGAGAAAGCGGTTCTCGACCTTCGGCGTCAGCCCGTGCTCGAGTTCGGCCGTGGCGATCCAGTCGAGATACATCGGCGCATCCGGCATCCGGATCGGGTGGTTCTCGCCGGTGATGCAGAAGCGGACGAACTGCAGCAGCTCGTCATAGCGGGCGACCCGCTCCCCTCCCCTCTCGGCGACCTCGCGCGTCTCCATGCGCCGGATCGAAAGGGTGTTGGCAAAATACTGCTCGATCTCGCGCACAGCGTTTGTGAAGATGAAGAGGACCGTGTCGGCATAGGTCTTCTTGCGGCTCTCCTCGTCCGAGTAAATGTATTTGCTGAGAGCGGTTTTCTTGGACTCGAGCGGCCGATAGCTGAGGACGAGCGCGTGTTTGCTCTCGAAGTGTCCCTGCTCGCGCGCGAAATGCGCGCGCCGCTCGGCATCGATCGCGCGTGTGACGGGATCAGGGAAGTGGCAGCGATCATCGGTCGGGTAATCGAATGTCGGGATACGAACCGCCTCGACCTGGATCATCCAGCCGGATCCAAGCCGCGACAGGATCGTATTGATCTGCCGCGACAGGTCGTTGCGCTCCAGGTCGGTAGCGCTTTCGGAGTCCGGGCCGGCAAAATACCAGCCGGCCATCAAGCTTCCGTCTTTCAACAGGAGCACGCCATTGTCGACGAGGCCGGCATAGGGGACGAGATCCGCAAAGGATGGGCCGGTGGCCCGGAAGCGTTTGAGAGCGACCATGCCTGCCCCTCAATACCGGCGCCACGGCGAGGAGGTCGCCTTGTAGTAATGCTTGTAGGAGATATGGCGGATATAGACCTGTCGCATCAGGGGGTCCGCCTTTGCCATCATTCTCAGAAGCCCGACGATGACGATCCAGACGGCCACGCCGAAGAGCGCTGAATAGATCGTGAGAACGACGAAGATGAGGATGACGGCGGCAAGACCGGTGATCAGCACCAGTTCCCGGTCCGCGCCCATCAGAAGGTTCGGACGCGACAGCGCGCGATGGATGCGGTTGCGCTGCAGCCGGGACAGGGACTCAGCCATGAGCCCCCTCCCCTTCCTCAGCTTGCCCGATGGAGGTCGCCTGCTCGTTCGCCAGTCCGATCGAGGCGCCGGTGGCTCCAAACAGGCCGACGATGTTGGTGGCGCCAAGTAGGATGCCTGCGACGAGCACGATATAGACGAGCCGACGCGCGAAATCGTTCAGCTCGCCCCCGAAGATCAGCATGCCGCCGGCGATCGCGACCGCTGCAAGAGCAATGGCGCCGGCGACCGGTCCGGTGATCGACTCCTGGATTTGCTGCAGCGGTCCTTCCCAGGGAAGACTGCCGCCAGAGCTTGCAAGCGCCGGCGCGACCGAAGCGAGAACGATAGGCGCCGCAAGGAAAGTCGCGGCGATGACTGCGTTTCTACGCCACATGGCGCGCCTCCTGTTCTTCCGTAAGCTTGTCGGATTCGATTTCGTATTGGCCACCCGCGAAGCGCTCGACCTGAATGACGTCGCGGACGCGCCGCCCGCGCGGCGTCCGCTCGATCGAGACGATGAGATCGACTGCTTCCCCGATCACCTCGTGCATCGGCTGCTGGCTGGCTTCGGCGGTCAGTTGTTCGAGGCGGTGAAGTGCCGACATGGCGGTATTGGAATGGATGGTGGCTACGCCCCCCGGATGACCTGTGTTCCACGCCTTGAGCAGCGTCAGTGCGGCGCCGTCGCGGACCTCGCCCACGACGATCCGGTCTGGACGTAGCCGCATGGTGCTCTTCAACAGCCGCGCTATGTCTACGGTATCGCTAGTGTGAAGAAGAACGGCGTTGTCGGCGGCGCACTGGATCTCGGCGGTATCTTCCAGGATGACGAGACGGTCTTCCGGGGAAGACTTAACGATTTCGTCGATGACCGCGTTCGCAAGCGTCGTCTTTCCGGAACCGGTGCCTCCGGAAATGATGATGTTGAGCCGCGCTGAAATCGCACTGCGGATCGTCGAGGCCTGGTTTGCGGTCATCACGCCGGAGCGCACATAGTCATCGAGCGGGATCAGACGTGAGGCGCGACGCCGAATGGTGAAGGCCGGCTTGGCGACGACCGGCGGGAGCAGCCCTTCGAAGCGGTGGCCGCCGATCGGCAGCTCTCCGGAGATGATAGGCTGTTCGGTGTCGACTTCGGATTGCAGAGCATGCGCCACTGTTCCGATCACCATTTCCGCAGCCGCGGGAGACATTTCGCCAGCAGGCGCCACGCCGTGGCCGAGCCGTTCGATGAAAAGCTTTCCATCAGGATTGAGCATGATTTCGACGACCGTTGAGTCGTCCAGCGCGACGCAAAGCTGATCGCCGAGCGCCTCCTGGAGTTTGCGGACAAGTCGAGGATGAGAGCGAAGCTGGTTCACGGCTTTTCTTCCTTACGCTGCTTGGCTGACGGTGCTGAGTTCGGAACGGTAGTCGGCAGGCCGAAGCCGCAGGAATGTGTCGATATTCGCCGGCAGGATGCCGGCCACGGCCATCGTCACTCCGATCCTCTTCGGCTCCGCCAGCCGCTGTAGGGGCCAGCCGACGCGCGCGAGGATCCGCTCGAATCGCAGGTCAGTAACGGTGACGATTTCGGTGATGCCATTCACCAAGCACCACTCGATGATGCCCGCAAACATGGTCAGCGTTGCCTCGTGCATCGTGCCGTCTCCCCTGCCCTCCCCGAGGATCGTGTCGACGCAGAAGCGGGAACTCTCGATCATCGCGGAGTGCGCGTTCAGATGTCCATTCGGAAGCAGCGAGTCAAAGACGTCAGCCACCATTGTCGGGCCAATGGCCGGAAGCAGCCTTGCGCATCCCGCCACTTGGCCGCGGTCGGAGACTGCGAGGATGTAGGTCGGCTTAAGAGCGTCGAACGCGTCCGCCTCTTGACCGTCGACAACGTTGACCTCCCAGCCCAGGCGCTCGGAGAAAACGCGTGCACGTAGCTGATGGTGGCGGTGGAGAAGCTGAGCTTCGTGGACATTTCGCGGTTGGGAAATCGCGAGAATCTGCATGAATTTCTCCGTCGATGTTGGTCGGCGGGGAAATCAGCACGGATCAGAATCGAGCGGTAGTTGTAGGATCCTACAAGGTCGTTTGAGGTGAGTCGTAGGACGAAATCATCCTCAAGGGGGATGAAACGGCTTGAATTCCGAGTGGCGTAGACAGTGCCACCTTGTAGGATTCACAGTAGAACGCATCGTGATCAGAGTTTTCGTCCAACGCGCCAAAGATCTGAATTTGCAGGAGAAAGCCGGCGAGTGACCGTAATGCGTTGCGAAGGGAAGTAGTCTCGTTAAGGTTTTGTTAACCCTATTTCTCTTGCGAGACTCGCAGAATCGTGCGTTATCATGAGACGGAAATAGCGCGTCTTACGCCAAGAAACCGTCTGAAACTGGGGCCAAAGTGAACGTGATTGACAGACAAATCAATCTAGCATCGACTTCCGCGCACATCACACAGCGCGCGGAAGCACTGTCTGCCAGGTTGCGGGCTGTAGGGGAACGAGCCTTTCCTCCCATGGCTCAAAAATCCCTACGTTCCTTTACCTCCGGTGAGGTCGCCGATATCGTTGGTGTTTCGGATGGCTATTTGCGACAGCTATCCCTCGATGGCCTGGGCCCGTCGCCAGATCTTGGAAACGCCGGGCGGCGATCCTACACGTTGGAACAGATCAACGAGCTTCGCCAATATCTAGCCGGAGCAAGACCGAAAGAGGCGAGCAGATTTTGGCCGCGCCGGCGCGATGGTGAAAAGCTTCAGATTATAAGCGTCGCCAATTTTAAGGGCGGTTCTGCCAAGACAACGACCGCGGTTTATTTAGCGCAAGGGCTTGCTTTGCAAGGCTATCGCGTTCTTGCGATCGACCTTGATCCCCAGGCGTCGCTTTCTGCAATGTTCGGTTACCAGCCGGAATTCGACGTTGCCGAAAACACCACGCTCTACGGTGCGATCCGTTACGACGACCAACGAGTGACCATGAAGGAGGTCGTTCGGCCGACATATTTTACCGGGATCAGCATCGTTCCAGGAAATCTCGAGCTGATGGAGTTCGAGCACCAGACCCCGAGGCACATGCTCCAGAACCGCGGACGTCCGGAAGATCTCTTCTTTAGACGAGTCGCCGGGGCAATTGATCAGGTCGAGCGGGATTTCGACGTCGTCATCATAGACTGCCCTCCCCAGCTCGGTTTCTTGACTATGGGCGCTCTCAACGCAGCCACCGGCATGATTGTGACGGTCCATCCGCAGATGGTGGATGTCGCCTCCATGAGTCAGTTCCTTCTGATGACGTCAGATCTGGTAGCCGTCATCGAAGAAGCGGGCGGACGACTCGATTACGATTTTCTCCGGTTCCTCATCACCAGGCACGACCCGCGCGATGTCCCGGAGCAAGAGATCGTTGCGTTGCTACGCGACGTTTTCGGGACAGATGTGATGAACGCATCGGCCTGGAAGTCCACTGCAATTGCCAACGCGGGTCTCACTAAGCAGTCGCTTTTTGAGCTCTCGCGCGGCGCAGTTGGGCGTTCGACTTATGACCGGGCAATGGAATCCATTAACGCAGTGAATCTGGAGGCCATCGAACTCGTCAACGGAGTCTGGGGCAGGCAATGATGGGGTCTGTCAAGAGAAATCAACATCTTAGCTTGTTGTCTGCAGACAACAAGCGGCCGACCGCAGGTCCCGACGTTGAACCGATGGATAGGAGCAGGCTATGAGCAAGCGCACCCAATCGATCCGATCTCTCTTTGCCGCAGGGAATGATGAGGTCCAGTCGAGCGAAACCCGTGTGCCTGTTCAGCGCGTAGCATCGGGAGCAGTCCGATCGTTGAAGGATACTTTTTCGGAAGTCGAGCGCGACTACGAGGAGCTCAAGCAGCGCATCGCGGAAGGCGCCCTCCCCCTCGACCTGGATCCGCTCTCCGTCGACCCGTCGCCATTCGCCGATCGCTTCTGGGATCAGGATGTGGCGGCAATCGAGGCGCTCAAGGCATCAATTAAAGAACATGGACAAGAGATGCCGATCCTTGTCCGCCAGCACCCCACTGAACCATCTCGATATCAGGTTGCCTATGGGCATCGCCGGCTGCGTGTTGCGACAGAGCTTGGTATTTCGGTCAAGGCATATGTTCGTAACCTGGACGACGACCGACTTGTCGTAGCACAAGGGATCGAGAACTCCGCGCGCGAGGATCTTAGCTTTATCGAGCGCGCGACGTTTGCGAACAAACTTGAAGCGGCCGGATTTCAACGCCCCTTGATCCAATCTGCATTATCGGTGGATAGGGCAGAAGTTTCAAAGCTCATCGCAGTGGCTCAGGCAATACCAGAGTGGATTGTCACGGCGATCGGACGCGCACCGAAGATCGGCCGCGGGCGGTGGCAGGAGCTCGCAGACCTCCTGAAGGTCTCCCGGTCTGAATCGAAGGCGCGCAAAGCAACCGAAGAGAAGTCATTCGGCCACAAGGATTCGGATGATCGCTTTACGGCTGTGGTTCGCGCCCTGAAAAAGGCGGACAAAAGCGAGTCGGTGCCACGTGTTACTCCCGCGGTCGCAAGGTCTACCGCTGGCGCAGAAATCGCGAAGCTTTCGGTCTCGGCGAAGCATTGCAAGATTCAAATCAGCAGGGATCGTGATGAGGCATTCGCCGTCTTCGTGATGGAGCAGCTTCCTGGTCTCTATGAGAGCTTTAAGAAAGTTAATCCATCGTCTGAAGGATAATTGAGGAAGGAAGTAGCAAAAGAAAAAGGCCCCCGAACGACGCCGTCGTGGAAGCCTCTCTCATTGGTCTAAGCAGCCTGAGAATCGCATTTCCATGAATCGCAGTCAAGAGTCTTTGGCGCCGTTTCGGTGAGCGGATTTCTTTTGCCTATTGGATAGGTGAAGGAAAATGCAGAGTGGACATGTGACGGCGCCTTTCGGGCGGCGACCGATGACGCTTGCCTTGGTGAGGAGACAGATTGCTGTCACTGAAATCAAGGCTGAAAAGTCGGTCGAGAAATGGAAAGTGTTTCGAGACGTATCCGAGGCACGCGAGCCCTTGGGGCTCCAGGACAGAAGCCTTGCGGTGCTTGACGCATTGTTGAGCTTCTTTCCCGAGAATGAACTTCGGCAAGGCTCGTCGTTGATCGTCTTTCCGTCAAACGCCCAACTAACGCTTCGGGCCCATGGAATCGCTGGAGCTACTTTGCGCCGGCACATAGCGCTTCTGGTAGAGGCGGGGCTAATCATCCGCAAAGACAGCGCCAATGGAAAGCGTTACGCCCGTAAAGACCGGGCTGGGGAGATCGAAGCTGCGTTTGGCTTTGATCTTTCGCCCCTTCTAATGCGGTCAGAAGAGCTCGCCGGCCTGGCACAGCAGGTTGTGGCAGACCGTGCTGCGTTCCGCAGGGCCAAGGAGGATCTTACCATCTGCCGCCGGGATGTCCGAAAGATCATCACGGCGGCGATTGAGGAGGGCGTTTGGGGTGACTGGGAAGCCATCGAGGAAATGTATGTGGCCTGCGTCGGACGCATTCCGCGGTCTCCGACAATGGTGGATCTCGAGTCGATCCTTGAGGAACTCGTCCTGCTTCGGGAGGAAATCGTCAACCGATTGGAACTGCAGAAGAAT
Organism: Sinorhizobium sp. NG07B; assembly: GCF_002532005.1. Taxonomy (NCBI): domain Bacteria; kingdom Pseudomonadati; phylum Pseudomonadota; class Alphaproteobacteria; order Hyphomicrobiales; family Rhizobiaceae; genus Sinorhizobium; species Sinorhizobium sp. NG07B. The sequence goes on along the minus strand of NZ_NWTD01000011.1, from coordinate 10,778 downwards.
CACCAAGATATTAGCACCAATGATGCTCACAATGAGCGTCACAAACAGAATTCAAAAACCGAATCCATCTGTGAACTTGAACCTAGCTCTGGAAAAGAGCAGGGGGCACCACCGAGCCAGAACAACGAACGACGGAGCGAGGAGCTGAAAACTTTCCCGTTGGGATTGGTACTTCGAGCGTGCCCGGAAATCGACGCATATGGGCCAGGCGGCTCAATTAGTACCTGGCGGGAGCTGATGACCGCGGCCGTCGTGGTGCGATCAATGCTTGGGGTCAGTCCCTCCGCTTACCAGGATGCTTGCGACACGATGGGACCCGAAAACGCGGCTGCGACGATGGCGTGTATCCTCGAACGGGCAGGGCATATCAATTCGGCGGGTGGCTACCTTCGCGACCTGACATCCCGTGCGAAAAGGGGGGAATTTGCCTTGGGGTCGATGTTGATGGCCTCGCTACGCAGTCGTGGGGGGCAGGCGAGGAGTGCATGACCGAGCGAACGAACCTTGCTGACATGTCACCGCGACGAAGCCTTTCAAAAAGCCTTGTTGTCTGCAGACAACAGGCTAAGTGGCTGATTTCATAAGAGTGGATCGGGCGCCAAGCGAAAGGTGCTGCGTGACGTCCACGTATAATATCAAGGTGGAACCTGATCGATCGCATTGTTTCGCGGCGGGGAGTTATCTTGCCATTATCCACGGCCAGGCCGCTTCAAGAAATACCAAGTATCGCTCGAGGAGATCGCAAAGGAGACGGGCCTGAAGTTCGACCAGTTGCTTTTGAAAGCCGACACGATGAGGGGGCTCGCAGGAACGGGACTGGCCAACGTGCGAGATATGAAAGGCCTTTAGAGGGTATGGGGACGTTCGTTCTCGCAGCCATCGTTGATGTTGACTCGGCAATGGCGTTAATCTGGGCCGATCGGCGGATTTCCGAGTAAGCTAGATAAGACGAGCAGCGCGGCCGCTTCGGCGGTCCGCGTTGTTGTAGTAGCTCGATGCCTGCTGGACCGACCGATGCCTTGACTGTTCCATGGCTTCGGGGAGGGAGACTCCGCGATTGGCGGCCTCCGTCAGATATCCGGATCGCAGTCCGTGGGCGGAAAATTCCGCCGGGTCCAGCCCAGCCAGTTCCGCCCGTTGCTTGACGATATCGTTGACCGCCTTCGGATCGAGCGCCCGCTTGGAAACATTGCCCCAGCGATCGATCGCCCGAAACACACTGCCGCCGTCGATCTTCGCGGCCGCGAGCCAGGCGGTCAACGCTTCCACGGGCCGGCCGGTGAGATAGACGACCTCATCCTGGCCTGCGCCGGAATTCTTGGTGCGCCCGAGATGGATGGACAGCGAGGGCAGGGGGACTTCATCCTCGCCCTTTACCGGCGCCTCCGTCGTCAGTTGCGCCTTGCGCAGGCCAGCGACTTCACTGCGCCGGCGACCGCCCGACGCGAAGGCGACCATCAGGATAGCCCGATCCCGAATGTCGCGCAGACTTTCCGAGCCGCAGGTCGTCAGCAGTTTGGCCAGCACATCGCCGGTCACCGCCTTGGCGCTCTTGCGGCGGCGTGGCCGCGGCACGGCGCGCACCGCGAGTCGGATGGCCGACCTGAGGGCAGGGGAGGCGAAAGCGCCATCGAGACCGCGCCACTTGGTCAGTGTCGACCAGTTGGCTAGCCGTCGCCGTACGGTGTCCGGGGCGTGCGGTCCGGTCGACCGGAGAAAGCCGCCGTCCCGCAAGGCCCGGTCGACATCATCCGGCATGCCGTGATCGGGATCACCCTCCCGCTTCGCCGGATCCCATAGATGATGGGCGACGAATTTCAGCAGCAGCGCCTCCGGCGCCGGCCAGGGGAGGGGGCTGCCGACGGCCGCCAGCGACCAGGCTTCGAGATAGGCGAGGTCGGAGGTCAGTGCCCGCAACGTATTCTCGCCCATGCCCGCATTGACCAGATGGCGGAGCGTTTCGACATCCTGGTCGGTCAGCAGTTCGGCTAGTTTATTGCGCCGTCCGATCGGCAGCACCGCGGCGATCGTGTCGAGTCCCTCGGCGCGTTTTTCGATCGAAGGTGACGACGGCTTGCTCATTTTGGCAGTCCGGTCTCGTCATAGAATTCGTCGTGGTTTGAGGTCTGGTCACAGATCGTCGGGCGACCCGCGGCTGCCAGCGCCAGAAAGTCATCGATCGTGCCGTGGCCCGCTCTTGGAATTGCCACGATGACGGCAAAGGGATTCCCGTCCCGACAGATGACAACCTCATCATCGCGCAGGGCAAGGTCGATCAATTCGTCAAGTCGCTCCGCTGCCTCGGCAATTTCGACGCAAATCTTCACCGCTGTTGCCCTTTACCAGATCCGTTCATGCAACACCGCGTCGAAGGCGCTGTCGAGCGACACAAAGGTGCAATGTTCGAGCCGCACCTGCGCAGCAAGAATACGGTCCCACGGATCGCGATGGTCCCAGTCGAAGCTGGCCGCCAGTTCGGCATGCAGATCACTGATCGCCAGCGTCTGTAAACCGCTGGCTGTGACGGCGGCCCGCAATTCCTGCGGCTTCAGGTCGAGCTTCTTGAGGCGCATCTTGTTGTCGAGTTCATAGAAGGAGACGGCGCTGACCAGGATGGTGTTGGCCTTGTCTTCGATCAGCGACCGAGCCTTCAAGGAAAGCCGGTCGCTGCCGATTGTCCACCAGTAGACGGCGTGGCTGTCGAGCAGAATTTTCACGAGCGGCTGTCTTTATCCGAAGGCTTGCCCTGCCAGACGCCGACGTCGTCATTCCAATCGCCGGCATCGATGGCGGCCTGTTCGGTATCGACCGCGCCGAACAGGTCGTCGGGCAGGCCACGCTGGCGCAGCAGGCCGAACGGGCGCTTGCCGCCGTCGGCCGGGCCAATGCGGGCATACACTTCGTTGCCGCGCATGATGACGATTTCCTCGCCGTGGTTGGCGCGTTCGAGCACCTCGGCGAAATTTTTCCGGGCTTCGCTGATCTTGTAGCTGGTCTGCGGCATCGAACCCTCCGATATTGGCTCACGACCAGCTTATATCATGGCTTCCGAGTGCGTACAACAAGCATGTACGTAACACTTCCGATAAGCATGACTTATCGAAGGTGAGACCTCCAACCGGAAATCATACCATGTGAGGAACCCTAATATTCAGATAGAGTTCCTGTAAGAAATCATTTACCATGATTTCAATGGCTTACGATCTCGCGAAAATCAGTATGAGTGCCTTGATGCGGCCGGCTTTTGACGCCGGTATCGCCCTCACGCGTCTTGACGAACGCATCGCCCGCTCGCCGGTCGGTTCGGGCTTCCTCGAACGGCAAAATTTCGCCGAGGCCTGCGCCTCGCTGTGGATCGACGGCGAACTTGTCCATCTCGAAGACCTCGTCCTTCACGACGCCACGCGCGACGTTCGCACGCCCACCCACGAATTGACAATCGCCCGCGACGTTCTGCGCACCCGCCGGCGCATTGCTGGTCATTCGCCCGAATGGGCCTTATCGCCCGACGGCGTTCGCACCCTGCGACAGACTTCGGAGATCACAGCCGCCAGCACTGACGCGGCGGAGGCGGCTATCACCACCCCGCGCGCGGTCCCGGTGGATCCGGAAGGGGAAGGGTACGATGACGACGCGGAAAATCTGCCCGGCGTCGACTATGCCGCCATTGATGCGGTGCTGGCACGATCGGAGGCAGCCATCGAGAACGCGAAACGTCCCGGCCGAGCCGACGGCAACCGCGCAGCGGATAGCCGTGCGGAAAAAGATCCGATGATCTACGATCTCGACTGGGACGAGGATGCCCGGCTCGACGAATGGCGCGGCGTGTTGCGCCAGGCCGAAAACCTGCCGGCGGTGCTGCGGGCGATCATTGCTCTCGATGCCTGGAATGAGCTTGCCGTCCTTCAGCACGCGCCATGGCTCGGCCGGCTGTTGGCCGCGTCAATCCTTCGGGACTGCGGCATCACCACAGGCGCCCATCTCGCCGCCATCAATCTCGGTCTGAAAACCATTCCTGTCGATCGGCGCCGGCACCGCGACCGCGAGACAAGACTGCTCGCCATCGCTCACGGATTGATCGCGGCGGCCGAGATCGGAATGAAGGAGCATGACCGGCTGACATTGGCGAAGACGATGTTCGAGCGAAAACTGGAGGGGCGGCGGACGTCTTCGAAATTGCCGGAGCTGGTCGAACTGGTAATGGCCAAGCCATTGGTGTCGGCCGGGACGGTGGCAAAGACGCTGGAGGTGACGCCGCAGGCGGCGCGGCGGATCGTTTTGGAGCTCGGCCTGCGCGAGATGACGGGGAGGGGGAGGTTTCGGGCGTGGGGAGTGGTCTAATGGGAGCACCCATCGGACTGCACAAATAAAGAAAATGATGTGCCTTTCAATGGTGCAATTCGACGGGTGAAATAGGTCTGCCATAAGGCGAGCGTTCGCTTTTCGGCTGTGGTTTGAGCGATATTTGCAGGTAGGACAGCTCCGCTATCACGTCGTTTCCGAACGCGGAAAACAGGTTGATCAACTCATCTTGGCGGGGCTGACCGAACGCCAATCGATAGGTCGCCAGAGACTTCTTCAAATTCTCGTAGCGCTCGACCTCTCTACTAAACGGGGGGAGGAGCACAACGCGCTCAATTTTTTCGTCGCCGGGATATACCCAGAACGGCACGATATCGCCGGCGCGACCCTGTGCGATCTCTTGCTGCCGGGCGGCCTCGAACATGTTCTCCCAAGGGGCGACACGACCATCCTCGCTCAGTGCGAACTCGCCGAACTTGAAAGCAATGTTGCGACGGACAGCATGATTCTTAAAGCGATGGACTCTGCCTTCGCGCTGTTCAATGTCGACGGGATTACGCGGCAGGTTCCAGTGAATGATCCGCGCACAATAACTATGGAAATCCAGGCCTTCTTGACCAATCGAAGTTGTCGCCAGTACGAACGGGCGGAAAGGAGATTTGAAGGCGGCTTGGACGAGCGTCGTGCGGCGGACACCTTTTTCATCCTCCGCTTTTGTCGCAAATCGCATCGCAAAACGCGCTCGCACCTCGAATGTCTTGTCGTGCAAGCGTGAGCGCCCGGCAGTCCAGTGATCGAGCGTTATCTGAGCCGGCCGCAATGCAACAACTTCGACGACCTTGGTAGCAACCAGTCCCGCGCGTCTATCCGCTTGCAGTTCGCCGCCGCGCTCAGCGTCGAGGACCAGTTGGAGATATTCATCCAAGACTGCGGACAAATCGTGCGCGGCGGCATGCGTAATGACCTGGCGCCAATAGTTCAGGGGCGATGTCTCTGCCAACAACGCCCGGCTTTCCGGCTGGTTATACAAAGTCCGGAAGCCGAGAGCGATCGCGACTGCCGCTCCGACGAGAGCAGGATCGTCTAATGGGAGCTCCGGACATAGGCGACCAAGTGCTCGAAGGGCACAAGTTGCTGGCGATCCAAGGGCAAAGTCTGCGAGTTTGTCGTAGACATCTCGGGCATCTTGATCGTCGGAATGCTCTTCGGCTTCGAGCGCGTTCGTGAGCACATCAATGGCGCGCGCCATTGCCCCATGTTCCTCGTGGCCTTCGTGCTCGATGGCGCCCACCCTACTCCAGTCCACGCGTCTACCTAGCTCATTTTCCAGGTTGAGCGGGAGGAGTCGATCGGATCTTCCGGACAGACGCAATAGTTGCTCTTTGTCGATGTGCTCGGTGAGCACTCCAACCGCCTGGCGGCGCAGCTCCTTATAGCTTGCCGCACGTCCAAACCGGCGCTCCATTGCCAAGGGGTCTATCCATGCCGCCAGTGTGGGGGAGGGGCAGAGCATTGGCATCATCTCCTCAATGCCAATTGGGCGGCTGGTGCGGCTAACCAGATCGCTCGTCATGCCCATGCGACGGCTTGCTTCATGCGAGAGAAGTGCAGCGATCGCGTCCGGCACCATCGACCAGTCTGAAAATATGAGCGACTTCGTTGCCGGGACCTGCTCTCCATATGTTGGTCGAGAAGGTGGAAGCCACAACGCGCGATCAAGTCCGTGCTGGAACGCTGTGTCGGCCACCGCGCGCATTCTCGCGTTCCTCAGCGGAATCTCAGCATAGTCCTCGACCTGCTCCTTGCTGATCAGGAACGGAGCAGCAGCCTTGATTGCGCTGCGCAGTTCGCTGGAGGGCTGCAGTTTCAGCGTCTGTAGTTTCTGGCGAAGCTTGTATTCACGCATGAAATTGAGCAGGTATGGCGACGACTTCCAATACTCGACGATGCCCGGCGCGCTGACAATGGCCGCGACCTGGGCAATAGCCTTCGCCTCCTTGAGGTCCTCCGTCTCAATCGTCAGCTCTGGCTTGCTTTCCTTGACCAGAGCGTTGCGGTCGTCGGTGGAATCCACGCGCTCGGTCCGGGCGATGACCTCGCCCAGGATGTGCTGGACCCGGTCACGCTGGACGCGGACGTGAGCTCTTGTCTCGGGCATTGCCTGCAACGCACGACGGAACCCCTTGAGCTCTATTTCGAGTTCCCTAATCCGAGCGTCACCATCTTCTTCCCCGAACAGGAAGCGCATGGTGCGCAAGAAGTCACCGTAGTGATCGCCCTCTTCCGGATCGTCGCTATTCAATGTCAGCATGCGGTATGGCGTAGCTGATAGTAGCAACAGGCGCGCTTTCGAGCCGTCGGCGCCGGAGTAGGAAAAGAGAGCACGCGCGAGTTCCGCCGCGGCTGCCTTTTCGGGCGCCGACTGCTCATCGTGCTCGTGCAGCAAGTCGGCAAATCGCTGAAATTCATCGAGGATGATCAAATCCGGGCTCAGCGCATCCACACAGATCCGTGCCAGGATACGGCGCAATTCGCCAATCATGCTAGCCGGTCGCTGGTCGACCGGATAGTTTGGATTTATTTTGCTCCTCGCCAACTCCGCGGCGGCACGAATTCGCTCTATGAATTCGTCTCCGACAGCAGCGTTGAAATTCTCGGAAATCTCTTCGGAGATTTTCTGGCCGCGCATCCAGTCGGTCCAGCCGGGCCAGTTTTCGGCATCGACACCTCCACGGAAAACCCGCTGTATGCCCCTATGTCGGATGCCGAGTCGCTTCCTCAGCATCTCGTAGATGAGAGCCCGTTCCTTTGCGGTGCCCAGCGATGACTTGAGATCGAGTGCCGTTCCCGGGGTAAGACTGATGAGATTTATAGGTCTGGAGGCAATCCCGCCATCCTGCTCGATTTCGAGCGGAAGCAAGGTGAGGCGGGTGTTCAACGGCTTTGTCGCCGAGCCGATGACGTTGAGCGACTTGATGTTCTGTTCGGCAATCGTCTGGTTTGAGCAAATGTAAACGACGTCGATACGATCAACCTTGCCATTCAGGTCTTCAATCGCCTTCGCAATGACGCCCCGTGCCACCATGGTCTTGCCAAGACCGACCTCATCGGCAACGAGGAACTGCCTCGTCGGCCGGGGGTCGGTGAAAAGACGTCGAAATACATAGTCGACCGTGGCGCGCTGAAAGGGCTTGAGCAGCTTCAGATGCTCTTCTGCTTGATAGGTCATTTTCGGGTGGCCTTGTTCGTCACGAGCGGCGCAAAGCTGGCCCACAACTTCAAAAAATCTTCGGGGACGATGCTCTTGCCCGTGTCGGGGTCCTTCAGGTGTTCAATGAGCTGATGGATCTCGGCAAGCTCGTCGCCAGCGAGCGCGAGAGCCCGTACCATTGGTTCCAGGAGCGCGTTTCCACCTTGACCAAGTCGTCGAAGCCATTGTCCTTCACCGGCCTTTTCGCTCTCCAGAAAAGTGCCTTCACCCAAACTTCCGAGAAGCATGCTCAGATAGCGGAAGAAGTTCTCGACATTGGCTATATGGGCCCGCAGGACGGCAGCGTCCCGGCCCTCGGGCAAGCCAAGGAGCCGGGCACCCAAGGTAAAGGCAATCTCTACGCCGGTTTCCGCGTCCCGGAGCCGCAACCCCAGCCAACGGGTGACATCGCTCAACGGAACAGTGCTGATAGCCATCCTCGAAGCCCTGCCAGAGAGCAGGGGTGCTGCATCGTAGCCCTGTTCATTCGCAACCGTGATCGGCCGAATGAAACATCTCACGCCCACTGGAATTTCGATCGGAGCCGTTTTGCCGGCAATAGCCAGTTCGAGGCCAATGCCTTCAGTCAATTGCGTGCAGTGGAGATCGAACGGCTGTGCTGCGATCTTGGTGCGCAATTTTTCCAGGACCTTTTCAGCAGCTGCAGCAGCATCCTGCTCGATCGGCGCCGACGGCACATAGGGCGTCAAAAGGCGCTGAAATCCATCCGAAAACAATGTGTCTGCAATTGAACCCATGCGGCTTTTGGGACCATCGAGGGTCGCCATAACTTCGACGTTCTGCGTGCGGCCGCCGCGGGCAGCCACCAGGGCGGCAGTTGTTGCGTTGGCAGAGCCAAGATGAATGTGCAGACGCGAGCCGCGCTCGACTATATACGCCTTGGCATGCAGGCCTTCAAGATCGGCGGCACCTGGGTCGTCACGATCTTCTTCCTCATAACGCGTCGCCCGGTCATCGAGGGTCTGTATCTCGAAATGCTTGCGAATGTCAGGCTTGATGCAGTCGAGTTCCTCAGCACGAGCGACGAGCTGACAGGCCGAGGGTTGGTCGTAGCCTTGGGCAAGGCGCGCAAGCGCGTCACCGCTGACGAAAGGCGACAGGATGGCAAGGCGGTCACCTTTTTGCGGGGACCATACGCTTGAATCCAGACCATTGACTGCGAAGCTGACTTTGGTCGCCCCTGCAGGGAGATCGTCCCAGCTGCAGCGCTCGAGGTCACGCAATAGCGACGGAAGAAATTTTGGCGCCGCCGGACGAGTGACCGAATTTGCAAGGCCCGGAAGGGCACGCAGAAGCTGCACAATCGGCTCGTTAGTAGGGTTGATGTGTTCTTGGACCCTACCGTCGAGGCAAAGAGCCAAATCCCAGCACCTGTCATTCGTGAGGTTTCGGGAAAGAATCGCAAGCCGCATGCGCGTAGGCTGACCCTCGCGCTCGGGTTTGAAACGGATGCACCAAAGCTTGGGATGGAAGGCACCGCCGCCAGGAGCGGCAACCTCGATGATCGTCTTTTCGTACAGTGCCATCAGACGCGCCGCATTCGGCCGCGCCTCCTTGATGCGACCTCTGTCGCAGTAGATGGCCATGCTGCCGGCCATTCGCTCGACGCTTTGCAGCAGGGCCAGCGGGCTTCGCAACATCTCGTCGCGGTTCTCGGCATCTCGAAAAACGATAGTGATCGGAATGGTGAGGGCCGTTTCGAAGTCAAGCGAGTAGGTCGTCGCCACGGCGTTGTCGAACCGGTATTGATCGGGCGCCCGCATAAGCGCCGTATAGAGCTGGCGATTTTCAGGGTGAAAAGCGGGTTCAGCCGGCATCGGCGAGTTCTCCAAGGTAGTTTCTGGAGATGCCCCATCTGAAATCGAGACGCGCGTCACCCGAGGCGCCCGACCATCTTTCCAGTGGCGCATCGTGTAGAAGCCGCGCCTTTAGCCGCTTGAGGTCACGTTCGCGATGTTTCAGAAGCTCGATAGCAGAGCTGTCCGTTTCCAGATGCTTTGCGCCGCTCCGCGCTATGGATGCCCAGCCCCGGATAAAGTCGCGGGACGCTTTCGTCAAACTGTGGCTTGTCGTCCCAATCAGGCTAAAGAGATCGTCCAGGTCCCAACTGTCCAGGTCCAGGAATTCGAGCTTCGTCCTCCAGTCGTCGAGACGCGAGCGGTAATGCTCCATCAGCGCTGAAGCATCTGCGTGTTTCTTTGCGTTTGGTCGTTCAGCGGCACGCAGCGCTAACAAGAGATTGTAAAGCAAGCTTGCGCCATACATCACGCCGGAGAACCTCTCGGCGTGTCGCAGTAGCGAGCGATTGAACTTTGAAATGGTACTCTCGCCCACCTGCCATGGCCAATCCTGGCTGAAAGGCTTTCCCGTCCGCGCCAGCTCATTCAACAGGCTCGGCTTTGCGTTACTGGCAATGCGATCGCGCAAAAAGTCCGCTTCCTTCAGCGTCAGCGCGAACGTGGCTTGCTCAAACAGATCTTCGGGCGCCTTCGGCAGGCTCGATGACCAAAGCTTCAGGTCGTGATCCTTGAGACTTTCCGGACCATAGGACAGGAAGGTCGCCTGCGAACCCATCATAGTACGGATGCCAAGGGTGTTAAGGCCTGCCCAGTACACGCTTGAGGCAAGCCGCTTGAGGTCGCGGCCCGCATCACGACCAATCACACCGGTCGTCTCATTGCCGCGAAGCAGCGCTTCGCTCAGCCGGAATTCCAGATCGCGAGCAATGTTTGTCCGTTCTGCTTGCGTCGCCTTGCGGCTTTGCGCCTCGCAATAGGTCCAAGGAATGAACAGCATGTAGCGCAGCCGAGTCTGGATCGTGCTGGTCCCGGGAAAAAGAAGATCGGCAAGGCCATCGCGCACTGTTCCCAAACCTAGCTCGTCGCGAGCTTCTGGTTGTTTGAAAAGATCGATGAGCGTTTGAGCGCGTCGTCGTTCCTCGGGGTCGAAATCAATCCAAGCAAGATAGGACATGCAGTTCCGTCCAGGTTAGCGAGTTAAACCCGCGGCTCGCTCGTGCCGCGGTGGTGGTTACCACTACGAAATGAGCCGATAGGCATTCTGCAGGAGATCTGCTCTCGTCGTCAGGATGGCGGCGAAGGCACCTTTGCGGAGTTGACGGCGACTGCCGTCGCACTCGTCATCAGGACGATCAGGCCGAGCTCTGCGCCTGTCATTTCGAGATATGCGCGAACCTGACCCCTGT